>NZ_JAUTYU010000023.1:0-76494 GCF_052112105.1 Pseudomonas sp. BP11-1-1
ACACCACCCCGTCCCAGCACTCCCGCACGAAGGCCTGATCGCCGTGATCGCCCCCGCCGGCCCCGCACCCCTGGACACGGAAAAAGCCATCCAATGGATGCGTGCAAGGGGCCATGAACTGCGAATCTTCCCCGGCGCCTACGAAAAAGACGGCTACCTCGCCGGCCCCGACGAAATCCGCCTCAATGACCTCCACGCAGCCTTCGCCGACCCTGAAATCAAAGCCATCATCTGCCTACGCGGCGGCTACGGCACCCCCCGTCTGCTCGACCGCATCGACTTCGCCCTCATACGCCGCAACCCCAAGCCATTCGTAGGCTACAGCGACATCACCGCCCTGCACCTCGCCATCAGCCGCTACGCAGGCTTCGTCACCTTCCACGGCCCGCTGCTAAACGCCGACCTCCTGGGCGACAAGGAACCCCCGACCGTCACCTCATTCTTCAGCCTGCTACGTGGACAAGTGAAAGCCGGCAGCCTGCTGAGCCATCCCGCGGCCTACCCATTGACCACCGTCGAGCCGGGCGTCGCCCACGGACGCCTGCTGGGGGGCAACCTGTCGATGATCGCCGCTACCATGGGCACGCCTTATCAGATCGACGCCGAAGGGGTGATCCTGTTCATCGAAGATGTCAACGAACCGCTGTATCGCATCGATCGACTGCTGACCCAACTGCGGCTGGCGGGCACCCTGGCGAAATTACGCGGGGTCCTGGTAGGGGATATAGCGGGGGTAGACCTCGAGGCGTTGAACCGGTTGCTCAAGCAAACCTTCGCGCCGTTGCGCATCCCAGTGTTGTCTGGCTGGCGCAGCGGGCACTGCGATCCGAACCTGACCTTGCCCATGGGCGCGTTGGTGACGCTGGACGCGGGGGAGAAGAAGTTGGTGTTGGAGCAGGATGTGGTGGTCAGTCTTTAGTTCTTTATTGCCTGATAGTCAGTCATCGCGAGCAAGCTCGCTCCCACAGGTTGACCGAGAACACCTGTGGGAGCGAGCTTGCTCGCGATGGCATCAGCCGCCAATTCAACGGCTACGCAACGCCTCCAGCAACTTGTGCGTCGGATACCCATCCGCCGGCCAGCCAAACGATTGTTGCGCACTGCGGATCGCCTTGCGGGTGTTGGCGCCGATGATGCCGTCGGGGTTGCCCGCGTCGTAGTTGTGCTTGCCCAGCAGCACCTGCAATTCGATACGTTCGCTGCGGCTCAGCGGCAGGTCTTCCTTGGGCCACTGACCGTAGACCAGGCCTCCACCGTTGAAGCGCTCCGACAACAGCCCAACCGCCAGCGCGTAGGACGACGAGTTGTTGTACTTGAGGATGGCGCGGAAGTTATCGAAGATCAGGAACGCCGGGCCACGATGGCCTGCCGGCAGGAGGAGGGACGCCGAGAGTTGCTTGTCATCCGGCGTTATCGGCAGGCCACCATATTCTGAAACGCCCAGTCGCTCCCATTCAGCGACAGGCTTGCGGATCGTGCCATCGGCCAGCGTGTAGTCGAAGCCCTCGTTGAGCGAGACCTCGAAACCCCATCGTTGGCCACGCTGCCAGCCGGAGCTCTGCAGATAGTGCGCGGTCGACGCCAGGGCATCGGTTGAGCTGCCCCAGATGTCGCGGCGACCGTCGCCGTCAAAGTCCACCGCATGGGTGTTGTAGGTGGTCGGAATGAACTGGGTCTGGCCCATGGCCCCAGCCCAGGAACCGAGCATTTTTTCCGGTGTGATATCGCCCTGTTGCAGGATCTGCAGCGCGGCGATCAGTTGGGCATGGGCAAAGGCCGGACGCCGTCCCTCATAGGCCAGGGTTGCCAGGGAGTTGATGACGGACTTGGTGCCCTGGAACTGACCGAAGTTGCTCTCCATGCCCCACACCGCCACCAGCGCCGCGCGATCGACGCCATAACGCTGCTCGATGTTTTGCAGGACCTGGGCGTTCTGTTGGATCAGGCTCTTGCCTTTATTGACCCGCAGCGGCGACAGCGCGCCGTCGAGGTATTCCCACACGGGGCGGGTGAATTCCGGCTGGCTGCGATCGGCCTTGATGACGCTCATGTCCGGGCTGACACCGATGAACGCGCGATCGAACAGATCGCCGCGGATCCCGGCGGCCAGCGCCTCTCGGCGAAACCCGGCCTGCCATTCGGCGAAGGTCTGGGTCGGTACGATGTCCAGGTCGTCACTGGTCGGCATGATCGGCGGCACGATGGCGGGGGCGGTCACGGCGGGTGCGGGCTGCAACGGTTGGGCGTCGGCGGCGGTAGGTTTTTCGGCGCAGGCGACAAGCAGGGCGACGCTTGTGGCAACAATCATTTGGCGCAGTGGCCAACGATGGGAAAGACAGAAGGGCATGCACGGGTCCAGAAATACAAATCAGGTGCCGACCTTAACATGCGAAAGGGGCGTAGGGCTTGTCTGGGTGCTTCAAGCCGCCAGAAAGCAAGAAGCCTCCCAGTTGTCAGACTGGAAGGCTTCGCGGCGGTAGCTGCCCTTGCCCTTGGCGGGTCGTTCCTGGCGGCTGCGGAACAGGGGTTGGGCGACGATGGACTTGGCCTTGTTGGGGCCATGCCTGGATGGCTTTTTGCTCATGATCGGATCTCTCGTGGGGTGGTTTTGCGGGGGAAATCATGGGGCAGGGTGGGATGGTTGTCCAGTCTTGTGGCGAGGGGATAAATCCCCTCGCCACAGGTATTGCGATGCGCTTTCAAGGGAGGTTTATTCAGCTGGCAGTGGCAACCGCTGGCCGGCCATTAACAACGACAACCGACTGAGGCTCATCCACGGCGAGCCGGCAGCCTGGCCCTTGATCTGCGCATCGATGCGCTGGGCTTCCAGCAGCAGTTGTGCCCAGCGTGACGCCGAGTACCGCTGCAGGGCTTTGCTCATCAGCGGTTTGCGTTTATCCCACACGGGCGGACGGGCCTGGCTGAAGGCCTTGTCCAGAGGCACGCCCTGGCTGTATTGCAGCGACAGGTTGGCCAGCAGCCGCAGCTCCCGGGCCAGGGCCCAGAGAATCACCGGTGGCTCGACGCCTTCGCCCCGCAGGCCTTCGAGCATGCGCAAGGCATGGGCGGCTTCGCCGTTGAGGATCGCATCGGTCAGCCCGAAGACGTCGAAGCGGGCGCTGTCGGCTACGGCGGCCTGGACCGTTTCCACGGTGATCTGCCCGCCTTCGGCCATCAGCTTGAGCTTTTCGATTTCCTGGGCGGCGGCCAGCAGGTTGCCTTCGACCCGGGCGGCGATCAATTCCACCGCGTCCTGGCTGGCCGACAGCCCGGCCTGGGACAGACGCTGGCGGATCCAGCTCGGCAACTGGCTGACGTCCACCGGCCATATCTGCACGAACTGGGTCTGCGGCCCTTCGACCAGGGCCTTGCCCCACTTGGTTTTCTGCGCACTGCCGTCGAGTTTCGGCAGGCTGATGAGCAGTACCGTGTCTTCGGCCGGTCGCGAGCAATATTCGATCAGTGCGGCGGCACCTTTGTCACCGGGTTTACCTGAAGGCAAACGCAGTTCCAGCAGGCGTTTCTCGGCAAACAGCGACATGCTTGCCCCGGCCTGCAACAACGTACCCCAGTCAAAACTGGCGTCGGCGGCGAACACCTGGCGTTCGTCGAAACCTTGCTGGCGAGCGGCGGAGCGGATGGCGTCGGCGGCTTCCTGGCACAGCAGCGGGTCATCGCCGCTGATGATATAGACCGGCGCGAGGGCGCCTTGCAGGTGTTTGCCGAGTTGCGCGGGAGCGAGCTTCATAAGGGTAGGCGAGCGGGGCGCCAAGGCGCCCCGCAAGGCTTATTGAGCTGGAATTTGCATCGGCGACTGTTGCGGGGTTTCCGCCTCAGCCTTGCGTGCCGCTTCCAGTGCGTCGGCTTCTGCCTTGGCCTTGGCGTCGGCGGTCTGCTGCAATTGCTCCAGCTGGGCGGGTGTCAGTTGCTGCAGGCGCAGCATCATGCGCTGAACCATGTCGCGGCGCATTTCTTCGCGTACTTCGCTGGATTCCTGATCGGAACCCACGATGTTGTTGCCGTCATGCAGATAGACTTTTTGCACCTGGAGCTTGTCGTCCATCAACACAAGGTCGTTCTGGCCGCGGATTTGATAGTTCAGCACGTTGTTCAGCTCATATTCGGCTGAACGACCGGCACCGGCATAGCTCAGGCTGCGCTGGTTTTGCTGCTCGCGGGTCAAGACCAGCTTGTACGGCGCACCGCTGTGGACCTTCACGCCGCTGTTTTCCAGCGCATCGCGCAATGCTTTTACTGTTTCGCCATAAGCATCGCGTGCGCTGAGGTCCAGCTCGGTGATGGCCAGGTCGGTGCTGCCGGTACCGCGCAGTTGGAAGCCGCAGGCACTCAGCAGGACCGCGAGGCCCATAACCAGCAGATTACGTTTGATCATCTTGTTGCTCCCCTTGAAACCCATGGGCCGAGCGTGCGGCCCCGCAGGTCATGTTCGGCGCCGGGCCCCTGGCCCGGTCGCCTGATCCAATTAGCTTGCGACGATATTGACCAGCTTGCCGGGCACGACGATCACTTTACGGATCGTCAGGCCATCGACAAAGCGCAGCACGTTCTCATTGGCACGCGCCGCGGCTTCGACTTCTTCGCGAGTGGCGGCGGCCGGCATTTCGATCTGGCCGCGCAGCTTGCCATTGACCTGGATGACCAGGGTCAGGCTGTCCTGCACCAGCGCGGTTTCGTCCACCAGCGGCCAACGGGCGTCGATCACCGGGTCGGCGTGACCCAGTTGATTCCACAACTCGTGGCTGATGTGCGGAGTGATCGGTGCCAGCAGCAGCGTCACCGCCTCCAGGCCTTCATGGATCAACGCGCGATCCTGCTCGGTGCCTTGGGCGGCTTTTTCCAGTACGTTCATCAGCGTCATCACCTGGGCGATGGCGGTGTTGAATTTGTGGTTCTGGCCGACGTCATGGCTGGCCTGCTTGATGGCCAGGTGGATCGCGCGGCGAACGGCTTTCTGCTCGTCGTTCAGGCTGGCCACGTCCAGTTTGCCCGGCAGGCCCTGGGTGACGTGGGCCTGGGCCAGGCGCCAGACGCGCTTGAGGAAGCGGTGCGAGCCCTCGACGCCCGAGTCGGACCATTCGGCGCTCATGTCGGGCGGCGAGGCGAACATCATGAACAGGCGGCAGGTGTCTGCGCCGAACTGGTCGATCATCGACTGTGGGTCGACGCCGTTGTTCTTCGACTTGGCCATTTTCTCGGTGCCGCCGATTTCCACCGGCAGGCCGTCGGCGATCAGCTTGGCGCTGATGACCTTGGCCTTGCTGTCGCGTTCGAGTTCGACGTCGCTCGGGTTGAACCAGGTGTAGGCACCGTTGGCTTCGCGACGATAGTAAGTCTCGGCGATCACCATGCCCTGGGTCAGCAGGTTCTTGAACGGCTCGTTGGAGCTCACCAGGCCTTCGTCGCGCATCAGCTTGTGGAAGAAACGCGCGTAGAGCAGGTGGAGAATGGCGTGTTCGATGCCGCCGATGTACTGGTCCACCGGCAACCAATGGTCGGCCGCGGATTTTTCCACCAGGCCGCCTTCAAAGTGCGGCGAGGCGTAGCGCGCGTAGTACCACGAGGACTCGACAAAGGTGTCCATGGTGTCGGTTTCGCGCTTGGCCGGTGCACCGCATTTCGGGCAGTTGCACTCATAGAACTCGGGCATGCGCGCCAGGGGCGAACCGGCGCCGTCGGGTACGACGTCTTCCGGCAGGACCACGGGCAGTTGATCTTCCGGCACCGGTACGTCGCCGCAGGTGTCGCAATGCACGATCGGGATCGGGCAGCCCCAGTAGCGCTGGCGGCTGATGCCCCAGTCGCGCAGGCGGAACTGGGTGCGCGAGGCGCCGAGGTTCTTCTTGATGAGGGCCACTTCGATGGCATCGAACGCGCCGGCGAAATCCAGGCCGTTGAACTCACCGGAATTGATCAGCTCGCCGTGCTCACCGTAGGCGTCTTGCCAAGGTGCCGGGGTCTGGTCGCCGGCGCTGGTGCGCACGACCGGTTTGACCGGCAGGTTGTACTTGTGGGCGAACTCGAAATCGCGCTCGTCGTGGGCCGGAACGGCCATCACCGCGCCGTCGCCGTAGTGCATCAGCACGTAGTTGGCGACCCACACCGGCAGTTTCTCGCCGGTGAGCGGGTGCTCGACGAACAGTGAAGTCGGCAGGCCTTTCTTCTCCTGCGTGGCAACGTCGGCTTCGGCGACGCTGCCGCCCTTGCATTCGGCGATGAACGCCTGCAGCTCGGGGTTGTTCTGCGCTGCCAGGGTCGCCAGCGGATGCTCGGCGGCCACAGCGACATACGTCGCGCCCATCAGGGTGTCCGGACGGGTGGTGAAGACTTTCAGGGTGCCGGCTTCGCCAATGGAGGCGACGTCGTACGGGAACTGCACTTCCATGCCCCGGGACTTGCCGATCCAGTTGCGCTGCATGGTCTTGACCTGCTCGGGCCAGCCGGTCAGCTCGTCGAGGCTCTCCAGGAGTTCATCCGCGTACGCGGTGATCTTGAAGTAGTACATCGGGATCTCGCGCTTTTCGATCAGCGCGCCGGAGCGCCAGCCGCGGCCGTCGATCACTTGCTCGTTGGCCAGTACGGTCTGGTCCACCGGGTCCCAGTTCACGGTGCCGTTCTTGCGGTAGATCACGCCTTTTTCGAACAGGCGGGTGAACAGCCATTGTTCCCAGCGGTAGTAATCAGGCTTGCAGGTGGTGACTTCGCGGGACCAGTCCACCGCCAGGCCCAGGCTGCGCAGCTGGGACTTCATGTAGGCGATGTTTTCGTAGGTCCACTTGGCGGGGGCCACGTTGTTCTTCATCGCGGCGTTTTCCGCCGGCATGCCGAAGGCGTCCCAACCCATGGGTTGCAGGACGTTCTTGCCTTGCATGCGTTGGTAGCGGGAGATCACGTCGCCGATGGTGTAGTTGCGCACGTGCCCCATGTGTAGCTTGCCGCTGGGGTAAGGGAACATCGACAGGCAGTAGTACGTCTCCTTGCCTGGCTGTTCACTGACTTCAAAGGACTTTTGCTCGTCCCAGAACGACTGGGCGGCGGCTTCGATTTCACGGGGCTGGTAGTGTTCGTGCATGGCTACTTTTGTACTGAATGGGGTGGCCCAATCCTCTTCGTTGCCATGCTGGACGCGGACGACGCCGAATGCGGCGTTCTCAATGCCCAGCCAAGCTGGAAGTGGAGTTACAGGAAGCGCCGTAGCATACATGACCGCGCTCTGCCGAGGGAAACCCTGATTGCTGCCGAACCATTGCCGAGCCTTGCAGACCTTCGCCGACGACCGGTGTTCAGGGCCGTTGGTCGCGGCGCGCTGCCGGTTTGCCCAGCGAAGCTAAGCTTCTCAATGGGGAGTGAGTCTTATCTTCAATGAGGTGAGGGATGGTTGAATCACAACGAAAAGTCGCTACACCTGAGTTATACGAAAAACTGATCGATCGTCTCGGGGTGGCCCTGGACGCTGCAAGAACCGCCGGTCGCTTGCGTGATGAACGCCCGGCAGAGCTGGAACTGCGCGGCTTGAGCCCCGCAGAGTTCGAACTGGTCAAGGCCTACCTTGAGCAGGTCGGGCACCAGGGACCTGCAAGCGGGGCCCAGGCAAACAAGCGTCTCGATGCGCCCCGTTCGGCCAAAGTTGTCTGGCTAAAGGACCGGACGCCCGACAAGGATGCTGTAAAGGTCCGGTCATTGCAGTTCAAGTAACGCCGGATTCACGCGTGTCGCTTTTTTTTGATTCGATGTTTTTGGAATCTGTTGTCGCTTTGCGTCAACCCACCTAGGCTTCGGGCATCTATGGAGATGCCCGATGCCGTTTCGCTATTTCATCAAACAACTTTTATTGCCGCCCGGCATTCTTCTACTGCTGTTGGCGCTTGCCTGGTGGTGGCGTCACTCCCGGCCGCGCCTGGCCCGGGTGTGTTTCGCCGCGGGGTTGGGGGGCTTCTGGCTATTGAGCCTGCCGGTGGTGGTGCAATGGAGCGCCTGGACATTGGAGCGCGAGGCGCCGCTACTGCGCAGCGAATGGGCGACCCTGGCCCAGCGCGCCGACGCCATTGTGGTGCTGGGTTCGGGGCGTGAGCGCGGCGACCTGGCGTGGGGCGCCGACCAGCCCACCGGTATCGGCCTGGAGCGCCAGCGTTATGCCGCGCGGCTGGCCAAGGCGTCCGGTTTGCCGGTGCTGACCACCGGTGGCCTGCACTACGGCACTCCGCCCAGCGAGGCGAAGCTGATGGCCGACTCGATGCTCGACGACTTCGGCGTGACCGTGCGTTGGCAGGAGGAGCGCAGCCGCACGACATGGGAAAACGCTCAGATGAGCGCGCAGATTTTGCTGCCCGAAGGGGTGAAGCGCGTGGTGGTTGTGACCCAGGCCTGGCACATGCCACGCGCGGTCTGGAGTTTCGAACGGGCAGGTTTCGAGGTAATCCCGGCGCCGGTGGGCTTCCTGGGCCAGGATAACGCCCGGCCACTGGGCGGCTGGATGCCGGAATTCAAGTCGATCTGGCAGTCGGGGCAGCTGATGAATGAAGCGGTGGGACTGGTGGGGTATTGGTTGTTCTACCGCTGATTTATCAAGGTGAACGCTATTGTGGCGAGGGAGCTTGCTCCCGCTGGGGCGCGAAGCAGCCCCTAAAAAGCGGGGCCTGCTGCGCAGTCCAGCGGGAGCAAGCTCCCTCGCCACAGGTTTTTCATCCACATGGGGAAGGAATCAAACGGTCTTGGCCATCCGTCCCGCCATCAGCGCCCAGCCCAGCAGCAACACGCACAAGATGATCAGCGGCCACGAGCGCCATTGCAGGTAAGGCGTCAGGTCGTGCATCGGCACCACGTCGCCATAGAGGATGCCGCGTTCGAATTGCGGGATGCTGGCGGTGATCTGGCCAAACGGGTTGATCAGGCCGGTGACGCCGTTGTTGGTGGCGCGAATCATCCAGCGACCCGCCTCCAGCGCACGCATCTGCGCCATCTGCAGGTGTTGCAACGGGCCGATCGAGGTGCCGAACCAGGTGTCGTTGCTGATGGTCAGCAACAAATCACTGCGCGCCGAAAGGCTGGCGGCGAATTCCGGGTAGACCACCTCATAGCAGATAAAGGGCGCGATCTGGTATCCCTTGGCCTGCAGCAACGGCTGGTCAGCCGGGCCACGGGCAAAATCCGACATGGGCAGGTCAAAAAACGCGATCAGCCCGCGCAGCAGGTCCTGCAGCGGCACGTACTCGCCGAAGGGCACGAGCTTTTGCTTGAGGTAAGTCCCGTCGCCTTCACCCGTTACGGTGATGCCATTGAAGTAGCGTTTTTCGTGGCGCACCAGTTGGCGAATCGGCACGCCGGTAATCAGCGCCGAGTGCCGCTCGGCGGCAAAACTGCCCATCATGTCCAGGTAGCCCTGGGCGGACTCCTTGAGCACGGGCACGGCGGTTTCCGGCCAGATCAGCAGGTCGACACGCTTGGAGGTGAAACTCATGTCGCGGTACAGCGCCAACTGGGCGTTGAGCTGTTCCGGGTCCCATTTCATGCTTTGTTCGATATTGCCCTGGATCGCGGCGACGCTCAGCGGATCGCCCGAAGGACTGGTCCAGGCATGCCCTTTAAGCGCCATGCCGGCGAGCCATGGGCCAACCAACAGCGCCACGCCCGCGACGATGAAGCCTTTGCGCCCGGACCGCACCAGCCGGGGCGCGTTGTACAGCAGCGCGGCGGTCAGGGCCAGGGTGAAGGAAATCAGCCACATCCCACCCAGCGGCGCGAGGCCGGCCAGTGGGCCGTCGAGCTGGCTGTAGCCGGAGTAAAGCCAGGGGAAACCGGTCAGGAACCAGCCGCGAAACGCCTCCTGGCCCAGCCACAGCGCGGCGAACGCCAGGGCATCGGCCAAGGGCGCTTCGCTGCGCCGCAGCCAACGTGCCCAGAGCCAGGCGGGCAGGGCAAAGAACCAGGCGATGGCGGCGATGAATAACAGCATCAGCAACCCGGCGAGCAACACCGAGGCGCCACCGAAGTTATGGATGCTGACATAGATCCAACTGGTGCCCGCGCCAAACAGGCCGAAACCGAAACACCAGCCACGTCCCAGCGCCTGGCGTGGCGAGAGCTCGCGCAAGCCCGCATAGAACAGCCCGACCGCCAGCAATGCCAGCGGCCAGATATTGAAGGGCGCCAGGGCCAGGGTGGTGATCGCGCCGGCCGCCACGGCCAGCAGGTTACCGGGCCAGCCGGGGCGGGTTATCCAGCGCATTTGAATCCTTAGCGGGTCTCGCAGGGTTTAACGGGCAATGGGTGACAGGCGCAGCAGATGAATCCGGCGGCTGTCGGCATTCAGGATGCGGAAGCGCCAGGAACCGATCTCGGTGGTTTCGTTACGCTTGGGCAGGTGTCCGAAAGCACTCATCACCAGGCCGCCGACGGTGTCGAACTCATCGTCGGAAAATTCGCTGTCAAAAAACTCGTTGAAGCTATCGATCGGCGTCAGCGCCTTGATCAGGAAGTCGCCGCTGGGCAGTGGCTTGATATAGCTGTCTTCCTCGACGTCATGCTCATCCTCGATGTCGCCGACGATCTGTTCGAGCACGTCTTCGATGGTGACCAGCCCAGCCACGCCGCCGTATTCGTCGATGACGATGGCCATGTGGTTGTGGTTGGCGCGGAATTCACGCAACAGAACGTTCAGGCGCTTGGACTCGGGCACGAAGGTGGCCGGACGCAGCAGGTCCTTGATGTTGAAGCTGTCGCCGTTCTCCTGGAGGATCAGCGGCAGCAGATCCTTGGCCAGCAGCACGCCCATGACATCGTCATGGCTTTCGCCGACGACCGGGTAGCGCGAGTGGGCGGAGTCGACCACGGCGGGCAGGAACTCGCGGGGTGTCTGGGTCGCCTTGATGCTGATCATCTGCGAGCGCGGGACCATGATGTCCCTCACTTGCAGGTCAGCGACCTGGATGGCGCCTTCGACGATGGCCAGCGCTTCGCTGTCCAGCAGTTTGTTCTGGTGTGCATCGCGCAGCAGCTCAAGCAGCTCCTGGCGGTTTTTCGGCTCATGGGCAAAAGCCTGGGTGAGCTTGCCCAGCCATGACTTATGCCCGTTGGTCGATCGATCTTCGCTCATAGCGATTACTCTGAATCCTTTGTCGTTACAGTTGATGTATCAATGTTCGTCGTCGGCGTAAGGGTCGGGATGCCCCAGTTCGGCAAGCAACGTCCGTTCCAGTCCTTCCATCTCCTCGGCTTCGTCATCTTCTATATGGTCGTAACCCAATAGATGCAAGCAGCCGTGAATGACCAGATGTGCCCAATGGGCTTCCGGGGACTTGCCTTGCTCGGCGGCTTCACGCTCCACCACCGGGACGCAGATCACCAGGTCGCCCAGCAATGGAATGTCGAGCAACTCGTCGGGAACGTCGGCGGGGAAGGACAGCACGTTGGTGGCGTAGTCTTTCTGTCGCCAGGTGCGGTTGAGCTCACGGCCTTCGGGTTCGTCCACCAGGCGAATGGTCAGCTCCGAATCGGCGCTGCGCTGGCGCAAGGCCAGCTCGCACCATTGACGGAACAGGGCCTCGCTGGGGGCCGTGTGGTCGCTGGCCAGTTGCAGGTCGAGTTCAAGCATTGCGGCCATTGCCTTTGCTGCCGGCCAACTCTTCCTCGGCGCGATGCTCGAAACGCTCGTAGGCTTCGACGATGCGCTGCACCAACGGATGGCGCACGACGTCCTTGGGCATGAAATGCGTGAAGCTGATGCCCGGCACGTCCTTGAGGACCTGGATCACGTGGTTCAGTCCGGACTTGGTGCCACGGGGCAGGTCGACCTGGGTGATGTCCCCGGTGATGACGGCGGTGGAGCCGAAGCCGATCCGCGTCAGGAACATCTTCATCTGTTCGACCGTGGTGTTCTGGCTTTCATCGAGGATGATGAAGCTGTTGTTCAGCGTGCGACCGCGCATGTAGGCCAGCGGCGCGACCTCGATGACCTGGCGCTCGATCAGCTTGGCGACGTATTCGAAACCGAGCATTTCGTACAGCGCGTCATAGAGCGGACGCAGGTATGGGTCGATTTTCTGGGCCAGGTCGCCGGGCAGGAAGCCGAGCTTTTCGCCCGCCTCGACAGCCGGACGCACCAGCAGGATGCGTCGTACCTGTTCGCGCTCCAGCGCATCGACGGCGCAGGCCACGGCCAGGTAGGTCTTGCCGGTACCGGCCGGGCCGATGCCGAAGTTGATGTCGTTGGCCAGGATTTCCTTCACGTAGCGCTGCTGATTCAAGCCGCGTGGGCGAATCATGCCTTTTTTCGTGCGCAGGGCCACGGCAGGTTCGGAAGGGGCGTGGTTGTCGAGTTCTTCGACCGCCGATTCCTGCAGGAACAGGTGGACCATGTCCGGAGACAGCTCGCTCGCCTTGGTTTCCCGATAGAGGCGGCGCAGCAGGTTTTCCGCGGAGGAGGTGTGCTTGGGTTCGCCGATCAGCTCGAACTGGTTCCCGCGGTTGCGGATCTCGATGGCCAGGCGCTGTTCGATCAAGCGCAGGTGCTCGTCGAATTGCCCGCACAGATTGGCGAAGCGGCGAGCCTCAAAGGGCTCGAGTATGAAACGATGAGGTTCGATGGGTGCGTTCAAGGTCGTTTTTAGCCGCCCAGGGGCAATTAAGGTGAAATCAAGGATAACGCCAGTAGGCTGGGTGCGAAAGCTCTTAAACGGGCGAATCTGATCACAGGGCTTGCCACGGCCACTGTGGGAGCGAGCTTGCTCGCGATGGCGGCCCCACATTCAACCTGAGTATTGGCTGTGATACCGCTATCGCGAGCAAGCTCGCTCCCACATGGGATTGTGTTGTTACTGGACCAGCGAACCACGCAGCGAGTGCGGTTGCGCGGCGTCGATGTGCACGTCGGCGAACTGGCCGATCAAGGCCGGCGTGTCGCAACGGAAGTTGACGATGCGGTTGTTCTCGGTGCGGCCCTGCAATTCACCCGGGTCTTTTTTCGAGTAATCGGTGACCAGGATCCGCTGGACCGAACCGACCATTTGTCGGCTGATCTCGAAACCCTGTTGGTTCAGGCGGTGCTGCAAGGCGTTGAGTCGTTCCTTTTTGACTTCTTCCGGGGTTTCGTCCGCGAGATCGGCCGCCGGGGTCCCGGGGCGTTGGCTGTAGACGAAAGAATAGGAGAAGTCGAAGCCCACGTCTTCGATCAGCTTCATGGTTTGCTGGAAGTCTTTCTCGGTTTCGCCAGGGAAGCCGACGATAAAGTCCGAACTGATGCAGATGCCCGGCACGGCGGCGCGCAGCTTGCGCAGTTTGGATTTGTATTCCAGCGCCGTGTGGTTGCGCTTCATGGCGGCGAGGATCCGGTCGGAGCCCGATTGCACTGGCAGGTGCAGGTGCTTGACCAGCTCCGGGACCTCGGCGTGGGCCTGGATCAGGCTGTCGGAGAATTCCAGCGGATGGGACGTGGTGTAGCGGATTCGGTCGATACCGTCCACCGCCGCCACCACGCGGATCAGCTCGGCGAGATCCGCCAGGCGCCCGTCATGGGTCAGGCCGCGATAGCCATTGACGTTCTGCCCCAGCAAGGTCACTTCGCGCACGCCGTTTTCGGCCAGGTGGATGATCTCTGCGATCACGTCGTCGAACGGCCGGCTGACTTCTTCGCCGCGGGTATAGGGCACTACGCAGAACGTGCAGTACTTGCTGCAGCCCTCCATCACCGAGACATAGGCGCTGGGACCGTCGATACGCGGCTCGGGCAGGTGGTCGAATTTTTCGATCTCGGGGAACGAAACGTCGACTTGCGGCAATTTGGTTACGCGCGCGGCGTCGATCATTTCCGGCAGGCGGTGCAAGGTCTGCGGGCCGAAGACTACGTCCACGTACGGTGCACGATCGCGAATCGCCGCGCCTTCCTGGCTGGCCACGCAACCGCCCACGGCGATGACCATCTCCGGGTTGGCGAGCTTCAGTTCGCGCCAGCGGCCCAGTTGGGAGTACACCCGGTCCTGGGCACGTTCGCGGATCGAACAGGTGTTGAGCAGGATCACGTCCGCGTCTTCGGCGCGGGCGGTGACTTCCAGGGCCTGGTGTTCGCCCAGCAGATCGACCATGCGCGAGCTGTCGTACTCGTTCATCTGGCAACCGTGGGTTTCGATGTAAAGCTTCTTGGCCATGGACGGGTTCATCACGTGATTCAAAGAACCGCGCATTATAGGGAACAAGTCCCGCTGTTCCTACCGCTGTGCGAGCAGTGGCTATGCTATAGTTCGCGCCCTCATTTTTTACCCGCCGATGTGTTTCGCCAGCCATGACCAAACGTGAAGCTCCAATCTACAAGGTGATTTTCCTCAACCAGGGCCAGGTGTTCGAAATGTACGCCAAGCAGATCTATCAAAGTGATCTGTGGGGTTTCCTGGAAGTCGAGGAATTCGTCTTTGGCGAGCGCACGCAAGTGGTCGTCGACCCGAGCGAAGAAAAGCTCAAGGCACAATTCGAAGGCGTGGTGCGCAGCTTCGTGCCAATGCATTCGATCGTGCGCATCGATGAGGTGGAGCGCCTCGGCACGCCAAAAATCAGCGAAGCCCGCGGCGCGGTCGGCAATGTGATGCCGTTTCCGATGCCGATGCCTGAGAAGTAGGATTCAAGATCGGGTTGCTCCCAATCGCGAGCAAGCTCGCTCCCACAGTGGGGGCTTTGTGAACACAAGATTTGTGTACACCAGCGATCCAGTGTGGGAGCGAGCTTGCTCGCGATGAGGCCATCAAGGCCTGCGCAATAATCAGGGCAATGGCGAGAACGGCGTGCGCCCATCGGCGTTCTGCAATTCCATCAGGTATTTGCGAAAGATCTGCCCCAGCACCTGGGTCGCCACTTCGAGTTCGTCGCGGGGCATCTGCTCGGCGACTTCATCAGCGGTGTCCAATGCCTCTTCAGCGCCGTTGACCGCCGCCATCTTCAAGACGATATAAGCCTGGACATTGTTGGCCGGCACGCCTTCACCATGGAAGAACATGCCACCCAGCTTGTATTGCGCCTGGGCATGGCCTTGCAGCGAGGCTTTTTCGAAGTAGCTGAGGGCTTGCTTGAGGTCGCGGGGCGCGGCCTTGCCGTCGTAGTAGAACTCGCCCAACTCGTATTGCGCTTGCGCGTCGCCCGCGTCGGCCGCTTTTCGACAGGCGTCGAGTGCCGGTGCGAGATCTTGTGGCTGGGTGTTGAGCGTGCAACGGCCCATCGCCGGGATCAACAACGAGTTACCGCCTGCCTGTGCATTCGCGAGCAGGGGCTGAAGGAGCAACAGGCAGCCCAGGGCAAGGGTGCGGCCGGTGCGGTTCATGGGAATCGACTTACCTCTGAGGGGCGCGTGGACCCTCCGGGGGATCCAATAAGCGCGCATTATGAAATAAGCGGGGCCATCCTTACAAAGTCTTTACTCGTTTTTCTGCTGCGATGGAACGGCAGGAACGGCTTATGGGGCAAATATGTAGGAAAACAACGCGGGTTACATGGGCAATCGCTGACGCTGGTGTGAGCCAGCGTCAGTTATCCACAGGCTTATTTCAGCGCCGCGAAGGCGCGCTCGGCCGCGTCGAGTGTGATCTTCAACTCGGCGTCGCCATGGGCGATGGAGGTGAAGCCGGCTTCGAACGCGCTCGGCGCGAGGTAGACGCCACCTTCGAGCATCAGGTGGAAGAAGCGCTTGAAGCGGTCAGAGTCGCTGGCCATCACGTCGTCGAAGGTCACGATGTCATCGGCGCCACTGAAATACAGGCCGAACATGCCACCGGCCTGGGTGGTGACGAACGGAATGCCCGCCGCATCGGCACGTACCTGCAAGCCATCGAGCAGGCGCGTGGTGAAGTCGGTCAATTCGGCATGGAAACCCGGGCGGCTGATCAGGCGCAGGGTGGTCAGGCCGGCAGCCATGGCCAGCGGGTTGCCCGACAGCGTGCCGGCCTGGTAGACCGGGCCCAGCGGTGCGATGCACTCCATGATCGCGCGCTTGCCGCCGAAGCAGCCCACCGGCATGCCGCCGCCGATGATCTTGCCGAAGGTGCTCAAGTCCGGCGTCACACCGTAATGGGCCTGGGCGCCGCCGAGGGCGACGCGGAAACCGGTCATCACTTCATCGAAAATCAACACCACGCCATGCTGGTCGCACAGGCTGCGCAGGCCTTCGAGGAAGCCTGGCGCCGGCGGCACGCAGTTCATGTTGCCGGCCACCGGCTCAACGATGATGCAGGCCACTTCCTGGCCGACTTCGCCGAGCATCTTCTCGACTTCTTCGAGATCGTTGAACGGCAACGTCAGGGTGTGTTTGGCGAACGCCGCCGGCACGCCCGCCGAGCTGGGCACGCCTTGGGTCAGCGCGCCGGAACCGGCCTTGACCAGCAGGCTGTCGGAATGGCCGTGGTAGCAGCCTTCGAACTTGATGATGCTGTCGCGACCGGTGTAGCCGCGGGCCAGGCGAATCGCGCTCATCGTCGCTTCGGTGCCGGAGCTGACCATGCGCACCATTTCCATCGACGGCACGATGGAGCAGACCAGGTCGGCCATTTCGGTTTCCATCGCCGTCGGCGCGCCGTAGGACAGGCCGTGTTCCAGCTGCTTGCGCACGGCATCCAGCACGTCAGGATGGCTGTGGCCGAGGATCATCGGACCCCACGAACCCACATAGTCGACGTAGCGCTTGTCGTCTTCGTCGGTGACGTATGCGCCTTCGGCATGCTTGAAGAACAGCGGGGTGCCGCCGACGCTCTTGAACGCACGAACGGGCGAGTTCACGCCGCCGGGGATGTGTTTCTGGGCGTTGGCAAACAGGGTTTCGGAACGGGACATGGTTGGGCTCTCGAAAACGGAAATGACTATTTGATGAGCAGCAGGTCGTTGAAGGCGCGGGCGCGGCGCGTCACTTCAGCGGTGCTGTCGGCGCCGAACAGGCCATGAACCACCGCGAGCAGATCGACCCCGTGGGCCACCAGCGGGGCGGCGTTTTCCAGGGTGATGCCGCCGATCGCGCAAATCGGTACATGCAATTTGATGCGGGCCTGTTCGAGCAGTTCAAGGTTTGCGCTGGGCGCGCCGGGCTTGGTGCTGGAGTTGAAGAAGCGCCCGAACGCGACATAGCTGGCGCCTTCGTTGACGGCCTGTTCGGCCAATTCCAGGCTGGCGTGGCAGGTGGAGCCGACGATTGCCTTGTGGCCCAGCAACGCCCGCACCGGTGCCAACGGGCCATCGGTCTGGCCCAGGTGGACGCCGACGCCGAGGCGCGCGGCCAGTTCGGCGTCATCGTTGATGATCAGTTGGGTCTTGTAGCGCTCGCACAGGTTGCGCAGGGCTTCGGCTTCCCGCAGGCGCCGGGCCTCGTCGCTGCTTTTGTCGCGGTATTGCAGCAACGTCACGCCGCCTTCCAGCGCCGCTTCGACATAAGCGAGGAATTTGCCGGCCAGCAACTGGCTATCGGTGACGGCATAAAGGCCACGTAATTTCATTCCAAGGCTCCTGTGCTACGAGCAGAAATCCAGCGGCAGGCGACGCGGTACGAACTGGCCTTTGCCCAGTTGCTCGGCGTCGCGCAGGGTGCGCCAGGTGTAGTCCAGCGCTGTCTTGACCGCGCTGGCGAGCTGTTCGCCCTGAGCCAGCCGGCCGGCAATGGCGCTGGCGAGGGTGCAACCGGAACCGTGGTAGCTGCCGGGCAAGCGCTGGCAGGTGAACGTTTCGCGGTGCCCGTCACGGCTGTACAGGCGATTATGGACTTCATGTTCGTCGCCGTGACCGCCGGTGATCAGCAGGTGCTTGACGAAGGGCAGCAGTTTTTCGGCGCATTCATCGGCGCTGCCTTCTGGCAGTTCGGCGAGGATGCGCGCTTCGGGCAGGTTGGGCGTGGCGATGATCGCCAGCGGCAGCAGGCGTTCGCGCATGGCGTAGCCGACTTCATCCTTGCCTAGCCGGCCACCGCCACCGGCGCGCAGCACCGGGTCGCAGACCATCGGCAGATGGGGGTGCGCCTGGAGCAGCTCGACCACCGTGTCGACCATTTCCAGCGAGCCGAGCATCCCCAGCTTGACCGCCGCCACGGGCGAATCGTTGAGCACGGCATTGGCTTGCGCCAGCACCCACTCGCGATCGAGTACGCGGAAATCGCTGACGTTGACAGTGTCTTGCACGGTCAACGCGGTAACCGCCGGGGCGGCATGACAGCCCTGGGCGAGCAGGGCTTCGATATCTGCCTGCAAGCCGGCGCCACCACTGGGGTCGTGGCCGGAGAGACAGAGGACAACGGGGCGAGAGCTGTAGATATTCATGGTGCGCGAGCTTATCACCAAACCCCACCGATCGGCGCGCACCTCTGTTGATGCAAGTCGTCTGTGGCGAGGGGATTTATCTGTGGCGAGGGGATTTATCCCCGTTGGGGTGCGAAGCGCCCCCATTCAAACTGGCTGGTATACCGCGGCGACAGTTATTGGGGCTGCTGTGCAGCCCAGCGGGGATAAATCCCCTCGCCACAATAGAACTCCGCGCCGACGAAATTGTGACCTGACCAAAGCAACAGCTCTATCTCAATGCTTGGCGCTGAGACGCCCGTCCTAGAGCCTTTTGTCTGAAAAATTTCCATGGTGCAAATTGGCCATCAACGGCTATGCTAGGGATGGATCCAACCAATAACAGGTAATGCCGGTGTTACGTCTACTCAGGGAATGGGGGGCTTCCTGACTCAACCGGACAGGCCACGCTGGGGCTTAAATGCGCTATTTGCTGATGTTGCTGTTGTGCTTGTCCCCCTTGGCAAGCGCCCTCGAATTTGATGAATTTACCCAGAGCCTGCCCTTGGGCCATGCCCTGCAAGTCTTTGAAGACGCCAGCGGCACGGCTTCCATTGATGACGTCCTGGCCCAGGCCGCGACCGGTCGCTTCAAACCCCATGAAAAAGCCACGTTGAACGCGGGTTATTCGCGCTCGGTGTTCTGGCTGAAAATCGATTTGCACTATCGTCCCGGCAATCCCGACGCCCAGCGCACCTGGCTGTTGGAGCTGGCATATCCACCGTTGGATCACCTGGACCTGTATCTGGCCGATGGCACCGGAGCCTATCGCCTGGTCCGCCAGACGGGCGACGCGCTGCCGTTCGCCAGCCGGGAGATCCGCCAGAACAATTATCTGTTCAGCCTGGATTTCCAGCCCGATCAACACCAGACCGTCTACCTGCGACTGCAAAGCGAGGGCTCGATCCAGGCGCCGCTGACGTTGTGGTCGAGCACCGCTTATCTGGAACAACAGCCGTTGCGCCTGTATGTGCTGGGGATCATTTATGGCGTGTTGCTGGGCATGCTGGTCTACAACCTGTTCATTTACCTGAGCGTGCGCGACACCAGCTACCTGTATTACATCTTCTACATTGCCTCGTTCGGCCTGTATCAATTGTCGGTCAATGGCGCGGCGGTGGAGTATTTCTGGCCGGACAACCCCTGGTGGGCCAACGCCGCGACGCCGTTCTTCATCGGCTGCGCGGGCCTGTTCGGCAGCCAGTTCGCCCGGAGCTTCCTGCAGACCGCGCAACACAGCCGCTGGCTCGACCGGTTGCTGCTGGCACTGATTGCCTACGGCGCCGTGGTGGTGGGCTTGTCATTGATGACCAGCTACGCCCTGGCGTTGCGCCTGGCAACGGCATTGGCGCTGGTGTTCACTGTGGTGATTTTCGCCGCCGGGCTGTTCGCCTGGTGGCGTGGCCTGCGGGTCGCGCGTTATTTCATCATCGCCTGGTCGGCGTTCCTGCTGGGCGGCATCGTCAACACAATGATGGTGCTCGGTTATCTGCCGAACATCTTCCTGACCATGTACGCCAGCCAGATTGGCTCGGCCATCGAGGTGGCGCTGTTGTCCCTGGCCCTGGCCGACCGCATCAACGCCATGCGCGAGCAGCAGGCCCAGACGCTGTTCGACGCCGGGCAGAAACTGGAAGTGCTCAACCAACAACTGGCCCATGGCAACAAACTCAAGGATGAATTCCTCGCCACCTTGACCCATGAGTTGCGCACGCCGATGAACGGCGTGATCGGCTCGCTGGAGTTGATGGAAACCGTCGAAATGGACGAGGAGTTGACCCAGTACCAACAGACCGCCGCCGGTTCGGCGCGGGACATGATGCGCATGGTCAACGGCATCCTTACGCTCACCGAGTTGCAGGCCGGCAAACTCAAGGTCTACCCGGCGCCGTTCAGCCTGCGCGGTGTGATTGACGCGTTGCAGGTGCAGTTCGGTGCCAACGCGGCGGCCAAGGGCCTGGATTTCAAGGTCGACATAAACCCCGGCCTGGCAGACCGGCTGTTGGGTGACAGCGGCAAACTGGCCCAGTGCCTGGAATGCCTTCTGGACAACGCCATCAAGTTCACCCGCTCCGGCGGCGTCGCGTTGCGGGTCAGCGGGCGTCCGTCGGAGCTCGATCGCCTGGTGTTGTCCTTCGCCGTGATCGACACCGGTATCGGTTTCACCGACCTTGGCGAGGCAACCTTGTACCAGCGTTTTTTCCAGCTCGACGGTTCGATGACCCGCGAATACGGCGGCCTCGGTGTGGGCTTGGCGATCTGCCGCCAACTGGTCGAATTGCTCGGCGGGCGGCTGACCCACACCTCCGAGCCGGGGCGCGGCAGCCGTTTCCAGCTGGACGTGGCGTTCGACATCGCGTTGCCGGCGGGTGTCCCGAGCCCTTTTTCGTTCAGCGGGCGCCGGGATTCGCGTGAGCCCCAGGATTGCACGGTGCTGTTGGCGGATGACAACAACATCGATCAGTTGGTCATGCGCGGCATGCTGCTCAAGCTGGGCTACCGGGTGCGTACCGTCGACAGTGGTCGGGCTGCCTTGGATGTGCTGCAGGTCGAAAGTTTTGACGCAGTGCTCCTCGATTGCCAGTCATCGCCCCAGGATGGCGTGTCAGTCGGCTGCCAGATTCGGGCGCTGGCCGGTTGCGAGGATTTGCCCGTGCTGGTAGCCAGTCCGCGTCATGATGCAGCTTGCTGCCCTTCGGGAGCCTTGATCGACTATCTGGGCAAACCGGTGAAATTCGAGGTCTTGCAAGCCGTTTTGCAGCGGCGAGTACTTTGTCCGAAACAGGGTGAAAGCGCCGATATTTAGGCGGGTATGCCACTTTGATCGATCAGGAGGCGATGCTTAACTGAATCCCTGCTGGCCGGCCAAGGAGCCCCGTCATGAACCTGCACCAGTTCGCCGAAACCCACGACGTCACCAATCAGCCGCCGTCCCTGGACGGTGCCAACCTGTATCGCATCGACCTGCCGCTGCAACAGTGGTCGCAGCGTTTCGGCGCCGGTTGGGCGCAGGCGCGGATCGATGCCTACGGTGCGCTGGCGGGTGGGCCGCTGATGGAGGCCGGGTTCCTGGCCAACCAGAACAAACCGGTGTTTTCCAGTCATGACCGCTACGGCCATCGCATTGACCTGGTGGAGTTTCATCCCGCGTATCACCAGTTGATGCGCACCGCCATCGAGCATGGCCTGCCCAGCCTGCCGTGGGCTCATCCGCAACCCGGCGCCCATGTCGCCCGCGCTTCCATGACTTACCTGCACAGCCAGGCCGAAGCCGGCACTGGTTGTCCCTTGACCATGACCTTCGCCAGCGTGCCGGCGCTGCGCCTGCAGCCGGACCTGGCCGAGCGCTGGGTGCCGAAGGTGCTCGCCACCGAATACGACCCGCGTAACGTCGGCATGGCCCACAAGGCCGGGGTCACGCTGGGCATGGCGATGACCGAAAAACAGGGCGGCACCGATGTGCGGGCCAATACCACCAAGGCTTTTCCAGTGGGTGCCAGCGGGCCGGGGCAGGCCTATGAACTGGTGGGGCATAAATGGTTCTGCTCGGCACCGATGTGCGATGCGTTCCTGACCCTGGCCCAGACCGACAAGGGTCTGAGCTGTTTCCTGCTGCCGCGCCATCGCCCGGACGACACGCGCAACCAGTTCTATATCCAGCGACTGAAAAACAAGCTGGGCAATTGTTCCAATGCGTCCAGCGAAGTCGAGTTCCGTGGCGCGCTGGCCTGGATGATCGGTGAAGAGGGCCGAGGCGTGCCGACGATCATCGAGATGGTCGCCATGACCCGCTTCGATTGCATGGTCGGCTCCAGCGCCCTGATGCGCCAGGCGCTGACCCAGGCCAGTCACCACTGCGCGCACCGCAAGGTCGGTGGCAAAGTCTTGAGCGAACAGCCACTGATGCAGAACGTGCTCGCCGACCTGGCGCTGGAAAGCGAATCTGCATTGGCCCTGAGCCTGCGCATGGGCCGGGCGCTGGACCATCTGGACGACGAGCACGAAGCCAAGTTCGCCCGACTGGTGACGGCGGTGGGCAAGTACTGGATCTGCAAGCGTGCCCCCGCAATGATCAACGAAGCCGCCGAATGCATGGGCGGCGCCGGCTACGTCGAAGACAGCATCCTGCCGCGCCTGTATCGGGAGGCACCGGTCAACTCGACGTGGGAAGGTTCAGGCAACGTGCAATGCCTCGATGTATTGCGCGCCTTGTCCAAGGAGCCAGGCGTGCTGGAAGTGCTGTTCAACGAACTGGGCGACGGTCATGGGGACAAGCGCCTGGCCGCCCATATCGACCAATTGCACGCGGCGTTCAAGGACACCGACGACATCCAGTACCGCGCCCGGCAATTGACCGAAGACATCGCCGTAGGCCTGCAAGCGAGGTTGCTGCTCGAAGCGGGGAACAGTGATGTCAGCGATGCCTTTATTGCCAGTCGCCTTGGATCCGGCGCCAGGGTCTACGGCGCATTGCCCCGTGGCTTGAATGTAGAGGCGATCGTTGCGCGCTCGACCCCGCAGGGTCTCTAGGATCAACACATCCCACAGAGGGTTTAGGCGGTACACAGGATTCGAGACACCACCAGACCCTGTGGGAGCGAGCCTGCTCGCGAAGGCGTCGGCAAATCCAACATATGCAGTGCCTGAAATACCGCTTTCGCGAGCAGGCTCGCTCCCACAGGTTTCCCATCGGCGAATACCCAATACGCCACTGTTCCCGTCGGACCACGATGCAGGCAAGATGAAGGCCTGCAAGTCAGAACACAGGAAGCTGATCGTGACCGAAGCGTTTATTGTCGTTCAAACCGCCGAACAAGCCGTGGATCGTCTCGCGGCCCTGCATGAGCGTGCGACCACCGCGCTGAACCAGGCGCTCAAGCGCTACCTCAAGGACCGCATCGAGCCGGATGCCGAGCAACGGGCCTTGTTTCGTTACCCGGCCCTGCGCCTGACCTACCATTGCCACGGCGAAGTCCCGCAAACCACCCGCGCCTACGCCAAGGTCCAATTGCCGGGCACTTACAGTGTCACCGTCACTCATCCATCCGCGTTCCGCAAATACCTGCTGGAACAGCTCGTGCCGTTGATGCACGACTTCACCGTCACGGTCGAGGTGGGCGTCAGCGAGCAGAACATTCCTTACCCGTACGTGGTTGAGCAGGGCGATGAGCTCGCTGGCTCCGGTGTCACCGCCGCCGTGCTGGCGCGGGTGTTCCCGAGCACCGACTTGTCGGCCGCCACCGATGGCATCGCCGATGGCCTCTACGATTGGGAAAACACCGACCCGTTGCCCCTGGCGCTGTTCGACGCCGCCCGGGTGGATTTCTCCCTGCGCCGGTTGGTGCACTACACCGGCAGCGACTGGCGCCATGTGCAGCCGTGGATCCTGCTGACCAACTACCACCGCTATGTCGACCAATTCATCGTCCATGGCCTTGAGCAATTGCGCAGCGACCCGCGTTTCGTGCGCATGGTCTTGCCGGGCAACGTGATCATCGACAAGAACATGGACCACGGCGAAGCCTCGGCCATCGCCGCCGGCGTGGTCTGGCACCGCTACCAGATGCCGGCCTATCACTTGCAGGCCAGCGACGGCCACGGCGTGACCCTGGTGAACATCGGCGTCGGCCCGTCCAACGCCAAGAACATCACCGATCACCTGGCCGTGCTGCGCCCGCATTGCTGGCTGATGATCGGACACTGCGGCGGCCTGCGGCAGTCCCAGACCATCGGCGATTACGTGCTGGCCCACGCCTACATGCGCCGCGATGGGATTCTCGACCGGGTGGTGCCGCCGAACATCCCGATCCCGGCCCTGGCCGAAGTGCAACTGGCGCTTCAGCAGGCGGCGGCGAACGTGACTGGCGAGAAAGGCGACGAGCTGAAAAAGCGCCTGCGCACCGGCACCGTGCTGACCTACGACGACCGCAACTGGGAGCTGCGCTGGGCCCAGGAGCGCCCGTTGATCAACCTGTCCCGCGCGGTGGCGGTGGACATGGAAAGCGGCACCATTGCCGCCCAGGGTTATCGTCTGCGGGTGCCTTATGGCACGTTGCTGTGCGTTTCGGACAAGCCGCTGCACAGCGAGATCAAGCTGCCGGGTTCGGCCAACGCTTTTTATGAGCGGGCGGTCAACCAGCACCTGAAGATCGGGATCGCGGCGGTGGACCTGCTGCGCACCGAGCTCAATTCGTTGCACTCGCGCAAGCTGCGCAGCTTCGACGAGCCGCCGTTCCGCTGATCGGATGGTGGTCATTTAACGGTCGGGCCACTAGCATGGTCGGCCCTGACCGTTAGATGTTGTCGCTGCCATGCCCCGTCCCCCACGTCCCGTTTCCCGCCGCCCTGGCGCGAAGCCTCCAGCCTCCGCCCCGCGCCGTGTGGCCAAGGCGCCTCCGGCCGAGCCGAAGCTGATCCTATTCAACAAACCCTTTGATGTGCTGACGCAATTCAGCGACGGCGAAGGGCGGGCGACGCTCAAGGATTTCATCGACGTGCCCGGCATCTACCCGGCCGGTCGCCTCGACCGCGACAGCGAAGGGCTGCTGTTGTTGACCAATGACGGACAACTGCAGGCGCGCATCGCCGATCCCAAGCACAAGCTGGCCAAGACGTACTGGGTGCAAGTCGAGGGCGAGCCGAGCGACGAACAGCTGCAGCGCCTGCGCGATGGCGTGGAATTGAACGATGGCATGACGCTGCCTGCCGAGGCCCGTCAACTGGACGAACCGCAATTGTGGCCGCGCAACCCGCCGGTGCGCTTTCGCAAAAGCGTGCCGACGAGCTGGCTGGAGCTGGTCATACGCGAAGGACGCAACCGCCAGGTACGACGCATGACCGCCGCGGTAGGCTTGCCGACCTTGCGCCTGGTGCGTGTCAGGATTGGCGACTGGACGCTCGAAGGGCTCGACCAGGGCCAGTGGAAGGAAGTGCCGGCGCGCTTATAACGCGCCGGATTCGATCAGGCCGATCACCACGCTCTTGATGACGAATGCCGCGACGCCGAGGCCCAGCACGAAAAACAGGATAAACGAGCCAAAGCGCCCGGCCTTGGACTTCTTCGCCAGGTCCCAGACGATGAAACCCATGAAAATGATCAGGATGCTGACCAGGCCGGTCATCATCCACTCTTCGAAAACAGCAGGATCCATCGGGGCACTCCGGCGTTGGCGGGGTTGGAAAGGCGGGGCGAGTATACGGCACGGCGGCAGGGCGCAGGATTGGGCTGCGACGGTGTGTCGCAGCTGTTCATCTGAACTCGGACTCAGCAGCGCTTGAATTGACTGTGGGAGCGGGCTTGCTCGCGAAAGCGGTCTGTCAATCAGCAAAAATGTTGAATGTGCCGTCGTCTTCGCGAGCAAGCCCGCTCCCACAGTAGATGGGCATGAAAGCGGTTAGCTGCGCAGATGCGTCAACGGTAATTCAGTGCTGTTTAGCACCTGATTCAACACAAAACTCGAGCGCACGCTGGTGACCCCTTCGATTCGGGTCAGGTGCCCCAGCAACAGTTTCTGGTAATGGTCCATGTCCGGCACCACCACCTTGAGCTGGTAGTCCGCGTCGATGCCGGTCACCAGGCTGCACTCCAGTACTTGCGGCAGGCTGCGGATCGCGGCTTCGAAGGTCTCGAAGCGATCGGGGGTATGGCGGTCCATGCCGATCAGCACGTAGGCCGTCAGGCTCAGGCCCAGCATCTTGCGGTCGAGCAGGGCGACCTGGCGGGTGATGTAGCCGTCGTCCTCCAGTTGCTTGACCCGCCGGGAGCACGGGGAGGGCGACAAGCCGATGCGCTCGGCCAATTCCTGGTTGGAGATACGCGCGTCGCGCTGCAATTCCGCCAGAATGCTCAGGTCGTAACGGTCGAGTTTGCTCATCGAGCGGGCCTTTATTCGGTTAATTGCGGAAGATTATCCATCCAAGGGTAAAAATTGCGCAAGTGGTGTTTATTCAAGCAATCTTCGCAATCCCCTGCCGGCGCCCCGGGCTTATGCTTACCACCAAGATCACTGCTCGGACAAACAGTCCAGTGCAGCCCGCCCAATCCGGCCGGCTGCGGTCGCAGTACCCACCGGTACTGGCAGACCCCCGAGCTGCACACTGTCCAGAAGACGGCGTGAGGTGAGCCGACGTCATAAGCGTCGCGCACGGACGAAGTTCTCAAGGGGAGGCCGACGGGCCTCCCTTTTTTATGCCTGCGAAATAAACCCCGCGCCTGATAACCTGTCGCAGAACCGGCCTTGGCTTTTCCAGTCTTATTTGCAGGCCCCGAACCGTTGTGAGGAATTTCATGAAGTCGCGCATCTGGCGTTTGGCAGGTGTTGGTCTGTTGTGGGCAAGTGTCAGTGCGCAGGGAATGGCCGACGATCAGCAAAACCGTGGCGGCCCCGACGGTGGTCACGGCCAGGACGGACGAGGCGGCAACGGCCAGGGTTATTCAGGCCAGCCCAGGCAGCAAAGCAACGAGATCATCCGGGGCGATAACAGCCGACAGTTCGAGGTCAAGCCGCAATACCAGGGCGGACAACGCTACGAACGGCCGCCGCAGGACCCCAACGTCCAAGGTCGCCCGCCGCAGCAGCCACCGGGCAATCATTTGCCGATCCAGGGGCGGCCCGACAGCGTGACCCAGACCCGTGAACCGCAACCGGGGTACTACCGCGATATTCCGCGCCGCAACGACGGCTATCCGAACGGCGGGCCTCGTCCTGGTCATGAGGGGCGTCCCGAGCAACATTGGCCCGGTCGGCCGGACGGGCATGGCAATGGCTGGGGCCCGGGGCCACAGTATCGGCCTGGGTATGTGATCGATCGTTTCCCGGATCGCAACTACCGCGTGCCTTATCGCGGCCAGGATTATTTCTATTCCGGTGGCTACTGGTATCGCCCGCAAGGCCCGCGTTATGTCGTGGTCCAGCCGCCACGGGGGATTCGCACGCGCTATCTGCCGGACTATGCCCGTGAGGTCTGGATCGGCAGTTCGCTGTTCTTCCTTGCCGCCGGCGCGTATTACATCTACGAAGCCAATACCCAGGATTACGTCGTGGTCGAGGCGCCGGCCGCGAACCCGCAGCCACAACCCCAGGGCAACGGTTTTGACGTGGTGGCTTACCCGGCCAACGGCCAGTCTCCCGAGCAGGTCAACCAGGACGGCTACGATTGCTATCGCTGGGCGGTGCAGCAGAGTGGTTTCGATCCGCGCAACTACACCTACCCACCGGCGCCGGAGGTGGTGCAGACCTATCGCCAGGCCGAGGGGAGTTGCTTGAGTAGCCGTGGGTATCAGGTGACGTACTGAGGCGTGGCAAAGATCGTGCGGACGCTGCTTTTTGTGGCGAGGGGATTTATCCCCGCTGGGGTGCGAAGCGGCCCTGAACCTCCGCCTCGGTGTGCCAGGCAGATTGAGTTGGCTGCTTTGGGACTGCTTCGCAGTCCAGCGGGGATAAATCCGCTCGCCACAAGTTTGTGAGCCCGAGCTAGGCGCTGGTGGGCTTCACCACTTCCAGCGGATCCGCATGCACCAGCACCTCGGCCTTTGGATACGCGCGGTGAATCGCGTCGGCGGCCTGGTCGCTGATGCCGTGGGCGACTGACAAGGTCAGTTCCCCCGGCAATTCCAAGTGCAACTGCACGAACCAATGGTTGCCGGAGATCCGCGTGCGCAGGTCATGGGCACCGACCACGCCGGGTACGGCGCATGCCAGTTCCAGCATGTGCTGGCTGACGTCCGGCGGCAGTTCTTCATCCATCAGCACTGCAAGGCTCTCCCGGGCAATCTGCACCGCGCTCCACAGAATGTAGAGGGCGATGCCCAGGCCGAACCAGGCGTCGAGTTGATACCAACCGAACCCGGCCAGGACCAGCGCGACCAGGATGCTGCCGTTGAGCAACAAGTCCGAACGGTAATGCAGCGAATCGGCGCGCACCGCGTTGGAGCCGGTGGCGCGCACGACCCTATGCTGCAACGCCAGCAGCGCCAAGGTGAGCACCAGGGAAAACACGATCACGCCGACGCTCAGCCAAGGCGCTTCCACGGGCAACGGGTTTTTCAGCCGCTCGAAAGCCTGCAAGGCAATCAGCACCGCACTGCCGCCGATAAACAGCGCCTGGGCCATGCCCGCCAAGGACTCGGCCTTGCCATGCCCGTAGCGGTGATCGTCGTCGGCAGGGCGCAGCGCGTAATGCACCGCCAGCAGATTGAGCAACGAAGTGACGCCGTCCAGCGCCGAGTCGGTCAGGCCGGCGAGCATGCTCACCGAACCACTCGACCACCAGGCCAGCGCCTTGGCGGCGACAAGGATAAGCGCCACGGCCACCGACGCCCGGGTGGCCAGGCGTAGCAGGCGAGCGTGTTCGGCACCAGTGGTCATGACGCGATCATCCTTGGGTTGCTTCAAGCAGCGGGTTTCAGACCGAGGGTGGCCAGTTGTTGAACGTTGCCCTTGTGCTGGATCAGGCGTGGATCGTCCAGCGGGAAGCTGCGGCCCAGTTCGCTTTCAAGGATGGCTTGCAGCTTGTGATTATTGACCGTGCCGTCGGGGTTGATGGCTGGCTTGAGTTTCTCCGGGTCGATCTGGACGCTCTTGCCCGGCTCGAAATAAATCGCGCCGGTGGCGAAGTCCACGGCAAAGGCGATCAGGCCGGGGATGATGTAGAACAACAGGCCGACGGCATCGAGCGCGGCGATGGCCGGGTCGATCTTGCCTTCGATCTGGCCGCGACGGTCCGGGTAGAAGATCGAGCCACAGGCGCTGATCTGGGTCAGCAGGGTGGCGACCAGGACGCCGCCGATCACGCGATAGGGAATACGCATAGCAATCTCCTGAGCAGGTATGGGCGTTGCTGGTTGGAGTCCAGACCACGCTAAACAGTTCGCCGTTATACTCGGCCCTCTGTTTTGGAGCCAGCATGATTTCCTTGCCGATTGATGAAGTTTTACCCGCGCTGCGCCAAGCCCTGGCCAAGCGCCACGAAGCGGTGCTCGAAGCGCCCCCTGGCGCCGGTAAAACCACCCGAGTTCCCCTGGCCCTGTTGAACGAGTCCTGGCTGGCCGGGCAGACCATCCTCATGCTCGAACCCCGGCGCCTGGCGGCACGGGCGGCGGCCGAGCGGCTGGCCAGCGAGCTGGGGGAAAAGGTCGGCGAAACCGTCGGCTACCGGATTCGCCTCGACAGCAAGGTGGGCCCCCATACGCGCATTGAAGTGGTCACCGAAGGCATCCTCACCCGCCGCTTGCAGGACGACCCGGCCCTGGAAGGCGTGGGGCTGCTGATTTTCGATGAATTTCACGAGCGCAGCCTTGACGCTGATTTGGCGCTGGCCCTGAGCCTCAATGGCCGGGAGCTGTTTCGCGAAGAGCAGCCGCTGAAGATCCTGCTGATGTCCGCGACATTGGAAGGTGAGCGCCTGGCTGGACTGCTGGACGACGCGCCGATCCTGCGCAGCGAAGGGCGCATGTTCCCGGTGGCGGTGCGCTGGGGCCGGCCATTCCAGCCTGGGGAATTTATCGAGCCGCGACTGGTGCAGACCGTGCTCGAGGCGCTGCACGATGAAACCGGCAGCGTGCTGGTGTTCCTGCCTGGGCAAGCGGAAATCCGTCGCGTTCATCAACAATTGGCCGATGCCCTCGGCGACGGCGGCAACGTGTTGCTGTGCCCGTTGCATGGCGAACTGGACCTCGCTGCCCAGCGCGCCGCCATCGATCCGGCGCCGCCCGGCCAACGTAAAGTCGTGCTGGCCACCAACATCGCCGAGACGAGCCTGACCATCAACGGTGTGCGGGTAGTGGTGGACGCCGGGCTCGCCCGCGTACCGCGATTCGATCCGGGCAGCGGCATGACCCGTCTCGATACCCAACGCATCTCCCGGGCTAGCGCGACCCAACGGGCCGGTCGAGCCGGGCGCCTGGAACCAGGGGTGTGCTATCGGTTGTGGTCCGAAGACCAGCACGAACAGTTGGCCGCCTACGGCAGCGCCGAGATTCTTTCGGCGGACCTGGCCGGGTTGGCCCTGCAATTGGGGCGTTGGGGCGTGACGCCGCAGCAGTTGGTGTGGCTCGACGTTCCGCCGACCGCCGCGTATGCCCAGGCCCAGGATCTGTTGCAACGTCTCGGCGCACTCGATGGCGGCCAACTGACCCGCCACGGCCAGGCCATGGCCGAGCTGCCGGCTCATCCACGTATCGCACACTTGCTGTTGCGTGGCCAGGCGCTGGGGTTGGCGGACATGGCTTGCAACGTGGCGGCGCTGCTTGGCGAGCGCGACATCCTGCGCGGCGCCGGCGCAGATCTGCACAGCCGTCTGGTCTTGTTGTCCGGCGAGGAGCGAGCGGCACGCGGCGCCCAAGGTGGCGTGCAGCGGGCCCGGCAATTGGCCCGGCAATATCGCGGCTATCTACGGGGCAAGGCCGGGGAAGCCGTCGCCGATCCCGATCATCCACGCTGGCTCGGTGCATTGTTGGCGTTGGCCTATCCGGATCGTGTCGCCCAGCAACGGCGCCCCGGCGGTGCGGAGTATCGCCTGGCCAATGGTCGTGCGGCGCTGTTCGCCGAGGCGGATAGCCTGATGAAACAAGCGTGGCTGGTGATCGCCGAATTGGGCAGTCGCCAGGGCCAGCGGGAGGAGCGGATTTACCTGGCGACGGATTTCGACCCGGCGCTGTTCGATTCAGTGCTGGCCGAGCAGGTGCAGACGGTCGATCAACTGGACTGGGACGAGCGCGAAGGCGTGCTGCGGGCCGAACGCCAGCGCAAGGTCGGCGAACTGGTGCTCAGCCGCGAGCCGCTGGCCGGGCTGGATGAAGCAGCCCGCAGCCAGGCGCTGGTCAACCTGGTGCGGCGCAAGGGCCTGGAGCTGCTGCCGTGGACGCCGGAGTTGCGGCAATGGCAAGCGCGCGTGGCGCTGTTGCGCCGGCTCGACCTGGAGGCCAAGGGCGAAAGCGAATGGCCGGATGTCAGCGACACGGCATTGCTGGGCAGTCTCGAGGATTGGTTGATGCCGTATCTGGGACGCGTCTCTCGACTCAGTCATTTCGCGAACCTGGATTTGTCGAGCATCGTCCACAACCTGCTGCCCTGGCCTTTGCCGCAACGCCTGGACGAACAGGCGCCCCACCATTTGAACGTGCCTTCGGGATCGTCGATTCGCCTGGATTACAGCGAGCATCCGCCAATTCTTGCCGTGCGCTTGCAGGAGCTTTTCGGCTTGGCCGATACCCCGCGCATCGCCGGCGGACGGCAGGTGGTCAAGCTGCACCTGCTGTCGCCGGCGCGTCGGCCGGTGCAAGTGACCCAGGATTTGGCGAACTTCTGGCGCAGCACCTATGCCGAGGTGAAGAAGGATCTCAAGGGGCGCTATCCCAAGCATTACTGGCCGGATGATCCGTTGGTGGCGGAAGCGACGGCGCGGGTCAAGCCGCGCAAGTGAAAATCCCCGGCTTGGCCAGGGTCGCAGATGGTAAATTCACCGACGGATAAGCTGCTTTTCCACGCAGCCTCGGTTACTCAGCTCCAGATTTGGACATGTCATGGCAAAGAAACCCGCAACGCCCACCACTGAAGCATCGATGACAGCGGCCAACAAAGGGGCCAGCTTGACATTGATCGATGTGGCAAAGATTGCCGGGGTCTCGCCAATGACCGTTTCCAGGGCCTTGCATCGACCGGAGCTGGTGAGCGAGAACACGCGGGAAAAGGTCCGGGAGGCGGTGCGCCAGTCGGGTTATGTGCCAAACATGCTGGCCGGTGGCTTGGCGAGCAACAAAAGCCGCCTAGTGGCGATTTTCCTTCCCACTATCGCTAACTCCATTTTTGCAGACACCGTGCAATCGTTGATGGACCGCCTGACCCAGGCGGGCTATCAGACCCTGCTGGGCCTTACAGGCTATAGCGCAGAGCAGGAAGAAAAACTGTTGGAGGCGGTACTCGGCCGGCGTCCGGATGGCATCGTACTGACCGGTACGCTTCACACCGAATCAAGCCGCTTGCGCCTCGCTCAGGCGGGTATTCCCGTGGTTGAGGCCTGGGACTTGAGTGAGGACCCTTTAGACATGCTGGTGGGTTTTTCCCACGAAAAGGTGGGGGAGGAGACCGCGCGACACCTAGTGAAAAAGGGTTACAGGCGATTTTCCGTGGTGACCATCAGCGACCCCCGGGGTCTGCGCCGTTGCAACAGCCTTATCGCCGAGCTGAAACGCCAGGGAATCGAGCAAGTGCCCATGGAAATCCTGGCGCCACCTGCCACGCTCGAAGTCGGGCGAGAGGGGCTTCGGCGACTGCTGGACCAATCACCGCGGCCCGACATCGTGGTGTGCAGCTCGGACACCGTGGCTCAAGGCGTTTTGGCCGAAGCCGCCAGCCAAGGCTTGAATGTGCCCGGCGACCTTGCCGTCATGGGGTTCGGGGATCTGAGCAGTGCCGCGCAGGTCTACCCGGCGTTGTCGACTGTCAGCGTCGACGGCAAGCGCATCGGCTTGCAAGTGGCCGAGGCGCTGCTTGAGCGATTCGAAAACCCTTTGGCCCAGAAAACGGTGCGGATTGACACCGGTTTCACCTTGATCGACCGCGCGAGCACCTGAATTGAAAATCTGTTTATCGGTTGCCTTCGGTTGAATGATTGCGCAATCAGTGTAGTATCCATTCAAAGGTCTTCGGTTTTATCGAGCGAGGGCTTTTTTTTGATCAGCCTATGATTGCGCAATCATAGGCTGGCAGGAGCTTCCACACCTGAACGCTTTTCAATGTCCAAGGAGCGCACACATGTTCGTATCAAAAGACCTTCCCAAGTCCTCCGATGACGACCGTATTGCCTGGGTTCGTGTCGCTTCGGTGATCTTGCCGCTGGCCAATCCGATCAGTGATGCCAAGGTGCTTACCGGGCGGCAGAAACCGATGACCGAGATCGCCATCCTCTTCGCTGAAATTGAAACCCTCGAGGGGCATCGTGGCCTCGGCTTCAGTTACTCGAAACGTGCCGGCGGACCGGGGCAATTCGCCCATGCCAAGGAAATCGCCCCGGTGCTGATCGGCGAAAATCCGAGTGACATTTCCAAGCTCTGGACCAAACTCTGCTGGGCTGGCGCCTCGGTGGGCCGCAGTGGCATGTCGACCCAGGCTTTGGGGGCGTTCGACGTGGCGTTGTGGGACCTGAAAGCCAAGCGCGCCAACTTGTCGCTGGCCCGTTTGCTCGGCGCCCAACGCGATTCGGTGCGTTGCTACAACACCTCGGGAGGCTTTCTCCATACCCCGCTGGATCAACTGATGAAAAATACCGACGTGTCCCGCGAAAAGGGCATCGGCGGTATCAAGTTGAAAGTCGGACAACCGGATTGTGCCCTCGACATTGAGCGGGTCAGCACGGTGCGCAAGCACTTGGGTGACAACTTCCCGCTGATGGTCGATGCCAACCAGCAATGGGATCGGCCGACGGCCCAGCGCATGTGCCGCCAGTTCGAGGCGTACAACCTGATCTGGATCGAGGAGCCCCTGGACTGCTATGACGCCGAAGGCCACGCCGCGTTGGCACAACAATTCGATACGCCGATCGCCACGGGTGAAATGCTCACCAGCGTCGCCGAGCACGCCGAATTCATCAAGCTGCGCGGCGCGGACTTCTTGATGCCGGACGCGCCACGAGTGGGCGGCATCACCCCTTACTTGAAGGTCGCGTCGATGGCTGAGCAAGCGGGCCTGATGCTGGCCCCGCATTTCGCCATGGAACTGCACGTTCACCTGGCGGCAGCCTATCCGACCGAACCCTGGGTCGAGCACTTCGAATGGCTTGAGCCTTTGTTCAACGAGCGCCTGGAGACCCGTGACGGCCGGATGCTCGTCCCCACCCGTCCCGGTTTGGGGCTGACGCTCAGCGAACAAGTCAAGCCGTGGACGGTTCAGGAAACCGAGGTGGGTGCCCGTCCCTGAGGAATCTCCTCGGTTCGGCAGTGGATAGGTTTGCGAGGCTCTATCCAGAGCCTCCTTGAAAGGGGAGCTACCGTGATCGATCTCAAAATGGACGTGCTGGTATGGGGGCCCATGCACCCATCCTTGATGCAGTCGTTGGAAGAACACTACAGCGTCCACAAGCGCTGGGAGATTGCCGACTTCACCCACTGGGTCGCTTTACATGGCGATTCTATACGCGCGGTTGTAACCAGTGGTGTGTACGGGGCTGACCATCAGGTCCTGGAACAGCTGCCCCATCTCGAGGTGATTACCAGTTTCGGTGTCGGTTATGACGCTCTCGATACGGCTTACCTGGCCCGTCGTGGTATCCAGTTGAGCAATACGCCGGACGTGCTCAACAACAGCGTGGCCGAAACGGCACTGGCGTTGATGCTTTGCGTATCCCGTAGAGTCTGCGAGGCCGAGCGCTTCGTGCGGGCCGGCAAATGGCGGGAGGCAAAATTCCCCTTGGGCAATGACCTGCACGGTAAAACCTGCGGCATCGTAGGCTTGGGCAAGATCGGCAAGACGCTCGCCAGACGGGTCTCGGCCTTCGACATGAACGTCGCGTATTATCGACCCAATGGGCCGTATGCCGAGGTTTCCTATACCCATTACGCCGACCTTCAAGCATTGGCCACTGCCGCGGACTACCTTGTTGTTCTCGTTCCTGGCGGCCCGCAAACCCGGCATCTGATCAATCGACAGGTCATGCGCGCGCTCGGTCCCAAATCCTTTCTGATCAATGTGGCCAGGGGCAGTGTCGTCGATGAGGCGGCGTTGGTCACGGCCCTCCTTGAGTCGGAAATCGGCGGTGCCGCCTTGGACGTGTTCGAGGACGAGCCCCATGTTCCGGCCGCGTTACTGGAAATGGATAACGTCGTATTGCTTCCACATATCGGCAGCGGTACTCACGAGACCCGCCAAGCCATGGCGGACCTGGTTCTCGAAAATCTCGATACCTATTTCGAAGAGGGGAGGCTGGTTACGCCGGTGGCGCTGTAATGCGTTTTGGCGCCGGCAGGCCTGTGGGAGCGTTGATCGATCTGTGGCGTGATGCTTGAGAGCTTTTGTGGCGAGGGAGCTTGCTCCCGCTGGCGCGCGCAGCGGGCCCCAAAAGCAATGAGCGCTGCGCACTCAAGCGGGAACAAGCTCCCTCGCCACAGGGCCGTGCTGCTCTCGAAATCCTTGTGGGCCGAGCCAGCTTGCTCCCACAGGTGTTTGGCGGTGAGTCGGCTAAGGCGCTGCCGGCAACAAAAACCGCGCAATCACCGGCAAATGATCGGAGATGCGCAAGGTGTCGTCCTGCCGGACCTGGGCTTCGACCCGCTTGAGGCGTGGGCTGTAGAACAGGTAGTCGACGGTGCGGTCGGGGCCGTTGAGGCCCGGGTCGTTCGGGTAGTGGGTGAGCCAGTGTTCGCGGTCGATGCCGCTGGCCTCGTTGTTGGTCGGGATCATCGGGTATTTGTCCCACAACAGATGCAGCTCGCTGTCGGCGGAGTAGGGCGAGCGCTGTTCCGCCGGCAGGCGCCGGTATTGACCCAGGGGCAACAGGTTGAAATCGCCACCGATCAGCCAGGACGTGCTGGCGGATTCGAGCTTGTCCAAAGCCTTGGACACGGCATCGATCTGTTTCTGCGCGGTGTCGTCCGGCCGTGCCGCCCGCTCCAGGTGTGTATTGAGCACCGCCACTTGGCCGCTGCCGCTCAGTGGCAGGTAACTCACCAGCAAGGCGTTTTTCGGCTGGAACTGACGACTGATGAAACTCCCATCCGCCACGGGTAATTGCACCCGCTCGGCATGGTCGATGCGGTAGCGACTCAGCGTCGCCAATTGCCGGCCAACGCTGCCAAAGATGCGCGGGCTGGGGATGAAATCGGCTTTCCAGTCGAAGGCGCTGGTGCCGCATGGGTAGAGGTCGGCCAGGCGCTCCTGCAGCAGCTTGAGTTGTTCCTGGTAATGGCTGGCCTTGGCACCGTTGTCCAGTTCCTGGAGCAACACCACGTCCGGCTGTTCATCGCGAATGACCCGCGCCACTTCGTCGAGGCTAAAGGCCATGTCTTCGAGGGTCGGGCTTTCATCGTCGCCCTGGGCCAGGTCGTGCCAGAACACGTAGCGCTTGCCGGCCAGGAACTGGACGTTCCAGGTCATCACCTTCAACGCCTGGCCGGGCATCAGCGGCGCGGCGTCCGCGGCACAACTGACGGGCAGCGCTTCCCGGGCCTGGGGACGCCAGGTCAGCCCATAGATCGAGAAGACGCCGATGCCGACGATCAACAACAGGCCCAGCACGGTGTATCGCAGCAGACGGCTCATGGCTCGGGTTTTTCGGCAATCAGCATGAACATTCGGAACAACACCACAGTGGTGAACAGTTGCAGGAAGCTGTGAATGCTATCGATCAGCAGACTGATCAAGGGGTTCTGCGGTGCAGGGTACACCGAGACGCTGGCGCCCTTGAGCAGCCACAGCGGGACCATTACGGCCAGGATGCACAGCAGGATTCGCCAGAAATGGCCTCGACTCAGGCGCGCGCTTTCCTTCATGGCGGCCAGAGGCGACATACCCCTCAACACCAACAGGTATTCACCAAAGGCCAGGACCACCATCAGCCACAACCCCGGCAGGAAATACAATGAGATGCCAATCAGGATCAGCAGCGTATTGAGGGCGGTCAGCAAGGCGAAGCGTGGCCATTGAAGCAGGGCGGCCGCGAGCAGGTCGCGCGCCCGCGGGGCTTCGCCACGGCTGCGGGCATCGAGGAACAGAATCAACGCTGCGGTATACAACGGGTACACCAATAGACCGACGATCACGCTGTAGCCGGAAAAACCGTCGGCCCCGAAGGCGTTGTCCACTCCTTGTTGCAGCACCGCTTCAATGATCACCAGCGGCAGGCACAACTGGGCGATGCGGCCCAGATGGCGTTTGAAAAAATACAAGGAGTCACGCAGTACTTCTAAGGGATTCATGGGTCGGTATCGCAGTTCAAAAAAGCGGTCCGACACTTTACCCATCAGGTGACCGCATAAACAAACGTAAACATCAGGTAAAGACCATTGAAAGGTTCCTGGCGGACCCCATTACTGACGGGCACCGGTCTTTTGTGGACCGGCTTGGTTTTTTATCCGGCAATCTGATGAGGTCGCCATGAACAGCGAAGAACAAACCCTGATCGATGGACTGTTTTCACGGCTGCAACAGGCCGAAAAGGAATCAGCCCCGCGCGACGCCCAGGCTGAGGCGCGGATCAAGGAACACTTGGCCAACCAGCCTGCGGCGGGCTATTTCATGGCCCAGGCGATTCTGGTGCAAGAGGCGGCGATCAAGCGCCTGGACGAGCAGAACAAGCAACTCGCCCAGCAGGTCGAGCAATTGCAAGCCGAGTTGCAGCAGGCTCGCAATCCGGCTTCGGCGCCCAGCGGCGGCGGTGGTTTTCTCTCGAGTATTTTTGGTGGCGGCAACCGCGATTCGCATCCTGCAAGTACACCAGCGCCCAGCGGTGGCGGCTGGCGTGAACCGGGACGGCCGTCGTTCAACGCGCCGGCCCAGCAAGGTTTTGGTGCCGCGCCCGGCAACTATGGCGCGCCGCAACAGCCGGCCCCGGCGGCCAGCAGCTTCCTCGGTGGCGCCCTGAAAACCGCGGCGGGCGTGGCCGGTGGCGTGATGCTGGCCCAGGGCATCAGCAGTCTGTTCCACAGCAATCAGCCTCAGGAAATCGTCGAGATCCTCAAGGAAGAACCGGCCCAGCCCGTCAACGATACGGCCAACAGCGGCGACAACGGCTGGGGCGATGACCAGCGCGTGGCCGACAACGGTTCCTACGACAACGACCCGGGCGGTGTCAGCGACGCGGACTACGGCGACGATTCGTCCTTCTTCGGCGACGACGACTCGTTCGTCTGACCTGCCATTCGTCCGAGGCGCCCGGGCGCCTCGGGCCGATTATTCGCGGAACATTCCTCGAGGCTGGCATACTGGGCGACTTTTCGGGCCGGCTGGCCTGCACGCGTGTGCATTCATGAGGAAACGCGGTGAAAAAAATCGCAGTGTTCGCCGATGTCCAGAACCTCTACTACACCGTGCGCCAAGCCTATGGCTGCCATTTCAACTACGCGGCGCTATGGGCTGACGTCAGCAAACAGGGCCAGATCGTCGAGGCCTATGCCTACGCGATCGATCGCGGCGACAGCAAGCAACAGCAGTTCCAGCAGATCCTGCGCAACCTCGGCTTCACCGTGAAGCTCAAGCCCTACATCCAACGCAGCGACGGTTCGGCCAAGGGCGACTGGGACGTGGGCATCACGCTCGACATCATGGACGCTGCCGACCATGTCGATGAAGTGGTGCTGGCCTCCGGCGACGGCGATTTCGACATGCTGCTCGAACGCATCATCAGCAAGCACGGCGTGCAAGCGGTGGCCTACGGTGTGCCGGGGCTGACCGCCAACTCGCTGATCCGCGCCGCCAGCCGCTACGTGCCCATCGAAGGCGCGTTGCTGCTCAAGAATTGATCTTCAAGGAGCCCCACAGGTTTGGAACGCATCGCAGTCATCGACTTTGAAACCACCGGCATCACCCCGAGCAGCAGTTGCCGGGCCACGGAAATCGCCGTGGTGATCCTTGAACAAGGCCGGATCGTCGACCGTTACCAGAGCCTGATGAACGCCGGTGTTCGCGTGCCGGCCTTCATCGAACAACTGACCGGGATCAGCAACGCCATGCTGCGCAGCGCTCCCCCTGCGGAAAAAGTGATGAACGAGGTCAACGAGTTTGTCGGCATCACGCCGCTGCTGGCGCATAACGCCGCGTTCGACCAGAAGTTCTGGGACTTCGAACTGGGGCGCATCAAGCGCACCCGCCTGCAGAACTTTGCCTGTTCGTTGTTGCTGGCCCGGCGCTTGATGCCATCGGCGCCGAACCACAAGCTTGGCACGCTCAACGCATTCGCCGGCCTGCCCCACACCGGCCAGGCTCACCGGGCCATGGCCGACGCCGAAATGGCCGCCAACCTTACCGCGCACCTCGCTGCGGAATTGCGCCAGAAGCATGGGTTGCGGGAGTTGTCCCATGACCTGCTGTGCAGTTTGCAGAAAGTGCCGGCGGCGAAGATCAACGAACACCTCAAGCGCCATCGCGGGTTCTGAACGCACCGCGAAACCTTTTGTGGGAGCGAGCTTGCTCGCGATTGCGGTGTATCAGTCAATGTTATGTTGGCTGATCCAAAGCTATCGCGAGCAAGCTCGCTCCCACAGGGTTGGTCTGTGTTCAGTCGTATTGGTCGTGCCTTGAAAAGTGTATGGCTCGGATAAACAGATTTTGTAACTTAATTTCTGCCGAGCGCCTTTTTAGAATGATGGGTTTCATCGTCCTGACTTCGAGTTGAACATGCCTGGCCCACGCCGTTTTCCGTTGCCGTTGATCGCTGCCTTTTTCGCCTTGTATGTCATCTGGGGTTCGACCTACCTGGTGATTCGCATCGGCGTCGAGCATTGGCCGCCGTTGCTGCTGGCGGGGATTCGTTTTGTGATCGCCGGGTCGTTGATGTACGGCTTCTTGCGGTGGAAGGGCGCGCCGGCGCCGACCTGGGCGCAATGGAAGGCCGGGGCGCTCATTGGCGTGTTGCTACTGACCTTCGGCAATGGTGCGGTGAGTATCGCCGAGCATACGGGCGTGGCTTCGGGCGTGGCGGCGCTGGCCGTGGCGACGGTGCCATTGTTTACTTTGCTCTGCGGATATTTCTGGGGCGCACGCAATACCCGTCTCGAGTGGGCGGGGATTGTGCTGGGATTGATCGGCATCGCCATGCTCAACCTGGGTTCCAACCTGCAATCGAGTCCTTTGGGGGCGGCTTTGCTGGTGTTTGCGGCGGCGTCCTGGGCCTTCGGTTCGGTGTTGAGCAAACATGTGCAACTACCCGCAGGTGCCATGGCCAGCGCGGTGGAGATGCTGGTAGCCGGCGTGGTGCTGTTGATCGGCAGCTTCGCCAGTGGCGAACGCCTGGAAAGCATGCCGCCGCTGGAAGGCTGGTTCGCGCTGGTCTACCTGATCGGTTTCGGTTCGATCATCGCCTTCAATGCCTACATGTACCTGCTCAAGCATGTGCGTCCGGCGGCGGCCACCAGCTATGCCTACGTCAACCCGGCGGTGGCGGTGTTGCTGGGCATCGTCTTCGCAGGAGAAACCATTGGCATCGAAGAAGCCTTGGCGATGCTGGTGATCATCAGCGCCGTGGTGTTGATCGGCTTGCCGCAGTGGCGCAAGCCCAAGCCTGCACCGGCCGAATCCTGATTTAGGGTAAACTGCCGCGCATTGCACACCCTGCGCTGATTTTTCCTACGGTACCTCCATGACTTTCGCCACCCTTGGCCTGATCGAACCCCTGCTGCGCGCCCTCGAGACGCTCGGCTACCAGACTCCGACGCCGGTCCAGGCCCAAGCCATGCCGGCCGTGCTCGCCGGGCGCGACCTGATGGCCGCGGCCCAGACCGGTACTGGCAAGACCGCCGGTTTCGCCGTGCCGCTGTTGCAGTTGCTGACCACCGAAGGGCCGAAAGTCGCCGCCAACTCGGTGCGTGCGTTGATCCTGGTGCCGACCCGCGAGCTGGCCGAGCAGGTCCACGAAAGCGTGCGCCAATACGCGCAGAACCTGCCCTTGAGCACCTACGCCGTGTACGGCGGCGTCAGCATCAACCCGCAGATGATGAAGTTGCGCAAAGGCGTCGACTTGCTGGTGGCGACGCCGGGCCGCTTGCTCGACCTGTTCCGCCAGAACGCGCTGAAGTTCAACCAGTTGCAGACCCTGGTGCTGGACGAAGCCGACCGCATGCTCGACCTGGGGTTCTCCGAGGAACTGGCGAACATCTACAAGGCGCTGCCGAAGAAGCGCCAGACGCTGCTGTTCTCGGCGACCTTTTCCGATGCGATCCGCCTGTTGGCCGGGCAGATGCTCAACGATCCGCTGAGCATCGAAGTGAGCCCGCGCAACGTGGCCGCCAACACCGTCAAGCAATGGGTGGTGACGGTGGACAAGAAGCGCAAGCCGGAGCTGTTCATTCATCTGATGCGCAAGCACAAGTGGAAACAGGTGCTGGTGTTCGCCAAGACCCGCAACGGCGTCGATGCGCTGGTGGAAAAACTCCAGGGCCTCGGTGTCAATGCCGATGGCATCCACGGTGACAAGCCCCAGGCGACCCGCCAGCGCGCGCTGGATCGCTTCAAGGCCAGCGAAGTGCAGATCCTGGTGGCCACCGACGTCGCCGCCCGTGGCCTGGATATCGAGGATTTGCCATTGGTGGTGAACTTCGACCTGCCGATCGTCGCCGAGGACTACATCCACCGCATCGGCCGCACGGGCCGGGCGGGCGCCACCGGGCAGGCGATTTCCCTGGTCTGCGCCGATGAAGTGAATCTGCTGTCGGCCATCGAGACCTTGACTCGTCAGACATTGCCCCGGCAGATGGAGCAGGATTTCGAGCCTGAGCACCGCGTGCCGGAGACCGATGCCAGCGGCCAGGTGATCAAGAAACCGAAGAAGCCGAAGAAACCGAAAACCCAGGGCAGTGGCGGCAAGCGCAACCTGGGCAAGTGGGTGGACAGTGGCGATTCGGGGCCGGTGGAGCCGTCAGTCAAGCCGGTGCGAAAAGTGCCGGTGTTCAATACCGGGCCGCGTAAGCGTAAGCCTTGACGGCAGCTGCAAGTTTCAAGCTGCAAGCCGCAAGTTGTATGTCGATGGTCTTCAGCTTGCAGCTTGCAGCTTATAACTTCCCGCTGTTTCGTAGAAACTCCACCATCCCCAACCCCGCCGCCCGACCACTGGCAAAGCACGCCGTGAGCAGGTAGCCGCCGGTTGGCGCTTCCCAGTCGAGCATCTCTCCTGCGCAGAAAACGCCGGGGAGCTGCTTGAGCATCAGCCGTTCATCCAACGCTTCGAAGGCCACGCCGCCGGCACTGCTGATCGCTTCGTCCAGCGGACGGGTTTTCACCAGCGTGACCGACAAGGTCTTGATCGCTTCCGCCAGCCGCGCCATGTCGGCGAAGCAATCGACGGATGTCAGCTCGCGCAACAAGGCTGCCTTGACCCCGTCGATCCCCAACTGGCTGTGCAAGTGCTTGGCCATCGAGCGCGACCCGCGTGGCTTGTTCAGGGCCTGGAGGATTTTATCCACAGGCCGGCCCGGCAACAGGTCCAGATGAATGGTCGCGCGGCCGTGCTGGTTGATGGCCTCACGAATCGCTGCCGACAGCGCATAGATCAGGCTGCCTTCGATGCCGGTGGCGGTGATGACGCATTCGCCCAGGCGAGGCACATCGTCGTTGAGGCCGATGGCGATGTTCTTCAGCGGGGCGCCGGCGAATTTGCTGATCATCAGGTCGCTCCAGGCCGTCACGTCGAATCCGCAGTTACTCGGCTGCAGCGGCGCAAGGGCCACGCCGCGCTGTTCCAGCGGCAGCATCCAGGCACCATCGGAGCCCAGGCGCGACCAACTGCCGCCGCCCAATGCCAATAATGTCGCGTCGGGCGCAAGACTCTTTTCTCCCTCCGGGCTGGCGATGCGCAGGCTGCCGTCGGGGTTCCAGCCGAGCCAGCGGTGGCGGGTGTGGATCACCACCCCGGCCTCACGTAAACGCTTGAGCCAGGCGCGCAGCAGCGGGGCGGCTTTCATGTCGGTTGGAAATACCCGTCCCGAGCTGCCGACGAAGGTGTCGATGCCCAGGCCGTGAATCCATTGGCATAACTCATCCGCGCCGAATGCTCGCAGCAGCGGGGCGATATTCGACGCGCGTTCGCCGTAGCGGGACAGGAAGGCCGGGAAGGCTTCGGAGTGGGTGATGTTCATGCCGCCGACGCCGGCCAGGAGAAATTTCCTGCCCACCGAGGGCATGCCGTCGTACAGATCGACCCGGACACCGGCCTGGCTCAACACCTCGGCCGCCATCAGGCCAGCAGGGCCGCCGCCGATGATGGCGATGTTTGGGAAGGGAGGCTGGGTGGTCGAGGTCATGGTGTGAACTGCGGAAGCTAGGAATAGCGCGGCATTCTATCAGCACAAATTCCTGTGGGAGCGGGCTTGCTCGCGAAAGCGGTGTGTCAGTGAGGCAAATATCGACTGACACACCGCGTTCGCGAGCAAGCCCGCTCCCACAAGGTAGGTGGCGTTCTTAAATTAAGGTGATCAAAAAACAACCAAGCCCCTGCGAGCCATAGGCAACACAGGCTGCGAGCCGTTTCGCTCAGGTTATCCACAGGCCGCTCCACAGGCATTGTGGGTAACGCGCCCAGCGTTCAATGACAGCCTGATGACATCCAGACCTTTTGCGCGCTGTGGTGCAGGATCCCGTGGCGTCGGGCCAGGGCCTTGCGGTCCTTGCTGTAGCCACCACCGATCACGCCGACGACGGGGATGTCCCGCCCGAGGCAATGACGCATCACGCTCTCGTCCCGGGCGGCGAGGCCTTCGTCGGTCAGTTTCAGGTAACCGAGGGCGTCGTCCTTGTGCACGTCGACGCCGGCGTCATACAGCACCAGGTCCGGCTGGTAGAGCGGCAGCAGGTAATTGAGCGCATCGTCCACGACTTTAAGGTAAGCGGCATCGTCCATGCCCATCGGCAGCGGAATGTCCCAATCGCTTTGCGCCTTGCGTGCCGGAAAATTCTTTTCGCAGTGCAGGGAAACTGTCACGGCGTCCGGGGTGTCATGGAGTATTCGAGCAGTACCGTCGCCCTGGTGCACGTCGCAGTCGAAAATCAACACCCGCGAGACGCGACCGCTGGCCAGGAAGTAGCGGCTGATCACCGCCAGGTCATTGAAAATGCAAAAGCCGGCCGGGTGATCGTAGTGGGCGTGATGGGTGCCGCCGGCCAGATGACAGGCCAACCCGTGTTCGAGGGCCTTTTCGGCGGCCAGGAGCGAGCCACCCACCGCGCGTACCGTTCGCCGGGCCAGGGCTTCGCTCCAGGGCAGGCCAAGTCGCCGTTGGTCTTCGCGGGACAACTCGCCGCCCATGTAGCGTTCGATATAAGCGCGGTCATGGGCCAGGGCGAGGATATCTGGTGGGCACAGGGCGGGGCGCAACAGGTCCGCATCTGTCGTCAGGCCACTTTCTACCAGGTGGTCGCGCAGCAGGCGGAACTTGTCCATGGGGAAGCGGTGATCCGCTGGGAACTCGGGGCTGTAGTCTTCGTGGTAGATCAGCGGCAAAGGCATAGTGTTTTCAGCAGCGAATGAGTGAAGGATCCTACCAGCGATGTAGACTCTGGGGCATGGAAAGGGAGTGAAGATGGAGCCGATACTGGAACTGGAAAGCGCACGGCTGATATTGCGGCAGTGGCGCGACGATGATTTGCCGGCGTTTGCGGCCATGTCCGCCGATCCGCAAGTGATGCGTTATTTTCCGGCACCCTTGAGTCGCCTGGAAAGCGCTGCGTTGATCGGCCGCGTGCGCGGGCATTTTGCCGAGCATGGTTTTGGTTTGTGGGCACTGGAGCGCAAGGACACTGGCGCTTTCATTGGCTTCACCGGGCTGGGCGTGGTCGGGTTCGACGCGCATTTCACCCCGGCGGTGGAAATCGGTTGGCGCCTGGCCCGCGAACACTGGGGGCTCGGTTATGCCAGCGAAGCGGCGTGGACGGCGTTGCGCTGTGCCTTCGACCGCCTGGGGCTGGACGAAGTGGTGGCGTTTACCGCTGTGGATAACCTGCCGTCGCAGAAGGTCATGCAGGCCATCGGCATGCAGCATGATCCGGCGGATGACTTCGAACACCCCAAGCTCGCGGTTGATCATCCATTGCGTCACCATGTGCTCTATCGCATCGATCGTGAGCAGTGGTTGCAGACGCTGCACGGTTAGCCGACACGGACGTTACAATGCCCGCCAAAATGGCCCGGGCCAATTATCGATCCGCCGCAGCACAGACTGCGCGGTTTTTGCGCTGTGTGAGGAAAGTCTGAATGAGCCACGTGTTGGAAGATCTGGTCGACCTGCTGACCCTGGAACCGATCGAAGAGAACCTGTTTCGCGGTCGTAGCCAGGACCTCGGGTTTCGCCAGCTGTTCGGCGGCCAGGTACTGGGCCAGTCATTGTCGGCGGCCAGCCAGACCGTGGAAGAGGCGCGCCACGTGCACTCGATGCATGGCTATTTCCTGCGTCCGGGGGATGCGGCGTTGCCGGTGGTCTACCAGGTCGATCGCGTTCGCGATGGCGGCAGCTTCAGCACCCGGCGGGTCACGGCGATCCAGAAGGGCAACCCGATCTTCACCTGCAGCGCCTCTTTCCAGTACGACGAGCAGGGTTTCGAGCACCAGAGCAGCATGCCGCAAGTCGTCGGGCCGGAAAACCTGCCTTCCGAGCTGGAGCTGACCCAGCAGCGCGCCCATCTGCTGCCGGAGCACATGCGCGAAAAACTGCTGTGCCCCAAGCCGATCGAGGTGCGCCCGGTCACCGAAAAAGATCCTTACAACCCGCAACCGGCCGATCCGGTCAAATACGTGTGGTTCCGTGCCGATGGCGCCTTGGCGGACATTCCGGCCCTGCACAAATACCTGTTGGCCTACGCGTCGGACTTCGGCCTGTTGACCACCTCGCTGCTGCCCCACGGCAAATCGGTGTGGCACAAGGATATGCAGGTCGCGAGCCTTGACCACGCGTTGTGGTTCCACGCGGACCTGCGCGCCGATGACTGGCTGCTCTACGCCATGGACAGCCCGTGGGCCGGCAATTCCCGTGGTTTTTCCCGGGGCAGTGTGTACAACCGCGCCGGACAACTGGTCGCGTCGGTGACCCAGGAAGGCTTGATCCGCCATCGCAAGGATTGGGCATGAGCCTGGCCGATGTGCGGCATTGGGTGTTCGACATGGACGGCACGCTGACCATCGCCGTGCATGACTTCGCCGCGATCCGCGTAGCCCTGGCGATTCCGGCCGAAGACGACATCCTCACCCACCTGGCGGCCCTGCCCGCTGCAGAAGCCGCCGCCAAGCACGCCTGGCTGCTGGAACACGAACGGGACTTGGCGCTGGGCTCCAAGCCCGCGCCCGGGGCGGTCGAGCTGGTGCGTGAGCTGGCCGGACGCGGCTATCGCCTGGGCATCCTGACCCGCAACGCTCGCGAGCTGGCCCATATCACCCTGGAAGCCATTGGCCTGGCAGATTGTTTCGCGGTGGAGGACGTGTTGGGCCGCGACGAAGCACCGCCCAAGCCGCATCCCGGAGGCCTGTTGAAACTGGCCGAGGCATGGGACGTGGCCCCGGGCTCGATGGCCATGGTGGGTGACTACCGTTTCGACCTAGACTGCGGTCGCGCGGCAGGGGCGCGGACGGTGCTGGTGAATCTGCCGGATAATCCGTGGCCGGAGCTGACGGATTGGCATGCGCGGGATTGCTTTGAGTTGCGGCGGATGTTGTCGGCTTGAGAGGTCGGTTGGCTGATTGACCGTCATCGCGAGCAAGCTCGCTCCCACAAGGGGATTTTTGTCGAGCGCAAGATTTGTGTCTGCACCAGGCCCACTGTGGGAGCGAGCTTGCTCGCGATGAGGTCCGATAAGCCGCCACAAGACTCACTGCCCAAACAACACCCTCAACCCCTCCGGCGAATTGAACATCCCATCCCCATCATGCCCAACCCCGGGCACTTCGATCAGTCGCTGATTCAGCCCCTGCGGATGGCGTCGCGTCAGGTAGTCGAAAAAGAAATGCCCGCGCAGCAGTCGGTACGCCCCTTGGGTCTGCGCCTCGCAGCCTTTGTCCAGCGCCGGATGCTCCGGATCAATGTCCTGTTGTCCCAGCAAATAAGTGATGTCGCGCTTGATGTAGTTATCTTCGAGTTGCGTCGGCGTTTGCCCGGCGGCGTAGGCGGGCAGGTGCTCCAGGCCGTATTTCCAACGGTTGAAGGACGGGCAACTGGCGAGGGCGAACGCCATGGGCCGCTGCGCGTCGAGGTAGGCATATGAGGATGGATTGGCAATGACGAACCGTGGCGCGATGCGGTAGGTGCCGTGGGCGAGCAGGGCATAGCGCTGCACCACTTGTGCGCCGCCGGAGTGGCCGGCGATGACGATCTCCTTCACCTCAGGGAACTGCTGTCGATCGCTGACCCGCGCAATGATGTCATCCAGCACTTGGAAGGAACTGACTGGATTCGGCCCTATGGACAGCCCTCCCGCCATCCAGTCGTTGCCTTGCCAACGCAGGAGGTCGGCGGGCAGTTGATGGCGCGCCACGTCCTGTTCGTTGAGGAATTGCGGGGCGATGATCAGCGTGGTTGTCGTTTGACCGGCCTGCGCGGCGGCCTTTTCGCCACTGCGAAGATAAGTGTCGGCATTGCGCAGCCGACCGTGGACGATGATCAGCACCCGCTGGATCGAAGCCGGCGGCGGGCTCACGGCAACGGCCATGACCCCGCCCTTGAGCAACAGGCGACCTTGGGCGACTGCCTTGACGGCGTGTTCCTCGGCCTGGGCAACGGCGCAAACGAGCACCAGCCAGATCAACGTCGCCCACTTCATCTACAGGTTTTTCGCCGCGAAGGTGTCGCACTGGCTGACCTGGCCCTGGGCGAAACCGGTCTTGAACCAGCGCACCCGTTGCGCCGAGGTGCCATGGGTAAACGAGTCCGGCACCACGCGGCCCTGGCCTTGCTGCTGCAGGCGATCGTCACCAATGGCATTGGCGGCGTTCAAGGCTTCTTCGATGTCCCCCGGCTCAAGCCAGTTCAGGCGTTTTTGCGCGTGGTTGGCCCAGACGCCGGCGAGGCAATCGGCCTGCAATTCCTGGCGCACCAGCAAGCCGCCGTCACCTTCCATTTGCCGGCCTTGCTGGCGCGCCTCCTGGACTTTCGCCGAGACGCCGAGCAGCGTTTGCACGTGGTGGCCGATTTCGTGGGCAATGACGTAGGCCTGGGCGAAGTCCCCGGCGGCCGAAAAACGCTGGGACATTTCCTGGAAGAAACTCATGTCCAGGTAGACCTGCCGGTCCGCCGGGCAATAGAACGGGCCGGTCGCCGAGGAGGCCAGGCCGCAGGCCGAGTTGACCCGACCGCTGAACAGCACCAGCTTCGGTTGCTGGTATTGGCGACCGGCCTGTTGGAAGACCTGGCCCCAGGTGTCTTCGGTATCGCCGAGGATGGCGCGCACGAATTCGGCCTGTTCATCATTGGCCGGCGGCGCCTGGCGGGTTTGAGAAGAGGTGGGCGCGGCCCCTTGGTCCATCTGCCCGGCCAATTGCCCAAGGATCTGCATGGGGTCCTGGCCGGTGATCCAGCCGATGCCGACGATCAGGATGATCGCCGTCAGGCTCAACCCCTTGCCGCCGCCGAAACGCATTCCACCGCCGCCCCCACCGTCATCACGGGCATCCACCACGTTGTCACTGCGGCGACCTTTTTTCCATAACATGTGGGAAGTCCTCTGAATGGCCCTGCGAAGAAATGACTGCTGTGGCGGTGAGTCTAGCTTCCGGGCGCCCAAGGCGCGCGGCGTGCTTGAGCAGTGAGGCAACGGACGAGGATTTTGGTTCATCGGCGAGCCAATCCTGTCCGGCCGCCGAATTTTCATTACACTTGGGATCCAGAACTATCGGAACCCTCGCTGGCCCAATAACTGCACTGTGCATCACGGCCTCAATATCAAGCAACGCAGGTTTCCTTCATGACCATCAGCACTCCGCTCTCCGGCGTCAATCAGGCTTTCAAGGGCATCGTGCTTATCCTGGTCGCAACGTTCCTGTTCTCCAGTCACGACGCGCTGTCCAAATACCTCTCGGGTTTCTATCCGATCATCATGGTGGTCTGGGCCCGTTACGTGGTGCACACCTTGTTGATGGCGGGTATTTTCCTGCCGCGCTCGGGGCTGCGCGTGCTGCGCACCAAGCGCCCGTTGTGGCAGGTTGCGCGGGCGTTGTGCCTGTTGGGCACCAGTCTGTTTTTCACCACGTCGCTGATGTTCATCCCATTGGCAGAGGCGACGGCGGTCAACTTCCTCGCCCCCGTGCTGGTCACGGCATTGTCGGTACCGCTGCTGGGCGAGCACGTGACGCGCGGTCAGTGGATTGCGGTGATCTTCGGGTTCATCGGGGTGTTGATCATTGTTCATCCCGGTGGCGATCTGTTCACGCCGGCGGTGCTGTTGCCGTTCTGCTCGGCGCTGTTTTTCTGCTTCTACCAGCTGCTCACGCGCAAACTCGCCGAGATCGACAGCCCCACGACCAGCAATTTTTTCGCCGGGTTGTGCAACACGTTGGTGATGAGCGCCTTGGTGCCGTTCTTCTGGCAGGTGCCCAGCGTGTCCCACGGCTTGATGATGCTAGCGCTGGGGGCCTGCGGGATGACCGCGCACTTGATGCTGACCCAGGCCTTCCGTTTTGCCGCCCCGGCGCTGCTCGCGCCGTTCGGGTATTGCCAGATCATCTTTGCCGGGTTGCTGGGCTGGTTGTTTTTCAGCCATACGCCGACGCTGACCACGGTGGTGGGGATTACCTTGATCTGCTTGAGTGGGTTGGCGGCGGCGTGGCAACAGCGGCGTAAGTAAGAGGCTATGCAGACTCCTGTGGCGAGGGGATAAATCCCCTCGCCACAAATGTGCTCGGCTTGATTGCCCGGAGATGCCTCCAGTTTCAGTTTTCCAGCGTAGGCACCTTGCGCGGTGCCATGAAGTACATCCAGGTCAGCGCGATGAAGTACATCGCCGGGATCAGGGTGAACAGCACGGTGTAGTTGTTGTTCGTGATCGTGAGGATGTGCCCCACCAGCTGCGTCATGAACATCCCGCCGATGGCCGCGCACATGCCGCCGAAGCCGAACACCGTGCTCATCATGTGCTTGGGCGTGTAGTCCATCACCAGGCTCCAGATGTTGGCGGTCCAGGCCTGGTGTGCACCGATGGCCAGGGAAATCGCAAACACCGCGACCCAGAGGCTGCTGGAACCGGCCGCCATGATCACCCCGACGATGCAGCAGGCGAACAGCAACATGGACATCAGTCGCGCCTTGATCGGATTGACCCCGCGGCCAATCAGGAATGAAGACAGGATCCCGCCGCCGACGCTGCCGAAATCGGCGGTCAGGTAGATGATGATCAGCGGGATGCCCATCTGGGTCACGTTGATGCCCAGGTTGTATTGCTGGTTCAGGAACGGCGGCAGCCAATAAAGGTAGAACCAGAACACCGGCGCAGTGATCGAGTAGGCCAGGGCGAACGCCCAGGTACCGCGCATGCGCAGGATTCGAGAGAAGGGCACGCGGGCCTGGTCCGGTTCGTCCTGGGCCTGGATGTAGTCCAGTTCCGACTGTTTCACGCTCGGGTGGTCTTCGGGGTTGAAGTATTTCAGGCCCCAGAACAGCAACCAGATCCCGCCCAGCGTCGCCATGCACAGGAACGCGGCCTGCCAGCCCCACACGTGCAGGACCAGTGGCAGCAGCATCGGGGTAAACATCGCACCGACGTTGGTCCCGGCATTGAAGATCCCGGTGGCCACGGCCCGTTCGCCGGCCGGGAACCACAGCCGCGTGGTTTTCACACAGGCCGGGTAGTTGGCGGCTTCGGTGAGGCCGAGGATAAAGCGGCAAACCATGAAGCCCACTGCCGAGGTGGCCAGGCCGTGGGCGCCGGTCGCCAGGCTCCAGAGCAGCACGGCGCAGAAGAACACGCGCTTGACGCCAATCCGGTCGATCAATCGGCCTTGCAGCACGAAGCCGATCGCATAACCGACCTGGAACCAGAAATTGATATTGGCGTAGTCCATCGCCGTCCAGCTCATTTCCTTGGCCAGGATCGGCTGCATCACCCCGAGGGCCGCGCGGTCGATGTAGTTCAGCGTGGTGGCGAAGAACACCAGGGCGAGCATGCCCCAACGGGTCTTGCCCACGGCCATCGCGCCACGGATCTTGTCGCCGATGCCACCGCGGGTGGCAACCGGGCCGGGGGCCAGGCGGGAACTTTGGGAAGGAATCATAAGGTGCACCCGTTCTTGAAATTCTTATGGTGTGGTCTGGGTCTGCATTGAGCCCGAAGTCGGGCGTCAACGTGGGGCCGATGGTGGGCAGTGGACAAAAAATCGTCAATTCGCTGATCGGGCATTGTGTTCGATAATCGCCCTAAAAACTAACCAGACGGTACATATTAAATTGCCCAAAGAAACCGTCAGCTCAATAATCCCCTGACTCTTTTAAAAAGCGGCGCATTTTTTGTAGCCGACGCCTGTCCCGGGAGCCGAAGTCATGCAGCGTTCCATTGCCACCGTTTCGTTGAGCGGTACCCTGCCGGAAAAACTCGAAGCCATTGCCGCCGCCGGTTTCGACGGCGTGGAGATCTTCGAGAACGACCTTCTCTACTACGATGGCAGCCCTCGGGAGATCCGGCAGATGTGCGCCGACCTGGGTGTCGCCATCACGCTGTTCCAACCCTTTCGTGATTTCGAAGGCTGCCGCCGCGATCGCCTGGCGCGCAACCTGGAACGGGCCGAGCGCAAATTCGATTTGATGCAGGAGTTGGGCACCGACCTGGTGCTGGTGTGCAGCAATGCCTCGGCTGACAGCGTTGGCGATGAACAGATCCTGATCGACGACCTGCGCCTGCTGGCCGAGCGGGCCGGCGCGCGGGGCCTGCGCATCGGTTATGAGGCGTTGGCCTGGGGCCGGCACGTCAATACGTACCAACAGGTCTGGAACATCGTGCGCCAGGCTGATCATCCGAGCCTCGGCGTGCTGCTCGACAGCTTCCACACCTTGTCCCTCAAGGGCGACCCGAGTGCGATCGCCGAGATTCCCGGCGACAAGATCTTTTTTGTGCAAATGGCCGATGCGCCGATCCTGGCGATGGACGTCCTGGAGTGGAGCCGGCATTTCCGCTGTTTCCCGGGCCAGGGCGAATTCGACTTGCCAGGTTTCCTCGCGCCGATCATCCAGAGTGGCTACACCGGGCCGCTGTCGCTGGAAATCTTCAACGACGGTTTTCGCGCCGCGCCACCAAGGGCCAACGCTGCCGACGGTTTGCGTTCGCTGTTGTACCTGGAAGAAAAGACCCGTCAGCGCCTGGCCGAACAAGCGCCCGCGCAGAACCCCGACATTCTTTTTGAAACAGCGCTGGCCAGCGAGTACGACGGCATCGAGTTCCTGGAGTTCGCTGTCAACGATAACCTGGGGGCCAAGCTCGCCCATTGGTTGGAGCGCCTGGGTTTCGTCAAGGCTGGCCAGCATCGCTCCAAGAACGTCAGCCTGTTGCGCCAGGGCGATATCAACCTGATCCTCAACTGCGAGCCGTATTCCTTCGCCCACAGCTTTTTCGAAGCCCATGGCCCGTCGCTGTGCGCCATGGCGGTTCGGGTCAAGGACAGCGCCAGCGCCCTGAAACGGGCCGTGGCCTTTAAAGGCCAGCCTTATCGCGGCCTGGTCGGGCCCAACGAACTGGAACTGGCGGCGGTGCGCGCGCCGGACAGCAGCCTGATCTACCTGGTGGATCGGGACGCCGATGTCTATGGCACCGATTTCCACCTGCAACCGGCTGCCGCCGTCGGCGCCGGGCTCAAGCGCATCGACCACATGGCGATGGCGTTGCCCGCCGACAGCCTCGACAGTTGGGTGCTGTTCTACAAGAGCCTGCTGGATTTCGAGGCTGACGATGAAGTGGTGCTGCCCGACCCTTATGGCCTGGTGAAAAGCCGTGCCCTGCGCAGTCGTTGCAGTTCGATTCGCTTGCCGTTGAACATTTCCGAGAACCGCAACACTGCTATTTCACACGCGCTGTCGAGTTATCGCGGTTCCGGCGTGCATCACATCGCCTTCGATTGCGATGATATTTTTGCCCAAGTCAGCCGTGCCAAAGAGGCGGGGGTGCCGTTGCTCGACATTCCGCTCAACTATTACGACGACCTGGCGGCGCGTTTCGATTTCGACGACGAGTTTCTCAGCGAACTGGCCTATTTCAACGTGCTGTACGACCGTGATGCCCAAGGCGGTGAGCTGTTCCACGTCTACACCGAGCCGTTCGAAGGGCGGTTCTTCTTCGAGATCATCCAGCGCAAGAACGGTTACGCCGGTTACGGCGCGGCCAACGTCGCGGTGCGCCTGGCGGCCATGGCCAAGTCCCGCAGCGGCGGCGTGCGACACGCCAAGTTGTAGGGAAATCGTAACCGTGGCGGTAAAGGGCAGTGCCTTGGCTTCCTTCACTGCCCGGTGCAGCCCATAATCGCCCACCTGTGCAGTGACGGCCTGAGCCCGCAATGACTATGAATCCAGAGCTTCCCGCAGCCCTCGACGAGCCTGTCGCCGCGCCGCGCAAGAGTCGCAAGAACAACCCGGAGAAAACCCGGGAAAATATTCTCCAGGAAGCCATCGTCGAGTTCGTCCAGCAAGGCCTGGCCGGCGCCCGGGTCGACGCCATCGCCGAGCGCATCCACACCTCCAAGCGCATGATCTATTACTACTTCGGCAGCAAGGAGCAGTTGTACGTCGAGGTGCTGGAGAAACTCTACGGTGATATCCGCACCACAGAAAGCCGCCTGCACCTGGCGGAACTGGCGCCGGTCGAGGCGATCCGGCGCCTGGTGGAATTCACCTTCGATCACCATGATCGCAACGTGGATTTCGTGCGCATCGTCTGCATCGAAAACATCCACAACGCCGAATACGTGAAACAGTCCGGTGCGATCAAGGCGATGACCAACACCATCCTCGATTCCCTGGGCGTGATCCTCCGTCGTGGCGCCGAAGAAGGCGTATTCCGTGCCGGCCTCGAGCCGCTGGATGTGCATTTGCTGATCAGCTCGTTCTGCTTCTACCGGGTATCCAACCGCCAGACGTTCGGTGAGATCTTCCAGATCGACCTGTCGGACGAAGCGGTCAAGCAGCGGCATCGGCAGATGGTGTGTGAGTCGGTGTTGAGATATTTGCGGGCCTGACACCGAACCTGACGTGCAAGCAATCCTATGTGGGAGCGAGCTTGCTCGCGATAGCGGTGGATCAGCCAACCTCGATGGTGACTGGTGTACCGCAATCGCGAGCAAGCTCGCTCCCACAGTTCATTCCTCGCAGGGATTTTCACTCGGCTTTAGTGATTCATGCTCTGGAAATGCGCCAGCATCCGCTGCGCATCCGGCGCCACGCCGCTGAACAGTTCGAACGCCTTGACCGCCTGGAACACCGCCATGGTGCCGCCATCCAGCGTGCGGCAGCCGAGGGCGCGGGCGTTGCGCAGGAGTTCGGTTTCCAACGGGAAATAAACGATCTCCGCCACCCACAGGTCGCCCCGCAACAACTCGACCGGCACCGGCATGCCCGGCAGTTTCGCCATGCCCATGGGTGTGGTGTTCACCAAGCCGTCGGCCTCGGCCATGGCAATTGCAAGGTCATGCCCGGCACGAGCGCGGCCGGCGCCGAAGTGTTGATTCAAGTTGTTCGCCAATGCCTCGGCACGGCTGACCTCGACATCAAAAATGCTCAGCGTCTCCACGCCTTCCACCAGCAATGCATGGGCCACCGCCGCGCCGGCGCCTCCTGCGCCCATCTGGACCACGCGCTTGCGCGCGACATCACCCAAGCCACGACGAAAACCTTCGGCGAACCCCAGGCAGTCGGTGTTATGGCCGATGCGCTTGCCGTCCTTGAGCACCACGGTATTCACCGCACCGATCCCGCTGGCCTCGGGCGACAACTCGTCCAATAACGGGATGATCGCCTGCTTGCAGGGAAAGGTGATGTTCAGGCCAGTGAAGTCCATGCGCTCGGCGGCCAGCAGCAAGTCGGGCAGGGCGCTGCTGTCGAGCTTCAGTGCATCGAGATCGATCAGGCGATAGAGGTAGCGCATGCCCTGGGCATCGCCTTCGCGCTCATGCAGCGCCGGCGTGCGCGACGCCTGGATGCCCGCGCCGATGAGCCCGGCCAGCACAGTGATATTCGACATGCGTATCAACCCTTCAACCGCTGACTGAAATGTTCCAGGGCCAGGCGATAACCATGGCTGCCGAATCCGCACATCACGCCGATGGCCACCGATGAAACAAAGGAGTGGTGACGGAACGTCTCGCGGGCGTGGACATTGGAAAGATGGACTTCGATGACAGGCACTTCGCTCGCCACCAGGGCGTCGCGGATTGCCACGGAGGTGTGGGTCCAGGCCGCCGGGTTGATGATGATGCCGGCACATCGGCCACGGGCGCCGTGAATCCAGTCCAGCAATTCACCTTCCTGGTTGGTCTGGCGAAACTCCACGGCAAGACCCAGCTCCTCGGCGGTGCGGGCACATAACGCAGAAATATCAGCCAGGGTTTCGTGGCCATAGGTTGCCGGCTCGCGGGTGCCGAGCAGGTTCAGGTTCGGGCCGTTGAGCACCAGAACGATCGGAGGCATCGCACATTTCTCCACATTTTTTATTGTTGGTGTCGGCGGGGATCCAGCCGGTGGAGATAAATTGTACTAGATGGTTAATTTGGTCAAATAAAGCAGCCGTCGGCGGGCAATAAGTGTTCGATGATCGAACATTGCATCAGCCGAGAGATTGGGGAAGGCAATTGTGGCGAGGGGATTTATCCCCGCTCGAGCGCGCAGCGCTCGCAAACTGATGGCACAGACAGGCATGGGGCTGCTCCGCAGCCCAGCGGGGATAAATCCCCTCGCCACAAGGTAATCCTTTACCCCAAAAGGCGGGTTCAGCGCCGCGTCAACAACACCCCGGATTCCATGTGATGGGTCCAAGGGAATTGATCGAACAACGCGCAACGCGTGATGCGGTGGGTGTCGTTCAGTTGCGCGATGTTCGCGGCGAGGGTCTCGGGGTTGCAGGAGATGTACAGGATGTTGTCGAACCGCCTCGTCAGTTCGCACGTGTCCGGGTCCATGCCGGCGCGAGGCGGGTCGACGAAGACGCTGCCGAATTCGTAGCTTTTCAGGTCTATGCCCTGCAAACGACGGAACGGCCGGACTTCGTTCAAGGCTTCGGTCAGCTCTTCGGCGGACAGGCGCACCAGCGTGACGTTATCCACAGCGTTCTCGCTGAGGTTGCTCAGCGCGGCGTTGACCGAGGTCTTGCTGATTTCGGTGGCGAGGACTTTGCGCACGCGGGTTGCCAGCGGCAGGGTGAAGTTGCCGTTGCCGCAGTACAACTCCAGCAGGTCGTCAGCACGATCGCCCAGGGCTTCATAAGCCCAGTTGAGCATCTTCTGGTTGACCGTGCCGTTGGGCTGGGTGAAGGCGCCTTCGGGTTGGCGATAGCTGAAGGTGCGACCGCCCACCTCAAGTTTCTCCACCACGTAATCGTGGCCGATCACTTCGCGCTTGCCCTTGGAGCGACCAATGATGCTGACGCCCAAGTCGGTCGCCAGTTTCGACGCCGCGGCATGCCAGTGTTCATCCAACGGGCGGTGGTAGCACAGGGTGATCATCGCGTCGCCGGCCAGGGTGGTGAGGAATTCCACCTGGAACAACTTGTGGCTCAAGGGCGCGCTGGCCTGCCAGGCGGCCTTGAGCTGCGGCATCAACTGATTGATGCGCAGGCTGGCGATGGGAAACTCTTCAATCAGGATCGGCGTGCGCTTGTCGTCCTGGGAGAACATGGCGTAATGCCGTTCGCCAGCCTCGCGCCACAGACGAAATTCGGCCCGCAGGCGGAAGTTGCCCAGGGGCGAGTCGAATACGGCAGGCTCCGGCGCCTCAAAAGGGGCCAGAAGGTCACGCAAGCGCGTGACCTTGCCCTGCAACTGGGCGGCGTAGGCTTGGGAATCAAAAGTCATGCGTTGAACCAACCCAACTTGATAACGAACAGAATCGACAGGATCACCAGCGCCGGGTTCAGCTCACGGCCACGACCGGAGACCAGCTTGATGGCGGTCCAGGCGATGAAGCCGAAGGCAATGCCGTTGGCGATGGAGTAGGTGAAAGGCATCGCCAGGGCAGTGATCACGACCGGGGCGGCGACGGTGATGTCGTCCCAGTCGATTTCCGCCAGGCCCGAAGTCATCAACACCGCCACGAACAGCAGCGCCGGCGCGGTGGCGAAGGCCGGGACGCTGGCGGCCAGCGGCGAGAAGAACAGCGCCAGCAGGAACAGGATCGCCACCACGATGGCCGTCAGGCCAGTGCGGCCGCCGGCACTGACGCCCGCCGCCGATTCGATGTAGCTGGTGGTCGTCGAAGTGCCCAGCAGCGAACCGGCCATGGCGGCGGTGCTGTCGGCGATCAGTGCGCGGCCCATCTTTGGCATGTGCCCGTCCTTGCCCATCAACCCGGCGCGCTTGGCGACGCCGATCAGGGTGCCGGAGTTGTCGAACAGATCGACGAACAGGAAGGCGAAGATCACGTTCACGAGACCGATGTCCAAGGCGCCCATGATGTCCAGTTGCAGGAAGGTCGGGGCCAAGGATGGCGGTGCGGAAATGACGCCGTTGAACGGGGTGAAGCCCATCAGGATCGCGACGATGGTGACCGCCAGGATGCCGATCAGCACTGCGCCGCGTACTTTCAAGGCCTCGAGGGCGACGATGAGGACAAAGCCCAGGGTCGCGAGGATCGGCGCCGGTTGTTTCAGGTCGCCGAGGCCGACCATGGTCGCCGGGTTTTTCACCACGATGCCGGCATTGCTCAGGGCGATCAGTGCCAGGAACAGGCCGATACCGGCGGCAATGGCCGAGCGCAGCGGCAGCGGGATGCTGTTGATGATCCATTCGCGGATGCGGAAGATCGATAGCAGGAAGAACAGCACGGCGGAGACGAACACCGCCCCCAGCGCCACTTGCCACGTGTGGCCCATGTGCAGGACCACGGTGTAGGTAAAGAAGGCATTCAGGCCCATGCCCGGCGCGAGGGCGATCGGGTAGTTGGCAATCAGCCCCATCACGGTCGAGCCGATGGCCGCCGCCAGGCAAGTGGCGACGAATACCGCGCCCTTGTCCATGCCGGTTTCACCGAGAATGCTCGGGTTCACGAACAGAATGTAGGCCATGGCCAGGAAGGTCGTGACGCCCGCCAGAATCTCGGTCCGCACGTTGGTGTTGTGTGCCTTGAGTTGAAACAGCCTTTCCAGCATGTCTGCTCCCCGTGGCGCGCCCGGCGCCGTGAATGTATCGACCTCAACAGCAAAGCACAGCACACCCATGGCGGCCGGAATTTTCTGTGGGTCGGAAAAAGCCGCGCATCATAACAGCGCGGCGATGTGGCTGCGATCCTCTGTCTTGAGTCGCAAAGGTGTTCAGTCGCGAAGTGTGCAGTTGCAAAAGTGTGCAGTCGCAAAAGTTGGGCCATACTGCGCGCGGTTCCGGGAGGTCGGTATGTATTGCATGAAAAAATTTGCCTCGGTCTGCGCATTGAGCCTCTGGCTGTCCGTGTCGGCTGCCCATGCCGCATCGGCGCCGCCGCTGAGCGAGGTCAAGGTGCTCAAGGTCGAATCGCCGGCCTGTGGTTTCGAGGACATCGCCCCAGGTCAGGCGCAGACCCGTTGCGACCACGGCGGCCCGAACATCAAGGTCTACGTGCTGGAGGTCGGTTACGGCCACCAGCCGAACGTCACGCTGGACGGCTTCGAAGTCGACGGCACCCGCTCGCCGGTATGTGCGTACAGCAATGGCAACCTCAATGATTGCTCGAAGACAACCAGGACGGTTGGTTACGTCTACATCTTCGATCTGAAGGGCAAGCAGGAAGGGACCTTCAGCTTCAGCAACGTCTCGATCAACGCGCCGGGCAACCGGATGACCACGCAGCTGTACATCAAATAGCCGATGCCCCTGCGGGCGCGGCGTAGGAGCTGCCGAGCGCAGCGAGGCTGCGATCTTTACCCTGACTTGAATCTCAAGCGCCTATCAAAAGATCGCAGCCTTCGACAACTCCTACACTACAAGCATCACCCAGTGGAGAGCGCCCATGATTCCTGGAACCAAGATCCCCCGAGCCCTGATCGCCGTGGCCGAAGGCGTCGATGACTTGCAGGCGGTGACGCTGATCGACGTGTTGCGTCGCGCGCAGCTTGAAGTGGTGGTGGCGAGTATCGAAGGTCGTCGCATGCTGACTTGCGCACGCGGCACGCGCCTGACCGCCGACGGCATGCTGGTGGACGTGCTGGTGCAGGATTTCGACCTGATCGTCCTGCCCGGCGGCATCATCGGCGCGCAGCACCTGGCCGCCCATCAGCCCTTGCAGCAGTTGGTCAAGGACCAGGCCGCGGCCGGGCGCTTGTTTGCCGCCATCGCCGAAGCCCCGGCGTTGGTGCTCCAGGCATTCGGCGTCCTGCGCCAGCGTCGCATGACCTGCCTGCCTGCGGTCAGTCAGCAACTGTCCGGGTGCAGCTTCGTCGATCAACCGGTGGTGGTGGACGGCAATTGCATCACCGCCCAGGGTTCCGCCGCCGCCCTGGTGTTTGCCCTTGCGCTGGTGGAAGCACTTGCCGGTAAAGGGGTGAGGAGCGTGGTAGCGGCTGAACTGTTGGCCTGACACTTCAAAAACCTGCGCAGTCTCGTGGCGAGGGAGCTTGCTCCCGCCCGGCTGCGCAGCAGACGGCAGTGTTTCGTCATTCAATCGCCTTGAACGCTCACCACACCCCGAAGTCGTACCCCTTATGACGGTGGTTTCCCAAAACGCCGCGTGTACGACTAACCGTGAGGTGTTCCATGAGCGCGACTTTGTCCGAAGCGACGCCGGCGTCCTTCGTCCCTCATCCCATACGTCTGACCCTCAATGGCGCGGTGCGCGAGTTGCAGGTGCTGCCCTGGACCACGCTGCTGGACCTGTTGCGCGAGCAGTTGGACCTGGTGGGCAGCAAGAAGGGCTGTGACCACGGCCAGTGCGGTGCCTGCACGGTGCTGCGCGACGGCAAGCGGATCAATGCCTGCCTGACCCTGGCGGTAATGTGCGATGGCGCCGAGCTGACCACGGTCGAGGGCTTGGCGGATGGCGATGAATTGCATCCCATGCAACGTGCATTCATCAAGCATGACGCCTTCCAGTGTGGTTACTGCACGCCAGGGCAGATCTGTTCGGCGGTGGGCTTGGCCAACGAGGGCAGGGCGCAGGGCTCGGCTGAAATCAGCGAGCTGATGAGCGGCAACCTCTGCCGGTGCGGTGCCTATAACAACATCCGCGATGCCATTGAAGAAGCCCTGCCGCTCTGCCAGCAGACGGGAGGTGAGTCGTGAATCCCTTCCGCTACAGCAAGCCCGATACGCTGCGGGCGGCCGTGGAACTGTCGAGTGCCCATTCGCGCTTCATCGCTGGCGGCACCAATCTGCTGGACCTGATGAAGGAAAACCTCACCCGCCCCGAGCATCTGATCGATATCACCGGTCTGCCCTTGGCCGACCTCAGCGAAACGCCCTCGGGCGGGGTGATGATCGGCGCGTTGGTGAGCAATGCCGACCTGGCCTGGCATCCTTGGATCGAGCGCCGTTATCCGTTGCTTTCCCAGGCCATCCTCGCCGGTGCTTCGCCGCAGTTGCGCAACATGGCCAGCACGGGTGGCAATCTGTTGCAGCGCACCCGTTGTTACTATTTTTATGACGCCAGCGTGCCCTGCAACAAACGCAGGCCCGGCAGTGGATGCCCGGCCCGAAGCGGCTTGAATCGGATACACGCAATCCTGGGAGCCAGTGAGCAGTGCGTCGCGACGCATCCCTCAGACATGTGCGTGGCCCTGGCGGCCCTTGATGCGGTGGTCCATGTGCTGGGGCGCGGTGGTCCACGGACCATCGAGTTCGCCGATTTCCATCGTCTGCCCGGCGACGCTCCGGACCGGGACAATCAACTGGCCGATGACGAGCTGATCACCTACATCGAGCTGCCGCCCGCCGGTTTCGCCGAACACAGCCATTACCTGAAAATCCGCGACCGGGCGTCCTATGCTTTCGCGCTGGTGTCGGTCGCGGCCGCGCTGGAACTGGACGGACCGGTGATCCGACAGGCGCGCCTGGCCCTCGGCGGCGTGGCACACAAGCCTTGGCGCGACCGGGCGGTGGAGAGCTGGCTGGCGGGCCAAGCCGTCAGCCGTGAAACCTTCACGGCCGCCGCCGATGCGCTGCTGCAGGACGCTGAACCGCTGGCGCACAACGGCTTCAAGGTCAAACTGGCGCGACGGGCGATCGTCCGCGCCTTGAGCGAAGCGGCACTGGTGGGAGGAACGGCCCGATGAACGCACAGAGCAAAACCATAGGGCAACCGCTGGACCGCGTCGATGGCCTGCTCAAGGTGACCGGTCGCGCCCGTTATGCTGGTGAATACCCCGAGCTTGGCTTGTTGCACGGCAGCGTGGTGTCCAGCGCGATTGCCCGCGGCCGCGTCGTGCGCATCGATGCGTCGCGGGCCTTGGCGCTGCCGGGCGTCGTCGCGGTGATCGACCACACCAATCGCCCGAGAATCGCCAGTTACGACGAGCCCTACCAGGATGCCGATGCGGCGGAGGGCTCACCGTTCCGGCCGCTGTTCGACGAGCGGATTCTCTACAGCGGCCAGCCGCTGGCCTTGGTGGTGGCCGAGAACCTGGAACTGGCCCGTTATGCCGGCTCGCTCGTGCACATCGAGTACGAAGCCGAGACGCATCAGACCGACCTGACCATCCAGCAAAACGAAGCCCATCCGGCGCCAGCCGAATTGCCCAAGCCCCGTGGGAATTTTCAGGGCGAGTACGCCAGTTCGGCGTTGAGCGTGGATGTGTCCTACAGCACCCCGGTTGAGCATCACAACCCGATGGAGCCTCACGCCTCCACCGTGCTGTATCAACCCGACGGCAGCCTGAATATCCACGACAAGACCCAAGGCGCGCAGAACTGCCAGCAGTATGTTCAAAAAGTGTTCGGCCTGGAGAAGGAACACGTGCGGGTGTTTGCCGCGTTCGTAGGCGGCGCCTTCGGTTCCGGACTGCGGCCGCAATACCAATTGCCGCTGGCGGTGATGGCCGCGCTGGCGCTGAAACGCTCGGTACGCGTGAGCCTGACGCGCCAGCAGATGTTTACCTTCGGCTATCGGCCACGAACCTTTCAGCGCCTGCAACTGGGCGCCGCCGCCAACGGCAGATTGCTCGCCGTGGCGCACTCCGCCATCGGCCAGACCTCGCGTTTCGAAGACTTCACCGAACACGTCGTGGAGTGGAGCGGCATGCTCTATCACTGCGACAACGTGACGTTGACCTACAAACTGGCGCCGCTGGACGTCTACACGCCGCTGGACATGCGCGCGCCGGGCGCGGCCCTTGGCTTGATCGGCCTGGAATGCGCCATGGACGAGTTGGCCTGTGCCTTGGCAATCGACCCGGTGCAGTTGCGCCTGATCAACTACGCCGAGCGCAACGAAAACGAGGGCAAGCCGTATTCCAGCAAGGAACTGCGGGCCTGTTACGCCGAAGGTGCCAAGCGTTTCGGCTGGGACAAGCGCAACCCGGAACCGCGCAGCATGCGCAAGGACCGGCAATTGGTGGGCTGGGGCATGGCCGGCGGCGTGTGGGAAGCCATGCAGCAGAAGGCCAGCGCCCGGGCATCGCTGGACGCCGATGGCAAGTTGACCGTCAGCAGCGCGACCACCGATATCGGCACCGGTACCTACACGGTCATGACTCAGATTGCCGCCGAGGCGTCAGGCGTTTCCCTTGAGAATGTCACCTTTGTTCTGGGTGACTCGTCGCTTCCGACGGCTCCGCTGCAGGGCGGTTCGTTTACCGTCTCGTCCGTGGGGACGGCGGTGCAGCAGGCCTGTGAAGCGCTCAGGGAAAAACTGCTCGCTGTGGCCCGGCAGTCCTGCCCTGAGTTCAGCGCCGCGACCCTTGAACAGGTCACGTTTGCCGACGGTGAGCTGCGCATGGGCGCGGCCCGTGTCGCGCTGTCGGAGCTGGCGCGCAAAAGCGGTGAAATGCCGTTGCAGGCCGAGGTCTCCGCCGGGCCGGACGAGAAACGCCAGGCCTACGCCACCGCGACGCACTCGGCCGTATTCGTTGAGGTGCTGGTGGACGAAGACCTCGGCACGGTGAAGGTCAATCGGGTCGTCAGCGCGATTGCCGCCGGACGGGTAATCAATCCGAAAACCGCCCGCAGCCAGATCCTCGGTGGCGTGGTCTGGGGCGTCGGCATGGCGCTGCATGAAGAAACCCTGACTGACCACGCCCTGGGCCGCCACATGAACCACAACCTGGCCGAATACCACGTGCCGGTTAACGCCGATATCGGTGACATAGACGTGATTTTTGTCGAGGAACATGACGAGATCGTCAACGCCCTCGGTTCCAAGGGTGTCGGCGAGATTGGCATTGTCGGTGTGGCCGCAGCGGTGGCGAATGCGATCTACCACGCCACGGGCAAGCGGGTGCGGGAATTCCCGATCACCTTGGACAAGTTGCTCTAGGCTTTCGCCTCGTCCACGGGTTCGTGCATCCGGTCGCGGTGGGCCAGGGTCGGGAACAATTTGATCCAGGCTCCCGTCACCAACAGCGTGCCGACGCCGCCCATGACCACTGCCGGCACGGTGCCGAACCAATGGGCGGTGAGGCCGGATTCGAATTCGCCCAACTGGTTCGACGCGCCGATGAACAAGCCATTCACTGCGCTGACCCGTCCGCGCATCTCGTCCGGCGTTTCCAGCTGTACGAAGGAGGCGCGGATCACCATGCTGATCATGTCGGCCGCGCCCAGCACCACCAGCACCGCGAGGGAAAACCAGAATGACGTGGAGAGGCCGAACGCGATGGTGGCGACACCGAACACCCCCACGGCGGTGAACATCACCCGGCCGACCTTGCGCTCTACGGCGAAGCGCGCCAGCCACAGCGACATCAGCAGGGCACCGACCGCTGGCGCCGAACGCAACAGGCCCAGGCCCCAGGGCCCGGTGAGCAGGATGTCCTTGGCGAATACCGGTAGCAACGCGGTTGCGCCCCCCAGCAGCACCGCGAACAGGTCCAGGGAGATCGCCCCGAGGATGTCCGGGCGGCTGCGAATGAAGCGAATACCGGCCAACAGCGAGTCGAGGGTCGCCTTGCCTTTGTTCAGCGGCGTCTGCCTGGCAGGCAGGTTGAGCATCAGGCAACAGGCAATGATGTAGAGCAGCACGGTCGGCCCATAGACCCAGACACTGCCGAAGGCATACAGCAGACCGCCAAGGGCCGGGGCGACGATGGTCGCCGATTGCTGGGCCGATTGCGCGGCGGCCACGGCCCGGGGAAACAGCGCAGCCGGGACGATGCTCGGCAGCAAGGCCTGGGTGGTCGGCATTTCGAAGGACCGGGCCGCGCCGAGCAGGAAGGCGAGGATGAAGATCATCTCCCGCGTGACGTGGTCGGTGGCGCTGCCAATCGCCAGGGCCAGGGCGATCATCGCCTGCAATGATTGGCAGATCGCGGCGACTTTGCGTCGATCGTATCGATCCGCCACATGCCCGGTGTGAAGCATGAACAGTACGCGCGGGGCGAATTCCACAAGGCCGACCAGCCCGAGGTCGAGGACGTTGCCGGTCAGTTGATAAAGGTTCCAGCCGATGGCCACGGTGAGCATCTGGAAACCGCTGGCGGTGAATATCCGGGCCAGCCAGAAGGCGATGAAGGGACGATGGTGACGGAGCAGCAACGGTGCTTGGCTGGGCATCTGCGACGGGGTCCGGTGATGAAGGCCACGAGATTATCACCGAGCTGTAACTGGAAGTTGCGGTGGTAGGAAAAATAGTTAGCCAAACATCAATTCAAACTGATGCGGGCTTTTGTGGCGAGGGAGTCCCCGCCGCGTCTCCGACGCTGCGCTGTCGCGCAGGGAATAGGTCTTGTGGCGAGGGGATTTATCCCCGTTGGGCTGCGCAGCGGCCCTCAACCAGATAACTCGGTGTGCCAGTAAGATCGGGGCCGTTGCTTTTGGGGCTGCTGCGCAGCCCAGCGGGGATAAATCCCCTCGCCACGGGGTCCCTGCAGGTTCGGGAAATCTGGATTTGGGGCTGGGTTTTGGCACTGGGACAACCTGTCACGCGACAAAAGACCACGCCGTCCATCGGCCGATATGGGACTACTCTTTGAGCATTGCTTGATCCAGGTCAATTCCCTTTCGGGGCATTGTGCTGGCGGCCATCCGGCCAGAGTCCTGCGTTGTGACGGTTTAAAAAAGAACGATTTTAAAAGCATCGCACTCCATATCCCTGGGGGCTGTGGTGCAAGCCCCGCCCGCAGCCGGTTTTACCTGACAGAGGAAGACTTATGTTCGGTTTGGAGGCGCTCGATCTCGCCCGAATCCAGTTTGCGTTCACGATCTCGTTCCACATCCTGTTCCCGGCCATCACCATCGGCCTGGCGAGTTACCTGGCGGTGCTCGAAGGCCTGTGGCTCAAGACGCGGGACGATACCTACCGCGACCTGTATCACTTCTGGTCGAAAATCTTTGCCGTCAACTTCGGCATGGGCGTGGTGTCCGGGCTGGTCATGGCGTATCAGTTCGGCACCAACTGGAGCCGTTTCTCGGACTTCGCCGGTGCTGTAACCGGGCCGCTGCTGACCTATGAAGTGCTCACGGCATTCTTCCTCGAAGCGGGTTTCCTCGGTGTGATGCTGTTCGGCTGGAATCGCGTTGGCCGCGGCCTGCACTTCTTTTCCACCGTCATGGTGGCGATCGGCACGCTGATCTCGACGTTCTGGATCCTGTCCTCCAACAGCTGGATGCAAACCCCGCAGGGCTACGAAATCGTTGATGGGCGGGTCATTCCGGTGGACTGGCTGGCGGTGGTGTTCAACCCTTCGTTCCCGTTCCGGCTGATGCACATGTCGGTCGCGGCCTTTGTGGCCACGGCGTTTTTCGTCGGCTCATCGGCGGCCTGGCACCTGCTGCGCGGCCGCGACAATCCGGCCGTGCGCCGCATGTTGTCGATGGCCATGTGGATGGCCTTGCTGGTGGCGCCGGTACAAGCGGTCATCGGCGACTTCCATGGTCTCAACACCCTCAAGCATCAACCGGCGAAAATTGCCGCGATCGAAGGCCACTGGGAGAACGTCGGCGACGAGCCCACGCCGCTGATCCTGTTCGGCTGGCCCGACATGAAGGCAGAAAAAACCAAATACGCCGTGGAGATCCCGTACCTGGGCAGCTTGATCCTGACGCACTCCTTGACCGATCAAGTGCCGGCCCTCAAGGAGTTCCCGCCTGAGGACCGGCCGAATTCGACCATTGTGTTCTGGTCGTTCCGGGTCATGGTGGGCCTGGGTTTCCTGATGATCTTCACCGGGCTGTGCAGCCTCTGGTTGCGTCGCGGTCACCGGCTCTATCAGTCCAGACCCTTCCTGCATTTGGTGCTGTGGATGGGGCCGTCCGGACTTATTGCGATTCTGGCGGGCTGGTTCACTACGGAGATCGGGCGTCAGCCGTGGGTGGTCTACGGCTTGATGCGCACCGCCGATGCTTCGTCCGGCCATAGCTTTGCGCAAATGAGTTTCACCCTGGTCATGTTCGTGGTGGTGTATTTCGCCCTGTTTGGCGCGGGCCTGAGCTACATGATGCGCCTGGTGCGCAAGGGCCCGGTGGCCCACGAAGCCGAGCCGACCGATGGTGGCCCTGGCCAGAAACGCACCCCGGCCCGTCCATTGTCGGCGGCCAACGAAGGCGACGACGAAGTGGACCACAACGACAGCTCGCACAAGGGGAATTGAGTCATGGGTATTGATCTTCCGCTGATCTGGGCCGTGGTCATCATCTTCGGCATCATGATGTACGTGATCATGGACGGCTTCGACCTGGGCATCGGCATTCTCTTCCCCTTCGTCAAGGGCGAGCGCGACCGCGACGTGATGATGAACACCGTCGCGCCGGTCTGGGACGGTAACGAAACCTGGCTGGTGCTGGGCGGCGCCGGGCTGTTCGGGGCGTTCCCGCTGGCCTATTCGGTGGTGCTCTCGGCGTTGTACCTGCCGCTGATCCTGATGCTCATCGGCCTGATCTTCCGGGGCGTGGCGTTCGAGTTTCGCTTCAAGGCCAGGGCCGAGAAGCGGCACTTGTGGGACAAGGCGTTCATCGGTGGTTCGCTGACGGCGACGTTCTTCCAGGGCGTTGCGCTGGGGGCGTTCATCGACGGCTTCGAGGTGGTCAATCGCCAATACGCTGGCGGCTCCCTGGACTGGTTCACGCCATTCACGATGTTCTGTGGCCTGGCGCTGATTGCCGCCTACGCCTTGCTCGGCTGTACCTGGCTGATCATGAAGACCGAAGGCAAATTGCAGGAACAGATGCACGATCTGGCGAGGCCGCTGGCCTTCGTGGTACTGGCGGTGATCGGCATCGTCAGTATCTGGACGCCGCTGGCCCACGCCGATATCGCGGCCCGCTGGTTTACCCTGCCGAACCTGTTCTGGTTCCTGCCGGTACCGATCCTGGTGCTCGTGACCATGTACGGGTTGTTCCGCGCCGTGGCCCGCAATGCCAACTACACGCCATTCATCCTGACGCTGGTGCTGATTTTCCTCGGCTACAGCGGCCTGGGCATCAGCCTGTGGCCGAACATCGTGCCGCCGTCCATTTCGATCTGGGACGCCGCGTCACCGCCACAGAGCCAGGGCTTCATGCTGGTCGGCACGTTGTTCATCATTCCGTTGATCCTGGTGTACACCTTCTGGAGCTACTACGTGTTCCGCGGCAAGGTGACCCATGACGACGGCTACCATTGATCGACCTGCGAGGTGCCGAGCATGGCCAAGCCTGACTTGAAGGACATCGAGGCCGCTGAGAAAAAACCGTTATGGCAGCGGCTCGGTTGGCTGGCGGTGATTTGGGCTGGCAGTGTGCTGGCGCTGTTTGTGGTCGCCAGCCTGATGCGGATGTTCATGAACGCAGCGGGGCTGACGACTCACTGATCCAGCCTATTTGCGAGCCTTGAGGATCACGAACTTCGGCGTGGCGGCCACTTGCTCGACGCCCCGAAACAGGCGCGCCAGCTTGCTGTGGTAGCCCAGGTGCCGGTTGCCGACGATGTACAGGGCGCCGCCGACCACCAGCGCTTCGCGGGCTTGCTGGAACATGCGCCAGGCGAGGAAGTCGCCCACCACTTGCTGCTGGTGGAAGGGCGGGTTGCACAGCACCACATCCAGGGACTGCGCTTCTTGCCCGGCCAAGCCGTCTCCCGCCCTCACGACAACTTCGCGCTCACCCAGGGCGGCCCGCCAGTTTTCGGCGGCCGATTGCACGGCCATGTATGACTCGTCCACCAGGGTGTAGCGAGCGTCCGGGTTTGCCAGGGCGCTGGCGATGGCCAGCACGCCGTTGCCGCAACCCAGGTCCGCGACCCGCGCCGAGCCCAGGTTTTTTGGCAGGTGCGGCAGGAAGGCACGGGTGCCGATGTCCAGCCCTTCGCGACAGAACACGTTGGCGTGGTTGAGCAGCTCGATTTTCGGCTCGTCCAGGCCGTAACGCGTGGGGTAAGGGGAGATGGCCGGAAGCTTGGCTTGTGGCGTGGCAATCAACAGGCGAGCCTTCTTGACCGCCAGCGAGGCCTGGACCGGGCCGATGTAGCGCTCCAGCAGCTCACCGGCGGCTCGGGGCAGATGCTTGACCATCGCCGCGGCAATGACTTGCGCACCTGGCGCCAGTTGGCCTTGCAGCCGGATCAGTTGTTCCTCCAGCAGGGCCAGGGTCTTGGGGACTTTCACCAGCACTCGGTCGAAGGGGCCGGCCACCGGTTCACTGGCGGGCACGGTCGGCACCGCATCGAAGGGCAGGCCGTTGCGTACCAGGTTTTTCTCCAATGCCTGGAAGGCCAGGAACGAGTCCCCGCTGCTGATGACTTGGACTTTGCCGACAAGGCTGGCGGCCAGGGCGCCGAAGCTGTCATTGAGTACCAACACGTGGGTACCGGTGCACGGTTGTTGCTCGGCCAGGTACGCAAGCAGGTATTCGTCGGCCGCGTCGAAAGCCTGCAGCGGTTCGTTCTGCTGTTCGGGCTGGCGGATCAGGTCGAGTTGGGCGAAGGGACTGTCAAGCAAAGGCATGGCTGGGACTCTGGCAAATCAACGAATGTCCCGCTGCCTGGTGGCAGGTGTGTCAGCGGGGCCGCCTGAATGAACTGCGTCGCGTGGTAGGCGCGTCATCATTCAAGTGGAGCCGCGAATGTTACGTTTTTTCGCAAGGCATTACTCGCGGGTTTTCAGGTTCGCAACCTGACCCGCTGTTCAAATCACGTGAATATGGGCCGCCTTGGCCACCGCCGAGATTTTATTGGTCACGTTCAATTTGCGCATGCAGCTACACACATGGAAGTTCACGGTGCGTTCGGAAAGGCAAAGGATCCTGCCGACTTCCGAGGCGGTCTTGCCTTCGGCGGACCATCTCAACACTTCAATTTCGCGAGGCGAGAGATGACATGTCTTTGGCGAAGGCAGCCTGGCCAATTTTATGCTCGCCAGCGTATGCAGCTTCTGGCTGGCAAAAATGGCGTAGCCGAGGTTCCCGTAATGCTCTTCTGCGTCAATACGACAATGAGTCCTGGCGAGGCTGAACACGCTGTAGCAAGAACTGTTTTCGTCATGGACAGCTTGGGTCCAGCCGTACCTGAGGCCCTGTCGACCTAAATCCTCCCACAACTTGGGGGCTTCGGAAAAAACATGTTCGTCCCATAGAATAGGCAGAGAGGATTGATTGCAGTGCGCCACTAGTGGATCGTTAGCAGCGTAACCATTTTGTTCATAGAGCCTGTCCCATCCATAAGGATAATTATTGAGGTTTATCTTGCTGGCACATCGACCTGGCAGCCCTGAATAAGCTGTAAAGGCACAGTATTCAAAGCCCTGATTATTAAAGAAATTCATAACCAGGCGATAGGCTTTTTGCAAGTCCTGTTCACAGGATAGTTTTCTTAGTTGCAGATCTTTCCATTCGTCCATCGCATTCTCCTGGGTGTGACATACCGCGAAGCGGATCCAATCGTTGATGCGAGAAAGAGTGTAGGACGTTTCCTGCACCCCAGTTAGATTTTTTTCTTTTCACTTGTACTTGTTGCTATTAAATAACTCACTGCTATTTCGTTTTTCGATACATGTTTATAGTTCTGTATAACTCTGCTAGAAGATTTTCCCCGGCAGGACCTGAGTTAATGGCTTAATGCTATCTTTCTTCTCGGTGGTTAACGTGCCGGCTTTGCGGGACACTAGAGTCTTGTCCTATTGGAGTCGCCCATGACTGACAGCGCAGAAAAGTTTACCCGCCAGACGCTGATCGACGTGCAACCCCTGACGCCTCATCTGTTTACATTGCGTACCACCCGAGATCGCGGCTTTCGCTTTCGGGCAGGCCAGTTCGCCCGGCTTGGGGTTGTCAAGGCGGACGGTACGACCGTGTGGCGCGCCTATTCCATGGTGTCGTCACCCTTTGACGAATTCCTTGAGTTTTTTTCCATCGTCGTCCCGGACGGAGAGTTCACCAGCGAGCTCAGCCGCCTCAAGCCCGGTGATTGTCTATTGGTTGAACGCCAGGCCTTTGGTTACCTGACCCTGGACCGTTTCGTGGATGGACGGGACTTGTGGCTTTTGTCCACGGGCACCGGCGTTGCGCCGTTTCTCTCAATCCTCCAGGACTTCGAGGCCTGGGAAAAATTCGAGCGAATCATCCTGGTCTATAGCGTTCGCGAAGGGCGGGAGCTGGCCTATCAGGCGTTGATCGAAGGGTTGACCCAGCGTGATTACCTTGCCGAATACGCCCATAAGTTTCGGTTCATTCCAACTGTCACCCGCGAGCAGCATCCGGCCGCGTTGAATGGGCGAATCACCACGCTGATTGAAAATGGCGAATTGGAGCGAGCCGCCAATGTCACGCTGACGCCGGAGCACTCGCGCGTCATGCTGTGCGGCAATCCGCAAATGATCGACGACACACGCAAGTTGCTCAAGGCCAAGGGCCTGCAACTGAGCCTCACTCGCCGGCCTGGGCAGGTGGCGGTGGAAAACTACTGGTAAGGAAAATGGCGTCCAGTGGACGCCATTTTTACTTGCGCGAATGCTCAGGGCCGTTCGTTTTGGGCCTTGAGCAGGTCGCGAATTTCGCTCAGCAATTGTTCTTCCTTGGTGGGGACGGGGGGCGCGCTCGGGGCAACGGCCTCTTCGCGCTTGAGGCGGTTGATGGCCTTGACGCCCATGAAAATGGCGAACGCGACGATGATGAAATCCACCATGCTCTGGATGAATTTGCCGTAGGCCAGCACGACGGCCGGCGTATCGCCTTGGGCGGCCTTGAGTGTGATGGCCAGGTCGCTGAAGTCCACCCCGCCGATCAAAAGGCCGATCGGAGGCATGACCACGTCACCCACGAATGACGAAACAATCTTGCCAAAAGCGGCACCGATGATAATCCCGACGGCCATGTCGACGACATTGCCTTTGACCGCGAAGGCCTTGAACTCGCTTAGCACGCCCATGAGTTATTCCTTGTGACAGATAAGTAGGTACCCGCAGTGTAAGCCAGCCAAACGTGGATCGCTCGACATGCCTGCTTACATTTGCTGGCCTGTTTATCGACTCGGCAGCCTGTGAAAAGTTTACAAAGTGCCACCAATCGCGCGTGATACGCGGTTTCAGCCCGATTCCCTACACCGTTTTTTCTATCAATGCGGTACGGCATTTCTATTTAGGTTTTGGATTTTCGGGCACTAGCCTCTGAAAGGCGCACATGGATGCGCTCTATAAAATCAGAGGAAACGCCAATGAACATTTCCCCAGGCCTCGGCGCCATGTCCGGTCGTCGCTCACTTGTTGTGCTCACCGCCAGCCTGTTTTCCCTGTCCGTCAATGCCGCCACCTTGACCCGCGACAATGGCGCGGCGGTAGGCGACAACCAGAACTCGCAAACCGCAGGCCCCAATGGCCCGACCTTGCTGCAGGATGTGCAACTTATCCAGAAGCTCCAGCGTTTTGACCGTGAGCGCATCCCCGAGCGTGTCGTGCATGCCCGTGGTACCGGGGCCCATGGCGAATTTACTGTCTCCAATGACCTGAGCGACTTGACCAAGGCGAAGGTCTTCGCCGCTGGGCAAGTCACGCCGGTGTTCGTGCGCTTTTCCGCCGTGGTGCACGGCAATCATTCGCCGGAGACGTTGCGCGACCCTCGTGGCTTTGCCACCAAGTTCTATACCGCCGATGGCAACTGGGATCTGGTGGGTAATAACTTCCCGACATTCTTCATTCGCGACGCCATCAAGTTTCCAGACATGGTGCACGCGTTCAAACCTGACCCACGAACTAACCTGGACGATGACTCCCGTCGTTTCGATTTCTTTTCCCATGTCCCGGAAGCGACTCGCACGCTGACAGAGCTGTATTCCAACTCCGGCACGCCAGCCAGTTATCGTGAAATGGACGGTAACGGCGTGCATGCTTACAAGCTGATCAATGCCAAGGGCGAGATCAGTTATGTGAAGTTTCATTGGAAAAGTTTGCAGGGTCTGAAGAATCTCGACCCGAAAGAAGTCGTGAAAGTACAGGGGCAGGATTACAGCCACATGACCAATGACTTGGTCAGTCATATCAACAAGGGCAACTTTCCCAAGTGGGACTTGTACGTCCAGGTACTCAAGCCGCAGGACTTGTCCACGTTCGACTTCGACCCACTGGACGCCACCAAGATCTGGCCGGATGTGCCTGAGCGAAAAGTTGGACAAATGGTCTTGAATCGCAACCCGGCAAATGTATTCCAGGAAACCGAACAAGTGGCGATGGCGCCCGCCAACCTGGTGCCGGGCATTGAACCTTCGGAAGATCGCCTGTTGCAGGGCCGGGTGTTTTCTTATGCCGATACGCAAATGTACCGGGTCGGGCCGAACGCGTTGCAGTTGCCCATCAACGCCCCTAAGGTCGCCGTCAACAACGGCAACCAGGACGGCGCGATGAATGCTGGCAGCAGCAGTACCGGCGTGAATTATCAGCCGAGCCGGCTGCTGCCACGTGAAGAGCAGTCCGCTGCGCGCTATAGCCAGACCGAGCTGACCGGCAGTACCCAGCAGGCAAAAATCCAGCGTGAGCAGAACTTCAAGCAGGCCGGTGATCTGTACCGTTCGTTCAGCAAGAAAGAGCGTGATGACCTGATCGAAAGTTTCGGCGGGTCATTGGCGACCACCGACGATGAGAGCAAGCACATCATCCTGTCGTTCCTCTACAAGGCTGACCCTGAATACGGCACCGGCGTGGCCCGTGTCGCCAAGGGCGATCTGGCGCGGGTCAAGGCGTTGGCCGAGAAGCTGAACGACTGATTCACCGGGGGGAGACGAGCTGGTCGGCTCCCCCTGTCTGGAGTCGTATGGAGAGGCCACGATGCGTAAATTTCTTTTACTGATATTCGCCACTGGGTCATGGGCTGTGCTGGCTGATCAGGTTCCGCCCGCCGACCCGGCCGGGGTGCGGGAACAGTTGCAAGACTATTATTTCGACGCCGCCCGCCGGGGCGATGTGCCGATGCTCAATACGTTCATAGAGGCCGGCTACTCGCTCGATACTCGCGACGAAAAGGGCTACACCGCGCTGATCCTGGCGGCTTATCACGGCCACGGGCCGGCGGTGGAACGGCTGCTGGCTGCCGGGGCGGATGCCTGCGCCCAGGACAAACGTGGCAACACGGCGCTAATGGGCGCCATTTTCAAGGGCGAAGTGCAGATCGCGCGGCGTTTATTGTCGACCGACTGCAGCCCCGACCAACGCAACGGCGCCGGACAGACTGCGGCGATGTATGCCGGCCTGTTCAAGCGCGATGAGTTGCTCGACGCCCTGAAGGCCAAGGGCGCCGACCTGGATGCCAGGGATCCGCTGGGCAATACCGCGGCTGGCCTGGCAAAGGGTGAAATCAGAATGCCGGCCCCGCAGTAAAGCCCGACTGTTATCATCGCGGTTTTTACCCGGAGTTCAGATGGCCAAGGCAAAGCGCATGTACGGCTGCACCGAGTGCGGCTCGACCTTTCCCAAATGGGCTGGCCAATGCAGCGAATGCGGGGCCTGGAACACCCTGACCGAAACCATGGTGGAGAGTGGCGGGGCGGCGGCGCCTACCGGCCGCACCGGGTGGGCCGGCCAACAAGCGCAGATCAAGACCCTGGCCGAAGTCAGCGTCGAGGAAATCCCGCGCTTCTCTACCGCGTCCGGCGAGCTGGACCGTGTGCTGGGCGGCGGCCTGGTGGACGGTTCGGTGGTGTTGATTGGCGGCGACCCTGGCATCGGCAAATCCACCATCCTGCTGCAAACCCTGTGCAACCTCGCCACACGCATGCCCGCCCTTTACGTGACCGGCGAAGAATCCCAGCAACAAGTCGCCATGCGCGCCCGGCGTTTGGGCTTGCCCCAGGATCAACTGCGGGTGATGACCGAGACTTGTATCGAAACGATCATCGCCACGGCGCGCCTGGAAAAACCCAAGGTCATGGTGATCGACTCGATCCAGACCATTTTCACCGAACAACTGCAATCGGCCCCGGGCGGCGTGTCTCAGGTACGCGAGAGCGCGGCGTTGCTGGTGCGCTACGCCAAGCAGAGCGGCACGGCGATCTTCCTGGTAGGCCATGTCACCAAGGAAGGCGCGCTGGCGGGGCCGCGCGTGCTGGAGCACATGGTGGACACGGTGTTGTATTTCGAAGGTGAATCCGATGGGCGGCTGCGTTTGCTGAGGGCGGTGAAGAACCGTTTTGGCGCCGTCAACGAGTTGGGCGTGTTCGGCATGACTGACCGGGGCCTGAAGGAAGTATCCAACCCTTCGGCGATTTTTCTGACGCGAGCCCAGGAGGAAGTGCCGGGCAGCGTGGTCATGGCCACCTGGGAAGGCACCCGCCCGATGCTGGTGGAAGTGCAGGCGTTGGTGGATGACAGCCACCTGGCGAACCCGCGCCGGGTCACCTTGGGGCTGGATCAGAACCGGCTGGCCATGCTGTTGGCTGTCCTGCACCGGCACGGCGGGATTCCTACGCATGACCAGGACGTATTCCTCAACGTGGTGGGCGGGGTCAAGGTGCTGGAGACCGCGTCCGACCTGGCATTGATGGCGGCCGTCATGTCCAGCCTGCGCAATCGACCGCTGCCCCATGATCTGTTGGTGTTTGGCGAAGTGGGGCTTTCGGGCGAAGTGCGGCCGGTGCCCAGTGGGCAGGAGCGGCTCAAGGAAGCGGCCAAGCACGGCTTCAAGCGCGCCATCGTGCCCAAGGGCAACGCGCCGAAGGAAGCACCGGCGGGGTTGCAGATTATTGCGGTGACACGCCTGGAGCAGGCGTTGGATGCGCTGTTCGAATAATGTCGAGACGGATGCAGGCCTCTGTGATGGAATTTTATCTGTGGCGAGGGGATTTATCCCCGCTGGGCTGCGGAGCAGCCCTGAACCTGACAACTCGGTGGGTCAGTTAGATTGGAGTTGCTTTTCTGAGGGGCTGCTGCGCAGCCCAACGGGGATAAATCCCCTCGCCACAGGAGGGCAGCGGCGTATTCAAATCTGGATCAGCGCCGCCAGTTCCCGCTCCAGTTCATCATGATCGGCCAGGTTCAGTTCTACCAATCGACGCAGGTGGGCGATGGAATCCAAGTCGATGTGCTCGCAGACGAAGCCCAGGTGACCATGGTCATCATGAGTCAACCTGACTTCCATCTTGACCTCCGCCTCGGGGCTCAGGTGGATGTCCGCCATGAACGGCTCCTCCGGATCTCCGAGCCAAGGCTGGGGCTTTTCGATCAGTAGCCCCTTGAGGGACAGATCCAGCAACTTCACCGGCCAGATGAACGGCCCCTGGCTCAGCTCGGTCTTGGCATGGAATTCAATTCGTACGAAGCGGCGGCGTTCGCTCATTACTCATTCCCCCTGATGATCCACTGACTATAGACCCAACTGGCGCGCCGTCGTTGCCGTTCGGTCAGTGGCCGACAAATGTCGGGGTATGGCCTTTGCGCGGGTTAGCGCTAAACTCCAGTGGCTGTCTTTCTTGTCCACCCTGGCCGGAATATAAAAATGAAAAACAATAATAGCCTGCTACGCCATCTGCCCTGGCTACTGCTGGCCTTCTTAGGAGCGTGCGCCTTGGGCGTCGTGGCCTTGCGCCGCGGAGAGCCGATCAACGCCCTCTGGATCGTCGTCGCGGCAGTCGCCATCTACCTGGTCGCCTACCGCTACTACAGCCTCTTCATCGCCAACAACGTGATGCAACTCGATGCGCGCCGGGCCACGCCTGCCGTGCTCAACAACGATGGCCTGGACTACGTCCCGACCAACAAACACATTCTTTTCGGCCACCACTTCGCGGCCATTGCCGGCGCGGGGCCGCTGGTCGGGCCGGTGCTGGCGGCGCAGATGGGCTACCTGCCCGGCACGCTCTGGCTGATCGCCGGCGTGGTGCTGGCCGGTGCGG
>NZ_JAUTYU010000024.1:0-65499 GCF_052112105.1 Pseudomonas sp. BP11-1-1
GCAGAATCCCCATGTCAGCCTGGAACTTGATCGGCGAAAACGCCCAGGTCGACACCGCCACAGCCAACGTCATACCCGTCAACAACACCACTTTCCCCGTGAACAGCAGCGCCTGGTAATACGCCTGGGCCAAGGTATCGCCGGCCCGCATCCGAGCCAGGATCACACTCAACACATACAACGCATAATCAACACCAATGCCCACGCCCAGCGCGATGACCGGCAGCGTCGCCACTTTCACCCCCATGCCCAGCCCCACCATCAGCGCCTCGCACAGGATCGACGTGAGCATCAGCGGCAACATCGCGCAAAGGGTCGCGCGCCAGCTGCGGAAGGTCAGCAGACACAACAGACTGACCGCACCGTAGACCCAGAACAGCATCTCGCGCATGGACTTCTTCACGACGATATTGGTCGCCGCTTCGATCCCCGCGCTACCGGCCGCCAGCATGAACTTGACCTCCGGCACCCGGTGCTCGGCGATAAATTGCTCACTGGCCTCCACCACCCGGCTCAAGGTGTCGGCCTTGTGATCGGCCAGGTAGACGTACAGCGACAGCATCGAACAACCCTGGTTGAACAGCTCTCGCGGCGCGCGGGTTTGCACGGCCCCCAGGGCGCCGTCATTGGGGATCAGTTCATACCATTTGAAGTTGCCCTCGTTATAGCCCGCCGTGGCGATCTTGCTCAGCGCCGCCATCGAAGTGGTCGATTCCACTCCGGGCAATTGCTCCAATCGCCAGGCCAGCGCATCGACCGCCGACAGGCTGGCGTAACGGGTGCATTGATCCTCCGGGGTCTTGATCATGACCACGAAGATGTCCGAGCTGGCCGCATAGTTCTGCGTCATGAACAGCGCATCGCGGTTGTAGCGCGAGTCGGCACGCAGCTCCGGCGCGCCAGGGTCCAGGTCGCCGATCTTCAGGTGCAGGCTCACGGCAAAACCAAACGCGGCCAGCAGCAAACCCGTCAACATGGCGGCAACGGCCCAGCGCCGTTGGGTGAACAGATCGAGCGCACGCCACAGTGGATGCTTGATCTGCGCCTGCTGTTCGGTGGTTTCCGCACTCAGGCTGCGTTGGGCCGCCGCCGGACTGACGCCGATGTAGCTGAGCAGGATCGGTAGCAGGATCAGGTTGGTGAAGATCAGCACCGCTACGCCGAGGCTGGCAGTGATCGCCAGGTCCTGGATCACCCGGATGTTGATCAGCAGCAGCACCGCAAAGCCCACCGCATCGCAGAGCAAGGCGGTAATGCCGGCGGCGAACAATCGGCGGAAGGTATAGCGCGCGGCGACCACCCGGTGGGTGCCACGGCCGATGTCCTGCATGATGCCGTTCATCTTCTGCGCGCCATGGCTCATGCCGATGGCGAACACCAGGAACGGCACCAGTGCCGAATATGGGTCCAGCTCATAACCGAGCAAGGCCAGCAGGCCCAGTTGCCAAAGCACGGCGGCCAGCGAACAGATCACCACCACCAAGGTGCTGCGCGCGCAACGTGTGTAGCCAAACAGCACCAGTACCGTCACCAGTACCGCCACCACGAAGAACAACAGGACTTGGGTCATCCCTTCGATCAGGTCGCCGACGATCTTGGTAAACCCGGTGATATGAATCCGCAGGTCAGCGGTTTGATACTTGTCTCGCAGTGCCTCCAGTTGCCGTGAGAACTCGCCATAGTCCAGCGCCTTGCCGGTCTGTGGATTGATCTCCAGCAACGGCACGAAGATCACACTGGACTTGAAGTTGCCGGCGACCAATTGACCCACTTCGCCGGAGCGGGCCACGTTGATCCGCACTTGTTCAAGGCTGGTCGCCGACCCATCGTAGTCATCGGGAATCACCGTGCCGCCGTCCAGCCCCTCTTCCGTCACGGCGGTCCAGCGCGTGGTCGGCGTCCACAGTGATTTCATGTAGGGCCGATCCACCCCCGGCAGCAGGTAGAGTTCGTCGTTGAGCTTGGCCAAGGTGTCGAGGTAGTCCTTGGTGAAGATGCTCCCCTCCCTGACTTCCACAGCGATGCGCAGCGAGTTGCCCAGGCCGCTCAGTTCACTGCGATTCTCGAGGAAATTGGCAACGTAGGGATGCTCGGTGGGAATGGTCTTCTCATAACTGGCGTTGATACCGATGCGCGTGGCTTGCCAACCGAGCACCAGCGTCACCAACAGGCACAGGAGGACCACCAGCGGTCGATGGTTGAAGATCGCTCGCTCGGCGAAGTTGCCCGACGCCCGGTCGAAGTCTTCCTGGCGGCCGATCACGGTTTGGGTTTTGTCGTCTTTCAAGGTTGACTCCTGTTGCGCGAGCCGTGGCTCGATAGCGCTACACCGTGAAGTTTCAAGGTTTGCCGGACGCCCGCGGGTCCTGGTCAGCGGCCACGCCGCTCAAGCCGACGCTGGCCAGGCTGCCGTCGACCGCCTGTTGCACGGCAGCGACAGTGCCACCGCTGCGAACCTGGCGTTTGTCAAAACTGCGGCCCTGGTCATGACTGAAGAGCAGCTCGCCACTCTGGCTGGCCAACAACAGGCTGCCGTCGCGCAGTTCCACGGCAGTCGCCAGAGTCGATTCGAGACCGGTATCAAGACGTCGCCAGCTGTTGCCACGGTCATCGGAGCGCCAGGCATTTCCCCGCAGGCCGTAGGCAATCAAGGCCCCATCACGCGTCGCGAGCAGGCCGAAAAAGCTGCCCTCGTAAGGGGAATTCAGCGCCTGGAATGACTGTCCGGCATTGGTCGAACGCAACAGCAAGCCGCGCTCTCCCACCAGCAACAGATCGTTGCCCTGGGCGCGGATGCCATACAGGTTCAACCCTTGGGGATTGTCGACATGTTGCATCCACGGTTGCCAGCTTCGCCCGCCGTCGTCGGTGCGGTAGATCTGGTTGTAGGCGCCGACGACATAACCGTGCAGGCGGTCGCTGAAGTACAGGTCCAGGAACGGTTTATCCGGTCCGTCCTCGAGCATGTGCCGGGCCTGGGCCAGGTTGCCGGCGCCGCCCGGTTGATGGGCGTCGCGCTCGGCAACGTGCACCGCCAGCGCGATGGCGCGCTCGCCGTCGAGTTGTTTTTGCCAGGTTTCACCGCCGTCCTGGGTATGCAGCACCACCCCCAGGTGACCGACCGCCCAGCCCTGCTCGGCATCGACGAATTGCACCGCCGTCAGGCTGACGCTGACCGGCACCTGGGCCTGGCGCCAACTGACGCCAGTGTCATCCGAAAGCAGCACGATCCCACGCTCGCCGACCGCCACCAGGCGTTCGCCGGCCCGGGTCAGCCCCAGCAATACCGCGCGCTGGGCCTTGGCCGTCGGTATCGCCGGTTGCTGCAGCACGGCCAATGTCGTGGCCTGCGCGACCCAGGGCCCGCTCGCCAACAGGCACAACGCCAAGGCGCAAACGCTCCGTAGCGGATGGCGCCGCGCAAAGATTCTTTCAACGCTCATGTCTTTATCTCGCCTGGAAAATCACAAGCGGCCGCGGCGCATTTGCCGCGACACGGCCGCCACAGGTTCAGCGCATGTTTTCGTTGGCCATGGCGTCCGGCGTGAAATACGACGCAGAAGGCTTGGCGACTTTCTGATACTGAACCGCCAGGTCGTTGCTCGATGAGTTGAGGAAATAGGCCCCGGTGTCGAGGTTGTAGCTGCCCCACATGACCTGTGCGGTCAGGGCCGGCAGGTCTGGCGCCAGCAGCGTCAACGAATACATCTGCCGACCGAGTTTGCCTTGGGCGTCATAACCGTCGGCCATCAGGATCTGCCAGGAGTCTTCGTCGACGTAGTAGGTGCGGCGCGGCACGACATGGCGCTTGCCGGATTTGAGCGTGGCCTCGACCACCCAGACCCGATGTTTCTCCCAGCGCACCAGATCCGGGTTGAGGAAATTCACCCTGACCAGGTCGTCGCTCTTGGCCAATGCGGCGCGGTTATTGTTGTAAGGGACGATCAGTTCTTTCTTGCCCACCAGCTTGAGGTCGTAGCGATCGGTCGGCCCGAACAGCATGAACGCTTCGTCGAACAGGCCGACGCCAGAGGTCACGAAGTCCGGCGTGTCATAGGCAATGTTCGGCGCCCGGCGAACCCGGCGCTGGCCGACCAGGTACTGCCAGGCCGCACGGTTGGCCGGGTCCAGGTCCCAATGGGTCATCAGGCCTTCGCCGGCCTTGGACGACGGCAACTCGGTGAACAGCTTGCCCAGCAGGTACTTGCCCGAATAGTTTTCCGGGCTGCCGCCTTCGACGTAGTAGGGAAACTGGTAGGTGTACTGGGCCCGGGTCGCCTGGACTTTCTTGCCGCCAGCGGTCATCAGCCAGGTATCGAACGGCGAGCTGATGGTGTCGCCGCCCTGCCAGGACAAGCGGTAGTTCCACAACACTTGCGCACCGTTTTCCGGGATTGGGAATGGAATGCCACCGTAGGCGTTGGAGACTTTTTCGCTGTCCACGTCCAGCGTGGCGCGGGTGGCGTTCTTGCCGGTGTTGTCATAGACCCATTGCGGCGCGGCCGCCGACCGATGGGTCGGGTACACGTCGAGGCGATAGTCCGGGTATTTCTTGAGCAACAGCTTGGTGCCTTCGGCCAGCGCACTGGCGTACTGCTCGATGTTCGAGGCCTTGACCGAATACAGCGGTTTTTCCCCGGTGAATGGGTCCGGTCGTTTGTCTCCCGGTTTATAGCCGGGCGCAACCTGGGTGTAGCCGCCCTGCCAGGCCGGAATGCTGCCATCGGCATTGGCGGCACGCTCGGCGCCGAAGGGGGTCAAGTCGGTTTTCAGGCGCGCGGCCTGATCAGGCGCCACCGCCGCCTGCGCCAGGCCCGTGCTGGCCAGCGCCAGGGTCAGGAGACAGGTGTTCAGGAATGTTGTGTTCTGCATGGCGAATCCACCTTATTAGAATGAGGTTTTCACGTAGAGCGAGACGAAGTCGCGGTCGGCCAACGACTGTCCGTAACTGAAATTGCCGTCCTCGCGCAGCCCGGCTTTCGGTGCGCCAAAGAAATTCACGTAGTTGAGGCCGACGTCCCAGCGTTGCAGATAAGTCGCCTTGAGCCCGACGCTCCAGTCGCCGGAGTGGGTATTGCCGAAGCCGGACTTGTTGACCGCCGAGGAGCGCCCATCAAGCACGATCCCCATCCCGATCGGCACGGTCAGGTCGATCCCATCGATGATCTGGAAGTACGCCGGCTCCATCAGGACCCGGAGCGCCGTGGCATCGCGGGTGGTGTTGGAGTCCAGCGCGGCCGCGTTTTCAGTCACGCTCAAGGTGCGGTTCCACGCCAGTTCAGCCAGGGCCGAGCCGCCGTCCCAGAACGCGGTGGGCGACAGCAAGTAAATCGCCGACAGGTTGGCGTGAGCGGTCTTGCCCCTGGCAAACAACGCGTTGTCGCCACCATCGGCTTCGACGCCGGGAGCCACCACTTGCAGGTTGCTCACCAGCGGCGCGTTCCAGCGCACCGAGGTTTCACCGGCGAAGTTGAACGGGCCGTAGGCCGTGGAGAAGCTCATGCCAGCGGTCTTGATGTCTTCGGCATAGACCTGCCGGTAGGACCCCAGGATCGGCAATCCGCTGGCCGCCGCTGCCGGGCCGTCCAAATAGGCGTACAAGCCGATTGGCGCTTTGTCATGGTACTGGGCCGCGTAGAAACCCAGTTCCAACTCAGTGCCGCTCGGTTTGAAGCGGATCTGCATACCGCCCTGCCCCGAGTTACGCGGTTTCAGGTCGCCGCCATTCACCGTGTCGTTGCCGAACACTTCGCGCAGCGGACCACTGCCGTAGCCGATGGGATCGGCATCGCTCAGGTAGCTGCCGGCGCCGGGCAGGTTGGAACGTTCCCATTCGAACTGATAGTAGGCGCCCACCGACAACTGCGGGTTGATCTGCAACTGCCCGGAGATCTGATTGACCGGCCGCAGGATTTCCTTGAATTGTGTGCCCGGCACGCTGAGCAACTTGACCACATCGGTCGGCCCCTGGGCATTGGCGATGCCGTTGCCGCCGTAGAACAGGCTTTCGCCATAGATCAGGCTGTGTCGGCCCAGGCGCGCGACGCCTTGGGAGTCTTCGCCCAGATCGCCACGCAAGAACACGAAGGCGTCGAGGATTTCCGCGTCGCGACCATGAAGCTTGCGGGTTTCGCTGAGGAAATGCGGTTGTTCGCGACTGTCGGTGTCCTGGTTGTAGATGTCGTCGTACCAGGCCGCGCCGCTCACCCGCAGCCCGTAGTTTTGCCGGCTGAGGTCCATTTCGGAAAACAGGTCCAGGCGGTTGGAGACCAGCCCACTGCTGAAATTCTTGTCGCCCTGGCTCTGGATCGACGGGTACAGGCCGTTGGCGGTGGGCGCGTTGGTCAAGCGACTGTCCTGCCCATGCAGGCGCCAGGCCTGGCTGTACTTGATGGTGTTGTCCCAACGCAGTTTCCAGTCGGAATCGCCCAGGTCCATTTGCATGGCCTCGACCGTCTCGACCATCACACCCGCGCTGCATAACGCCAGGAACAGGGCGCACTGCTTGAAACCAAGGCAATCTTTGACGTTATCCATGGAGGCTTCTCATTATTGTTATTTTCGGATAGCGGCTTGCGCCGCGTGCTACGGATAAGCCCTTCAGATGTAGGTGGATGCCAATCCTCCATCGACCGGCAAGTTGACGCCGTTGATCCAGCGCGATTCGTCGGCACACAGGAAGGCGATCACCGCCGCCACCTCATCGGCGTAGGCAGGACGTTTCATGCGATGGGCATCGGCCTGGGTCCGGGCCTCCCCAAGCATGCTCACGAAGTCATCGAGAATGGGGGTGAAGACCGGGCCTGGCGCGACGCTGTTCATGCGCACCGAATGTTCGAGGAACCAGGGCTGGGCCTGCACATAGGTCCAGACAATCAAGGCTTCCTTGAAGTACTGGTAGCAGGTCGGGGCCGGCACCGGATGCTCGGCCAGCCAGGCTTGCCCGGCGGCGAAACCTTCAAGGCGGGCCAGCGCCTTGTGCTGTTCCAGGCGCAATGGCCATTCGGCACCCAGGATCGAGGCGATGTTGACGATGCTGCCGCCCGCGTTGATGCGCGGCAGCAACGCTTGGCTCAAGTGACGCAAGCCGAGGTAGTTGACCCGCGCCAACAGTTGCGGATTGGCGGTGCCCGGCACCCCGGCAATGTTGCAGAGGCTGTCGAACCGCGCGGGGAGCTGCGGCAGCAGCCTGTCGATGTGCTCGGCGCTGCTCAAATCGCCCTGCACAAAACCATCCAGGGTCATGTGCGGCGCCTTGAGGTCGACGCCGATCACCTGGGCGCCCTGGGCTCGCAGCAGGCTCGCCGTGGCGGCGCCGATGCCCGACGAGACGCCGGTTACCAGCACAATCTTGTTGTCGAGTTTCATGTTGAGTCCTCTTGTTATTGTTGTCTGCTCGCAGGGCCTTCAGCTCATCCGCCCCGATACAACCGGCTTGTCAGAACGGGTAGATCGGCGCCTTGTCCTTGACTGTCACCCACTGCCATTGGGTGTACTCATCCCAGTCCGCCGGACCGCCCACATTGCCGCCATTGCCCGAGGCGCCGCGGCCGCCGAACGGGTTGATGCACTCATCGGCGACGGTCTGGTCATTGATGTGCAACAGGCCGCACTGCAAGCGCTCACCGATCGCCATGGCCCGGCCCACCGACGGTGAAATGACCGCCGCCGCCAAGCCGTACTCGGTGCGATTGGCTAATTCGATGGCTTCGTCATCGGTGGCGAAGCTGACCACCGTTGCCACAGGCCCGAAGACTTCTTCGTCGAAGGCGCGCATGCCGGGCTTCACGCCGCTGAGCACGGTGGCCTCATAGAACAGCCGATCGTGATTGCCACCGGTTTCCAGCCGCGCCCCGGCGCGCACGCTGTCGCTGACGATGTCATGGACCCGTTGCAACTGGCGTTGATTGATCAGCGGTCCCAATGCTGCTTCGCCCTGGGCGGCGTTGCCGACGGTCAAGGCCTGGGCCTTTTCCACGAGCTTGCGGGTCAGCTCTGCAGCGATGGACTCATGGGCGAGGATCAAGCCGGTGGCCATGCAAATCTGGCCTTGGTGCAGCCAGGCGCCCCAGGCCGCGTTACGGGCCGCAAGGTCGAGGTCGGCGTCTTCCAGAATGATCAGCGGGTTCTTGCCGCCCAGCTCCAGCGCGACTTTCTTCAGGTTGCGCCCGGCCACTTCAGCGACCTTGCGACCGGCACCGGTGGAACCGGTAAACGCGATCATGCGCACGTTGGGATCACGACACAGCGCCTCACCGGCGTCCGCCGCCCCGGGCAACACCTGCAGCAAGCCTTTGGGCAAGCCTGCGGCTTCGAACAACCGGGCGATAAGGAAACCGCCACTCACCGGGGTCTGCGGGTCCGGCTTGAGCACCACCGCGTTGCCCGCCGCCAGGGCCGGCGCGACAGAACGCATGGACAGCACCAGGGGAAAGTTGAAGGGCGAAATCACCCCGACCACGCCATGTGGCTGGCGACGCGCATAAGACAAGCGCCCGGCTTCGCTGGGCAGCACCACCCCGTGGGCCTGGGACAACATGCCCGCTGCCTGATGCAGCAACACGATCGCTTCGCGTACCTCATGCTGCCCCTTGAACAGCGCCGCGCCGGTTTCCCGGGCGACGTACAGCGCCAGTTCGTCAAAGGCCTGCTCGGCCACGTCGGCGGCCTTGCGGAAGATCGCCGCGCGTTGCCGCGGGCCCAGTGCCGCCCATGCCGGTTGGGCCAAGGCAGCATCGCGACTGGCCTTGGCTATGTCGGCGGTGTCGGCGGTGGCGCTGTACATCAGCCGCTCACCGGTGGCCGGTTCGATGATTGAACGCATAGGGCCCGACGCCTTCACCCAATCACCGTTGAAGACACATTCCGACTCGATCACCTGGGACAGCAGTTGGCTTTTGGATGCAGACATTTAAAACTCCCGGCTCTTTGTTGTTGTCATCGTTTGCCGCACCTGGAAGGTATCGAGGCAAACGCCGTACGGGTGCCTGAGCAAGCGCTGTGCCGGTTTGTGCCAGGGCGCTGGATAAACCTGGCGCAAGGCTCTGGCCTGGGGATCTCCGCCTGATGCGGCGCGGATGGGTCATTCGGCAATCTGGCCGTTGGCCAGCCACTGCTTGTTCATTTGATAAAGTTATGCTTAATAACTATCTCGCCAGGTGATCATTTCGATCACCCCGCCATCAGGGGCATAACAATGAACAATCCCCACTGTCCGCTGCCGGATCACCGCTTCGCCGCCGAACCGTTTCGCCCCCGAGGCGACAGCAACTCGCTGGACGACAGCAGCTCGCCCACCCCGGCGGAGTTGGCGGACTGCCTGTTCTTTTCTCCTGACGACGGGCGCATCTGGCTCAACGACCAGCGCATGTTGCTGCTGCACAGCTCGTCGTTCGGCGCCTTGCGCCGGGAAATCATCGGGCGCCAGGGGCTGGAGCAGGCGCGTGGCATGCTCACCCGAACGGGCTACACCTCTGGCGCGCGGGACGCCCGGCTGATTCGCGAGCGCTGGCCACGGGCCGATGCCGCCGCCGTGTTTCGCGCCGGCACGCACCTGCATACGCTGGAGGGCATGACCAAGGTCGAACCCCTGCACTTCAAGTTCGATGCGGACTCGGGGTTCTATGAAGGCGAATTTCTCTGGCACCACTCCTGCGAGGCCGACGAGCATGTCGCCGCCTTCGGCACCGGGCAGGATCCGGTGTGTTGGACTGAGTTGGGCTATGCCATCGGTTTCGTCAGTGGCTTGTTTGGGCAACTGGTGATCTTTCGCGAAGTGGAATGCCGGGGCATGGGGCATGAGCGCTGCCGGGTCGTTGGCAAGACCGCCGAGCAATGGGGCGACATCGAGCGCGACCTGAGTTACCTCAACGCGTCGCAACCGGCGGTGGCCCTGGAGCCGGGCGCACGGACCGAGGGTGTCGCCAGCAGTGTCCCGCTGCCGGACAGCGAACAGCCCTTGATCGGCGCGAGTGCGACATTCAATGCCGCGACCCAGGCCCTGCAGCGAGTGGCCCTGACCCCCGCCACCGTCCTGGTCAGCGGCGAGTCCGGGGTGGGCAAGGAAATGTTCGCGCGCCAACTGCACCAACTGAGCCGGCGCCGCGACGGTCCGTTCATCGCACTCAACTGTGCGGCCATCCCGGACAACCTGATCGAAGCCGAACTGTTCGGCGTCGAGCGCGGTGCCTACACCGGGGCCACCCATTCTCGTCCCGGTCGGTTCGAGCGGGCCAACGGCGGCACGTTGTTCCTCGATGAGATCACCTGCCTGAGCCTGGCTGGCCAAGGCAAGCTGCTGCGCGCATTGCAAGAACGGGAAATCGAGCGAGTCGGCGGTGGACATGGGATCAAGGTCGATGTGCGGGTCGTCGCGGCAACCAACATCGACATGCGCAAAGCCGTGGCGCAGGGTGATTTTCGTGAAGACCTGTTCTACCGGCTCAACGTCTACCCCATCGCCCTGCCGCCTCTACGCGAACGCCGCGATGATGTCCCGCTGCTGATCAATGCCTTCCTCAAGCGATTTTGCCTGGAATATGGCCGTACGCCCGTGGGCCTGACCATGCGCGCCTTGAAGACGCTGCTGCGCTATGACTTCCCGGGCAACGTGCGGGAACTGCAGAACCTTATCGAGCGTGGCCTGATTGCCAGCGAAGAAGGCCAGGCCATCGACCTGGTGCACCTGTTTCGCGATGAGCGACTGCCCGTGGACGCGTATTCGGTCGATGGCAACGGCGGGCTCTCGCCACCGGCCAAGGCAGCGAGCGATGGCACGACCGGAACATCGCTGCTGCAGTCCCTACGCCAATCGGGAGCGGATTTCAGCATTGATGGCCTGGAATCACGCCTGATCAACGAAGCCTTGCAGATGAGCGATGGCAACCTCGCCGCGGCCGCCCGGTCGTTGGGGCTGAGCCGGGCGCAGTTCGCCTATCGGTTGAAAAAGCATCAGCTCGTGAGCGATGAATGAGCCAAGTCCAGGCATGTGGCGAGGGCGCTTGCTCCCTCGCCACGGATTTTGTTGAGGCTCAGTCCGTCGTGCCCGCCGCCATGACGCTACGGCGATAGTCGCTGGGCGTCTGGTTCGTTTCGATGCGGAAGTGCCGATTGAAGTTGGACAGGTTGTTGTAGCCGACTTCAAAACAGATGTCAGTCACGGCCATTTCACTGTGGGACAGCAATCGACAGGCACGCTGGACGCGGAGCTTGCGCATCAGGTCGATGAATCCGTGACCGGTGATGCGTTTGAAAAATCGTGAGAAGCCAGGTTCGCTCATGCCCAGTTGCCGGGCGATCACCGACACTCGAAGGTCGCCGGTGAGCTCGGCTTGCAGGTATTCGAAGGCTTTCTGGATGCGCGCCGAGCTGCGGGCATCCAGGGCAGGCGCATAGCACGGGCTTGCCAGGCATTGGACCTCGCGCTCGCTGGCGCGGCCAAGGGTATCGAGCAGTTCGAAAAACAATGCCAGGCGCGCCAGCCCCTGGGCCGGTCCGATCGCTTCGAGCAGGTACGCCGCCTGGCGCGCTGTGTCGCCGCTGAAGGCCAGCCCTCGCCGGGCGCGCTCGAATAACCTGTGCAGATCACCCAGTTCCGGCAGCGTCTGACGCATCGACATCAGCGTGGCACCGTCGAACTGCAACACCACGTCGCGCCCAGCCAGGCACTCGCCCGGCGCCAGGTCCCCCATCCAGTCGTGGGGCAAATCCGGACCGATCATCGCCACATGGCCGGGGCCGAAGGGCCCGATGTAGTCACCTGCCAGGAGCCTGCCGCTGCCGTGGCGAATCAAGTGGATCTCGAATTCCGGGTGATGGTTCCAGCGCGCCATCGCGTAGGGATAGTCATGCTCGTACCAGCGAAAGCTGTGTTCGGGCTCGGGCAGGATGACTTCCAGTTCGGCCGGTCGCTGGTCGTACAGGAGCGTTCGGTGATCAGGCATGTCGCGCCTCTTTATCGTTATAGGCGGCACCTTACGTCGATCGCACAGCGGTACGCCAGCCTTGAACCGACCGGCCACTGATACTTTTTTAACAGTGCCCGCCGAGGTTAAAAAAGTACCTGCAGTCGATCCTTTTCGCATTTGTCGGCCTTTGACGGCGCTGATGTAATCGGCTTGCCATGGACGGCTGGCAGGTCGGTCCTGCCTCCATGGCTTTCCAACAATAATAATCCTGCGCCCAGGCGCAGCTCTGGAGAAACCCATGAAAATGCTGCGCAAGGCGCTCGTCATGTCCGCGGGGCTGTCCTTCGCCCTGGCCGGCCACGCCGCCGAAACCATCACCATCGCCACCGTCAACAATGCCGACATGATTCGCATGCAAAGGCTTTCGAAAGCATTCGAGGCCGAGCATCCGGACATCAAGCTGAATTGGGTGGTGCTCGAAGAAAATGTCCTGCGCCAACGCCTGACCACCGATATCGCCACCCAGGGCGGGCAATTCGACGTATTGACCATCGGCACCTACGAAACCCCGCTATGGGGCGCCAAGCAATGGCTCGAACCGATGACCAACCTGCCCGCCGCCTATGACCTGGAAGACATATTTCCTTCGGTGCGCCAGGGGCTTTCAGTCAACGGCACCCTTTACGCCCTGCCCTTTTACGGCGAAAGCACCGTTACCTACTACCGCACCGATCTCTTCAAGCAGGCCGGGCTCAGCATGCCCGGGCACCCCACGTGGGGCCAGCTTGGCGAATACGCGGCCAAGCTTCATCAGCCCGACAAGGATCAGTACGGCCTGTGCCTTCGCGGCAAGGCCGGCTGGGGCGAGAACATCGCCTTGCTCAGTACCCTGGCCAACACGTTCGGGGCTCGTTGGTTCGATGAGCAGTGGAAGCCGCAATTCGATAGCCCGGAATGGAAGGCCGCCGCGAGCTTTTACGTCGATACGCTAAAGAAATATGGACCGCCGGGGCTGACCAGCAATGGTTTCAACGAAACCCTGGCGTTGTTCAACAGCGGCAAGTGCGCCATTTGGGTCGATGCAAGCGTCGCCGGCTCGTTCATCACCGACACCAGCCAGAGCAAGGTGGCCGACCGCGTCGGCTTCGCCGCGGCTCCTACGCAAGTGACAGACAAAGGCGCGTCCTGGCTGTACGCATGGTCGCTGGCAATTCCAACCAGCTCCCGCCACAAGGACGCCGCCAAGTCTTTCGTCACTTGGGCCACCTCCAAAGACTACGTGCAATTGGTTGCCAAAGAGGATGGCATCAGCAACGTGCCACCCGGCACTCGTACCTCCACGTACAACGACGCCTACCTGGACGCCGCGCCCTTTGCGCGAATCACGCTGCAAATGATGCAGAAAGCCGACCCGGCGCACCCCACGGCCAAGCCAGTGCCTTACGTGGGCATCCAGTACGTGACCATTCCCGAGTTCCAGGCCATTGGTACATCGGTTGGCAAGCTGTTTACCGCCGCGCTCACTGGCCAGATATCCGTGGAACAAGCCCTGGCGTCGGCGCAATCGAGCACCGAACGGGAAATGAAACGGGCCGGATACCCAAAGAAATAATGGCATGGCCATTCCCGTGGCGAGGGAGCTTGCTCCCTCACCACAACGGTTCACAGACACACTTTTTTTATTCAGGACAGGATCTCCCCCATGAAACGACTGCAAGGAAAAAGCGCGCTGGTCACCGGTGCTGCCCGTGGCATTGGCAAGGCGTTCGCCCAGGCCTATGTCGATGAAGGCGCCACTGTGGCGATCGCCGATATCGACCTGGATCGGGCCCGGGAGACTGCCGCTGAATTGGGCGACAGCGCCTATGCCGTCAGGATGGACGTGACCGATCAGGCATCAATCGACCAGGCCATCGATTCCGTCGTGGCCCGGGCAGGCAAGTTGGACATCTTGATCAACAATGCGGCGCTGTTCGACCTGGCGCCCATCGTCGAGATCACCCGGGAGAGCTACGAGCGGCTGTTCTCCATCAACGTCGCCGGCGCACTGTTCACGCTGCAAGCCGCCGCCCGCCAGATGATCCGCCAGGGCCACGGCGGCCGGATCATCAACATGGCGAGCCAGGCCGGCCGCCGTGGCGAGGCCCTGGTGGCGGTCTACTGTGCCTCCAAGGCTGCCGTGATCAGCGTGACCCAATCCGCCGGGCTGGATTTGATCAAGCATCGGATCAATGTCAACGCCATTGCGCCAGGGGTGGTGGACGGTGAGCACTGGGACGGCGTCGACGCAATGTTCGCCCGTCATGAAAACCTGCCCTTGGGCGAAAAGAAGCGTCAGGTCGGGCAACAGGTGCCTTATGGCCGGATGGGCACCGCGCAGGATCTGGTTGGCATGGCGATTTTCCTGGCTTCGGCCGACAGCGAATATGTGGTAGCCCAGACCTATAACGTCGACGGCGGTAACTGGATGAGCTGACGATCCTGAAGTTTTATGGCCTTGAGACGACGAAAATGGACCTATCCGCCTGAAAATTGATCCCACTACTTGAGGATCATCCCGAACGGTACCCAACGGTGCCGTTCCAAGGGATTTCAAGAGAGCGTGAATACCGTTGCCCCAGCCGGGCAAAAATTGCGCATCATAGGCGCCGTCCGCTCAAGGGAGATTTACATGCGTGCCATTTTTTCCGTCATGCGTCTTGCCGCGCTGTCGCTGGGACTGGCCTTTGCCGCCAATGCCGCAGCCACCGAAGAGACGCAACTGGTCGAGTCCATCAATCTTTACCGCAGCCAATCCCAAAGCTGCGCGGGCCAGGCTTCCCTGGAGCTGCCGCCGCTGGCAATGGATTCACGGTTGATCCTGTCGGCCAATGGCATCGGCGATTTGCAGCAAGCGTTGGCGCGGGCGGCCTATCCGATGGTCAACGTGCAGGCCATCAGCCTGTCCGGTCCTCGGGACGCCCAGGCTGCGATGAAGGCTGTACAGGAAAGTTTTTGCCAAGTCGTGCTGGACCCGCAGTTCGTGGACATCGGCGTGAGTCGACTGGACCGGGAATGGCGCATCGTGCTGGCTCGCCCACTGTTGTCGGCGCGCCTCGGGGATTGGCAGGCCGAAGGCCAGAAACTGCTCAAGCTGATCAATAGCGCCCGCGCGCAGCCACGCCGCTGCGGCACCGAAGCGTTCGCCGCCACGACTCCGCTGGCCTGGAACGCCGATCTGGCCCTGGCTGCGGTGAATCACACCCGCGCCATGGCCAACAACAATTTCTTCGACCACAAGGACCGCGATGGGCGCATGCCGGGCGATCGCGCCGAACTGGCCGGTTACCTGGCGCAGGTCATCGGCGAAAACATCGCAGCCGGGCAGGACACGGCGTTGAAGGTGGTGGACGGCTGGCTGGCGAGCCCGGGGCACTGCGCCAACTTGATGAATCCGCAATTTCGCGAGTTGGGGGCCGGGTATGCGATGGACCCGAAGAGCGATGCGGGGATTTATTGGACGGCGATGTTTGGTACTCAGTAGTTATGTTGACCGTGCTTTCGCCATCGCGAGCAAGCTAGCTCCCACAAAGGGATGCCGCAATCAGTGTGGGAGCGAGCTTGCTCGCGATGGCAGCGCATCGGGTCTTACTCCTGCCGCAATACCCGCCGCACATGCCCCATGAACTGGCTTAACGACGGTGACGGGGCCACCGGCTTGCGCTGCAGCAAGCCAATCGAGCGTTTTGTCGGTTGATCAATGGCAGTGACCGCGCACTGCTCACCGATGTTGAACACCGCCGTGCAACTGGCCGGCAACAAGGAAAACCCCAGCCCCTCGCGGACCAGCGCCGTGGCCGTGCTCATGTGCGCCACTTCCCAGGCGGGGAACGGATCGACATTCATATAACGCAACGCCGCGTCGGCCAACGGCCGGATGCTGGTGTCCGGCGTCAGGGCGATATAGGGCTGCTGTTTCCAGTCGCGGTGATGATCCTTGTGGCTGAGCAGGACCAGGTTGTCATCCAGCAGGCGCTCGAAGCTCAAGCCAGACAAGTCGTCCGGCAACGAACTGATGCCGGCGTCCACCTCGCCGCGCTGCACCCAACCCATGATTTCCCCGGCGCGACCATCCAGAAGATGCACCTTCACGCCTGGGTGCTCACGCTGGAACGAGGCGATAACCAGCGGCAGGAATGAAGCGGCGGCGGTCGGCAGCGCCGCCAGCCGGAGCGTGCCACGGCTCAAGCTGAGAGTGTCGCGGGCATCGCGCACGGCGTCGTCCATGTCCCGCAGCATGCGCCGGGCCTGGGGCAGGAAATGCTCACCGGCGGGCGTCAACTCGACGCTGCGGGTGTTACGCGCGAGCAACTGCAAACCCATGCTCTCTTCCAGTTTGCGGATGCTGTAGCTCAGCGCCGGCTGGGACAGGTGCAGTTGCTCGGCCGTGCGGGTAAAACTGGAGGTTTCAGCGATCAGGATGAAGGCGCGAAGCTGGCGGAAGGAGACGTTCATGACCCGCTCATAAAATTAATGGATCAATTGATTCTACCTTTAAAATTCACAGAACAATCCAGCGTCTCCACTATAGGGCCACCCTTCAGTGGAAAACGGACATGACAAAAACAATTCTCGTCGGGTGTGGCGCCGGTTTCGCCAATGACCGGCCTGACGCCGCCCTGCGCCTGGCCCAGGACCTGGCACAACGCAGCGGCCAACGCTACATCATGCTGGAGCTGTTGGCGGAACGGACCCTGGCCGAGGCGCAATTGCGCAAGCGTCTCGACCCGCAGGCCGGTTATTCCGCCCGATTGTTCGATTTTCTCGAGCCCATGCTGGACCTGTGCATCGAAGCCGGCATCCCGATCATCACCAACGGCGGCGCCGCCAATCCTAGGGCTGCCGCCCAGCGATTGCGCCACGCCCTGGCGGGTCGTTTCCCTGGGCTGAAGATCGCTTGCGTGCTGGGTGACGACCTCTTGGACGAAACACCTGCGCGCTACGCACGATGGCTGTCGTCCGATCCGCAGGAACAGCCTGTATCCGTAAACGTCTACACCGGCGCCGACGGTATCGTCCAGGCGTTGACCGACGGTGCCGGCATCGTCCTGTGCGGCCGTGTCGCCGACCCCTCGCTGGCCGTCGGTGCGATCCGCCACGGGTTGGGTTGGAAAGCCGACGATTGGCAGAAAATCGCGGTAGCGACGGCGGCTGGACACTTGCTGGAGTGCTGTACCCAGGTCACCGGTGGCTATTTTGCCCACCCCGGCATGAAAGACATTCCAGACCCGGCGAATCTCGGTTGTCCGATTGCCGAGATCCACGAGGACGGCCGCTTGATCATCGGCAAGACCCGCGACAGCGGCGGCCGGGTCAGCGAGCAGACTGTGAAGGAGCAGCTTCTTTACGAAGTCCACGACCCACGACGCTACCTGACGCCGGACGTTGTACTGGACCTTGGCGAAGCCCGCGTGCAGGACCTGGGCGAAGACCGTGTCGAGATCAACGGCCTGCTCGGCCATCCGCGCCCCGAGACCCTGAAAGGCTTGGCAGGCGTGCGCGGCCTGTGGTTTGGCGAGGCGGAAATATCCTATGCCGGCCCCGGCGCCTTGGCGCGTGCGGCCCTGGCGCGAGAAATTCTGCTGGAACGTTTCGACCGATTGGCGCCAGGCCTGCAGCCCTGGATCGATATTTCCGGCGTCGCCAGCCTGTTCAACGACCAGGGCGGTCGCTATCTGCAACAGCAACTCGCCCAGGCTCCGGCCCTGGAGGATGTGCGCGTACGCATCGGCCTGACCCACACCGACCGACCGCTGGTAGAAACGCTGTTGGCCGAGGTGGAATCGCTCTACACCAACGGGCCGGCAGGCGGCGGTGGCGTGCGACGGCATCTCGTCGAGGCCGTCACCACACGAAGTTTCCTGCTGCCGCGCGATGAAATCCACACGACCCTGGAGTGGTACTGATGAACCTCGTCACCCTTGCCGATTTCGCTCACGCCCGTGCTGGCGACAAAGGCAACATCCTCAGTATCGCGGTGTTTCCCCACGACGCGGCCCACTACGCCTGGTTGCTGCAGACGCTGACCTGCGAGCGGGTCGCCGAGCAATTCGCGACGCGACAACCCTCCAGGGTGCACCGCTATGAACTGCCGAACCTGAACGCGCTGAACTTCGTCCTCGAGGATGCCCTGGAGGGCGGCGTGAACCGCAGTTGCGGCCTGGACCGCCACGGCAAGAGCCTGAGTTACCTGCTGTTGGCCTTGCGCCTGCCCGGCCCGACGGACTGACCGAATCCAGTGCCTGCGAACCATCCGACAACAATAAAAAGAGAGGCTGCAACATGATTACAACCCTGGGTTTCCTGATGATGCTCGCCATCATCGGCTTGATATTGCTGCGCCGGATCAGCCCGGTGGTGGCGTTCACCACCCTCCCCGTGATCGTCTGCCTGCTCGCCGGCTTCAATCTTGGGCAGATCGGCGAGTTCATAAAGGCCGGCCTGATCACCGTGGCCCCGACCGCCGCGCTGTTCCTGTTTGCCATCTTGTTCTTCGGCATCATGCGTGACCGGGGATTGTTCGATCCGCTGGTCAACCTGCTGATCCGCAGCACCGGCGGCAAGCCGCTGGCCGTGGCGTTGGTGACGGTTTTGGTGACGTCCGTGGTGCATCTCGACGGCGTTGGCGCCGCCACGTTCCTGCTGACTATCCCGGCGCTGCTGCCCTTGTACAAACGCCTGAACATGAGCCCGGCAATGTTGCTGTGCCTGGTGGGTACCACGGCCGGCGTCATCAACATGGTGCCTTGGGGCGGCACGACCGCCCGCGCCGCCGCCGTGTCAGGCCTGGATGCCACCGCGCTGTGGCTGGGCTTGCTGCCGGTGCAGATGGTGGGCCTGGCGTGCATGCTCGGGGTGGCGACGGTATTGGGCTTGCGCGCCCAGCGTCGCCAACCGATGTCGCTGGGGGCGGCCGCGACGTGTGATGTAGACGACCTGCAAACCCAAGGCCGCGAGTTCACGCTCTCTCCCCGGGAACTGCGCTACTGGCTGAACGTGGCCCTGACCGGCGGCATCCTGGTGTGCCTGTTCACCGGCATTTTCCCTTTGTATGCGTGTTTCATGGTCGGACTGGGCATCGCCCTGCCCTTGAACTTCCCATCCCTGGACGCCCAGGCCGAACGCCTCAAGGCCCACGCGTCCGATGCGCTGCAAATGGTCCTGGTGATGATGGCCGCCGCCGTCCTGCTGGGAGTCCTCTCCGGCGCGAAGATGTCCGACGGCATGGCCTTGGCGCTGATCGATATCCTGCCCGCAGGTTCTGCCCAATACCTGCACGTGATCGTCGGTTTCTTCGGTGTGCCCCTGGGCATGATCTTTTCGCCGGACGCCTATTACTTCGCGCTCCTGCCGGTGATCAAGGATGTGGCCGCCGCGGCCGGCGTTCCCCTTGAAGCCGTCGCCCGGGCCATGTTGATCGGCGAAAACACCGGATTCTCCATCAGCCCGGTGGTCCCCAGTGTGTACCTGGCCCTGGCGCTGTCCGGCGTGGAACTGCGCAAGCACATGGCCTATACGTTTTTCTGGGCCTGGGGCGTCAGTCTGGTGATGCTCGTTTTCGCCGTGGCAACGGGTGCGGTACAAGTCTGAGCGTCAAGGGTGGGCCTGGAAGATCAACGACCGATGCACCCCCGAGCCCGCCCTCACCCCATCGCCAACGGCCAGCGCGACCGAGCCGAACGGCATCGCTGCGTCGCCACAGGCAAACACCCCGGGAACGCTGGTCTCCCGGGTCATCGGGTCGGTCTGGATGAACGCCCCGAGCGGGCCTTCTTCAAAGTTGCAACCCAGGGACGCGGCGAGTGAACTGGCAACGCGGGTACGCGGCAAGACAAACAGGCCATCAATGGCGATCACCCGCCCGTCCACCAACACCACGTTGGCCCGTTCGCCCTCAATACGTTCGACGCGTTCCGGCACCAGGGTTACACCACGTTGCGCCAGGCTTTGCCGTTGCTCAAGGTCGGGCTCGAATACGCCATTGGTGAAAAAAGTGGTCGGCCCCCAGTCGGGCAGCATCAGGGCATGGTGCAACGACATCGGCGACGTCGCCAGCACACCGATCGGTCCCTGCTCCAACTCATAGCCGTGGCAGTACGGACAATGAAAGACACTTTTCCCCCAGCGCTCCGTCAGCCCTGGCACATCGGGCAATTCATCGATCACGCCGGTGGCGAGCAACAGGCGTTTGGCACTGTAGCGTTGCCCGTGGGCAGTCTCCATGACGAATCCGTCTGCGTCCCGGACGGCGTGGATCGCGCTATCCGACGCCCATTCCACGGTTGGATAATCCATAAGCTGTGCGCGGGCGTCGTTGACAATGTCACCTGGAGCGCGACCGTCCTGTCCGAGAAACCCATGGGAAGTCGCGGCAAACCGGTTGCGACGCTGACCGGCGTCGATCACCAGCACTTTTTGGCGGGCGCGGGCCAACTGAAGACCTGCGGACAGGCCGGCGTAGCTGCCGCCAGCGATGATGATGTCGTGTTCCATGGGGACGATCTCCTGTTTTGGGGTTTTCTCGAAACATCGTATGTTTCTTGAAAAGTGCCTGTCAACAGTCTCGTAACTTTTGCGATTACAGGCGATACTCGGCGCAGATTTCCTTCGGACCCGCCCATGAGAAACGACACCCGCCTATCGCGCATGCTGCACGTCCTGATTCATATGGATCGCCATCAGCAATCGGCCACCTCCGACACCCTCGCCCAAATGCTGGGCACCAACCCGGTGGTGGTGCGGCGAACCATGGCGTTGCTCAAGGAACAGGGTTACGTCACTTCGGAAAAAGGCCATCGCGGTGGCTGGAGCCTGGCTAAACCGTTGGCCGAGATGACGCTGCTGGACATTCATCAGGCGTTGGGCAGCACGTCGATCTTTGCCATCGGCCTGTCCACCGATCATCCGCAATGCCTGGTGGAACAGGCGGTGAATGCGGCGCTGACGGATGCGTTCGATGAGGCCCAGGCGTTGTTGCTCAAGCGTCTGGGCAGCATTACGTTGGCGCAGTTGGCGGAAGACTTTGATGCGCGGTTTCGGGGTGAGCCCAAGGCCGAGCCTCACCTCTAATCCCTGTGGGAGCGGGCTTGCCCGCGAAGGCTTTGGCACATCCAACATTATCTATTCAGGTGAATCGCATTCGCGAGCAGGCTCGCTCCCACAGGGGGGTAGTCCGGGGCACAAAAAAAACGCCGCTCATTTTGAGCGGCGTTTTTGTACCTGACCGGATAGCGTCCGGTTTACAGCGCCATGTCAGCCGCTGGATTGGCTTCCCGAGCAGCAGCCGGCTTGGCCGGGGCTACAGGGGCCACCGCCTTGCCGATGGCCGGTGGTGGGTCCAGTTGCAGGACTTCGCTGGTGTAGGCCCATTCCTGCGCGACACGCTCCGGGCTGTCATTCAGCTTGGTGCCGTAGCTCGGTACGATCTGGCGAAGTTTTTCCTGCCAGGCCGGGGTGGCTACCTTGTCCTTGAAGACCTTCTCAAGCACCGTCAGCATGATCGGTGCGGCAGTCGAAGCGCCTGGGGAAGCACCCAGCAGGCCAGCGATGCTGCCGTCCTGGGAAGCGACGACTTCGGTGCCGAGTTTCAGCACGCCGCCCTTCTCTTCGTCACGCTTGATGATCTGCACACGCTGGCCGGCTTGCCACAGGCGCCAGTCTTCCTGCTTGGCGTCCGGGAAGTACTCCTTCAGCGCGTTGAAGCGGTCTTCGTCCGACAGCATCAGTTGGCCGGCCAGGTATTCCACCAGCGGGTACTGTTCGATACCGACCTTGGTCATCGGCCACACGTTGTGGGTCGTGGTGCTGGTCAGCAGGTCAAAGTACGAACCGTTCTTCAGGAACTTGGTGGAGAACGTGGCGAACGGGCCAAACAGGATCACGCGCTTGCCGTCCAGCACGCGAGTGTCCAGGTGTGGAACCGACATCGGCGGTGCACCCACCGAAGCCTTGCCGTAGGCCTTCGCCAGGTGCATCTGGGCAACGGTCGGGTTTTCGGTCACCAGGAACGAACCACCCACCGGGAAACCGGCGTATTCACGGGCTTCCGGAATGTCCGACTTCTGCAGCAGGTGCAGCGCGCCGCCACCGGCACCGATGAAGACGAACTTGGCATCGGTCTCGGTTTCGGTACCGTCTTTCAGGTTCTTGTACGAAACGCGCCAGGAGCCGTCTTCGTTGCGGGTGATGTCTTCCACTTCGCTGGACAGCTTGAGGGAGAAGTTCGGCTTGGATTGCAGGTAAGCCGCGAACTGGCGTGTGATTTCGCCGAAGTTCACGTCGGTACCCAGCGGGCTCCAGGTCGCCGCGACTTTCTGGCTCGGGTCACGCCCTTGCATCATCAGCGGAACCCACTTGCTGATCTGCGCCGGGTCTTCGGAGTACTGCATGCCGGCGAACAGCGGGCTGGCCTGGAGTGCGTCGTAGCGCTTCTTCAGGAACGCGATGTTGTCGTCGCCCCACAGGAAACTCATGTGTGGCGTGGAGTTGATGAACGAGCGCGGGTTCTTCAGCACGCCGTTCTTGACCTGCCAGGACCAGAACTGACGGGAGATCTGGAACGCTTCGTTGATCTCGATCGCCTTGGAGATATCGACCTTGCCGTTCTTGTCTTCCGGCGTGTAGTTCAGCTCGGCCAGTGCAGAGTGACCGGTACCGGCGTTGTTCCAGCCGTTGGAGCTTTCTTCGGCAACACCGTCCAGGCGCTCGACCATTTCCATGGTCCAGCCCGGCTCCAGCTCATTGAGCCAGACACCGAGGGTCGAACTCATGATGCCGCCACCGATGAGCAAGACATCGACTTTTTTCGGCTCGGCGGCGTGCGTGGTCGCAAGACCCATCGCCATCGCCAGGCCTAGCAGCGCCGTGTGTGTTTTCTTCAACATGTGTGTATCCCTAGGATAAAACGCCATTCCGTCCCACAGTCCCGTTCAAGAATAGACCTCGCCCAATGCCAGGTCGGCGGACGGGTATCGAATGGACTGGAGGAAGGACCTACAGGGGCCGAGCGAATCGGCCTCGCATTTATGTCTCTCCGGCGCTGACTTCTTGTAGGTCTTGGCTTCAGCTGGGTGAGGGACACTGCAAAACGGTCTAGATCGGGCCTGCCGTGGCCGTGCCCGATTGTCGCAGCGGGGGGAGTTTACAGAATGAACCAAACAGACCGAAGCGCATTTTTGCATTCCTGACAAAAACGCCGACAAAAGAACCTTGGGAGCGAGCCTGCTCGCGAAGGCGGCGTGTCAGCCGGATCTCATCGGTTGACCTGACATCTTCGCGAGCAGGCTCGCTCCCACAGAGGGCTATGCAAGGCTTGGCTAGCCGAGCAACTGGCTCAACACTGCCCGCAACTTGCCTGGTTTGACCGGTTTGTTCAGCAGCGGCGCGTTCAGTTTGCGCAGGGCGCGGCGGCACTGGTCGCTGCGGTCGGCGGTGATGATCACGGCGGGAATTGCCTGCTGGAAATGCTCGCGCAGATGCTTGACCACCTCGCAGCCGACCACCCCATGATCGAGATGGAAATCCGCCAGGATCAGTTCAGGGGCGCGGCCTTGCAGGGCGTCGAAGGCGGCCGCTGCATCGGTGGCGGTCAACACCTCGCAGCCCCACTGTTCCAGTAGCGCCGCCATGCTTTGCAGGATGCTCACTTCGTTGTCGATGACCAGCAGCCGGCGTCCCGGCAGCGGATTACCGGCCACTGCCTGCACCGGAACCTGGGACATGGGCAGCGGCCGTTCGGCGGACAGCGGCACGTTGATGCTGAACACCGAACCGCGTCCAGGCCGGGAGCGCACCTGCACCCGATAGCCGAGGATATGGGCGATGCGTTCGACGATCGCCAGCCCCAGGCCGACGCCCTTGCGATCCGCCGCCCGTCCCACGTCCAGTTGATTGAATTCGAGGAAAATCGACTCCAGGCAATCGGCGGCGATGCCGCGTCCCGTATCCCAGACTTCCAGGCTCAGGTGCCCTCCCCGCCGCCGCGCCGCCAGGAGAATGCCGCCCTGGTCAGTATAACGACAGGCATTGCTCAACAGATTGCGCAGGATGCGGGTCATCAGCCGCAGGTCGGTCAGCACCGCTTCGTCGCCGAACCGCACGCGCAGTTCCAGGCCAGCGGCACCGGCCACCGACTGGAATTCGGACACCAGCGGCGCCAACAACTCATCCAACCGATAAGGCGCGAGGTCTGGCTTGACGGCGGCCTGATCCAACCGGGAAATATCCAGCAGGTCGGCGAGCAGGTCTTCAGCGCCTTCGAGCGCCTGGTGCGTGCGCTCCACCAGCACGTGCTCGGCATTGGGCAGTTGTCGCTCGCGCAAGGTCGCGATCAGCAACCGCGCGGCGTTGAGGGGTTGCAACAGGTCATGGCTGGCGGCGGCCAGGTATTTATCCTTGCTGCGGTTGGCCGCTTGGGCTGCGTCCCGGGCATCGCGCAACTGTTGCTCGACCAGTTTGCGCTGGGCGATCTGCTGCTGCAGGTTGTGGTTGGCCTCCAGCAGCGCATCGGTGCGCTCGGCCACCCGCTGTTCCAGTTGATCGTTGAGCTGTTGCAAGCGTTGCCGGGCCTGCTCCAGCTCATCGAGACGCGCCGCCAGTTCCGGATAATGACTCTTGCGTGTCGAGTGGTTGCCCAGCCCCAGCAATCCGGCCAGGGCTTTTTGCTGCTCGTCAGAGGGCTTCGCCATAGACGACCTCGACATCCCGCTGGCTCGACTCCCGAGGGTTGGTAAGAATGCACGGGTCATGCATCGCATGTTGCGACAGGAATGGAATGTCCGAGGTACTCACACCGTGCAGCCCCAGGGTCTCGTGGAAACCGATGGTGCGCTTGAGGGCGATCAGGTGCTCCACCAGCCGGGTGCGGATCTGCCGATGGTTGAGCCCACGGCAATCGATGCCAAGGGTCTCGGCGATCACTTTGAAGCGGTCCGGCGCCGAGGTGTAGTTGAACGCTACCACGTGTTCCACCAGCACCGCGTTGCACAAGCCGTGAGGCAGGTCGAGAAAACCGCCCAGGCTGTGGGACATGGCGTGCACCGCACCGAGGATCGCGTTGGAGAACGCAAGCCCGGCCTGCATGCTGCCGAGCATGATCTTTTCCCGCAGGGCGACGTCCGCCGGATTGGCAATCATCTGCACCAGGTTGTTGTTGATCAGGCGCATCGCTTCCAGCGCGTGGGGATCGGTCAACGGTCCGTGGCCGGTGGAGACGAACGCCTCGATCGCATGCACCAACGCATCGATGCCGGTACAGGCCGACAGGAACGGGTCCATGCTCAAGGTCGTTTCCGGGTCGATCAACGACACGTCCGGCACGGCTGCCTTGCTGACGATGGAAAACTTCATGCGCTCTTGCTGGTTGGAGATGATGACGAACTGCGACACATCGGCAGAAGTGCCGGCCGTGGTGGGAATCAGGATCAGCGGCGGACTGGGCACATGCAGCGTGTCCACGCCTTCGAATTCAAGGATGTTGCGGCCATGGGCGACCACGATCCCGATCGCCTTGCCGCAGTCCATGGGGCTGCCGCCGCCAACCGCGACGATCACGTCGCAATGGTTCTCGCGGTAGGTTTCGGCACCGAGCATGACTTCCTCGACCCGAGGATTGGGCGAGACGTCGCTGTAGATGCAGTAGTCGATGCCCTGGGCTTGCAGGCTGGTCTCGACGTCGCCGACCCAACCGGCGGCGATCACCCCGGGATCGGTGACCACCAGCACCTTGCGGGCGCCGAAAGTCTTGGCGTAGTTGCCAACGTTGTGCCGACAGCCGGCACCGAACATGATTTCAGGGGAAACGAACTTGCGCAGGGGGCTGAGGCTCATCTTTTCAGTTGCGGGGCTCATGGGTAAGCCTGTTGTTATTGTCGAGGGATACGTTGAGCCTAAAGCATCCCGCCGTTAATGCAATCCGACCAATGGGTAGCCCGGCCTGAACGCTTCAAGCCGGGCCAGGCACTCATCGGTTGGCGAAGTACATCGTCACTTCAAAGCCAATACGCAGGTCGGTGTACGCGGGTTTAGTCCACATGGGTCTTTCCTCTTCTTGTACCGGGCGATTCCGGCAGGTTCATTAATGCACGGGGCGGTCAGGGCCCGAATGCTACTTTCGAAGCGGTGGGTGGGGTGCGTTGGTATTACAGGAACAGCGAGACTCCGTGGCGAGGGAGCTTGCTCCCGCTGGGCTGCACAGCAGCCCCAATTGAGCAGCCACACCATCAATATGGGCCTGAAAAGAAGGGCCGCTACGCGGCCCAGCGGGAGCAAGCTCCCTCGCCACAGGAGTCACTCGGTGAGTGCTTCGGGGGTCAGAAGAACCCCAACGGATTGACGTCATAGCTCACCAAGAGGTTCTTGGTCTGCTGGTAATGGTCGAGCATCATCTTGTGGGTTTCGCGACCGACGCCGGATTTCTTGTAGCCGCCGAACGCGGCATGCGCCGGGTAAAGGTGGTAGCAGTTGGTCCACACGCGTCCGGCCTTGATCGCCCGACCCATGCGGTAGGCGCGGTTGATGTCGCGGGTCCAGAGGCCGGCGCCGAGGCCGAACTCGGTGTCGTTGGCGATCGCCAGGGCTTCCGCTTCGTCCTTGAAGGTGGTCACGCCCACCACCGGGCCGAAGATTTCTTCCTGGAAGACGCGCATCTTGTTATGGCCCTTGAGCAGCGTCGGTTGGATGTAATAGCCGCTGGACAGATCGCCCTCAAGACGTTCGGCCGCGCCACCGGTCAGCAGCTCGGCACCCTCTTCCCGGGCGATGTCCAGGTACGAAAGGATCTTGTCGTATTGCTGCTGGGACGCCTGGGCGCCGACCATGGTCTCGGTGTCCAGTGGGTTGCCACGCTTGATCTTGGCGATTTTCTTCATGACCTCGGCCATGAACGGTGCGTAGATCGATTCCTGCACCAAGGCGCGAGATGGGCAGGTGCAGACTTCGCCCTGGTTGAAGAACGCCAGTACCAAGCCTTCGGCAGCCTTCTCGATGAACGCCGGCTCGGCTTGCATGATGTCTTCGAAGAAGATGTTCGGCGACTTGCCGCCCAGCTCCACCGTGGACGGGATGATGTTCTCAGCGGCGCACTTCATGATGTGCGAACCGACCGGAGTCGAGCCGGTGAAGGCGATCTTGGCGATGCGCTTGCTGGTGGCCAGGGCTTCGCCGGCTTCGCGGCCAAAGCCGTGGACAATGTTCAACACGCCGGCTGGCAGCAGGTCGGCGATCAGTTCGATGAATACGGTAATCGACAGCGGCGTCTGCTCCGCCGGCTTGAGCACGATGCAGTTGCCGGCGGCCAGGGCCGGGGCGAGTTTCCAGGCGGCCATCAGCAGCGGGAAGTTCCACGGGATGATCTGGCCGACCACGCCCAGCGGCTCGTGGAAATGATAGGCGGTGGTCAACTCGTTGATTTCGGCAGCGCCGCCCTCTTGGGCGCGGATGCAACCGGCAAAATAGCGGAAATGGTCAGCCGACAGAGGCACGTCGGCATTCAGGGTTTCACGCACGGCCTTGCCGTTGTCCCACGTCTCGCTGACGGCGAGGATTTCCAGGTTCTGCTCGATGCGGTCAGCGATTTTCAGCAGCACCAGGGAACGATCCTGAACGGAGGTCTTGCCCCACGCATCGGCGGCGGCATGGGCCGCATCCAGGGCTTTGTCGATATCGGCTGCGCTGGAGCGCGGGAATTCGCCGATGACTTCGCCGTTGACCGGCGACGTGTTGGTGAAGTATTCGCCGTTGACCGGCGCGACGAACTCGCCGCCGATGAAATTGCCATAGCGCGGCTTGAAGGAAACGACGGCGCCTGGGGTTCCGGGTTGTGCGTAGATCATGATGGGCCTCTGCCTGGTCGATGCCTGTCGCGGGACAGGCGATAGGCCGATGGTAGAGAGCCCCGTGCGGTGGACGAATGCGTCATTGGCAGGGGGCTCTCTCGTTATTTGGTCGTAGGTTTGGATTTTCAGGACACGAAGAGCGGGAACGAGCGCTGCCTTTGTGGCGAGGGGATTTATCCCCGCTGGGCTGCGAAGCGGCCCCAGAATCTCTGCGAGCGCTACGCACTCGAGCGGGGATAAATCCCCTCGCCACAAAAGCAGCACCCCGCTCAATGACAACTCAGCGCTTGGCCACAAGCTCCTTCGGCAACTTGAAGGTCCAGAGCATGCCGCCCTGGTTGAAGTCCTTCACGCGCTTGGCCACCTCGCCGCCCCACAGCGGCACCGCACCACCCCAGCCGGACACCACCGAGACGTACTGCTCGCCGTCCATTTCCCAGGTAATCGGCGAGCCGAGCACGCCGGAGCCGGTCTGGAATTCCCAGACCTTTTCCCCGGTCTTGGCGTTGAAGGCTTGCAGGAAACCTTCAGGCGTACCGGTGAACACCAGGTTGCCCTTGGTGGTCAGCACCCCGCCCCACAGCGGCGCGAAGTTCTTGTGGCGCCAGACTTCCTTGCCGGTCTTGGGGTCGATGGCCCGCAATACGCCGATGTAATCCTCGTTCAGCGGCTTGATGGTGAAACCGGCACCGAGGAACGCCGCGCCTTTCTTGTAGGCGATGCCTTCGTTCCAGATGTCCATGCCCCATTCATTGGATGGCACATAGAACAGGCCGGTGTCCTGGTTGTAGGCCATCGGCATCCAGTTTTTCGCACCGAGGAACGCCGGCGCCACGAACACCGAACTGCCCTTGGCTTCGCTGCCCGGCGCGCCCGGACGGCTGGCCTCGTTGTAGATTGGTCGGCCATCCTTGTCCAGGCCGGTGGCCCAGGTGATCTTGTCGACGAACGGGAAGCCGCGGATGAACTTGCCGTTGGTGCGATCAAGCACGTAGAAGAAGCCGTTACGGTCGGCGGTCGCCGCGGCCTTGATGTCCTTGCCGCCTTCCTTGTAGTTGAACGAGATCAGTTCGTTGACGCCGTCATAGTCCCAGCCGTCGTGGGGCGTGCTCTGGAAGTGCCACTTGATGCTGCCGTCGTCCGGGTTCAGGGCCAGGCGCGACGAGGAATAGAGGTTGTCGCCAGGGCGCAGGTGGGAGTTCCAGGGCGCCGGGTTGCCGGTGCCGAACAGCAACAGGTTTGTTTCCGGGTCGTAGTAGCCGCCCAGCCAAGGCGCGGCACCGCCAGTTTTCCAGAGGTCACCCGGCCAGGTCTTGCCCGCCTCGCCGCCGGAAATACCGTTTTCCACGGCCTTGCCGTCCTTGTAGACGTAGCCCATGTGGCCTTCCACGGTCGGCCGGGTCCACAGCAGTTCACCGTTTTTCGGGTCGAACGCACTGATCTGGCCGACCACGCCGAACTCGCCACCCGCCACGCCCGTGATGAGCTTGCCGTTCACCACGAGCGGCGCGGCACTGATGGAATAGCCTTCCTTGTGGTCGGCGACTTTCTTGCTCCACACCACTTTGCCGGTGTCCTTGTTCAAGGCCACCAACTTGGCGTCGAGGGTGCCGAAGAACACCAGGTCGCCATACAGCGCCACGCCCCGGTTGATCACGTCGCAGCACGGGCGGATGTCATCGGGCAGGCGCGCGTCGTATTGCCAGAGTTTCTTGCCGGTGCGCGCATCCACCGCGAACACCCGCGAGTAGGACCCGGTGAGGTACATCACCCCGTCCTTGATCATCGGCTGGGCCTGCTGGCCGCGCTGCTTTTCGCCGCCGAAGGAGAACGCCCAGACCGGACGCAGGTCCTTGACGTTATTCACGTTGAGGGTGTCGAGCGGGCTATAGCGCTGGCCCTGGACCCCCAGGCCGTTGGTGACGATCTGTTGCGGGTTCTTCGGGTCCTGGAGAATTTCCTGGTCGGTCACGGCGGCCAACGCCGAGCCGGACAGCAGCATGGCACTGAGCAGCAGGTTCACGGCGAAGGGCTGGCGACGTGCGGGATGAATCATGGCGGCTACCTCTGCGGTTATTGTTATACCCGGGAAATTTTCCCGGTCTGCCACAGATTCTTGGCCCCGACGGCGCCGCCAACAATTGCCCGCTGTGTTGAGTTTTCTAGTTCCTTGGTACATGTAGAAGTAAGCGAATCCCCCCGTGGCGAGGGAGCTTGCTCCCGCTGGGGCGCGCAGCGGCCCTAAAAATGGGTTTGTCAAAACTGATATGGAGGTGAAAAACATAGGGGGCCGCTTCGCAGCCCAGCGGGAGCAAGCTCCCTCGCCACGGGGATCTGCGCTCAGTCAGGGGCGTGGGTGTCCACTCGCTTCATCCCCACCCGCTCATAACGCGGATAAAGATGACTGACACTGCGAATCAGCTCATACCGGCTCAGGCTGATCCCGGCGAAGCGCTCGGGGATGGGGCTGCGGATCATCTCGGCCATGTCGTCGCCCCGGGCCGCGCCGTCGCGCATCAGTTGGTCGAGCCAGCCCAGGTAGTCGCGCATCTGCGAGAAAGGCCGGGCATCGCTGGCCACCGGGCCGTGGCCGGGGACGACTTGCTTCCAGGGCAGCGCCTGGAGCGTGTCGAGGTCCTTGAGCCAGACATCCAGGCCAGGGCTGTTCGGGGTGGTCAAGGCCCGTTCGTAAAACACCAGGTCGCCGGCAAACAGCACGCCGGTGGTTTCATCGAGGATCGCCAGGTCCGCGCCGGTGTGCCCGGCCAACGCCAGCAGGCGCAGTGAATGATCGCCGACCTTCAGCGTCCCGGGGCTCAGCGCCTGGGTCGGCAAGACCACCTCGGTGCCGCGCATCCAGTCGCCTACCAGCCGGTACATGTTTTCCGCCAGCGCATCGCCCTGCTGTCGCAGCAGGTCGGTGGTGCCGGGCAACGCGCCGATGGGTACGTCGCTGAAGGCCTGGTTGCCCAGCACGTGATCGGGATGATGATGAGTCAGCAGCACCTGGATCACCGGTTTACCAGTCGTCGCGGCTATGGCCTGGCGCAGCGCCTCGCCATAGCGCCTGGACGGTCCGGTGTCGATGACCACCACGCCCGCCTCGGTGACGATGAACCCGGTGTTGACGATGTTGCCACCGTTGGCCTTGGCGAAATTATCCGTGCTGCCTTCCAGCAACCAGGTGCCGTCGGCGATCTGCCGCGGCTTGAGGGAATAATCGGTGGCGGACCATGCCGGCAGGCACAGCCCAAGACAGACCAGCAACAACCAGCGCATGGTGCGCTCCTTTGATCAGGGGATGGCCGCCTCGAACTGGTTGCCGCTGTTGTCGCGCAGCACCAGGCGGGTCTGGCCCGGGCCTTGGATATCGAAGCCCAGGTTGGGGTTTTCGCTGACCGCCGGGAACAGCTCCAGGCGCGCCAGCAGCTTGCCCTCGGCGTCCAACAGTTGCGCCTGGTTGAGGAAGAACTCCGGGATGCCGCTCACCAGGCCGTTGTCCATGGGATGGGCGATCTGCAAGCGCAGGCGATTGGAATCCCCACGCGGGTAACGCCCGCCCAACACTTCGCCCAAGTGTTCTTCCCATCCCGGTTGGGTGCGCACCACGCTGGGCGCGGTGCAACCGCCACCCGCCGCATCGATCAGGGTCGAGCCAACGTGCCACAGGCCGTCGCGGGTCTGCACGGCGGCACGCAGCGGAGTCGCTTGCTCGATGCGAATACGGATCGACAGCCACGGCAGCACCCGCTCCGAAGGCTGGAAATCAACGATTCTTGGCAGCGGGTTGAGCTCGGCCCAGGCCAGCACCCGCACGACGTCGCCCGTGAAGGCCCGCGCATCGATTTCCAGCGGCACCTGGCGCGCGTCTTCGGCAAAGGGCGGCGCCAGCACCCGCACCCGCTCGTCGAACACGAACGGCGCATCCGCCAGCAACTGTTTGTGATAGAAGGCCCACATCACCGACGGCACCGGGTCCTTTCCCGGCTCGATCGCGCTCGCCATCAACGGCAGGCAACCCAACAGCAGGCCGAACGCTCGCCAATTCATCCCGCGCTCCTATTGGTACATCTCGGGTACTTCGTAGCGCAGGCCATAGTGGGCATACACCGTCTTGAGAGTGCCATCGCGAATCAAACCTTCCAGTGCCTCTTCCACTGCGTAGGCCAACTGACGGTTGCTTTCATGCACCGCCATGCCGATCTCCCAGCGCTGCTTGCCCATGTTCGGGTAGGCGTTTTCAGCGAGGGCCAACTGCGGGTCGGCCGCCTGATGCACTTGCCAGTCGATCTCCCCGCGCATCGCCATGACCGCGTCGACTTCGCCGGCCTGCATGGCCCCGAAGGCTTTGGCGACGGTGGGGTAATGGCGGGTCTTGGCGCTCAGCATGCCGTTGAACACCGAGGTCAGGTAGAACGAGGGCACGCTGTCGACTTCGACGCCGATGGGGTGCTGCTGGAACACCGCGACGCTGCCCACCGACTCCAGTCGGCGACGGTCATACGCCACCTGCCAGCATTCCTGTTGATACGGCCCGAACATCACCACCTGGGCGTTTTCCAGCTCACCGATGTCGTTGCGCCGTTGCACATAGTCGTGATCGTACGGCACGCGCATCATCAGGTCGGCCAATTGCCGGTCGTGCAATGGACTGCTGCGCCAGATGTAGTCACGCAGGTCATCGTCGAGCTTCTCGCCGGGCGGCGCCCAGATCAGTTTCAGCCGCACGCCCATGGCCTTGGCCAGGGCCTGTGCCAATTCCACATCGACGCCCCGGGGCTGGCCCTGGTCTTCGAAACTGTAGGGAGCGAAATCCTTGTAGACCGCGACCTTCAATTCGCCGTCGGCGATCATCTGGTCATAGCTGCGCACCTGCGCCTGCACCGCCGGGCCCCACAGCAACAGGCCGCACATCACCCACGCGAACAAGCGCATGGCAATCACTCCTCGACGTGCACGCTGTCCAGATAAGTCCGCACCGCCCACAGCGCTTCCTGGCTCAGGTAATCGGCCATCTTCGGCATGTAGACGCGACCGTCGCGCACCGCGCCGTGGCGCACGCGCTCGACAAACCATTCATCGCCGGCTTCGGCGGCGTCGAGCATGCGCAGGTCCGGTGCGATCCCGCCGGACTTGGCTTCCAGGCCATGGCAGGCCGCGCAGTTCTGGTTGTAGGCCGAAGCGCCGATTTCCACGGCCTTGTCCCGCTCCGGAGAGTTGCGATAAGGGTTCTGTGCAACCCAACCGTCGGCGTCCACCGGCAGGTTGGCGTCCTTGATGGGCGTCAGCCCTTTGGTTTCCACTGCCTGGGGCACTACGTTGCCATGGGCCCATGCAGAGCCAGCGCCGGTCAGCCCCATCAGCAATGCGGTAGCGATGATGGCGTTGCGTTTTGTTGTCATTGTTATGCCCTCGAAATTGCACGCAAGACCTCTTTGCAGAGGCCGTGCCGTCATCTTAGGAACCGCGTGCCTACAGCCGAATGCTGCTTTGGTGGTCGCGGTCTAGTTCCTTGGTAGCAGGTCGTCCGACGCAAGTCGCAAAGACAGGCGGCCTGGGAAGTCTTCCCGGCAAGGGCGGGACTTTTTCCGTATCGGACGAGGCGTGCGAGCCCCGACCCTAGTCAGGCCAAAACCTCACTGGGAAATCCCACCATGACAATAAAAACCCGCCCCGCCCTCTCCTCCCTGGCCGTTGCCTTGCTGCTTGCCGGTGGCCTGTCCCTGGGCACCCAGGCGCACGCCGCCGTGACCTGGGAAGACATCGCCAATGATCACCTGACCACCCAGGACGTGCTGCAATACGGCATGGGGACCAACGCCCAACGCTGGAGCCCGCTGGCCCAGGTCAACGACAAGAACGTGTTCAAGCTGACCCCGGCCTGGTCCTATTCTTTCGGCGACGAGAAGCAACGCGGCCAGGAATCCCAGGCCATCGTCAGCGACGGCGTGGTGTACGTCACCGGCTCGTATTCGCGGGTGTTCGCGCTGGATGCCAAGACCGGCAAGCGCCTGTGGACCTACAACCACCGCCTGCCGGACAACATCCGCCCGTGCTGCGACGTGGTCAACCGCGGCGCGGCCATCTATGGCGACAAGATCTACTTCGGCACCTTGGATGCCCGCGTCGTCGCCTTGGACAAGAACACCGGCAAGGTGGTGTGGAACAAGAAGTTCGGCGACCACGCCGGCGGCTACACCATGACCGGCGCCCCGGTGCTGATCAAGGACAAGACCAGCGGCAAGGTCCTGCTGATCCACGGCAGTTCCGGCGATGAGTTCGGCGTGGTTGGGCAACTGTTCGCCCGTGATCCGGACACTGGCGAAGAAGTCTGGATGCGCCCGTTTGTCGAAGGCCACATGGGCCGCCTCAACGGCAAGGACAGCACCCCGACCGGCGACGTGAAGGCGCCGTCCTGGCCTGACGACAAGACCACCGAGACCGGCAAGGTCGAAGCCTGGAGCCACGGCGGTGGCGCACCTTGGCAGAGCGCCAGTTTCGATGCCGAGACCAACACCATCATCGTCGGCGCGGGCAACCCCGGCCCTTGGAACACCTGGGCGCGCACGGCCAAGGACGGCAATCCGCATGACTACGACAGCCTCTACACCTCCGGCCAGGTGGGTGTCGACCCAAGCACCGGTGAAGTGAAATGGTTCTACCAGCACACGCCGAACGACGCCTGGGATTTCTCCGGCAACAACGAGCTGGTGCTATTCGACTACAAGGACAAGGACGGCAAGGTGGTCAAGGCCACCGCCCACGCCGACCGCAACGGCTTCTTCTATGTGGTGGATCGCAATAACGGCAAGTTGCAGAACGCCTTCCCCTTCGTCGACAACATCACCTGGGCCAGCCACATCGACCTGAAGACCGGTCGGCCGGTGGAAAATCCCGGCCAGCGCCCAGCCAAGCCGCTGCCGGGAGAAACCAAGGGCAAGCCGGTGGAAGTCTCGCCGCCGTTCCTCGGCGGCAAGAACTGGAACCCCATGGCCTACAGCCAGGACACCGGACTGTTCTACGTACCAGGCAACCAATGGAAAGAGGAGTACTGGACCGAGGAAGTCAGCTACAAGAAAGGCTCGGCCTACCTGGGCATGGGTTTCCGGATCAAGCGCATGTATGACGATCACGTCGGCAGCCTGCGGGCGATGAACCCCACCACCGGCAAGGTGGTGTGGGAGCACAAGGAGCCGCTGCCACTGTGGGCCGGCGTGCTGGCGACCAAGGGCAACCTGGTGTTCACCGGCACCGGCGACGGTTTCTTCAAGGCCTTCGATGCGAAAACCGGCAAGGAGCTGTGGAAGTTCCAGACCGGCAGCGGCATCGTCTCCCCGCCCATCACCTGGGAGCAGGACGGCGAGCAGTACATCGGCGTGACCGTCGGCTACGGCGGCGCCGTGCCGTTGTGGGGCGGCGACATGGCCGAACTGACCAAGCCAGTGGCCCAGGGTGGTTCGTTCTGGGTGTTCAAGATTCCGAGTTGGGATAAGGCCACGGCGCAGAAATAACCCTGACCCACCTGGGCCCCAACCCACACCACCACCCCCTGTGGGAGCGAGCTTGCTCGCGATAGCGCAATGTCAGTCAACATCAATGCCGGCTGGACCACCGCCATCGCGAGCAAGCTCGCTCCCACAGTTAACACCGAGTTCCTGCCATGAAATTTTTGCCATTACTGCTTCTGTTCATCGGCGCCGTTGCCCATGCCGATGACCCCGACACCGCTCTGACAATCAACGGCTGCACCATCGCCGAATCCAGCCAATGCCCCGGCGCCAACCTGCGGGGCGCCAAGCTCGCCAACCAGGACCTGCGCAAGATGAACCTCGCCGGCGCAGACCTGCGCGATGCCGACCTGCGCCACGCGCGGCTGGACCTGGCCAATCTCGAGAAAGCGCAGCTACAGGGCGCCAATCTCAATCGAGCCAGCCTGCAACAAAGCAATCTGCGCCTGGCGGACTTCAGCGGTGCCACGCTGAAGGCTATCCAGGGCTGGGGCCTGTTTGCCCAGGGTGCGCAGTTCCAGCAGGCCGACCTGACGGCGGCCTATCTTCAGTTCGCGCGGTTGTCCGGCGCCCGACTGCACGACGCCAACCTGCAGGCCGCCGACCTGGAAATGGCCTGGCTGAGCAAGGCCGACCTCAAGGGCGCTGATCTGCGCGATGCCAATCTGCAAGAGGTCAAGCTGGGTGAAAGTAATCTGGAGCAGGCCAACCTGATGGGCTCGCGGCAGCACTATGGGAATTTCCAGGATGCGAATATGCAGGGGTGTGTCGGGTGCCCGACTTCTTGGGAGCGCTGAACGCCCCGTGGCGAGGGGATTTATCCCCGCTGGGCTGCGAAGCAGCCCTAAAACCCGACAACTCGGTATGCCAGGTAGATCTAGGGGCCGCTTCGCGCCCCAGCGGGGATAAATCCCCTCGCCACAATTATCTTCATCGCCTGCTTTCACCCCGCCACCCGCACCACCCCCATATCAATCCCCAGATGCACCAACTCAGCATGGGAACTGACCTGCAACTTGCTCTTGAGCAACGTCAGGTGGTTGGAAACGGTCTTGGCGCTGATGCACAGCCGTTCGGCAATGGTTCGCGCGGGGGTGCCCTTGGCGAGCATGACGAAAATCTCCAGCTCGCGTTGGGTCATCGATTGCAGGCGCGGATCGCTGTCGTGGCGGGTGGTCGCGCAAGCCAATTGCGTCGCCAGGGCCTGTTCGATATAGGCATGACCGGCCAACACCCGCCGCACCGCTTCCACCAATACTTGCGGTGCCGAATTCTTCGTCAGGTAACCTGCCGCGCCGGCCTCCAGCGCCTGGCGAACCAATGGCAATTCATCGTGCATGCTGAAAAACAACACCCGCAGTTGCGGCAGGCGCTGCCGCAGGCGCCGGGTGGTTTCCAGCCCGCTGATGCCCGGCAGCCCGAAGTCCATGATCACCAGGTTCGGTACCTGCTCCTGCACCTGGCTCAACGCCTCTTCACCCGAAGCGGCTTCGCGAACCTGCAGCTCCGGCATCATTGCTCGCAACAGGCTGGCGTAGCCTTGCCGGACCACGGCGTGGTCATCCACCAACAAAATGTTCATGACGCCTCCAGGGGAATGTTCAAGTCCAGCGCCCAACCCGCGCCGGGCCGGCTCATGACCCGCAGCTCACCGCCGAGGCTGCGGGCCCGTTCGGCCATCGAATGCAAGCCCACGCCGGCCCGGGCGGGCTGCTGGGCACCGCAACCGTTATCGCGCACCCATAGCCGCAGGCGCCCGGCGCGGTGCTGCATGCGGATGCGTACCTGGCTGGCGTCGGCATGCCGGGCGATGTTGGTCAGCGCCTCCTGCAACAGGCGGTACAGGTGGGCTTTGTCCGGCCCGGCCAATGCCGGTAGCGCGCCATCGACCCGCAACTGACAGGCGATGCCGTGGTTGTCCTGCCATTGCCGGGCCAACAGCTCGATGGCCTCGCCCAGCGGCAGATGCTGGAGCACGACGGGGTACAAATCGTTGACCAAGGCGCGAAAACCTTGCTGCAAATGATCGCAGTGTTCTTCCAGTTCGCTGGCGGTCTGCTCCAGCGCAGGCGGCTGGTGGATCACCAGCCGCAGCAGGCAGGCCCGCGCTCGAATGCCTGCCACGTACTGGCCCAAATCGTCGTGCAGGGTTTGCGCGAGGGACCTGCGCTCCTGCTCTTGCACAGCCAGCAATGCCTGGGTCAGCCGAGCATTGTCCGCCCGGGTCTGGGCCAGGGCGGCAGTCATCCGATTGAAATGCTCCGCCAACCGCTGGGCCTCCGAAATGCCTGCTGCCCGCAGGTTCACCTGCAGATCCCCGGCGGACACCTGATGCAGCGCCTGCAGCAATTCGTCCAGCAAGCGCATGCCCCGGCGCACCGCCCAACGAATCGCCAGCAAGCTGAGCAGCAAGGCCATCGCGCAAACGCCGAGCAGTTGCACCAGGGAATCGAGGATCTCATCCACTTCATCCACGGGGTCAACGGCGATCCAGGCCCGACGTCCGTCCTGCAATTCAACGACCTGGGCGGCAGGACCATCGGCCAACAGTCGACGCCCCAACCAAGCGTTCAAGCCAGGCTCTTGCGCTGGCGAATTTTCCCCGGGTGCCGACCAGCGCACCCGTACATGACGCAGGCTGCCAGTCAGCCTCGATTGGAGGCTGGCCGGGTCGCGCTGGGCGGTCTCGCGCAGGTAATGCACCACCGACTCGGCCGATTGCAGTTCCCGTCGCACATCCGCCGTGGCCTGGTGCAACAGCAGGGTTGCACAGGCCAGGGTGACCAGGGCGAAGAACGCCGTGACCCAGAGGTTGATTCGCCAGAGGGCTGACATGGCTAGTGCTCCGCCCCCTGACTCACGCCGATCCCCCGTGGGAGCGAGCTTGCTCGCGATAGCGGTGGGTCAGCCGGCCTCAATATTGAATGTGCCGCCATCATCGCGAGCAAGCTCGCTCCCACAGGGGTCGGGGCACGCCAATCCACTCCGATCAAACTCAGGATCAGTAACAACGGCAACAGCAGCGTCTTGAACATTCGCACGGTCTGTCCGCTCCCTGATGAATGACAATTGAAAGCATCCTAAAACCCCGGCGCCTGGGGCGAGCTACTACCTTGGTACTGCCCCGGCGGTACTTTCTGCATATTTCCCCGGGACCACGGCCTTCCTATGCTGGCGCTACCTGCAATGGAGGACGTCATGCGCCGGCTTGTCAGTTACGCCCTGGTTTACCTGTTGGCTGCGGCGACCGCCCAGGCAGGCGACGCCGTGCCGTTGCAGGTGCGCATCGGCTACCTCGGCTACCGGCCCGACCCTGGCCCGCTGTTGTCCAACGTCATCGCCGAACCCTCCGATGCCGGGCTGCGCGGCGCCGAACTGGCGATCATCGACAGCAACAGCACCGGACGATTTCTCAAGCACGACTACCGCCTCGAAAGTGCCAACGTCGACAGCCCCCAGGCATTGCTGGAGGCCGCCCGTGCCCAGCATGCGCAAGGCCTGCGTCTGTTCGTGGTGAATGCGCCGGGCGAAAGCCTGCGCCAGCTCAGTGCCGCCCTCCCCGACAGCCTGCTTTTCAACGCTGGCAGCCCTGATGACAGCCTGCGCACCACCGAATGCCCGGGCAACGTCTTGCACACCCTGCCCGACCGCTCGACCCTCGCCGATGCCCTGATCCAATTCAGTGTCGTGCGCAAATGGCAGCGGGCCTTGCTGATCGTCGGCCAGACACCCGAAGACCAGGCCTACGCCGCCGCATTGCGCCGGGCCATGAAGCGCTTCGGCATGAAGATCGTCGCCGAGAAGGCCTGGCAGTTCGACAACGACCAGCGCCGCAGCGCCCAGGCCGACATGCCGCTGTTCACCCAGACCGCGGAATACGACGTGGTGCTGGTGGCCGACGAGCGCGGCGACTTCGGCGAATACGTGCCCTACCAGACCTGGTATCCGCGCCCGGTGGCCGGCACCCAAGGGCTGACGCCCACCGGTTGGCACAAGACGGTCGAGACCTACGGCGCGGCGCAACTGCAAAAACGCTTCGAAGCCTTGGCCGGGCGCTGGATGAACGACCGCGACTTCGCCGCCTGGATCGCCGTGCGCAGCATCGCCGCCGCCGTCAGCAAGTTGCGCCAGGACGACCCGTTCGCGATTCGCCAACTGGCCCTCGGCGATCAGTTGCCGCTGGATGGATTCAAGGGCCGCAAGCTCAGCTATCGCCCCTGGAACGGCCAGTTGCGCCAACCGATTCCCCTGGTTCAGCCGCGAGCCTTGGTCAGCACCTCGCCCCAGGACGGTTTCCTGCATCCGTCCAACGAAATGGACAGCCTGGGCTTCGACCAACCCGAAGTGAGCTGTCGCTACCCCTGATCGATAACAACAATAAGGAAAACGCCATGCGCCGCCCCCTGCTCAACCCGGCTCTGCTTTGCCAAGCCCTCGCCCTGGGCGCCTCGCTGCTCCTTGCCGGTCCCGCTGCGGCCAGCATTGCCTGGGTCTCCAATGAAAAAGACAACAGCCTCAGCCTGATCGATCTGCAGAGCCTTGAAGTCGTCGAAACCTTGCCGGTCGGCCAACGCCCCCGGGGCCTGTTGCTGTCCCATGACAACCGCCTGTTGTACATCTGCGCCAGCGATTCGGACCGGGTCCAGGTGATGGACGTCGCCACCCGCAAGATCATCAAGGAGCTGCCGTCCGGCAAGGACCCGGAACAATTCGCCCTGCACCCCAACGATCGCTGGCTCTATGTTTCCAACGAAGACGATGCCCTGGTCACGGTGATCGACACCCAGACCTCCGAAGTGCTGGGCCAGATTGGCGTGGGCGTCGAGCCCGAAGGCATGGCCGTCAGCCCCGACGGCAAGTGGGCGGTCAACACCAGCGAGACCACCAACATGCTGCACTGGATCGACACCAGCACCCAAACGTTGGCGGACAACACCTTGGTCGATCAACGGCCGCGCTTCGTCGAGTTCAATCGCGACGGCACGCAGCTCTGGGCCTCGGCGGAAATCGGCGGCACCTTGACTATCCTCGACGTTGCCACGCGCCAAGTCCTGAAAACCCTGACCTTCCAGATCAAGGGCGTGCATCCGGACAAGGTACAACCGGTGGGCATCAAGCTCAGCGCCGACGGCAAGCTGGCGTTCGTCGCCCTGGGCCCGGCCAACCATGTCGCGGTGATCGACGCGAAGACCTTCGAAGTGCTGGATTACCTGTTGGTGGGCCGGCGCGTCTGGCAACTGGCGTTCACCCCGGACCAGAAGCAATTGCTGGCGACCAATGGCGTCAGCGGCGATGTCTCGGTCATCGACGTCCAGAGCCGCAAGGTGCTCAAGTCGGTGAAAGTCGGACGCTATCCCTGGGGCGTGGTGGTGACGCCATGAACGCCTTGGAGGTCAGCGACCTGGGCTTCGCCTACGGCGCCCGGGAGGCCTTGCGCCAGATCCATTTCAGCGTGCCCGCCGGACACTTCGCCGCGCTCCTCGGGCCCAACGGCGCGGGGAAGTCGACGCTGATAGCCCTGCTGACGCGCCTGTATGACGTGCAGCGCGGCGAGATCCGGGTCGGCGGCCATTCGCTGCGCACGTCACCGCGCCAGGCCTTGCGCCAGCTGGGCGTAGTGTTCCAGCAAAGCACGCTGGACCTGGACCTGAGCGTCGAACAGAACCTGCGCTATCACCTCGCGCTGCACGGTGTGTCACGCCGCCAGGGCTGCGCGCGGGTCGACGCCGAGCTGGCCCGCCAACAATTGACGGAACGGCGCCACGAGCGCGTGCGCAACCTCAACGGCGGGCATCGGCGCCGGGTGGAAATCGCCCGCGCCCTGCTCCACGAGCCGCGCCTGTTGTTGCTGGACGAGCCGAGCGTCGGCCTTGATCCCGCCAGCCGCCAGGCCCTGGGGCAGCATATTCGCCAGTTGTGCAACGAACACGGCATCAGCGTGCTCTGGACCACTCACTTGCTCGACGAAGTGCAGCCCAGCGATGACTTGCTGATCGTGCATCAAGGCCGGTTGGTCGCCAGCGGTCGGGCCGCAGACGTGAGCGAGGAACACGGCGGTAGCCTCGGCTCGGCCTTCCATCGGTTGACCGCCTCGGGAGTCGCCGCATGAATGCTTATTGGCAATGTTTTAGTGGCATCGTGATGCGCGAATGGCTGCGCTTCGTCTTGCAGCGCACGCGGTTGCTCAGCGCGCTGGTGCGACCGCTGTTGTGGTTGCTGGTGTTCGCCGCCGGTTTTCGGGCGGCGCTGGGCATCGCCATCATCGCGCCCTACGACACCTACATCCCCTACGAGGTATACATCGTGCCGGGGCTCGCCTGCATGATCCTTCTGTTCAACGGCATGCAAGGCTCGCTGTCGATGGTGTACGACCGGGAAATGGGCAGCATGCGCGTGTTGCTGACCAGCCCCCTGCCCCGGGCCTTTCTACTGGCGAGCAAGTTGCTCGCGACCTCGCTGATTTCCTTGTTGCAGGTCTACGCCTTCCTCGCCATTGCCTGGCTCTACGGCGTCCAGCCTCCGGCGATGGGCCTGCTGCTGGTATTGCCGGCCCTGTTGTTGGTGGCGCTGATGCTCAGCGCCCTGGGCCTGTTGTTGTCCAATGCGATCCGGCAACTGGAGAATTTCGCCGGGGTGATGAATTTCGTCATCTTCCCGATGTTTTTCCTGTCTTCGGCGCTGTATCCGCTGTGGAAAATGCTCGAGGCCAGCCCGTGGTTGTACTGGTTGTGCGCGGTGAACCCCTTCACCCATGGCGTGGAACTGGTGCGGTTCGCCTTGTACGGGCAATTCAACCTGCTGGCGATGACCGTGTGTGTGGGGCTGACGCTGCTGTTCGCGCTGCTGGCGGTGTGGACGTTCAATCCGCAGCATGCGGCGTTGCGCAAGGCTAGCTGAACGGTCCAGCACACAGGGCCCCTGTGGGAGCGAGCTTGCTCGCGATAGCGGTGGACCAGACACATCAATGCTGACTGAACCACCGCTATCGCGAGCAAGCTCGCTCCCACACGGCAATGTGCGGGTCTTCAGGCCGGAAATTACTACTTTAGTACCGGTTTTCCTGTCTATGGTCGCATTCACAAGACCTCGACCCTGGCATGTAATGGGCGCATAACAAAAAGGATAAATCCCATGCCCCGTTTGCTGGCGATCGTCTTGCTGGGCCTGGCGCTGAATGTCGCTCAGGCCGACACCGCGCTGTTTTCCCCACAGGGTTATCGCATTACCCAATACCGCAGCCCGACGCCCGCCTCCGCCGACGGCGCGCAAACCCTCGACACCGAATCCTTGCAGCGCCTGCTCGGGCAAACACCCGCCCCGGTGTTGATCGACGTCTACCGACGTCCCTGGGTCCAGGGGCGTTTCATCGACACCGAGCCCCACGCCAACCTTCCCGGCAGCCTGTGGCTGGCCAACACGGGCGATGGCGAGCTGGATCCGACCTGGCAGGACTACTTTACTTTCCACCTGCGCAAAGCCACCGCCGAACGCCTGGATCAACCATTGGTCTTTTACTGCCGCTCGGATTGCTGGTTGAGCTGGAACGCGGTAAAACGCGCCGCGACCATGGGCTATAAACATTTGTATTGGTACCGCGACGGCCTCGACGCCTGGGAGGCGGCCAACCTGCCCCTGCAAGCCGCCCGCCCCGAACCTTTTCCCTGATGTGAGCGACCTGCGTGCAACTGCCCCAACACGACAATAACGAGGTGAATGGCCATGTATAAAATCCTGATAGCCGACGATCACCCACTGTTTCGCGAAGCCATCCACAACGTCATCAGCGACGGTTTTGCCGGCAGCGAGGTGATGGAAACCGCCGACCTGGACAGCGCCCTGGCGCTGACCCGCGAACACGACGACCTGGACCTGATCCTGCTGGACCTGAACATGCCCGGCATGCACGGCCTCAATGGCCTGATCAACCTGCGCAACGAGGCGCCGACCATCCCGGTGGTGATCGTTTCCGCCGAGCAGGACAAGCAGATCGTCCTGCAGGCCATTACCTATGGCGCGGTGGGCTTCATCACCAAGTCTTCGCCGCGCTCGCAAATGACCGACGCCATCGAGCAGATCCTCAATGGCAACGTGTACCTGCCGCCTGACATCATCCGCACCCAGAAGAGCCCGACGGGCCGGCGCCTGAACGAAACCCCGGCGTTCCCGCCCGAACTGCTCCAGGCCCTGACGCGCAAGCAACTGCTGGTGCTCGAACGCATGACCAAGGGCGAATCGAACAAGCAGATCGCCTACACGCTGGATATCGCCGAAACCACGGTCAAGGCCCACGTCTCGGCGATCCTGCGCAAGCTCAACGTGCATAACCGGGTGCAGGCGATTCTCAGTGCGGGGGATATCGATTTCGGGGCGTACTTGCGCCGGTAGCTGGCTACCCGCGCTCCGTGGCGAAAAGAGATCAACTGTGGCGAGGGGATTTATCCCCGCTGGGCTGCGAAGCAGCCCCCTGGATCTTTCTGTGGAACCGAGTAATCCGGAATTAGGGCCGCTTCGCGCCCCAGCGGGGATGAATCCCCTCGCCACAAAAGCGGTTCGACTCATCGGCTGGTTGTTTGGCCCAGCAAGTGACTCATCGCAATCTTCAACTTCATCGGCCGCACCGGCTTGTGCATCAGCGTGTGGCCAAGCTCGCGGATCTGCTGCTTGAGTTCGTTGCTGTAATTGGCCGTGATCATCATCGCGGGAATCGGTGAGGTTCGGCAGGCGTTGATCCGCGCCACGGCATCGACGCCGTTCTGGTCGTGATCCAGGTGGTAGTCGGCAATCAACAGGTCCGCGTCGGCACGATAATCGTCCACCTGCCGCGCGAGGTCCTGTTCCGACAATGCCGTCACCACCCGGCAGCCCCAACCTTCCAGCAAAGTGCGCATGCCGGCGCAGATCGCCGCGTCGTTGTCCAGTACCCAGATCCGCGCCCCACGCAGGCGTTCGAGCATCGGCTCGCTCATGTCCAGGCACGGCAGTGGCTTGGGCGCGGTGGCGCTGAGGGGGACTTCGATGGCGAATACCGAGCCTTTGCCCGGCCATGAACGAACCTGGATGCGATGCCCGAGGATCCCGGCGATCTTCTCGACAATCGCCAACCCCAGGCCCAAGCCACGATCCTGGTCCGGACGCTGGACGTCACCGCGCTTGAACTCTTGGAAAATCTCCTCCAGGCGATCCTGGGCGATGCCGATGCCGGAGTCCCAGACTTCGATCGACACACGATTGCCGTGGCGCCGGCATCCCAACAGCACTCGCCCGTTCGGGGTGTAGCGCAGCGCGTTGCTCAGCAGGTTGCGCAGGATCCGCGCCAACAGTTGGATGTCGCTGCGCACCAGCACCGAGCAAGGTATGAATCGCAACTCCAGACCCTCGCTGCGAGCCACTTGGCGATATTCGGCTGCCAGGTTGTCGAGCAATTCGCACAACGCGAACGGCGCTACATCGGCCTTGATCACACCGGCATCGAGCTTGGAAATATCCACCAGCGTGCCCAACAGATTTTCCACGTCCTGCAGGGAATTGCTGACGTTGCGCACCAGTTGCGCGTTCGCCACTGGCTCGCGGCGTTCGAGCAAGGCGCTGGTGAACAGCCGCGCCGCGTTCAATGGTTGCAACAGGTCATGGCTCACCGCCGCGAGGAATTTGGTTTTCGACAGGTTGGCCCGCTCGGCTTCACGCTTGGCTTCGCGCAGGCGCAGTTCCACCCGGCTGCGCTCGTCGATTTCCCGTAGCAACTGGTCGTTGAGGGTGGTCAGTTCTGCGGTGCGCTCCTGCACTCGCTGTTCCAGGTTCTGATATGCCTGGTGCAGCGCCTCGGCGGTGCGACGGCGCTCGGTGATGTCGCGGATCAGCACAAAGATGCCCACCACCTCGCCGTTGGCCAGCCGGTTGGGCACGTAGGAGCGCAACATGTAGCGCTCCTGGTTGTTGATGTTGGTCTCGGCGAATTCGAAGGTCACACTCTCGCCAGCCAACGCCCGGGCCACGTAGGCTTCCAGGCGCTGGTAGTGCTGTTCACTGTGGGCTTCGCGCAGGCTCTGGCCGAGCATCACGCCGCGGGGCCAGCAATACCATTGCTCGTAGACCTTGTTGGTGAACTCATAGACCAGATCGGCATTGAGGTAGGCGATCAGCGCCGGCACGTGGTCGGTGATCAGGCGGATCCAGCGCTCGCTCTCGCTCAACGCTTCGGCGTGCTGGTAACGCTCGGTGATGTCGGTGAAGGTGTTGACGTAGCCACCGGTGGGCAGCGGATGGGTGCGGATCTCCAGGACGCGGCCATCAGAGAGGCGCTGCTCGCACTCCTGAATCCGCCGGCCACTGCCGTCGCGACTGGCCGGCGTCAGCAGTTGCAGTTCGCTGTCGGCGATCACTTCGTTGAACGGCCGATGGGCCGCCACCGGCGCCAGGCCACTGAGTTCCAGGAAGCGCCGGTTCCACAGTTCCAGCACGCCTTGGGCGTTGACCATCGCCACGCCCTGGGACAGGTTGTCCACGGCGCGTTGCAACAGATGGGATTTCTGCGCGACGGCCTGTTCGCGGCGCACGGTTTCGCTGAGTTTGACGTCGGTGATGTCGGTGAACAGGATCACACGCCCGCCTTCCTGGGTCGGCCGTTCGCTGACCTGCAGCCAGCGCCCGTTCTGCAAGCGATACAGCACCGGCTCGTCTGGCTGGCCGCGGGTTTCCTCGCTGAACAAACCGTTGGCGGTCATCAGGCGCTTGACCTCGCCAAGGCGCATCCCCGCAATGATCCGCACGCGGCTGTGGGCCCAGAACGCCTTGAAACGGCTGTTGAACAGAACGATGCGTTGTTGCTCGTCGAACAGCACGAATGCATCGGAAATGCTTTCGATCGCATCGATCAGGTGCCGATGGGCCGTTTCCGCCCGCAACCGTGCTTCGCCGAGCAAATGATTGCCGGCCTTGAGCTCGGCCATGGCCTGGTTCAACGCATCGGTACGTTCACGCACCTGCTCGGCCAGCACCACCGAATGCTGGAACGCGGCATACGGGTCGCTGCCGCGGGTCACGCCGGATTCCACCCGTTCGATCAGTGCGTCGTTGATGCGCCGCAGTTTGTGGTTTTCATGCTGCAGGGCGGCGAGCTGCGCCTGCAGCTCAGCGATGGCCGGGGACGCGATGGCGGGCAATGGCAACTCCGGTGAACGTCTGGTTGATGTGCATGCCATTGAACTGTTCTCCATAGGTGTTGAACCCCATCACCCGATGTTCACGCAAAAATTGGCCGATCTGCTCCAGGCCGTCGCGCCCTTCCAACTCCAGGCGCCGCAGGAAACAGTCGCAGCCGATGGTCAGCAACAGATCGCCGAGGCGCGCCTGCAAGCCGTCGAACAGGTCTTGCAGGTTGTGCAGCAACGGCCCCGGATCCATGGCGGTCAGGACGATGCCGTTCTCCACCGCACAATAAAAACTCAGGCTCAGGTCCGGATGGACCTGCTGGATCGCTCGGACGTAGTACTGGTCGTTGATCCGCACCGCCAAGGGGTGCGCGGCGAATACCCGATAGTCCAGGGCACTCACCGGGACGCCGATGTGCCGCGCGTATTCCTCCGCGGCAGGCTCGGCGTTGAGTTCGTAGACCCGCCGCGAGGCGCTGTCGGCGCCGGTCACCACCAGTTTCTCTTGCCGGGGCAGGATGTGGTGGGTGGTGAACACCTCGAATTCCAGCCAGGTATTGATCAGCACTACCACCGCTGCGCCGCTGTGGAACTGGCCTTCAAAGTAAACGTGGGTGTGGGTCAGGTAGTTGTCATCGCCGGCCGAACCGCCGAAATGCGGGATGTCCCCCAGGGCGGCGCTCAAGGCTGCCAGCACCATTTCCTCACGGCTGGACAGGCCGTCCAGCAGGGTCAAGGCGAAACTGTGACCCTTGATTGGCGCCAAGGCGTTGCTGCGACAACCGCTCGCCAGCCGCTCGACCATCTGCTGGGCGTCGATCAGGCTGAAGTGCTCCATCTCGCCGATCAGTTCGGCGGCGATGGAGAAATGCCGGTGGTCGAAACCCACCGCCGTCACGCAATTGCGGCCGTAGCCTTGCGGGGTGATTTCCCCGGCGCTGGTGCAGCCCACCAGGCGAATCCCGCCAAAGCTCCGGGCCAACGCCTGGGCGAGGTCTGGCAAATGGTATTCGGCGGAACAGAAAAACAGCACGAACCCCAGGTACGGGTGCAACAACTGTCGCGCCAGTTCCTGGGCCACTTGTTCGACGTCCGTTGCCTGGGACATGGCGCTGACCACACCCTCGCTCTGGGCCTGCTGCATCTGCGCCTCCGACGGTGCGTGATAGAGCCTTGAGTGTACGAATCCGCGCCCTGCCCACGAATGCTACTTGGGTAGCGGGTGGGCACTTCCATGGGAGGAGAACCGTGACGGCCCCGGCCGCGATGCGCACGGTCGGGGCCGACACGAAAACCTAAGACATGTTCGAGACCGCTTTTGTGGCGAGGGGATTTATCCCCGCTGGGCTGCGCAGCAGCCCCCGGACCTTTGTGTGGAACCGAGTAATCAGGGATTAGGGCCGCTTCGCGCCCCAGCGGGGCGGTGCGACGTTTCGCTAAATCCCCTCGCCACAGGGGTCATTGCAACCCGATCGATCGGATTACCAGGTCAACACCGCCCCCACCGCAAAGGTGTCGGTGTCTTCGTTCTGCGCGCTGGTGTCATGGCCATCGATTTCGAACTGGTTGTATTCGGCCACGAGCTTGAGGTTGTCATTGATGTCATGGAACAACGCGATACCGCGCGTCTCGTAATCGGCGCCGCTGCCGACCACGCCGTTGCCGTCGTCCTCGGTCTTGCCGTAGGACAACGCCAGGCGATTCTTGCCCAGTTTGTAGGAGCCCTGCAGCAGGTAGCCCTTGCTGTCGACATTGCGCAAGGTGGCTTCGCCGGCATTGTTGGTGAAGAACGGGTTGATGCCCTTGGCCTGGAACCCCGAGCCGGTGAGCGACAGCCCGCCCATCTTCGCCTGCACCCCATAACCCAGGCCTTTGGACGTCACCGACTCGACGTTGGAATCGGTGTTGTCGGAGGTCTGGTAGCTGCCGTTGAGCCAGCTGTAGATCTTCGCCCCGGCCAAGTCGAATTGGTAAGTGATCTCGCTCTCGGTGCGTGGGTTTTCCTGGTAGGCCTTGCCGGTGGCGCTGCTGTCGTTGGTGTCCACCGGGTCCATGATGCCCACCGCCACGCGCAGCCCTTCCATCACCGGGGTGCGATAGGTGATCTGTGACGTCGGGAACGGGTACGGATAACCGCTGCCGATATTGCCGAACGACACGCCGCCACCGTCCACCAGGCCCAGGGTGTCACTGACCTGGCCGTAACCGGCGAGCAGCTCGTCGAGCAGGATGTTGGAACGGGCGAACAGGCCGAAGTCCTTGCCGATCAGCACCTCGCCCCACTCCGGGTTGGCGACGGTGCCGTAGAACTGCCGCACGTCGATGGCGGTATCGGTGCCGTTGGTTTCACTGTCATTGATGGTCACCCAGAACGAGGCACGGGCGCCGAGCTTCAGGTCATCGACCTGCTTGCCCATGTTGAAGCCCAGGTAGTTGGGCAAGAAACCCATCTTGACCCGTGCCTGACGCCGGTCGAACTGATCCCCGGCGCGGTCCACGTCGCTGTTGACGTAGAAGGCGTTGATGTAGCCGTCGGTGGAAAAGGTCGTCTGGTCCTTGTCGTACAGCATGATTTCGGCGTGGGCCCAGGGCATCGAGCCGAGGGTCGAGAGGCCGGCGATGACCGCAGGCAAAAAACGCAGGCAGGTATTTTTATTGTTGTGCATGGCGCGCTCCGCAACAGGGGACGGGATGTCGGAGGCGATTATCGAAAGGCGCCAGGGCGCGTCATACGCTGCCTTGGGGGTGATTGGCGGCTGCTTTGGCAGCGCAGGGTCGGCGCGGCAGTTTTGGCGTAAGACCCCGATGCCGCCGGGCGCGGTACTTTGGGTGTGGGCCGGTGGGTGGGTTGGGGATGGTGCTGAGTATGACCAACTTGTGGCGAGGGGATTTAGCGAAACGTCGCACCGCCCCGCTGGGGCGCGAAGCGGCCCTAAAACCTGACAACTCGGTACATCAGGACAATCCAAGGGGCTGCTGCGCAGCCCAGCGGGGATAAATCCCCTCGCCACAACGGCCCCTCGCCTTCGGGTCAGAACCTCGGCTTGACTGTCTTCCAATCCGGCCGATAGCGCCGCATCTGCCGCACATCGTCACGCTGGAGAATGCCGCAACTGAGGAACTGTTCATGCAGCTTGCCCAGTTGATCCCGGTCCAATTCCAGGCCAAGGCCCGGCGCCCGGGTGATCTTCACGCAGCCGTCGACAAACGGCAGCTTGCCGCCCTTGATCACCTCTTCATCCGGTTCCTGCCACGGGTAATGGGTGTCGCAGGCGTAATCCAGGTTCGGCACCGAGGCCGCGACGTGGGCCATGGCCATGAGGCTGATGCCCAGGTGCGAATTGGAATGCATCGATACGCCGAGGCCAAAGGTGTCGCACATTTTCGCCAGCACCTGGGTGTCCCGCAGCCCGCCCCAATAATGATGGTCGGCCAGGACAATCTGCACGCTGTCCTGGGCCACGCTGCGGCGGAACTCGTCGAAATCGGTGACCACCATGTTGGTCGCCAACGGCAGCCCCGTACGCTTGTGCAGCTCGGCCATGCCCTCCAGCCCAGGTGTCGGGTCTTCGTAGTACTGCAAGTCGTCCCCCAGCAACTCGGCCATGCGGATTGACGTCTCCAGCGACCAGTTGCCATTGGGGTCGATGCGCAGCGGCAGCCCGGGGAACGCCTGTTTCAGCGCCTTGATGCAAGCGACTTCATGCTCCGGCTCCAGGGCGCCGGCCTTGAGCTTGATGCTCTTGAACCCGTACTCCTCGATCATCCGCCGCGCCTGGGCGACGATCTGCTGCTCGTTCAGCGCTTCCCCCCAACTGTCCGCCGGGTACGGCGAATCGATGTGCTCGGCGTACTTGAAAAACAGATAGGCACTGAACGGCACCTCATCGCGAATCGCACCGCCCAGCAGATCCACCAGCGGCACGTTCAGGTAATGCGCTTGCAGGTCCAGGCAGGCCACCTCGAACGCCGAATAGGCATTACTGACGGCTTTACTCGCATGGGAGCCCGGCGCCAATTCCGCCCCGGCAACGCTGGCCGGTTTATGGGCCGCAACGGTGGCCTGGACGATGGCCCGCAATTGGTTGAGGTTGAACGGATCCATGCCGATCAATTGGTTCTGGACCTGCTGCTGGATCGCCAGGGCCGGCGCATCGCCGTAGCTCTCGCCGAGGCCGATGTAGCCGTTGTCGCTTTCAATCTCGATGATCGAGCGCAGCGCAAAGGGTTCATGGATGCCACTGGCGTTGAGCAACGGTGGGTCGCGAAAGGCAATGGGGGTCACGGTGACGCGTTTGATTTTCATGCACGGGCTCCGGAAGGTCTCCACGCCGATGATGGACGCCGCCGATTGTTCCCGTCTAATCTAACTTGGCACTTGATTGATACCGGAATTGAATCAATGTTTGAATTGGCCCAACTGCGTTGCTTCACCACCGTAGCGACGGAACTCAACTTCCGCCGCGCCGCCGAACGCCTGAACATGACCCAGCCACCCTTGAGCCGGCAGATCCAATTGCTGGAGCATCACTTGGGTGTCGAACTGTTCACCCGCAGCACCCGCAGCGTCGCCCTTACTGCCGCCGGGCGGGCGTTTTTCATCGAGGCGCAGAACCTGCTGCAACAGGCGCAGCAGGCCGCCGTGGCCGCCAAGCGCTTTGCCCAGGGCGATATCGGCTCCGTCACCATCAGCTTCGTCGGCAGCGCGGTGTATGAATTCCTGCCCAAGGTCATCGCCGAGGCGCGGCTCAAGCAACCGCAGGTAAAGATTGTCCTGTCGGAGATGAATACCTACCAGCAACACGAAGCCCTGCGCGCCCGGCGCATCGACCTGGGCGTCGTCCGCTCGCCCCTGCTGGAAACCGGCTACGCCACCGAATGCCTGGTGCGCGAACCGTTTGTCCTGGCGGTGCCTGCCGGTCATCCACTGGCCGACGCCGAGACCGTCAGCGTGCAGGACCTGGATGGACAGCCGTTCCTGATGTACTCCCATTCCGCCTACCCACCTTTCAACGAACTGCTCACCGGCATGCTCCGCTCGGCCCGGGTCGCCCCGCAGTTCGTGCAATGGCTCGGCTCCTCGCTGACCATCCTGGCGCTGGTCAACGCCGGCATGGGCCTGGCGCTGGTGCCGCGTTGCGCAACCAGCGTTGTGTTCCGGCAGGTGGTGTTTCGTGAGATCGATTTGGGTGAAGGGGTGCAGAGCGAGTTGCACCTGGTGTGGCGGGAGGACAATGACAATCCGGCGTTTACGATGTTGCTGGAGGGGATTCGCGGGGCGGTTCGGGAAGGAATGTGAAAGCGGAGCCAGGTGCTTGCGCTACCGGCTGACTCCGCACCAGGCCCATGGACTCGAAATGAAGCTCAAGCCTTGTGGTGAAGCGCATCGGCCATGGTTTCAATCTCCTGTCGCATCCACAGCTTCTGCAACCAATCGGAGGGAATAGCCTGTATTCCATAAAAAGCCCCGGCCAACTGCCCGACGATGGCTGCGGTGGTGTCTGCGTCATCGCCCAGGTTCGCAGCTGCCAGCACTGCCTCAGCGAAACTGTCCGTGTGGTAAAAGCACCACAACGCCGCTTCCAGGGAAGCGACCGAGTAGCCAGTGCCTGACACTTCACTGCGAGCCTTTCCCCGATACGTCCCTTGAGCGAGCGCAATCACCTTGGCCTCGGTCAGATGTTCGGACGACACTCGCAACACATCCGTCTTTGAATCACCGCTCAATGCGTTGCCGATGACGTCCGCCAGCACTTGGCAACACTCCACCGCCTCTGCCGCCCCATGAGTGGTACGCGAACTCAGCGCGGCGAATTCGCGGATACGGTTGCGATCCGGATAAAAGAACAGCACAACCGGTGCCAGGCGCATGAGCGAGCCATTACCAGCCGTTTGAGGATCGGTGTTGCCCGCGAATGGGTCGCGATAGGACTGATAGTGCTCCAGTGCGTCGCGAACGGTCATGCCGATGTCAAAGCACGCGCCCGTCGAACTCAGGTAACCCCAATGCCACCAGTTGAGGTATCGCCCCATCTGGTCAGCCGCATCAAAACCACGCTTTTGCAGCAGACTTTCCGCCAGACACAGCGCCATGGAGGTGTCATCGGTCCATTGGCCAGGCTGGAGATTGAAAGGACCGCCACCGACCATGTCGGTTACCGGTGGAAAGGTATTTCGTGGCTTGAACTCAACAGTCGTGCCAACGGCGTCGCCACATGCCAAGCCCAGCAGGCATCCGCGATAGCGGTCTGAAAGTGTCGGGGCCATTCTGATTCCTTCCGTTTCGATTTTGTCCGCGTCCAAACAGCGCACAGTCGGCGGAATGATAACGGCTGGGCGCGTTCAGGAAACCTGGTCGCAATCTTCTCTATCAAATTTGTGCCCCGCTTCCACTTGGCTATTCCCGCGCATCACTACAAGTTGTACGATGACCGACGAGCCTAGGTGCTCGAACTCCTGATACCTACAAAAACAAGGAAAGACCCATGAAAAAAGCATCATTGCTGATCGGTTTCGTTTGCCTGTTCAGCGGCTACGTAGCCGCCGCGCCCGCATCGGCTGAGAAGGAAGTGGCCGAAGCTGTCGACCACCTGACCCAGGCCATGCTGCACAAGGACATCCCCCAGCTCCAGGCCTTGGCCGCCGAGAACCTGACCTACGGCCACTCCAGCGGCAACATCCAGGACAAGAAAGCCTTCATCGCCGACATCGAGACCGGCAAGAGCGCATTCAAGACCCTTGAAATGCAGAACCAGAAAATCACCGTCTCAGGCGACGTAGCCATGGTTCGCAACCACTTCTCCGCCCAGGCGCTCAAGGGCACCGAAGTGGTCCCGACCGAAATCGAGAACTTCCAGATCTGGCAGAAGCAGAAGAATGGCAAGTGGCTACTGATTGGTCGGCAGGCGTTTCGGTTTTGACCTGAGAATCTCCATGGGCACTCAGCTGACGTGAGGTCGCTGGGATTCATTGTGGCGAGGGGATTTAGCGAAACGTCGCACCGCCCCGCTGGGCTGCGCAGCAGCCCTGGAAATGACAGCTCGATATGCCGGATGAACGCATAGCTGCTGTTAGGGCCGCTTCGCAGCCCAGCGGGGATAAATCCCCTCGCCACAGATTTGAATCAGTCAATCCGCCGCCCACTGCTGTCGGTGCTCCAACAGGAAATCCACAAACGCCCGCACCCGCTGCGGCACGTACCGGCCGTGGGGATATAGCAATGTGAACGGCCGCGAGCGCCCTGCGAACGGCGCGAGCACTTCCACCAGTCGCCCGTCCGCCAATTCCTGTTCGACGATAAATCGGTAGGTCTGGAACAGCCCGGCGCCATTTTTGGCCAGCGTCACCCCGCCCAGCACATCGTCGGAGCAGCAATACCCGCCCTGCCCGAACACTTCCTTCTCCTTGCCCTCGACATTGAACAACCAGGAAATTCGACGACCACTGCTGGGCAGTTCGAACTGGATGCACTCGTGCAGGTCCAGGTCTTCCAGCGTTTGCGGCGTGCCGACCCTGCGCAGGTAGTCCGGGGAAGCGACCACCGCCAGTTTCGCGTCTTCCAGCAAACGGGCGATCATCGAGGAATCCGGCTGGGCCCTCACCCGAATCGCCAGGTCATAGCCCTCGGCAACGAAATCGATATTACGGTTGCTCAGGTGAACGTCCACGCTGACCTGCGGATAAAGCGCGCGAAATGCTGGCAGCAACGGCAGGATCCGGTGATGGCCGTAGGTGGTGGGCACACTGATGCGCAGTTGCCCGGACGGCACCGATTGCGCGCCCATGACTTCCTGCTGCGCTTCGACCAGTTGCGTCAACGCCTGGCGGCATTGCTCGAAAAAGGTCCGGCCGGCATCGGTGAGGCGAATGCTGCGGGTGGTGCGCACGAATAGCCGCGACCCCAGGCGCTCCTCCAGACGAAAGATCGAACGGCTGACCGCTGCCGGAGTGACGCCCGCTATCTGCGCCGCAGCCGTGAAACTGCCCGCCTCGGCCGCCAGGCAGAACAGTTCGATACTGCCTAACTGCAAGTCTTCGAAGTGACGCTTCATGATTCATTACACCGCGTATCAACTGAAGATTCCCGATGCCTGTTTATCAGGCCGTGGCGTATAAATACAGTGGTCCTCGATTGCGCGGAGTCTTTCCTGCGCACATTTCGTCAACTGGAGTGCAACATGCCTTTCGTCAATGTTCGTATCACCCGCGACGGCGTCACCCGCGAGCAGAAAGCCCAGGTCATTTCCGAAATCACCGAAACCCTGCAACGCGTGCTGGGCAAGGACCCGCACCTGACCCATATCGTGATCGAGGAAGTCGACACGGATAACTGGGGGTATGCGGGCATGACGACGACGGAGTACCGAAGTAAACCCAAGGAGTGACACTTCGCCTTGCCGAGCCCGGTCCGAATGACCGGGCTTTTTTCTGCCTGCCAACCTGCGGCCTCTGTGGGAGCGAGCTTGCTCGCGATAGCGGCAGGTCAGCCGGCTCACATATGGCTGATTAAATGCCATCGGGAGCAAGCTCGCTCCCACAAGGAGTTGTGTGGATTCGATGGATTGATTACACCAAGTATCAACTCAAGTACCAGACCCCCCATTTATCAAACCCAGGCGCATCAATAACCTGATCACAACCAACGCCCAGACAGGCGCAGCGGTTCCAACTCAACGTGATCAGGAGTCAACATCATGAGCAATCAGAAAACCGTCATCATCACCGGCGCTTCCAGCGGTATCGGCCTTGGCCTGGTCAAGGCGTTCCTGGCCCGCGGCTACAACGTGGTGGGCAATGCCCGCTCCCAGTCCGGCCTGGACGATGCGGCTGGCCAGCTCGGTCATCCGGCAAGCTTCGTCGGCGTGGCCGGTGACATTGCCGATCCGGCGACGTCGACCGCCCTTGTCGGCAAAGCCATCGAGGCGTTCGGCGCGGTGGATGGGCTGGTCAACAACGCCGGTTTCTTCCTGCCCAAACCCTTCGTCGAATACAGCCCCCAGGACCTGGAATCGCTGCTCGACACCAACCTCAAGGGCCTCGTCTACGCCAGCCAGGCTGCTGCCGCGCACATGATCAGCCGCCAGCAGGGTTTCATCATCAACATCTCTGCCTCGGTGGCCCTGCAACCGAACATCCAGGTGCCGGCAGCGCTGCCCGTGCTGATCAAGGGCGGCGTCAACCAGATGACCCGCGCCCTGGCGCTGGAATTGTCGCCCTTCAACATCAAGGTCAACGCCGTGGCGCCCGGCATCATCGACACGCCGATGCATGACCCGGCCCACCGCGACTTCCTCAACAACCTGGCACCTGCCGGCCGGGTGGGCACCATCGACGAGATCGCCGAAGCCGTGTTGTACCTGGCGGGTGCCGATTTCACCACTGGGGCGATCCTGCCGGTGGACGGCGGCATGAGCACCGGCAAGTGGTAAAAACACAAAACCCCGAAGGCAGGACCTTCGGGTTTTTTCATGCAGCCTTGAATCTACAGCGTGTAGGAGATCCCCGCCTGCACCGTTCGAGGTGCGCCCGGGTAGGCGTAGACGCCACCAAACGCGCCCTCTTCGTAATCGGCGTCGAACAGGTTCTTCAGGTCGAGGTTGAGGCGGATGCGCTCGTTGACCTTGTAGTAGCCGAGCAGGTCGACGACGGTGTAGTCGTCCATGGTGAAGGTCGTCGCCGCCGTGTTGCCGGCCCGCTCATCGACATATTTCGCACCGAGTCCCACGCCTAGCCCTTTCAAACCGCCATCCTGGAACTCATAGACGTTCAACAGGCTGAAGCTGTTCCTGGGCACGTTGAGCAAAGGAGTGCCGGTGGGGATGTTGGCGTCCTTGGTCACTTCGGCGTCCACATAGGCGTAGCCACCGATGACGCGCCACTCCGGCGTCAGGTTGCCCGCCACGTTCAAGTCGAAACCACGGCTGCGCACTTCGCCAGCGGCGACGTTGAAGGTCGAGTCCAGCGGATCGGGCGTCAGCACGTTGCGTTTCTCGATCTGATAGATGGCCGCATCGACGCTCAACTGACGATCCAGGGCCTCCCACTTGACGCCCATTTCATAGGACTTGCCCTCTTCCGGCTTGAATCCACCGCCCTCGCGGCTGGCGCCATTGTTGGGTTTGAACGAGCGGGCGGTGTTGGCGTAGACGGCCACCGTGTCGGTCAGGTCGTAGATCACGCCCAGGCGCGGGGTGACCGCGTTGTCGGTGACTTCCCAGTTCCGGCTGCCGGGGCGTGCCTGAGGCACAAAACTTTCATACTCATGCTCGAACCGCTCGAAACGCGCACCGGCCAGCACCTTCAAACGCTCGGTCAGCGCCACCTGGTCCTGGACGAATACACCGAAGGTCTTGAGATTTTCCTCGTCATCGGTCGGCGTGCGGGTCAACGCCGGGCGCGGCTGGCCATACACCGGATCGAAGATGTCGATCGGATAGGCGCCGGTGCCGGCGGCGGAGCGTCGGATGATCGACTTGTAGTCGTAGTCTTCGTACTCGACCCCGGTCAGCAGGGTGTGCTCGAACCCACCCGTGGAAAAATGCCCGGTGAGGTTGAGCTGGGTATCACGGTCGGTCCATTCCAGCTTGCGGTAGTTGAAGTTGCGGCCCAGGGTGCGCCCGTCGGCGGCGATGCCGTTGCCCTCCACCGCGTTGCCCTGCAAGGTGCCGTCTAGCCACTGGGTGCCACCGGCCAGGGTCCAGTCGTCGTTGAGCATGTGCTCGAAACGCACCTGCAGCATGTTGTTGTCGTTGTGCAGCTTGCCGGCGTCTTTTTCACCGAAGAACGTATCGCGGGACGCGGTGCCGCGCTGGCCGGCGTAATGCGTCAGCCCACGGTCCAGCGGCGCATTGTTGCGCATGAAGTCGCCTTCGAACGTCAGGCGCGTGGTGTCGTTGACCTGCCAACTGACCACGGGAGCGACGCCATAACGCTCGGTCTCGACGTGATCGCGGAACGTATCGCCGCCCTCTCCCACGACGTTCAGGCGATAAGCCAGGCGGCCTTCTTCATCCAGCGGACCCGACGTATCCAGGGTGCCGCGACGCATGCCCTGGTCGCTGACCTGGCTGCCCAAGGTCACCGTGCGTTCGGCCAACGGTTGCTTGGACACCACGTTGAACGTGCCGCCCGGGTCGCCACGGCCATAAAGCATGGTCGCCGGGCCACGCAGGACTTCCAGGCGCTCGATGGTGTTGGCATCGGGCATGTTCGGGTAACCCCGGTTGATCGGGAAACCGTTGCGGTAGAACTCACCCGTGGTAAAGCCGCGCACGGTAAACGTGGTCAGGCCCTGGCCGCCGAAATTGTTACCCCGGCCGACGCCGCCGGCATAATCGAGAGCGTCTTGCAGGCGCGTGGCGCTGAGGTCTTCGACGACGTCGCGGGACACGACCGAAATCGACTGCGGGGTTTCATGGATCGCGGTGTCGGTACGCGTGGCGCTGGCCGAACGCGTCGCGTGATAGCCCTTCACGGGGCCCTGTGCAGTTTCGAAGTCCGAGCTGCCGACGATGTCGGTGGCCTGCAGCTCCAGCGGCGCCCTGGCCGCCGTGCCGGGTTCTTCTGCCCAAGTGGAAATGGAATAAGCCTGGAGCACACACAATGAAACGAGTATCCGACGCATCGACACACAATCCTGACGAAAGAACGCCGGCCCCCGGGGCCGGCAAGAATGTGTCGCGAAAGATACAGTAACTCATTCCTATTTGATATCTTTTCCCATTAGCGCCGCCGTTCCAACTGTGGATTCTTGGCCGATCTGCCTGAAAAATGCCTGGGCCCGCACGTCCTGGGTAAACGCGACGTTGAGCCGCAGCCAGTCACACGCCTGCCCTTCCGGCAGGAATGTGGAACCCTGGGACAGTTGGATCTGCAACTGCTCGGCAATTTGCCGCACCCGTTCGGCCGGCACATGCCGGGGCCGGGCCCAGACGAAGAGTCCTCCACTCGGCTCGGCAAACAGCTCCCAGTGAGCCGGATCAAGCAGGCGCAACGTGCTCGCCATCTGCTTGTTCAGGCGCACGCGCAAGCGCTGGAGCAGCTTGCGGTAGGCACCGTTGGCCAGCAGCGTCGCCACGACGTTTTCCGCCAGCAATGAACAGCCGATGCCGGTCACCATCTTGACTTCAGCCAGGCGCTTGATGACTTCGGGCTGCGCGACCACGTAGCCGATGCGCAACGAGCTGGACAAGGTCTTGGAAAAACTCGCCAGGTAGGTCACCCGGTCCAAGGCGTCGAGGGATGCCAGGCGCGACGTCGGGCCGTTCTGGAAATCGGCGTAGATGTCATCCTCGATGAGCCGGAAGTCATGCAGCGTCGCCAGTTGCAACAGGCGATAGGCAACGCTGGGGGCGAGGCTGGTGCCGGTGGGGTTCTGGTACATGCTGTTGATGAAGAAATAGGCCGGCTTGTGTACGCCGAGCAAGCGTTCCAGGCTGGCGATATCAGGGCCTTGTGCGGTCCTGGGCACCGCCAGGGTCTTGACCCCGTGCAGCTTCAGCAGGTTGAACAGGTTGTAGTAACCGGGGCTTTCCACCAGCACCAGGTCGCCAGGCTTGAGGAGCGTGCGTACCAACAGGTCCAGGCCGTGGCTCGCGCCCTGGGTGGTGAGGATCTGCAGCGGGTCGACGTGAATGTCGATCAGGCCCAGGCGCTTCTGGATGTGCAGGCGCAGGTGAGCCGAACCCAGCGGCGTGCTGTAGTTGAACAGTGCCTGATTGTCGCTGCGCACCACTTGGCGGATCGCCTGGCCCAGGTCGGTGTCGTCGCGCCATGCGTCCGGCAACCAGCCACACCCCAGCTTGAGGTGCGTCGATTCGTTATCGAACAACCGCCAGCCTACCGCGTCGTCGATGTCCGGCGCCGAAGCCACGGGCATCTGCTGGGCCACGAAAAATCCCGAACCATGCCGGGACTCCAAGACGCCGCTGGCGACCAATTGGTCGTAGGCCTTGATCACGCTCGACAGGCTCAAGCCGTTTTCAGTCGCCAGTTGGCGGATCGACGGCATGCGGGCACCCGGGCGGATGCCATGGGTGTTTATCCACTCCGTCAGACTGGCAACCAGTTGCCGGACCAACGAACCCGTGGCGTTGCGATCGATGTTCAGGTCCATGGCACAGGCTCTCGACTAAGTGTTTTCGAATTTCCGGCGAACAGTTAAGCATAAAAGCCCCGCGTCTGTTCCTTGTTTGCTCTCGGCCCCACCGGGATAGTCCATCCAGACTCCACACCCTCAAGGATCCCCTCTTGGACACACAGCAACGACACTCATGGGGATTGGCGTTCGGTCTTTGCCTGATCACCCTCGCGGTCAACCTCCAGGCGCCGCTGTATACCACCTATGCGCAGCTTTCCGGTTACGGCGCGGGCGCCACGGCGGTGGCATTTTCCGGTTATGTGTTGGGCGTGTTGCCAGTGCTGCTGGCGTTCGGCGGACTGGCCGACCGGGTGGGTCGCAAACCCTTGATCGTGACGGCGCTGTGCCTGTCTATGCTGGCGACGGTGATCACGGTGATCTGGCCGAACCTGATCGCACTGGGCGTGGCGCGCCTGATGATGGGCGTCGGCACCGGCTTGGCTTCGGCGACGTCCACCGCCTACATGGTGGAACTGATGCCGACGAGCGATGCGCGATCGCCGGCCAACCGGGTCACGGCCAGCACGTCCCTGGGTTTTGGCCTGGGCGCGGCGTTGACCAGCCTCTTCCTGTTCGTCCATCACAGCGTCACGCCGGGCAGTTTCTGGTTGCAGTTGGCGTTGGCTGCCCTGGCGATCATCGTGGTTGCGCGACTGCCGGACCCCGCCCCCAGAATCAAGCACGCAGCGATGTTGCGCCTGCCGTTGTTCCCGGCCGGCAGCCTGCCCTACAGTTTTTCCATGCTGCTGGCCTGGGCAACTTCCGGGCTGGTGATCGCCATCCTGCCATCGGTGCTTGCCGCCCATGACTTGCAACGCTGGTCCGGCCTGTCGACCTTTACCGTCATCAGTTGTGGGCTGATCTTCCAGCCTTGGGTGAAACGCATGCAACCGGCCAGGGCCACGGGATTGGGGTTGTTGGTCTTGCCATTGAGCTACGCGCTGCTTGCCTGGGGCGCGAGCCAGGGTTCGCTGGCCGCCGTGTTGCTCGGTGCGCTGGGCGCCAGCAGTGCGTGCTACGGCTTTTTGTACCTGGGTGGATTGTCGGCGATCACCGCCATGGCCGGTGCGCAAAAAGCCCGGGTCAGCGCGGGATTCTTCCTGTTTGCCTATGTCGGGTTCAGTATCCCGGTCGTGGTGACCGGGTGGCTGGTCGACCGTTTCGGCGCTGACGTGGCGCTCGCGGTGTTTGGCCTGGCACTGCTGGCAGGCGCAACGATCACCGGGCTGCGCATCGTCCGGACAGAGGCCTTCGTCGCCCAACCTTCCCCCAGCTGACAAAGTACCTTGTGGCGAGGGGATTTATCCCCGCTGGGGCTGCGGAGCGGCCCCCAACCAGACAACTCCATATGCCAATAAGGTTGAGGTCGTTGCTTTTGGGGCTGCTGCGCAGCCCCAGCGGGGATAAATCCCCTCGCCACAACGGCAGACGTTACTCGACATCGCGATAGCCGGGTCGTATACCATATCCCCATCTCAGCCAAACGACCGCCGCCGTGACCTTATCCAAGTTCAACCTGCCCGACCTGGGCAACACCCCGTCCACTTCGGAAATCATCACCCGTCACCTGCGCGACGCCATCGTGGCCGGGCATTTCGCCGAGGACGAGCCGATTCGCCAGGATGACATCGCCCGCCAGTTCAACGTCAGCAAGATCCCTGTGCGCGAAGCGCTCAAGCGCCTGGAAGCCGAGGGCTTGGTGATGTTCCAGCGCAATCGCGGGGCGATGGTCACGCGGATTTCCGAGGCGGAACTGGCGCAGATGTTCGAGGTGCGGATGCTGCTGGAGGACAAGGTATTGCGCTTGGCGATTCCCAACATGACCGAAGCCACCTTCGCCCGTGCCGAAAGCATCTGCCAGGAGTTCATCGGCGAGGACGACGTCGGTCGCTGGGCCGAGCTGAACTGGCAATTGCACGCCTGTCTCTATGAGCCCGCGCAACGGCCGTTCATGGTGAGCCTGATCCGCTCGGTCCACGACAAGCTCGAGCGTTACCTGCGTATGCAGATGAGCCTGTCCGCCGGCAAGGAGCGCGCCGACCATGAACACCGCGAGATTCTCGACGCCTGCCGCGCCAGGGATGTGGAGCGCGCGGTGAAATTGCTGGACGAACACATTGCCGGCGTCTGCAAGACCCTGTTCGAGTATTTGCCGTCGAGCCGGTGATTTCTTGGGACTGTGCTGATTTCGTCATCACCGACGGATAAATCCATCAAGCCGCCGGCCCCGGCGCGCGCCACGCTTGTGTCCACTTATCTGAATGGACGTGGCGCCATGAAACGTATCACCGTGATCGACTCCCACACCGGCGGCGAACCGACCCGACTGGTGACCGATGGCTTTCCCGACCTGGGCCAGGGCAGCATGGCCGAGCGCAGGCAGCGCCTGGCCGAGCAGCACGACGCCTGGCGCACCGCGTGCGTGTTGGAACCCCGCGGCAGCGATGTGCTGGTGGGCGCGTTGCTGTGCGAACCGGTGGATCCGGCCGCCTGTGCCGGCGTGATTTTCTTCAACAACAGCGGCTACCTGGGCATGTGCGGCCACGGCACCATCGGCCTGGTCGCCTCGTTGGCCCATCTGGGCCGGATCGGCCCCGGCGTGCACAGCATCGAGACGCCGGTGGGCACGGTGCAAGCGACATTGCATGAGGATCGCTCGGTCAGCGTGCGCAACGTGCCTTCCTATCGCTATCGCAAGGCCCTGCGCCTCGAAGTGCCGGGCATCGAGCCGGTGACCGGCGATGTGGCGTGGGGCGGCAATTGGTTCTTCCTGATCGCCGATCATGGCCAGCGTGTGGCGGGCGACAACCTCGACGCACTCACCGCCTACACCTTCGCCGTGCAACAGGCCTTGGAACAACAGGGTTTTCGCGGCGAGGATGGCGGGCTGATCGATCATATCGAGCTGTTCGCCGACGATCCCCAGGCCGACAGCCGTAATTTCGTGCTCTGCCCTGGCAAGGCCTACGACCGTTCTCCCTGCGGCACCGGCACCAGCGCCAAACTGGCGTGCCTGGCGGCCGACGGTAAACTGCAACCCGGACAGATCTGGCGCCAGGCCAGTGTCATCGGCAGCGAATTCGAAGGGTCGTACGAGCGTTCGGGCGAGCGCATCGTGCCGACCATTCGCGGCCGGGCCTACATCAGCGCTGAAAGCACATTGATTATCGAGCCGGACGATCCCTTCGCCTGGGGCATCCGTCCGTGAGCGAAGGCCATGTCGCAGACGTGATCGTCATTGGCGCCGGTATCATCGGCGCGGCCTGCGCCCGCAGCCTGGCTCAGCGCGGTTTGCAGGTGCTGGTGCTGGACGCTGGCTGGCACGGTGCAACGGCGGCCGGCATGGGCCACCTGCTGGTGCTTGATGACAACCCGGCGGAGCTGGCCTTGAGTCAATATTCCCTGCGACGCTGGCGAGAGTTGGCGCCTGCGCTGCCCGATGCCTGTGCCTGGCGCAACAACGGCACTTTATGGCTGGCGGCCAATGCCGAGGAAATGGCCGTCGCCCACAGCAAATACCTGAACCTGATGGCCCATGGCGAGGCCTGTGAACTGATTGGCCGCGCCACCTTGCAGCAGCGCGAACCGGAACTGCGGGCGGGCCTGGAAGGGGGGCTGCTGATCAAGGGCGACGGCATTCTCTACGCCCCCGCCGCCGCCCGCTGGATGCTTGATCACGTCAATATCAGCCAGCAACGCGCCGAGGCCAGCGAAGTGGACGGCCACCGCGTGCGCCTCGCCGACGGGCGTTGGCTCAGCGCCGAAGCCGTCGTGCTTGCCAACGGCATCCAGGCCACCGAGCTGTGCCCGGAGCTGCCGATCGAACCCAAGAAGGGCCATCTGTTGATCACCGATCGCTACCCCGCCACCGTCACGCACACCCTGGTTGAGCTGGGTTATGTCACCAGTGCCCACAACGCCAGCGGGCCGTCGGTGGCGTGCAACATCCAACCGCGCCCGACCGGACAACTGTTCATCGGCGCTTCGCGGCAGTTCGGCAGCGTCGATCCAGCGGTGGAAGGCTGGATGCTGGCGAAGATGCTCAAGCGCGCCGTGGACTACATGCCTGGCCTGGCGCACCTCAACGGCATCCGCGCCTGGACCGGTTTTCGCGCGGCGAGCCCCGACGGCTTGCCGCTGGTGGGGCAACACCCGCAGCGCAAAGGCCTGTGGCTTGCGGTGGGCCATGAAGGGCTCGGCGTCACGACCGCACCGGCCACCGCTGACCTGCTGGTTGCCCAGCTCTTCAATGAAACGGCACCGCTGGCCGCGCAACCTTACCTGCCGCAGCGCTTCTTGGGAGAACCGGCCCATGCCTGAAGCCCTGCATATATCCCCTGTGGCGAGGGAGCTTGCTCTCGCTGGTCTGCGCAGCAGACCCAAAACAGGGCCGCTTCGCGCCCCAGCGGGAGCAAGCTCCCTCGCCACGGGATCGGTGCATCTTCTTGAGATCCGCTTGGCCAGGGAGTATCAGCCCCATGCCTGACGTATTCCTGGATGGCCGCCAGCTCTCGGTGGCCGATGGCACCACCGTTGCAGCCGCGTTAGCGTTGGGCGCCGACGGTTGCAGCCGCACCTCGGTCAGCGGCCAACGCAGGGCTCCGCTGTGCGGCATGGGTATCTGCCAGGAATGCCGGGTGATGATCGACGGCCGCCTCCGCCTGGCCTGCCAGACCTTGTGCCGCGACGGCATGCACGTGGACACCCGACCATGACCGAATTTGCCGGCATCCTTATTATCGGCGCCGGGCCCGCCGGCATGGCTGCGGCCCTGGCCGCAGCCAGCAGCGGCGCACGCATCGTGCTGCTGGACGACAATCCGAACCCTGGCGGACAGATCTGGCGCGATGGACCCCACGCCCACTTGCCGGCCGAGGCGCGACACATGCGAGAGCGCTTGCGCGCCTGCGCCAACGTGCACTGCCACGCAGAGACCCGGGTCATTGCGATCGCCGGCGACAAGACCTTGCTGGTGGAAAATGCCGAGCAGGGTTGGCTGATCGCTTATGACCGCCTGATCCTGTGCACCGGTGCCCGGGAATTGCTGCTGCCCTTCCCCGGCTGGACGCTGCCCGGTGTAACCGGTGCCGGCGGCTTGCAAGCACTGATCAAGGGCGGCCTGCCGGTGAGCAACGAGCGACTGGTGATTGCCGGCAGCGGTCCACTGTTGTTGGCGAGCGCAGCCACGGCAAGACGTCACGGGGCCCAAGTGCTGCGGATCGCCGAGCAGGCCAGCCGCGCCGCAGTTGCCGGATTCGCTGCGCAACTGCCCCGCTGGCCGGGCAAGTTATGGCAATCCTTCGGCCTGCTCGATGCTCACTACCGCACCGGCAGCCATGTGCTGGAAGCCTTGGGAGGGGACAAGCTCGAAGGCGTGCGTCTGCTGCAACAAGGCAAGACCGTGGAACTGGCCTGCGACCGTTTGGCCTGTGGCTTCGGCCTCATTCCCAATACCCAGCTGGGTCAGGCGTTGGGTTGCGCGCTCGATGGACAGGCGCTTGCGGTTGATAAGCTGCAGAGCACCACTCGCGACGACCATTACGCTGCTGGCGAATGCACCGGTTTTGGCGGCAGCGAACTGGCCTTGGTGGAAGGCGCCATTGCTGGTCATGCTGCCGTGGGGAATACCGCTGCAGCCGAGCGCCTTTGGCCTGGCCGTGCGCGATGGCAGGGTTTCGCGCGGGCATTGAACAAGGCCTTCGCCCTGGACGGCCGTTTGAAAAGCATGGCGCGGAGCGATACGTTGGTCTGTCGCTGTGAGGATGTTCCTTACGGCGCCTTGGCCGGCCACGGAAACTGGCGTGAAGCCAAACTGGCCAGCCGCTGCGGCATGGGCGCCTGCCAGGGCCGGGTGTGCGGCGCCGCCCTGCAATACCTGCTCGGCTGGACACCACCCATACCCCGCCCCCCCTTCGGCCCGGCGCGAAT
>NZ_JAUTYU010000025.1:0-65441 GCF_052112105.1 Pseudomonas sp. BP11-1-1
CGCGAATGCGGTGTGTCAGTCAGCATTTATATGTCTGACACACCGCATTCGCGAGCAAGCCCGCTCCCACAGGGGCTGTGTGTCGATCCGATAATTTGAGTAACCGCATGACCTCCCTAACCCTCTCCCACCTCGCCTGGACGCCCTTGGGCCATGGCCACTGCCATCACCAGTTCCAGCTGCGTGACGCCACGCTGCAGGTGACGGCCGGGGAGTTTGTCGGCTTGATCGGGCCCAACGGCAGCGGCAAGACCAGCCTGTTGCGCTGCGCCTATCGCTTCAGTCGACCGGAACATGGCGAGGTCAGACTCGAACATCACAACCTCTGGAAACAGTCCGCGCGTTGGTGCGCCCAGCGCATCGCGGTGGTGCTGCAAGAATTTCCCGACGCCTTCGGCCTGACCGTTGAAGAAGTCGTCGCCATGGGCCGCATGCCTCACAAGGGTTTGTTCGACAGCGACAACCATGAAGACCGCCGGCTGGTAAACCAGGCATTGGCATCGGCCGGGCTCGAAGGCTTTGGCGACCATGCCTTCGCCACGCTCTCGGGCGGTGAGAAGCAACGGGTAATCCTCGCCCGCGCCCTCGCCCAGCAGCCGCAATTGCTGATCCTCGACGAACCGACCAACCACCTCGACCCGCGCTATCAATTGCAACTGCTGCAACTGATCAAGGGCCTGGGCATCGGCACCCTCGCCAGCCTCCACGACCTGAACCTGGCTGCCGCTTTCTGCGATCGCCTGTACGTGATCGAACACGGGCGCATCGTCGCCAGCGGCACGCCCAAGGATGTCCTCACCGCCGAACTGTTGCGCGAGGTGTTCGGCGTCGAAGCCCTGGTGGACGAGCATCCGCTGTCCGGCTACCCACGAATCACCTGGATAACCCAACCATGACCTTGCGTTTCCTGCTGTTGCTGCCCCTGCTGCTGGGCAGCGCCGATGCCCTGGCCGAAGCCACCCGCTACCCGTTGACGATCCAGAGCTGCAACCGCCAGGTGGTATTCAATCAGGCCCCTCGCCATGCCGTCAGCCATGACATCAACATGACCCAGATGATGCTCGCCCTGGGCCTCAAGCCCCGCATGGTCGGCTACAGCGGCATCAGCGGCTGGAAATCGGTGACGCCCGAGATGGCCAGGATCCTCGACGGCCTGCCGGAACTCGCCGCCAAATACCCCTCGGTGGAAACCCTGCTCAATGCCAACGTCGATTTCTTCTTCGCCGGTTGGGACTACGGCATGCGCGTGGGCGGCGACCTGACGCCGCAGACCTTGCGGCCGCTGGGCATCAACGTCTACGAGTTGACCGAATCCTGCGCGTTCGTAATGAAGCGCCCGGCGGCCTCGCTGGAGGACACCTACAACGACTTGCGCAACCTGGGGAAAATCTTCGACGTGCAGGATCGCGCCAACGCGCTGATCGCCACGATGCAGGCCCAGGTGGCCGAAGTGCGCAAGCACCTGCCAGCCGACCAGCCGCGGGTGTTCCTGTATGACAGCGGCGAAGACCGCGCCATGACCTCCGGTCGCCTGGGCATGCCCCAAGCCCTGATCGACGCGGCCGGCGGGCGCAACATCCTCGATGACGTGGAAACCAGCTGGACGCGGGTGAACTGGGAAAACGTGGTCGAGCGCAACCCGCAGGTCATCGTGATCGTCGACTATGGCGAAGTCAGCGCCGAGCAGAAGCAGCAATTCCTGCTGGACAACCCGGCCCTGCAATCAGTCGATGCGATCAAGCACCGGCGCTTCATCGTGATCCCCTACGTGCAGGCCACCCCGGGCATCGACAACGTGCTGGCGGTGCAAACCCTGGCACGGGGTTTCCACGGCCAATGAACAACCGTCGCTACGCCGCCCTGCTGACGGTCCTCGGCGCGCTCCTGCTGGTGTCGTGCGTGGTCTCCCTCGGCTTCGGCCCGGCCCGGGTGCCAGTGGCTGTGGTCTGGGACATCCTGTTGAGCAAGACCTTGGGGGTCGGCGAGGTCCATTGGACAGCCGGCCAGGAACATATCGTCTGGCTGATCCGCGTCCCTCGCCTGTTACTCGGTGCCTTGGTCGGCGCCGGGCTGGCGTTGATCGGCGCGGTGCTGCAAGCGGTGACGCGCAATCCGCTGGCTGATCCGCACCTGTTGGGCGTCACTTCCGGCGCGACCTTGGGGGCGGTCATCGTGGTGTTGCATGTCGGTGAGGTCATTGGCCTGCTGACCCTGCCCCTCGCCGCCTTCATCGGCGCACTGCTGAGCATGTTGCTGGTGCTGGCGATCGCCGCCCGCCAGGGTCGTCTGGAGAGTGATCGGCTGTTGCTGTGTGGCGTGGCGGTGTCCTTCGTGATGATGGCGGCAGCCAACCTCTTGTTGTTCCTCGGTGACCATCGTGCCAGTTCGGCGGTGATGTTCTGGATGCTAGGCGGCCTGGGCCTGGCACGCTGGGAACTGCTGGCCGTACCGGCCGCCAGTGTGCTGCTGGGATTGGTGTTGCTGCTGGGCATGGCCCGGCCACTGAACGCGCTGATGGCCGGTGAACAGACCGCCGTGACCCTGGGCCTGAACGCGGCCAAGGTGCGGTTGTGGATCTTCTTGATCGCGTCACTGATGACCGGCGTGCTGGTGTCCATCAGCGGCTCGATTGGCTTTGTCGGGTTGATGGTGCCGCACATTGCCAGGCGCCTGGTGGGCGCCGAGCATCGCCGACTGCTGCCAGCCTGCGTGCTGCTGGGCAGCCTGTTCCTGGTGTGGGTGGACGTGGCAGCCCGCACGCTGATTGCGCCGGAGGACCTGCCGATTGGGGTCGCTACGGCAGCCATCGGCGGGTTGTTCTTTATTGGCCTGATGCGCCGTCGTTGAAAAGATGCTTTTTCTTGTAGACGCCGAATAGCTCGGTCCCAAGGCCTCCATTACGAAAATGTTCAAGCTCCGCTCGAACCAGATCAATGATCAACGCCCGGTCTTCAGCTTTTTCAAGGTTGAAATTCCCGCTGTAGGCAAGGTTGACCATTCGCCAGAGGAAGCAATTGGTTCGGTAAACATCGACGGGCGTCAGCCAACGTTCGAGGAGCGCGGTAATTTCCTCGCTTCGAATCCCCTCGAAGCACCCAATTGAGTGGTCCTTGTCTGGAATGACAGCATCGACCACCTGAGTATCGGCATTCAATCGGTAACGCGCCGGCAAGGTCGAGAACGCTGCATCGGCGGCAATTATGGCGTCGGGCCACAAGCGATTGCCGTTACGCCCCACGGCCTCACCCACGCTCCAGAACTCCCCGTCATCTTTCAGACTACGGGAGATAAAGAGCATTACTTTTTCCAGCTCTACCAAATGGTGCAATGCCGAAACACACATAATGACATCCCACTGTTCACCGGTAGGCGCCAGGTCATTCGCATCCGCCACGATCAAATCGAGGCAGGTTTGCGGCGAAAACTGTTTTGCCGCGATTTGGAGCAGGTCTTCATTGATATCCAGCAGTGACCATTGCACGCCTTCGGGAATAGCCGCTGAAAAACCAGCCTCTATCCGCGCGGCACCGCTGCAGATGGACAAAACCTTTATCGCCCCGTGGTCAGTGACTTTCTGGCGTAGCCTCGCTTGAAAATCAGGCGGGGTTTGCGGGACGTTCGCCCTCAGGAGACGAGTCGCATAGGAGTAGGCGGCCTCCCCGGCCAACGGTTCCTGAATGACCATGTCGGCCTGCGCATCATGCCCTTGCGCATGGGCCAGTCCATTCAATGGGCGAACCTTGCGAGCGACGCCCCTTGCAGTTTCACTCTGTCGCTGCTGGACGGTTGAGTAGAACTCGCTCCGGTAGACGCTGCTGAAGTGCGCTATCTCGTTTTTCATGCGCATTGAATGATGCGTCCTGGCCAGGAGCGCCTTTCTCTCTCCTTCCCTGGCGACGCATAAATCTGCTATCGCCAGCCAGTCCGCCGTGGGATCGTTCTGCGCCCCGGGCCCACACTCGATCAAGAGGCGGCCACGCTTGCCCGTCAACCAGGCCAGGTCCAAATCCACCGTCCTCCATTCCGGCAGCGGATTTCTTCCGCAGACATGAAACGCTCCAATCTGAAAGTCGGCCTGAGTTTCGTCTTCAAGAAAAATAACTGAACAAGTAAGCCCATCCCTGCTGATGCTGGGTAGAGCGGCCGAAAAACGAAGGAATAACATTGAATCGGCAAACACATTCATCTGGCTGCTTCGAAGGCGCTCCCCAGCGGTGAGAATCAGTGAATACCTTTCTTCCCTCAGATGCGCTACAGGCATCCATTGCGGATGCTCGGCCAGTTTGACTTCAGGCAACACGTCGAAAACCGCCGTCTCATCGAGAAGAAAAAAGCTTGCAACGCCAGAGTCATTCAAACCGGCTTCCCCACTTCAGAATTCAGAAGAACCAGCATAGACGTGCGGTTGAAAATCTCACCTTGGATTAATCCCACTCCGCGCCCCAATGCGGAGCGCCACATTGCACCAGCACCCGCGATACGGTCACTGATGGTGCATCGCCATTTTCCACTCACGCCGCCAACCCCGCGTTTCAAAGCCTTTCTTCAACCGGGCACACCCCTTGCAAAAGCCCCTTCCAGCGTCTGCATCTGCCATCCAGAAAAACATAAAGACCACGGAGATCGCACCATGAAGCGTCGTAGCTTGATCAAGGCTTTTACACTCTCGGCAAGCATTGCCGCGATGGGCATGGCTTGGACCGTCCAGGCCGCCGAGACCATCAAGGTTGGCATCCTGCATTCGCTGTCCGGGACCATGGCGATCTCCGAGACGTCCCTCAAGGACATGGCGCTGATGACCATCGATGAGATCAACGCCAAGGGTGGGGTCAACGGCAAGAAGCTCGAAGCGGTGGTCGTGGACCCTGCGTCGAACTGGCCGCTGTTCGCCGAAAAGGGCCGGCAGTTGCTGACCCAGGACAAGGTCGCCGTGGTGTTCGGCTGCTGGACTTCGGTGTCGCGTAAATCCGTGTTGCCGGTGTTCGAAGAACTCAACGGCCTGCTGTTCTACCCGGTGCAGTATGAAGGCGAAGAAATGTCGCCGAACGTGTTCTACACCGGCGCAGCGCCAAACCAGCAGGCGATTCCTGCCGTGGAATACCTGATGAGCGAAGAAGGCGGCAGCGCCAAGCGTTACTTCCTGTTGGGCACCGACTACGTCTACCCGCGCACCACCAACAAAATCCTGCGTTCGTTCCTGCACTCCAAAGGTGTGGCGGACAAGGACATCGAAGAGGTCTACACCCCGTTCGGCCACAGCGATTACCAGACCATCGTCGCCAACATCAAGAAGTTCTCGGCTGGCGGCAAGACCGCGGTCATCTCCACCGTCAACGGCGACTCCAACGTGCCGTTCTACAAAGAGCTGGCGAACCAGGGCCTGAAGGCCACCGACGTGCCAGTCGTGGCGTTCTCGGTGGGCGAGGAAGAACTGCGCGGCATCGACACCAAGCCACTGGTGGGCAACCTGGCGGCGTGGAACTACTTCGAGTCCGTGGATAACCCGGCGAACAAGAAATTCGTCGATTCCTGGAAAGCCTACGCCAAGGCCAAGAACCTGCCGGGCGCCGACAAAGCGGTGACCAACGACCCGATGGAAGCCACGTATGTTGGCATCCACATGTGGGCCCAAGCGGTGGAAAAAGCCAAGTCCACCGACGTCGACAAAGTCCGCGAAGCCCTGGCCGGCCAGACCTTCGCCGCACCGTCGGGCTACACCCTGACCATGGACAAGACCAACCATCACCTGCACAAGCCGGTGATGATCGGCGAGATCCAGGCCGACGGTCAGTTCAACGTGGTCTGGCAGACCGAAGGGCCAATCCGCGCGCAACCGTGGAGCCCCTTCATTGCCGGCAACGACAAGAAGCCTGACTACGCGGTGAAGAGCAACTGAGCCCATGGGTGTCGGCCCGAGCATGACGCTCAGGTCCGACACAACTCCCTGTGGGAGCGAGCTTGCTCGCGATAGCGGACTCACATTCAACACTGACGTGACTGACCCACCGCCATCGCGAGCAAGCTCGCTCCCACATTGTCCGCGCAAGGCGACTCTCTATGCCCACCGCCCTTTACCGCCTCATTCTCGCCCTGGTGCTGCTGTTGCCACTGGAGGCCCACGCCGGCGACGCCGAAGACTTCGTCGCCGCCAACCCGACCCAGCAGGCCAAGCTCCTGGAAGCCTGGGCTGCGCAGCCGGAGCCTGAGCGCGTCGAACTGATCAACGCCCTGCAACAAGGCCAGTTGACCGTCGATGGCCAACCCAAGACCCTGCGCCTGAACAACCGCTTGCGAGGGCTGATCGAAACCGCCTTGGCCAGCCATCAACTGCTCGCCGTCGATGCCCGCGTACGCCTGGGCGCCGCGCAACAACTGCAGAAAAGCGCCCGCCCGGCGCAACTGGCGTTTCTTGATCGGCAACTGGCCGGCGAGCAGGACGAAGACGTCCACGCCGCCCTGAGCCTGGCCCTGGCGAACCTGCAACTGGTGGACAGCAACCCGAGCGTGCGCCTGGCCGCCGTTCGACTGCTGGGAGAAACCGGCGACCCGCTGGCCCGCACCCGCCTCGAAGGCCTGCTCGAACCCGGCGTTGAAACCGATGCCGCGGTGCGCACCGCCGCTGAGACCAGCCTCAGCCAGGTCAAGCGCAAACTCCTGGTTGGCGAGTTGCTGGGCCAGGCGTTCAGCGGCATGTCCCTGGGCTCGATCCTGCTGCTGGCCGCCCTTGGCCTGGCGATTACCTTCGGCCTGCTGGGGGTGATCAACATGGCCCACGGCGAGATGCTCATGCTCGGCGCCTACTCCACCTACGTGGTGCAGATGCTGTTCCAGCGCTTCGCCCCGAACGCAATCGAGTTCTATCCATTGATCGCCCTGCCGGTGGCGTTTTTCATCACCGCCGCCATCGGCATGGCCCTGGAACGCACGGTGATCCGTCACCTCTACGGGCGGCCGCTGGAAACCTTGCTCGCCACCTGGGGCATCAGCCTGATGCTGATCCAACTGGTGCGCCTGGTGTTCGGCGCGCAGAACGTCGAAGTCGCCAACCCGGCCTGGCTGTCGGGCGGGATCCAGGTGTTGCCCAACCTGGTGCTGCCGTACAACCGCATCGTGATCATTGCCTTCGCGCTGTTCGTGGTGGTGCTGACCTGGTTGCTGCTGAACAAGACGCGCCTGGGCCTGAACGTCCGCGCGGTAACGCAGAACCGCAACATGGCAGCCTGCTGCGGCGTGCCCACCGGGCGCGTGGACATGCTCGCCTTCGGCCTCGGCTCGGGCATCGCCGGCCTCGGTGGCGTGGCCCTGAGCCAGATCGGCAACGTCGGCCCGGACCTGGGCCAGAGCTACATCATCGATTCGTTCCTGGTGGTGGTGCTCGGCGGCGTCGGCCAGTTGGCCGGTAGCGTGTTCGCTGCGTTCGGCCTGGGCATCGCCAACAAGATCCTCGAACCGCAGATCGGCGCCGTGCTCGGCAAGATCCTGATCCTCGCGCTGATCATTCTGTTCATCCAGAAGCGTCCGCAAGGCCTCTTCGCGCTCAAAGGACGGGTAATCGACTGATGAACCAGCCCCTGATGCTCACGGCCACGCAAAAGGCCGGTCCCAAAGTCACTCTCGCCGTCGGCGCGCTGATTCTCGCCGTGCTGTTGAGCCTGCCCTTGCTGTCGTTATTGGCGGCGGACAATCCGCTGCACGTCTCCGCGTACACCCTGACCCTGGTGGGCAAGATTCTCTGCTATGCCATTGTCGCCCTGGCGCTGGATCTGGTCTGGGGCTACGCCGGCTTGCTCTCCCTGGGCCACGGTTTGTTCTTCGCCCTGGGCGGCTACGCCATGGGCATGTACCTGATGCGCCAGGCCGCCGGCGATGGCCTGCCGGCGTTCATGACCTTCCTGTCGTGGACCGAGCGGCCCTGGTACTGGGCCGGCACCGACAGTTTCCTCTGGGCGATGTGCCTGGTGGTGCTGGCGCCGGGTTTGCTCGCGCTGGTGTTCGGCTTCTTCGCCTTCCGTTCGCGGATCAAGGGCGTGTACTTCTCGATCATGACCCAGGCCCTGACGTTCGCCGGAATGTTGCTGTTCTTCCGCAACGAAACCGGGTTTGGCGGTAACAACGGCTTCACCAATTTCCGTTCGATCCTGGGCTTTGGCATCACCGAGCCGGGCACCCGCGCGGTGCTGTTTTTCGCCACAGTGTTGTTGTTGGTGGCGAGCCTGTTCATTGGCTGGCGCCTGGCCCGCAGCAAATTCGGCCGGGTGCTGACCGCCCTGCGCGACGCGGAAAACCGGCTGATGTTCTGCGGCTACGATCCGCGTGGCTTCAAGCTGTTCGTCTGGGTGTTGAGCGCGGTGTTGTGCGGCCTCGCCGGGGCGTTGTACGTGCCGCAAGTGGGCATCATCAACCCCAGCGAAATGTCGCCGACCAACTCCATCGAGGCCGCCGTCTGGGTGGCCCTCGGCGGGCGCGGCACGTTGATCGGGCCATTGCTCGGCGCCGGGGTGGTGAACGGCATGAAAAGCTGGTTCACCGTGGCGTTTCCTGAGTATTGGCTGTTCTTCCTCGGCGCCCTGTTCATCGTCGTGACCCTGTACCTGCCCAAGGGCGTGATCGGCCTGCTGAAGAAAAGGAGCGAATGATGCGCATCACACCCACGGCGGATTTCATGCTCGAACCCATCCTTGAACCTAATAAAGACCAAGGCAGCAGCCGCGACGCCATCGGCCTCGGTCAGGCTGCCGGCGTTGGCCTGAACACCCGCCACGGCACCATCCTTACCCTGGAAGACATCAGCGTCAGCTTCGATGGCTTCAAGGCGCTTAACGATCTGAACCTGTACATCGGCGTCGGCGAATTGCGCTGCATCATCGGCCCCAACGGTGCCGGCAAGACCACGTTGATGGATGTGATCACCGGCAAGACCCGCCCCAGCCACGGCAAGGCCTGGTTCGGCGAGACCCTCGACCTGACAACGATGAGCGAAGTGCAGATCGCCCAGGCCGGCATCGGTCGCAAGTTCCAGAAGCCGACGGTGTTCGAAGCCCTGAGCGTGTTCGAGAACCTGGAGCTGGCGCTCAAGACCGACAAATCGGTGTGGGCCAGCCTGCGGGCGAAACTGACCGGCGAGCAGCACGACCGCATCAGCGAAGTGCTCGAGACAATCCGCCTCACCACCTCCGTCAACCGCGCCGCCGGGCTGTTGTCCCACGGCCAGAAACAGTTCCTGGAGATCGGCATGCTGCTGGTGCAGGACCCGCAACTGTTACTGCTCGACGAGCCGGTGGCGGGCATGACCGACGCCGAGACCGACTTCACCGCCGAGCTGTTCAAGTCCCTGTCGGGCAAGCATTCGCTGATGGTGGTAGAGCACGACATGGGCTTCGTCGGCGCGATCGCCGACCACGTCACCGTGCTGCACCAGGGCAGCGTGCTGGCCGAAGGGTCGCTGGAACAGGTGCAGGCCGATGAGCGGGTGATCGAGGTGTATTTGGGTCGATAAATCGGCCAGCGCCAAGCCGCAAGCTTCAAGCGGCAAGTTGAAAGCAAAGCCGTACACCATCCTGCTCTTACTTGCAGCTTGAAGCTTGCCGCTTGAAGCTCTAAAAAACGGAGTTCAAATGCTACAAGTCCAACACCTCCACCAATACTACGGCGGTAGCCACATCCTGCGCGGCCTGTCGTTCGACGTGAAGGTCGGCGAGGTGACGTGCCTGCTGGGTCGCAACGGCGTGGGCAAGACCACCCTGCTCAAATGCCTGATGGGCCTGCTGCCGGCCAAGGAAGGCGCGGTGAATTGGGAAGGCAAGGCCATCACCACGTTCAAGCCGCACCAACGGGTGCACGCCGGCATCGCCTACGTGCCCCAGGGCCGGGAGATTTTCGGTCGGCTGACGGTGGAAGAAAACCTGCTGATGGGTCTGTCGCGTTTTCCCGGTTCCGAAGCCAAGGAAGTGCCAGCCTTCATCTACGAATTGTTCCCGGTGCTGCTGCAGATGAAACAGCGCCGGGGCGGTGACCTTTCCGGGGGCCAGCAACAACAGCTCGCCATTGGCCGGGCCCTGGCCAGTCGGCCACGCCTGCTGATTCTCGACGAGCCCACCGAAGGCATCCAGCCGTCGGTGATCAAGGAAATCGGCGCAGTGATCAAGAAACTGGCGGCGCGAGGCGACATGGCGATTTTACTGGTGGAACAGTTCTACGACTTCGCCGCCGAGCTGGCCGATCAGTACTTGGTGATGTCCCGGGGCGAGATCGTGCAGCAGGGCCGCGGAGAAAATATGGAAGCCGAGGGTGTGCGCGGGCTGGTAACGATCTAGGCTTAGCGTCCCGACGATAATCAGAAAATCATGAATCTACCTGTTACGTCTTCAGCCCTGTTCACACCCAGCTGGCACGCCGAGCTGGACTTGGGCTATGCCCGCTTCGGCGATTGCACACGCCCGGTACAGCGCCGCCACAAGGGCCCGCTGCGGGTGCAGAAGCACTTGTACGCCGAAGGCCCCGAAGTGTGCCAGCACATCATCGTCCACCCGCCCGGCGGGATTGCCGGTGGGGATCGGCTGGACATCTCGGCCCACGTCGGCCCTGGCGGCTGGGCACAATTGACCAGCCCCGGCGCGGCCAAGTGGTACCGCGCCGTCGGCCCGGCGTACCAGCAACTGACCCTGAGCGTGGCCCCCGGCGCGACCCTGGAATGGCTGCCCCAGGAAACCATCGTCTTCAGCGCGGCCCAGGCCGAACTCAGCACAAGCATTGACCTGCTGGGCGATGCCCGGTTGTTCTATTGGGACATGGTTGCCCTCGGCCGGCCAGCCAGTGGTGAGCGATTCGACCTGGGACATTTCCAGTCGCGGCTGGACATCCGCCGCGACGGCCAGTTGTTGTGGCATGAGCGCCAGCGCATCGTCGGTGGCGATGGGCTGCTGGACTCGCCCATCGGCCTGGGCGGTGATCCGGTATTCGCCACGTTGCTGGTGACCGGCGAGATCGACAGCGAATTGCTGGAACGTTGCCGATCCCTGGGCCATGCCGTGCGCGGCGACCTGAGCCAATTGCCCGGTTTGCTCGTGGCCCGCTGCCTGGCGAGCGAGGCGCTGCTGGCGCGGGGGTGGTTGATTGAATTGTGGCGGCTCCTGCGCCCGGCGTTGCTTGGAAGAGAAGCCATGCCACCAAGAATCTGGAGCACCTGAATTTGCTTTTCCTGTGGGAGCGAGCTTGCTCGCGATAGCGGTGTATCAGCCAACGGTTATGTTGAATGTTCGATTGCTATCGCGAGCAAGCTCGCTCCCACAGAGGATCCCCCACAAGGGGACCTGTGTTTACCGCAAGAAATTTTTATCTGCCCTTATGGATTGCACATGGACCTGACCCCACGCGAAAAAGACAAGCTGTTGATCTTCACCGCCGGCCTCGTCGCCGAACGACGACTGGCCCGGGGCTTGAAACTCAACTACCCGGAAGCCATGGCCTATATCTCCGCCGCGCTGCTCGAAGGCGCCCGTGACGGCCAGACCGTGGCCGAGCTGATGCACTACGGCACCACGTTGCTGAGCCGCGAGCAGGTGATGGAAGGTATCCCGGAGATGATCCCGGAGATTCAGGTCGAAGCGACGTTTCCCGACGGCACCAAACTGGTCACCGTCCACCAGCCCATCGCCTGAGGCCACGCCATGACTGCCCATGTTCGTGACGCACAGCCCGCCGACCTGGCGGCGATCCGCGAGATCTACAACGACGCCGTGCTCAACACCACGGCGATCTGGAACGAGCAGGCCGTGGACCTGGGCAACCGCCAGGCCTGGTTCAGCGCCCGGCAAACCCAGGGCTACCCGGTGCTCGTCGCCGTTGACGCCGAGGACAACGTGCTCGGCTACGCTTCCTTCGGCGACTGGCGGCCATTCGATGGCTTCCGCCATACCGTGGAGCATTCCGTGTACGTGCGCAGCGACCAGCGCGGCAACGGCCTTGGCCCGTTGCTGATGGCTGTCCTGATCGAGCGCGCCAGGTCCTGCGATAAACACGTCATGGTCGCGGCCATCGAGAGCGGCAACGCGGCCTCGATTCGCCTGCATGAGCGGGCCGGTTTCGTCACCACCGGGCAGATGCCGCAGGTGGGCACCAAGTTCGGCCGCTGGCTGGACCTGACTTTCATGCAGTTGGACCTCAATCCCGGGGCGCCACCGCCCGCTATCGACAAGGAGTGATACCGATGAACGCCGCCCAGTTGCGTCGAGTCCACGCTGAAAGCTTTGCGCACTATCGCCAGGGCCTGATCGATCTGTTGCTCGACGCCGTGGGTTATGGCGCCAGCGTCGGGTTCATGGCCGACCTCGATGCGGTCCAGGCCCGGACCTATTTCGATGAAGTCCAGGCCAGTCTCAACCAGGGCCACCTGCTGTTGTGGGTTGTGGTCAAGGATGAGCAGGTGCAGGCCAGCGTCCAGCTTGCCCTGTGCCAGAAGCCCAACGGCCGCAACCGCGCCGAGGTGCAAAAGCTGTTGGTGCGCGGCGAGGCCCGCCGCCGGGGCCTCGGCCAGCAGTTGATGAGCGCCCTGGAGCTTGGCGCCCGCCAGCACAAGCGTGGCCTGTTGTACCTCGACACCGAGGCCGGCTCCGAGGCCGAGGCGTTCTACCGCGCCATGGGCTACACCCGCGTCGGCGAACTGCCCGACTACTGCCAGAGCCCGGACGGGACCTACACCCCGACCGCCATCTACTACAAGCTTTTGGGGCAACCGCAATGATTCCAGGGCAATACCAGGTCCAACCCGGCGACATCGAGCTCAACGTCGGCCGCCGCACGCTCACGTTGAATGTCGCCAACAGCGGCGACCGACCGATCCAGGTCGGCTCGCACTATCACTTTTTCGAGACCAACGACGCCCTCGCCTTCGACCGCGCCGCCAGCCGTGGCATGCGCCTGAACATCCCGGCGGGCACGGCGGTGCGCTTCGAGCCGGGGCAGAGTCGGGAAGTCGAACTTGTCGAACTGGCCGGGCATCGCCGGGTGTTCGGGTTTGCCGGGCGGGTCATGGGCGACCTTTAAGTCATGGGGGCCTGTACTGGCCTCATCGCGAGCAAGCTCGCTCCCACAGTTGATCGCGGTCCCCTGTGGGAGCGAGCTTGCTCGCGATGAGTGAGCGCAGCGAACGGTTTCAAAATTCAATTGAGTTTCAAGGCGAGCACATGAAGATTTCGAGACAAGCCTACGCCGACATGTTCGGCCCCACCGTCGGCGACAAGGTCCGCCTGGCCGACACCGAGTTGTGGATCGAAGTGGAGAAGGACTTCACCACCTACGGCGAAGAAGTGAAATTCGGCGGCGGCAAGGTGATTCGCGACGGCATGGGCCAGAGCCAATTGTTGGCCGCCGAGGTCGTCGACACGCTGATCACCAACGCGCTGATCATTGACCATTGGGGCATCGTCAAGGCCGATGTCGGCCTCAAGGACGGGCGCATCGCGGCGATCGGCAAGGCCGGCAACCCGGACATCCAGCCCGACGTGACCATCGCCATCGGCGCCAGCACCGAAGTGATTGCCGGTGAAGGCATGATCCTCACCGCTGGCGGGATCGACACCCATATCCACTTCATCTGCCCTCAGCAGATCGAAGAAGCGCTGATGAGCGGCGTCACCACCATGATCGGTGGCGGCACGGGCCCGGCCACCGGGACCAACGCCACCACCTGCACCTCCGGGCCGTGGCACCTCGCGCGGATGCTGCAAGCCGCCGATGCCTTTGCGATGAACATCGGCTTCACCGGCAAGGGCAACGCCAGTCTGCCGGAGCCGCTGGTCGAACAGGTCAAGGCCGGCGCCATCGGCCTGAAGCTGCACGAAGACTGGGGCACCACCCCGGCGGCCATCGACAACTGCCTGAGCGTGGCCGACCAGTACGACGTGCAGGTGGCGATCCACACCGACACCCTCAACGAATCCGGTTTCGTCGAGACCACCCTGGCCGCGTTCAAGGGCCGCACCATCCACACCTACCACACCGAAGGCGCCGGTGGCGGTCATGCGCCGGACATCATCAAGGCTTGCGGCTTCCCTAACGTGCTGCCCAGCTCCACCAACCCGACCCGGCCGTTCACCCGCAACACCATCGATGAACACCTGGACATGTTGATGGTCTGCCATCACCTGGACCCGAGCATCGCCGAGGACGTGGCATTCGCCGAAAGCCGCATCCGCCGCGAGACCATCGCCGCCGAAGACATCCTCCACGACCTCGGCGCCTTCTCGATGATCAGCTCCGACAGCCAGGCCATGGGCCGTGTCGGCGAAGTCATCACGCGCACCTGGCAGACCGCCGACAAGATGAAAAAGCAACGCGGCGCCCTGCCCGGCGACGGCGAAGGCAACGACAACTTCCGCATCAAGCGCTACATCGCCAAATACACCATCAACCCGGCGATCACCCACGGCGTCAGCCATGAAGTGGGTTCCATCGAGGTGGGCAAGTGGGCCGACCTGGTGCTGTGGCGCCCGGCGTTCTTTGGGGTCAAGCCGACGCTGATCCTCAAGGGCGGGGCGATTGCCGCGAGCCTGATGGGCGACGCCAACGCCTCGATCCCGACGCCACAACCGGTGCACTACCGGCCGATGTTCGCCAGCTTCGGCGGCTCGCGACACGCCACCAGCCTGACCTTCATCAGCCAGGCTGCTGCCGAGGCCGGGTTGCCGGAACAGCTTGGGCTGAAGAAAAAAATCGCAGTGGTCAAAGGCTGCCGCGATGTGCAGAAAACCGACCTGATCCACAACGACTACCTGCCGAGCATCGACGTCGACCCCCAGACCTACCAGGTCAAGGCCGACGGCGTGCTGTTGTGGTGTGAACCGGCGGAAGTGTTGCCGATGGCGCAGCGCTATTTTCTGTTTTGAGGTGATTCAGGCTTGATTCGCTGGATGGGCACATAACCTTGTGGCGAGGGGATTTATCCCCGTTCGGTTGCGCAGCAACCGCAAAAAAAGCAGGGCCGCTGCGCAGCCCAACGGGGATAAATCCCCTCGCCACAGTTTTTTAACAATCTACTCCACCAACCGCCCCAACCGCTGCTTGAGCATGCGGTTTTCACTGCGCAGTTGCTGGACTTCTTCCAGCAGGTCCAGCGCCAGGGCGACGCCTTCCCATTCCAGCTCCAACTCCCGGCGCAGCTTGGCTGCACGCCGGGCCAGGACCAATTCGTAATCAGTAAAGCGCCAGTCCGTGGGGGCCGTGCCGTGAGGTTCGAGGATGCCATGTTCGACGATTTCGATTACATGGACATCGGCCAATGCGGCGGCCTCACAGAATTCCATCAGGTTCAGTTCAATGATCGGGTTGTTCATGGTCTGCTTCTCCCAATGCTTCAGCTGTCGAGTCTAGCCATGATCCTCGGTTCAGAAGTTCTCCCGCGGGTCGAACGCGGCTTTCTTCGCCAGCTCGGCCCACAATGCCTTGACCGACTCATCGCTGGCCTTGGGCATCACGGCCTTGAGCTGAACAAACAAATAGCCGCGCTCACCGGCCTTGTTGCGCAAGCCGTGGCCCTTGGCGCGCATGCGCTGGCCGTTCTGGCTGCCGGCCGGGACCTTGAGGTTGATCTTGCCGGTGAGGGTCGGCACTGCCACCTCCGTGCCCAGCGCCAATTCCCATGGCGCAAGGGGCAAGGTGATGATCAGGTCCTGGCCTTCGACGTCGAACTTGGGGTGCGGGGCGAAACGAATGGTCAGGTACAAGTCGCCATTGGCACCGCCGCCGATGCCCGGCGCGCCCTGGCCCTTGAGGCGGATACGCTCGCCGTCGGTCACCCCCAGCGGGATCTTCACGTTCAGGCTCTTGCTGGTATTGCTCACGTGCTGGCCCGCCGCGTTGTATTGCGGCACCTGGAAGCTGACCTTTTTCGATTCGTTCGACAGGGTTTCTTCCAGGAAGATCGGTAATTCCATTTCCACGTCTTGTCCCCGACGGCCGGCACTGCGACCCGATTGTCCGCCGCCGAAACCCGGCCCGCGATTACCAAAGATCGAACTGAAGAAGTCCGAGAAATCCCCGGTGTCCTGGCCACCAAAACCGCCACGGCTCTGCCAACCCGGTGGGCCCTGGAACGGCTGGCCGTGCTGGCCGTACCGGCGCAAGTCGTCGTATTCGGCGCGCTTGTCAGCGCTTTTCAGCGCTTCATAGGCTTCGGAGACGTCCTTGAATTTGGTCTCGGCGTCTTTCTCCTTGCTCACGTCCGGGTGGTATTTGCGCGCCAACTTTCGATAGGCGGCCTTGATCGTGGCATCGTCGGCCGTCGGCTCGACACCCAGGATCTTGTAATAGTCTTTGAAGTCCATCTTAAGCATCACCATCCGTTATCGATGTTGCACCGCCACGCACAGCATGCCCGAATGTCCGGACAAGGGGTTGACCGGCCTCAAGAGTGTGACCGGACGGTGCATCAGAAGTTTATCGGCAGCGGGTGGCGGTTCTTGTGTCCGCCCGATGGCTGCCAGGCTCATGCCAGCAAGTTTGGGGGTGTGACGTCGTCTTTCAAGGCCAGTGTTTGCGAATTAGCGGATAACCGGCCTTCGAATCCGCTTCGCACTGGCATACACTGCGCGGCCGTTTTTTCGACCGGAACCTGAAAGACATGAAAAACGTATCCCCGGCCCGTGCCTGCGGCATTGACTTCGGCACGTCCAACTCCACCGTCGGCTGGCTGCGCCCCGGCATGGAAACGTTGATCGCGCTGGAGGACGACAAGATCACCCTGCCCTCGGTGGTCTTTTTCAATCAGGAAGAGCGCCGTCCGGTGTACGGCCGCCTGGCCCTGCACGAATACCTGGAAGGCTACGAAGGCCGGCTGATGCGCTCGCTCAAGAGTCTGCTGGGCTCCAAACTGATCAAGCACGACACCAGCGTCCTTGGCACGGCCATGCCGTTCAAGGACTTGCTGGGATTGTTCATCGGCCAGTTGAAGAAGCGTGCCGAAGCCGCCGCCGGTCGGGAATTCGAGGAAGTGGTGCTGGGCCGCCCGGTATTTTTCGTCGATGACGATGAGCTGGCGGACCAGGAAGCGGAAAACACCTTGGTCGACGTGGCCCGCGCCATCGGTTTCAAGGAAGTCTCCTTCCAGTACGAGCCCATCGCGGCGGCCTTCGATTATGAATCGACCATCGAGAAAGAAGAGCTGGTGCTGATCGTCGACATCGGCGGCGGTACATCGGACTTTTCCCTGGTGCGCCTGTCGCCCGAACGGCGCATGCACGACAACCGCCACGCAGACATCCTCGCCACCGGCGGCGTGCACATCGGCGGGACCGACTTCGACAAGCAACTCAGCCTGCAAGGCCTGATGCCGCTGTTCGGCTACGGCAGCCGCATGAAAAGCGGCGCCTACATGCCCACCAGCCACCACATGAACCTGGCGACCTGGCACACCATCAACGCGGTGTATTCGCAGAAATCCACCCTGGCCCTGGGCAGCATGCGCTACGACATCGAAGACACCGGCGGCATCGACCGGCTGTTCAAGTTGATCGAACAGCGTGCCGGGCATTGGCTGGCGATGGAAGTGGAAGAAACCAAGATCCAGCTGACCCACGCCGACCAGCGCCACGTGGCCCTGGACCGGATCGAACCGGGCCTGAGCGTGGACCTGAGCCGAGCCTTGTTCGAGTCGGCCATCGATGGCCTGCTTGAGCGGGTACGCGGCAGCGTCACGCAGTTGCTCAACGATGCCAACGTGCGGGTTGATCAGGTCGATACGGTGTTCTTCACCGGCGGCTCCAGCGGCATCCCGGCGCTACGCAACAGCGTCTCGGCGATGCTGCCCCAGGCGCGGCATGTGGAAGGCAATATCTTCGGCAGTATCGGCAGCGGGTTGGCGATCGAGGCGATGAAGCGGTATGGGTGAGGGGCAGCTTTGAGCTTTGAGCTGCAAGCTTCAAGTAAGAGCGGTCAGGCGGTGTGGCTGGCTTCACTTGAAGCTTGCAGCTTAGCCAAGCGACACGGATTAGCTTTTACTTGCCGCTTGAAGCTCAAAGCTTGCAGCTGCTCCTCTACACCATCCCCACCTGCTTCAACTCACTCTTGAGATACGCATAGTAGATAGGCCCCGCCACCACCCCCGGCAGGCCGAACGCGGCTTCGAACACCAGCATTGCCATGAGCAATTCCCACGACTTGGCGCTGATCTGCCCGCCGACGATGCGGGCGTTGAGGAAGTATTCGAGCTTGTGGATCACGATCAGGTAACCCAGCGCCGCCACCGCCACCCAGATCGATAGCGACAGCGCGACGATGGTGATCAGCGTGTTGGACATCAGATTGCCGATCACCGGCAGCAGCCCCAGCAGGAACGTCATCACGATCAGCGTCTTGGTCAGCGGCAGGTGGATACCGAACAGCGGCAGCACCACCGCCAGGAAGATCCCGGTGAAGAACGTGTTGAGCATGGAAATCTTGATCTGGGCGAATACGATGTTGCGAAACGCCTTGACCAGCAGGTTCAAGCGATCGAACAGCGCGGCGGCCAGGGGTTTGCGCTTGGTCAGGTCGGGGATGCGCTGCAAGGCAATGATCGCTCCCAGCACCATGCCGATCAGCAGCGTCACGAACATGTGGGCCGCGTCCTTGCCCACCAACTGCAAGTCGCTCAGGTGTTTGCTCACCCAATCACTGATCGCCACCCGGAACTCGGCCGCGCTGGCCGGCAGGTAGGCATCGATGAACGGCGGCAATTGGCCGCGGGCGCGGTCGACCACGCCCATGAATTTATCGAGGGATGCGCCTGGGTTCTCTGCTTCATGCAGCAGGAAGCTGATGGCTCCGGCGAAGATCAGCGACAGCACGCTCACCACCAGCGTGCCCAGCAAGGCCACCGCCAGCCAGCGGGCACGCCGGCCTTCGATCAGTCGTTGCAACTGCGGGGTGAGCATGTTGACCAGTTCGAACACCAGCAACCCGGCCAACAGGCTCGGCAACAGGCGCAGCGGCAACACCAGCAACAACCCACCAAAAATGATCACCCAACTGATCACCAACAACACATGACGCTGAGAAAACGTTGGCATACAGCCCCAGGACAAAAAACGGCGTGAAAGGATTGGCAGTCTGCCAGCGATCCACTGGCAGCACTAGGGATTGTATCGGCCGACCTTGGTCGCAGTTCAGGTGTTTTTTTGCAGTGGCTGTGCCGGCCCCACGAATCGATTATTTTTTCTTCAGGCACTCGCTCATGAACGTCTTGCGAGCGTCACCCTTCAGCGCCTGCTCGGTGGCGGTGGCGTTGCAGGACTTCATGCGCTCCTGGGGCGTGCTAGGGGTAGCGGCGGCCGGAGCGGCCTTCAGGCAGTTGCTCATGAATGCTTTGCGTTCGTCGCCCTTGAGCGCCTTGGCGGTGGCGTCCGCGTTGCAGGTGGTCATCTTGGTTTGCTGGGCCGTGGCGGCGAAGCCTTGGGAACAGAGCAGCAAACCGATCATCAACAAAGGCACGCGGAGCATCTTCATGGTGTTTCTCCTGGTTGCCGCACAAGGGTACGGCGATGGGGTGCAGTGTAGACAAAGCCTGTTACACCTTCATCCATCTCATTGTTCGGTGCCAGGTCCATCGCTTTCGCGAGCAGGCTCGCTCCCACAGTTTGAGCGCGTTTTTCCAGACAGAACGCGGTCATCTGTGGGAGCGGGCTTGCTCGCGAAGAACGATAACGCGGTCCTCCTGACGATCTACACCCCAGCAGCCTTCAACCGCTCGGCATGCTCGACAAACAACCGGATCGGCTCCGCCCCCCGGCCCACCAACCCCAGAGACTGATTGACGATGTCGAAATGGTCCAGTGGATAGTCATCACGAATCACCGTGCCCAGGTGCGAACTGTAGCGCCCGACCATGCCATCACACTGCCCCGCCTCGCGCACGAAGGTCCGGGCAAACAGCCGGCAACTTCGGTTCGTGCCGTCGAACAGGTTGCGGCCCCTGTCGGTCTTGCCCGGCTGCAACGTTCCGGACCAGGAGTAATAACGCACGCCATTGACCTCTTCCGGGCCGTGCCCACCCCAAGTGGAAGGCAAGCCCTGTGGATAACGTTCATTGAACAGCGCCACCCCGGCGGTTGTCAGCGACGCGTGGGAGGCATCGAGGTCAGCCGGCAATCGTGGCCCGCGATAGCCGGTGTCCAGCAAGCACATCAGCACGTTGATCAGTCGCAGCAGGGCACTGAGCAACCGCCCCTTGGCGCTGTCGGCCGGGTAGTGGGTCTGCAGGTAATCGGCCAATTCGGAACCGTGGTTGGTGCCGGCCACCGACGTGACCGACGCCACCAGGTCCGGACGCTTGGCGGCGGCATAGCGAGCGGTCAGACTGCCTTGGCTGTGGCCGATCAGGTTGACCTTCTGCGCGCCGGTTTGCTTCAGCACTTCTTCAATCCGCGCCAACAACTGCTCACCGCGCACCTCGGAGGAATGCAGGGGTGAGACCTTCACCGGGATCACCACCGCCCCGCCCCGGCGCAACGCCTCCACGATGCCATACCAGTACGGATACAAGACCAGGCGAATGAAACCGAGCATGCCCGGGACCAGTACCAGCGGGTAGCGAGTGGCACAGCGTTGCGACATGGCGACATCCTTGCGATCAAGAGGGGTCAGCATCAGTACCGATGATGACCAGTCTATGACAGCAATGTCACTTCAGCCCGATCACAGCAGGACCCAGGCCATCAGAACGTCCGGGCCAGCGCCAGCAAGCGCTGCTCGGCCTCGGCGCAGGACCGCGCGAAGCTGTGCTCGGTCGACTCTTCGCCTTCGGCCGCCACCACCGTCACGTCATTGATGCCGATAAAGCCCAGGACGGTTCGCAGCCACGTGTCAGCATGGTTCATGGCTTCCAGCGGACCGCCGGGACCGAAGCCAAAATCGCCACGGCTGGTCACGATCAGCGCCTTCTTGCCCAGCACCAGCGGCTCGTACTGCGAAACACCATTATCCAGGCTGTGATTGAACGTCAGGCCGATGCGCACGATCTGGTCGATCCAGGCCTTCACACCGCTGGGCACGCCAAAGTTGTGCATGGGCGCCGAGATCACCAACCGGTCGTGGGCCTTCAGCTCCGCCACCAGGCTGTCGCTCAACGCCAGGTCGGCCTGCATGGTCAGCGGCCGCGCCTGAGGCTCTGGATAAAACGCCGCGGCGATAAAGGCTTCATTCACCGCAGGCATGACGGTGCGGCCGACTTCACGGCGGGTCGGCAAGGACTGAGGATTGGCGGCCTGCCAGGCCGTTATGAACGCTTCCGTCAAGCGCCGGGAATGGGAACGCTCGCCGCGCGGGCTGCCGTGTACGACAAGAATGCTGCTCATCTGTAACTCCTTGATAGCGACTACAATCGGAACTGCTTGTGGCTTGCAGCTTGAGACGTTGTAGCGCTCAGGCTCAAATGAGCGTTAATTGATCCGGATGAGTTGTATTCATCCATTGGAGATTTTCCGATGTTCGCCACCCTGCCACTCAATGCCTTGCGTGCCTTCGAATCCGCAGCCCGGCTGCTCAGCTTCAAGGCCGCGGCCGAAGAGCTTTCAGTCACGCCAACGGCGATTTCCCACCAGATTCGCTCGCTGGAAACCTGGCTGGGGATGCCATTGTTCGAACGCCTGCCGCGCCGGGTGCGTCTCACCGATGCCGGGCAGCGTTTATTCCAGAGCTTGCACGGGGCATTGCTGGACGTTGCACAAAGCGTCGACAGCCTGCGCCCGCAACGCAGCACGACCCACCTGAGCATCTCCACCACCGCGGCGTTTGCCGCCCTGTGGCTGGTGCCGCGCCTGGGCCGGTTCTATGCGCGCCACCCGAACATCAACGTGCGGCTGGACACCCATTGCGACGTCATCGACCTGCACCAGGACGCCAGCGTCGATCTGGTGGTGCGTTACAGCCTGGACACCTACTCGAACCTGTACGGGCTGTGCCTGTTCGATGAAAGCTTCGGCGTGTATGGCTCGCCGGAACAAGTGGCGCTGGCTACCCGGCAACCGCCGACGTTGATCAGCGTGCGTTGGCACAATTCCAAGTTGTACGCCCATGGCTGGGAGACGTGGTGCGCCCAGGCCGGCGAAACCTGGCTGATCCGCGAGCCGTGTATGCGTGAATACGATGAAGAACACTACGCCCTGCAAGCGGCGATTGCCGGGCAAGGGCTGGTGCTGGCGAGCAATATCCTGGTTTCACAGAGCGTCGCCAGTGGCCTGCTGGTGGGCTATCGCCCGCAGATCCAGATCGACGGTGCCGGCTACAGCGCGCTGTGCGTCCCTGGCCGTGAACGGCATCCGCCGGTTCGGGCATTTTTTCAATGGGTGGAGGAAGAAGCCCGCTTATCCGGGCACACACTGAAAAATCCGGTAAAACTTTTCCAGGATCGCGTCACTCAGAACTAGAGCGACCACGCCAGCAGAGCGTGGCGCCCTACCGGATCAGCCTCCAGGAGAACGAGATGAGCGACATGCACTTATCCGACGTCACCACCCTGCGCGAACGTGCCCGCCAGAACGTCCAGAACGGCGCCGTCACCGAAGGCTACAACGCCGATCGCCAGGAAATCATCCGCCTGCTGAACGAAGCACTGGCCACCGAATTGGTTTGCACGCTGCGCTACAAGCGTCACTACTTCATGGCCACCGGCCTGAAGGCCAGCGTCGCGGCGAGCGAGTTTCTCGAACACGCCAACCAAGAATCCGAGCACGCCGACCGGCTCGCCGAACGCATCGTGCAACTGGGCGGCGAACCGGAGTTCAACCCCGACCTGCTGACCCGGCATTCCCATGCCCAGTACGTGGCCGGTAATACGCTCAAGGAAATGGTGTTCGAAGACTTGGTGGCCGAACGGATCGCCATCGACAGCTACCGGGAAATCGTGCAGTACATTGGCGAAAAAGACCCGACCACGCGGCGCATCTTCGAAGACATCCTGGCCCAGGAAGAAGAGCATGCCGATGACATGGCCGACATCCTGGCCGATCTGTAAGGGTCTTAAGGGGCCCCATCGCGAGCAAGCTCGCTGCCACATTTTGACCGCATTCCTTCAGACAGAATGCGGTCCCCTGTGGGAGCGAGCTTGCTCGCGATGAGGCCAGTCGCCTCACCGCGACATTGAGCTACCGGGTAGGTTTGACCGTCACCGGCGCCTTGCCCGCCTTCATCTGCTCAAGCAACGGCGCGCACTGGTTCGGCTCCCCACCGCTGGGCGCCACCAGGGCCAACAGGCCTGCCGCCGGCGCGGCGATGACGCCCAGGGCAACCATCCCGGCACCGCGCAGCATCAGCGGTACGGCCTTTACCCCGGCGGCGGGCTTGGCAAAGGTGCCCCGCACGTACAGCGGCGAGCGCAGGGAAATCAGCCGCCAGCCCTTGGATTCTGGGGTGACGGTCAAGTCCAACCGCTCGGTCGCCATGTTCGCCGTGCCGTCGATATAGATAATCGCGTTCTCGGTGTCGAACACGAACAGGCGCGTGGTTGCCAGGCCGGTCTTGATATCGAAGTCAGCCGCCGCGCAGTTGATCTTTACCTCCTTGTCGCCAAAGATTTTCCCCACCACGTAGTTGCCGACGTTGAGGCCCGCCAGCTCCATCAGCTCGCGGCTGATCGCGCCGTCGTTGATCAACATCTTCAAGCTGCCGTTGGAGGTGCCCAACAACGCCGCCACCGAATTGCCGCGCCCGGAAATATCCGCGTCACCGTTGAGCTCACCGAAACTGGTCTTCATCGGTTCGAAGCCCGGGAACAGCTGCTTGAGCTTGAAGCCACGCGCGGTCAATTTCGCCTGGCCTTCGAGAGGCTGGGTGTGGCCATTGAGGCGGATCTGCGCGTCCAGCCGGCCGCCGGCCACACCAAAGCGCAAGGGCTCGAGGCTCAACTGGCCATCGTTGAGCACCAGGTGCGTGTAGAGATCGGTAAACGGCAACTGCTCGCTGTGGACGATACGCTTGCCGGTAAATTCAACGTCGGCGTCCATCACGCTCCAGCGCTCGGTGCGAAATTCTTCCACCGGCAAGACCTTGTCGGACGGCTGTTTGCTGGCGCCGCCGCGGGCTTTTTGTTCGGCGTTGGAATCCGCGCCGATCAGCGGCGCCAAATCACTGAACAACAATTGGTCGGACACCAGCGCACCGCTGAGTTTTGGCCGGGGCTGGCTGGCGACGTAAGCCAGGTTGCCATGGATGTCACTGTCGCCGATCTTGCCGTTGAACCCCTCATAGCGAAACTGGGCGCCGTCTGGCTCATGGAGCTTGGCGATCAACCGACCGTCCGTGGAATAAGGCGGCGAATCCGGCAGGGTCACGCCCGTCAGCGGATAAAGATTAGCCAGGCTGTTGCCGGCCAGCTTCAAACGCAAGTCCAAGGCGCCGAGATTCTTCGGGTCGGTCAAGGTACCGGCCAGTTCGACGCGGGTGTCGCCGATCTTCGCCTGGGCCTGCAATGGGAACGGCTGCGACGCATCTTGCAGCGCCAGCAAACCGCCGACCTTGCCGGACCCGCCGAGATTCTGCCCGTGGTATTGCCCGTTGACCTTGAAGGCGAAGGCATAGTCCTGTGGCGTCGCCCCTTGTTCCCGAGCTTTGCTGGCGGCTTTCTCGCCCACGATATCGCTGAACGGAATGGGCTTGCCCAACGGATCGATCACCAGCTCGAGACGGGTCTTGAGTGTCTGATCGTCGAGGGTGACGTGGCCCTTGTCGAAGCCGATGGCGCCGATATCCACCACCCAGCTGGACGGTTCGGCGTCCGGGTCCTTTGGATCGAACTGGAATGTCCAATTGGCGCGCCCATCGGCCAGGCGCTGCAGGCTGGCGTCGGGCCCTGTCAGGTCGATACGCGGGATGGCCACGCGCCGGGCCAGCAACGCCAGGGGCGAAATACGCAACTCCACGCGCTTGAGCGTGGCCATCTGCGCAGCTTTCGACCACTCCGGGTTGCCCAGGCTCAAATCCTCCGCCACCACATGGGGCCATGGCACAAAGGCTCGCCAGCCACCCTCCTGCGGTTCGCGCTGCCAAACCACGGCCAGGTTGCCATTGATCGCGAACGGACGATGCAGCTCCTCGGAAACCTTGGCGTTGAGCGTGGGCTTGAGGCGATTCCAATCGAAGAACGCGATGACCAGCACCAGCACGGCCAACAGGGCGACGAGGCAGGCAAAGCCCCAGGCGAAGATTTTTGAGGTGCGCGTCATGCACAAGGCTCCTGAGGCAAATGGGCGTCCGAACCGCGACGCCGGGGATAGCACGAACCTGTGGCCGGCTCGTTGCGGATGATTGTTGGACAGGCAAAACGGCCGACAGGTTTACCATCAAGGGCGACGAACGGCACTAATAAATGCGCAAGAACCTGACCGATTCGACAGCTACCTGTTACCGCCCCCGCACATTTGCAGGGCACAAGTGAGTACAAACTACCCACTCCGGGGCGAAAACGCTCCTCTGAAAGCCCCGTCCTAGAGCCTTTCCCCAGAACAATCAATTCCGTTGATTATTACCATTGTGTTTATGAACTTTTATATCGACTTATCGAGAGTAGCATTGCCCTCGTACCCACTTTTTAGCCCTCCCAAGGAGCAACGATCATGAAACGCCAATTACTGATGAGCCTGTCCCTTTCACTGCTGGCTTCGACCGCTTTTGCCCTGCCAGCTTCCGAACAAGCCACGCCACAGGTCAAGGACAGCCAGTCTGTCTATAGCCAAACCGTAGCCGAAGGTGGCCGTGACCGCCTGGAGCAAAAAGGCTTGGTCGAAGACGGCTCCGACCGCACCCCACAAGGCCAGACCTTTGCTGCAGATGGCTCCGACCGCACTCCGGGTCAAACCCTGGCCGCTGACGGTTCCGATCGCACTCCCGGTCAAACCCTGGCCGCTGACGGTTCCGATCGCACTCCCGGTCAAACCCTGGCCGCTGACGGTTCCGATCGCACTCCTGGTCAAACCCTGGCCGCTGACGGTTCCGATCGCACTCCTGGTCAAACCCTGGCCGAAGGCGGTGGTGACCGTGTAATCGAACGTAACAGCACAGTGAGCTGAGCCCATGGTGGCCCAGAAAAAAGCCCGATTCCTCGAATCGGGCTTTTGACTTTTAAAGCGCCTCGTTTCCCGCCCGGCCCCGCCCTACCGTTCGACGACGCCAAAGCCTATTTGCTAGAGTGCATCGGTCCCATGACTCGGAAGTCAGTCCTGCAATGCTGCCTCGCGCCGAACAGAAACAACAAACCCGAAACGCCCTGATGGATGCAGCCCGTCATTTGATGGAGTGCGGCAGGGGCTTCGGCAGCCTGAGCCTGCGCGAAGTCGCCAAGACCGCGGGCATCGTGCCCACCGGCTTCTACCGGCATTTCGACGACATGGACCAACTGGGCCTGGCGCTCGTCTGTGAAGTCGGCCAGACGTTCCGCGAAACCATCCGACTGGTACGCCACAACGAATTTGTCATGGGCGGCATCATTGATGCCTCCGTGCGGATTTTCCTCGACGTGGTCCACGCCAACCGCTCGCAGTTCCTGTTCCTGGCCCGCGAGCAATATGGCGGTTCGCTGCCAGTGCGCCAAGCCATCGCGAGACTGCGCGAGGACATCAGTTCGGACCTGGCCGCCGACCTGGCGCTGATGCCGAAACTGCAGCACCTGGACCTTGCCGGCCTGAACGTGATGGCCGATCTCATCGTGAAAAGCGTTTTCGCCACCTTGCCGGACATCATCGACCCGCCCGCCGAAGCACTTCCCGAACACCTCACGCCCCAGGCGAAGATTACCCAGCAACTGCGGTTCATCTTCATAGGCTTGAAGCACTGGCGCGGATTGGGTAGCACTGAGTAACCCGGATGCGGCCAATGTGGGAGCGAGCTTGCTCGCGATTGCGGTTTGTCAGCAGCATTGAAGGTGACTGATACGGCGCAATCGCGAGCAAGCTCGCTCCCACAAGTTTCTTTGTGAGCGCCGCAAAATGGTGCTCAACATCACGAAGCGCACCATGATGACTCACCAGCCAAGCCATCTTGGAAACGCCACGCCAGCCATTTCCTACATACCCTTCTATTGGCAAGCCCCTTGCTCTAAACACAGCATTGTTCATGGCTGGAAGCACTCCAATGCTGGTGATTCACCGCAGAATCGACATTCAACCGGGCTGGGACGCCGAGTTGCACCTGACCTTCGATGCCCGCAGTAAAAGCCGCCTGCGCTGTTTCAGTGCCGAGGGAGAAGACGTCGGGCTGTTTCTCGAGCGAGGCCAACCGCCGCTGCATGACGGCGAGTACCTGCAAGCCGAGGATGGGCGCATCGTGCGGGTCTGCGCTCGCCCCGAGCAGTTGCTGCATGTCACCTGCGCCAACGCATTCGAACTGACCCGGGCGGCCTACCACTTGGGCAATCGCCATGTCGCCCTGCAAGTGGGCGATGGCTGGCTGCGCCTGTTGGATGATTACGTGCTCAAGGCGATGCTCGAACAACTGGGCGCCACCGTTGAATCCATCGAGGCCCCGTTCCAGCCGGAACACGGCGCCTATGGCGGCGGCCATCATCATTCCCGGCACGGCGACGAGGACTTCAACTACGCGCCGCGCCTGCATCAATTTGGCGTGCGCACATGAACCCGGCCTGGGCGCTGCTGCGCCTGGCCAGCCCACAATTGCCAATTGGCGGCTACAGCTATTCCCAAGGGCTGGAAATGGCGGTGGATAACGGCCTGATCAAGACGCCCGACGACGCACGCCGCTGGATAAGTGACCAGATGCTGCTGAACCTCGCGCGGTTTGAAGCGCCCTTGCTCCTGGCCCATTGCACCGCAGCCGCGGCGAACAATTGGGACGCGCTGCTAGGACTTTGTGAACAGCACCGTGCCAGCCGGGAAACCCGCGAGCTGTACCAGGAAAGCCGGCAGATGGGCTACTCGTTGCAGCAACTGCTCACCGGCCTGCCGGAACTCGACAGCGCGGCACGCGGTTTTCTCCAGCAACGCAGCGAACCACACCTGGCCCTGGGCTGGGCACTGGCGGCCCGCGCCTGGAATATCACGCCAGAAGACGCCCTTGCCGCCTGGTTGTGGAGCTGGCTGGAAAACCAACTGGCGGTGCTGATGAAAACCCTGCCCCTGGGCCAGCAAGCCGCCCAGCGCCTGACCAGCGAACTGCTGCCGCTGCTGCAACAAGCCCAGCACATCGCCTCGACTATCGACCCCGACCATTACGGCAGCGCCGCGTTTGGCCTGTCCCTGGCGTGCATGGCCCATGAGCGCCAGTACAGCCGCCTGTTCCGTTCCTAGGAGACACACATGAATACACAACCCTTGCGCGTAGGTATCGGCGGCCCAGTGGGCTCCGGCAAGACCGCGTTGACCCTGGCCCTGTGCCTGGCCCTGCGGGAACGCTACAACCTGGCGGTGGTGACCAACGACATCTATACCCGTGAAGACGCCGACTTCCTGGTGCGCAACGAAGCCTTGGCGCCGGAGCGGATCATCGGCGTGGAAACCGGCGGCTGCCCGCACACGGCGATTCGCGAAGACGCTTCGATCAACCTGGAAGCGGTGGACCAGTTGAACCGGCGCTTTCCCGGCCTGGACCTGATCCTGGTGGAATCCGGTGGCGACAACCTGTCGGCAACCTTCAGCCCCGAGCTGTCCGACCTGACGATCTATGTGATCGACGTCTCGGCCGGCGACAAGCTGCCACGCAAGGGCGGGCCAGGCATCTGCAAATCCGACCTGCTGGTGATCAACAAGATCGACCTGGCACCGCTGGTGGGGGCGTCCCTGGAGATGATGGACAGCGACACCCGGCGGATGCGCAACGGCAAGCCGTTCGTGTTCAGCAACCAGAAGACCGGCCAGGGCCTGGACGACATCATCGCCTTCATCGAACGCCAGGGCCTGCTGACCGCAGCCTGATTTTTTCCAACGGATAACAAGGAAGCTCATTCATGACATTCAAACGCCTCTTCGGCGCGCTCGCGCTACTGCTCACCCCGGCCCTGGCCTTCGCCCACCCCGGTCATGGCGACAATGGCCTGATTGCCGGCCTCGGCCACCCTATCGGCGGGCTCGACCATTTGCTGGCGATGCTCGCGGTCGGCTTGTGGGCTGCACAACAACAAGGCGCCGCGCGCTGGGCGCTGCCGTGCACCTTCGTCGGCACGATGCTGCTTGGCGGCCTGCTGGGTTTTGAAGGCCTGGACCTGCCGGCACTGGAAAGCGGGATCGCTGCCTCGGTGCTGGCCCTGGGCCTGGCGGTGGCGCTGGCGGTGCGCCCACCGTTGAGCCTGGCGGTCGGCGCGACGGCGCTGTTTGCGCTGTTCCACGGCGTGGCCCATGGCTTGGAATTGCCGGACATGTCGAGTCCTTGGGCCTACGCCATCGGGTTTGTCGCAGCGACAGCGGCGCTGCATGGCGCCGGCTTCGCGCTGGTGCGGCTGCTGCCACGCGCGGCGGCGCCATTGGTGCGGTTGGCCGGGGCGGCTTCGGCGGCGACTGGGGTCTGGTTGCTGGCGGGTTGATTCTCTAGCGCCCAGCCGGCCCTCATCGCGAGCAAGCTCGCTCCCACACATTGATCGGTGTGCGCCCCACCCTGTGGGAGCGAGCTTGCTCGCGATGACGGACTTACAGGCGTCATCTCTCTGGAGTCGGTCACTCTGCTACCATGTCGCGCATTCGCCCCCGCTGTGACGACGTCCGCCAATGCCCGATGCTTCCCGCTCCGCCTCTTTGCCTGAACTGACCACCTTGTTCACCACGGTGCGCCAGCATTTTCACGACGTGATCGTGCCAATGTGGCAAGGCCCGGGCTGGAATGCCGAACTGGCGTTGCCCTATGAATCCCTCGATGCGGAACACACGCCGCTACCGCCCCAGCGCTACCGCGCCATGGCCTGTGCGCGGCAGTTGTATGTGTTCGCCAGCCTGATTGGCGAAGTGCCACGGGCCGAGGAACGGGCAAGCGCACTGTTCCGCTCGCTGCAGCGACATTTCCACGATGCCGAGCATGGCGGCTGGTTCTACAGCATCGACCCGCAAGGTGCGCCGCTGGACACCGGCAAAGACCTCTACACCCACGCGTTCATCCTGTTCGCCTGCGCCCACTACTGGGGCAAGGTTCGCGAGCCGTTGGTGGAATCGACGTTGAACGCCGCGCTGGAAGTGATCACCCGACGTTTCGCCACTGGCGACGGCCTGTACGAAGCCAGCCTTGGACGAGACTGGTCGACCTGCCAATCCGGCCCCCTGCAGAATCCGCTGATGCACTTGGCTGAAGGCTTCCTTGCGGTCCTTTCGGTGCGCGACGACGCCCATGTTCGCCAAGCCTTGCTGAACCTGTGTGACGCCATGTCCAGGCAGTTCGTGGAACCTGGGCAGAAGGTCATGATGGAAAAACCGCTCAAGGCTGTGGATAACTGGTTCGAGCCGGGCCACCAGTTCGAATGGTATTTCCTGCTGGCGTCATCGCCCTTGTTGCGCGGCGGCAAACTGCACGCGGCGCTGGAGTTCAGCTTCAGCCTTACTGAAGAACAAGGTGTCGATCCGGATTGCGGCGCCGTCTGTGCGATGCTGGGCCTGGCGCCGCAGACAACCCCACGCGACGCCACTCAACGCATCTGGGCCCAGGCGGAATACCTGCGGGCATTGACGTTGCGTTCGGGGAGCGACAGCGCCTTGCTGCGACAGCTGCAAGCGTTGCAGCAGCATTTCCTGCATCCCCGTGGCTGGAATGAATGCCTCGACGCCGATGGCAATGTCAGTCGCCGGGACATGCCGTCCACCACGCCGTATCACCTGCTGACCTGCTATCGCGGGCTGGCCGACTACCTGGCGTAACACGTTCCGTGGCGAGGGAGCTTGCTCCCGCTGGGCCGCGTGGCGGCCCCAAAAAGCTTACGACTGCTTCGCAGCCGAGCGGGAGCAAGCTCCCTCGCCACAACAGCTCATCATTTCCAACTCAAGTACGTCAGCGGTCAGGCCTTGTTGCGCTCAATGGCGAACCCGGCCCAGGTCTGGCTCACCGGCATCAGCTCCAGGCTGTTGATGTTGATGTGCGCCGGCGTGTTGAGTACCCAGAAAATCGTATCGGCGATGTCCTGTGGCTGGATCGGCTCCGCGCCCGCGTAAGTCGCGTTGTAGCGCTCCTGGTCGCCGCCAAAGCGCACCAGGGAAAACTCACTCTCGCACAGGCCCGGCTCGATGTTGCTCACCCGCACGCCCGTGCCCTGCAAATCGCAGCGCAGGTTGAGGGAGAACTGCTTGACGAACGCCTTGCTCGCGCCGTACACGTGGCTGCCCGGATACGGGTAGTTGCCGGCAATGGAGCCCAGGTTGACGATCCCGGCCCCACGGCCATGGGCGATCAGGCGCGGCAGCAGCAGGCGCGTGCTGTAGATCAGGCCTTTGACGTTGGTATCGACCATGGTGTCCCAATCGTCGAGGTCGCACTTGGGCGCCGGGTCGACGCCCAAGGCCAGGCCCGCATTGTTGATCAGCCCGCGCAGTTTGGCGAAGGATGGCGGCAGGTTGGCGATGGCCTCTTCCATGGCCTTGCGATCCCGCACATCCAATACCAGGCCATGGACTTCGGTCTGCTTCGACAGCTCGGCACAGAGGGCATCGAGGCGCTCTTCACGACGGCCGGTCAGCACCAGCTTCCAACCCGCCTCGGCAAAACGACGGGCACAGGCCTCACCAAAACCGGACGTCGCGCCAGTGATAAACAGGGTGTCAGACATCGTGTTCTCCTTGCTTGGGCTTCAAACAGCCATTGAATGGAAATCGGCCCACAGCATGCCCGGCCTGGCCCGCCAGGGGCAAGGCTTGATCAATCGCTTTAGCGCCTTGCTGTTCAAAAAACGATCAACCAGGGCCAGGCCTTGCCCAGCAAGGGCCGCAGCGGATTGCCCGCACGTTATCCACAGGCACGTCCACAGTAATCGGGGGCAACTGCAAATGCTGGAAGCCGCTGTGCATAAGGCTTTGCGGCGGTTTTGGAAAGTTTTTTCGCTTGACCTGGCAAGTAAGGTTGTGCGGCACGAGTTATCTGCTATAAGCCTGCGCTCAATGCTAGATGGCTCCAAGCCAGTAAAGACGGCACTCAGCGAGGTCTTTCCAGAGTTTAATCACAGACTTATCCACAGCCCTGCCCGCAGACTTTCAATCCCATTTCCCTGCTCATAAAACTGTTGACAACAGCTACTCTCGCTTGACCAAAAACACCTGATCAAAAAACGATCACAGCCTTGAAAGCCACGTATTCAAAGGCCTCCAGCCAGCTACTCCCACGTTATTCACAGCCAGCTCCACAGCAAACGGGGACAAGTCAAAACCGTGACAAAACAACTATTTGCGGCGACTTTATGTCGCGGTTTCGCAGGGGGCTGGGATTGTTGTCCACAATTCTGAGAACTGTATAAATTCCCTGTGGGAGCGAGCTTGCTCGCGATGGCGGTAGGTCAGCCGACATTGACGTTGACTGAACCGCCGCTATCGCGGGCAAGCTCGCTCCCACAGAGGGTTGGTGGTGTTTGGGAGGGATAAAAAAACCGGCGATTCACTCGCCGGTTTTTTTATTGCTTCAACCGTCCTAATGCCCGCCCAGATACGCGTTGCGCACCTCTTCGTTGGCCAGCAGTTCCTTGCCGGTGCCGGTCAGGCGGATTTCGCCGTTGACCATCACATAGGCCCGATCCGACAACTTGAGCGCATGGTTGGCGTTCTGCTCCACCAGGAAGATAGTCATCCCGGTGGACGCCAGTTCACGCAGGGTCGCGAAGATCTGCTTTACCACGATCGGCGCCAGCCCCAGGCTTGGCTCATCGAGCAGCAGCAACTTCGGCCGGCTCATCAACGCCCGGGCAATGGCGAGCATCTGCTGCTCGCCGCCGGACATGGTCATGGCCCGCTGGTTGCGTCGTTCCTTGAGGCGTGGGAACAATTCGAACATGCGCTGCATGTCTTCGTTGGCGTATTTGTCACCGATGGGAATGGTGCCCATCAGCAGGTTTTCCTCGACCGTCATGTCCGGGAATACCCGCCGCCCTTCCGGCGATTGCGCGATGCCGTTGGAGGCAATGTAGTGCGACGATTTGTGGGTAATGTCCACGCCCTGGTAGATGATCTGCCCGCCCGCCGCCCGCGGCTGGCCGAAGATCGACATCAACAGCGTGGATTTGCCGGCGCCGTTGGAGCCGATCAGGCTTACGGTCTCGCCTTCGCCAATGTGCATCGAGACTTTCTTCAGGGCCTGGATCGGCCCGTAGAACACGTCCAGCTCCTTGAGTTCGAGGATAGGTCCACTCATACCAGTTCCTCTTCATCGGCACCCAGGTAAGCCGCGATCACCTTCGGATCGTTGCGAATCGCCTCGGGACCGCCCTCGGCGATCACGTTGCCGTGGTCCAGCACCACGATGTGGTCGGAAATGCTCATTACCATGCCCATGTCGTGTTCGATCAGCACCACGGTCAGATCATGCTCGTCGCGCAGCAGCCGGATCATCGCGCTCAGCGCTTCGGTTTCCTGAGGGTTGAGGCCAGCCGCTGGTTCGTCGAGGCAGATGATCTGCGGACGGGTGCACATCGCCCGGGCGATTTCCAGACGGCGTTGCTGACCGTAGGAAAGCTCCCCGGCCAAGCGGTTGGCGCAATCCACCAGGTCCACCACCTCCAACCAATAAAAGGCATGGTCGAGGGCATCGCTTTCCGCCTTGCGGTAGCCCTTGGTATTGAGGATGCCCGCCACCAGGCTGCGGTTGACCCACATGTGCTGGGCCACCAGCAAGTTCTCCAGCACCGACATTTCCTTGAACAGGCGAATGTTCTGGAAGGTGCGCGCCAAACCGGCGCGATTCACCAGGTGGGTGCCACCGAACATTTTGTAGTACAGCCGGCTGGCAAAGGACCTCGGCGAGACGAAGTCGGTCGGGCGAAACGCTTCGCCCAGCAGCTTGATCACGTTGGTCTGTTCGCCACGCACGTTGAGCTCGATCTTGCCGCCCGAGGCCTTGTAGAAACCGGTCAGGCAGTTGAACACCGTGGTCTTGCCCGCACCGTTGGGGCCGATCAGGGCGAAGATCGAGTTGCGCTTGACCTGCAGGCTGACATCGCTGAGGGCCTTGATGCCACCGAACTGCATCATCAGGTTTTCAACTTTGAGTACGACTTCGCTCATGGCGCTACCCCCTTGCGCGGCGTCACACCGGTACGGCTGATACGGATCAAGCCGCGTGGGCGCCAGATCATCATCAACACCATCAACACGCCGAACAGCAGCACCCGGTATTCAGAGAAGCTGCGCAAAAGCTCCGGTGCCACGGTGAGCACAAACGCGGCAATCACCACGCCGACCGTCGAGCCCATGCCGCCCAGCACCACGATCGCCAAGATCAACGCCGACTCGAAGAAGGTGAACGAAGACGGGTTGACGAAGCCCTGATAACTGGCGAAGAACACCCCGGCCAGGCCAGCCGTGGACGCGCCGATGGTAAAGGCCGAGAGCTTGACCAGCACATGGTTCAGGCCCATGGAGCGGCAGGCGATCTCATCTTCGCGCAAGGCTTCCCAGGCGCGACCGACCGGCATGCGAGTAAGGCGATGCTTGATATAGAGCACCAGCAGCACGGTGATGAACAGCACAATGTAGATGAACAGGAATTTGATGTTGGGGTTGTAGTCGAGGCCGAAGAACTCATGGAACGGCACCCCGCCGTCCTTCGCGCGCCTGCCGAATTCCAGGCCCATGAATGTTGGCGAAGGCACCGGCATGCCATTCGGCCCGCCGGTGAACGACAGCCAGTTGTTCAGCACCAGCCGGATGATCTCGCCGAAGCCCAGGGTCACGATGGCCAGGTAGTCACCGTGCATTCGCAACACCGGGAAGCCCAATATGCACCCGGCCATCGCCGCTGCGATGGCCGCCAATGGCAATACGGTCCAGAAACCCAGGCCCAGGTATTGGTAGCCCAGCGCAAGACCATAGGCACCGATGGCATAGAACGCCACATAACCCAGGTCGAGCAGCCCGGCCAGGCCGACCACGATGTTCAAGCCCAGGCCGAGCAGCACGTAGATCAGTCCGAGGATGACCACCGTGAGCACGTACTTGTTGGCGAAGAACGGAAACACGATGGCAATCACGATGAGCGCCGGGATGATCCAGCGCAGCCGCGACTTGTAGTCCGGTGGCAGCACATGCACGCCGGATCCGGTGCTCTCGAACCCCTGGAGAATCTTCAGTCCCTTGGGGGTCTGCAGGAACAGGCTCAGGGCAAAGCGCCCGACCATCACGATCGCCACCAGCCAGCCCACGCGGGCCGGTTGCAGGTTGAAACTGTAGCCGTCGAGCACGACGCCGACGATCGGCCCGAACACGATCAGCGAGATCAAGCCGGCCAGGATCGCGTCGATGACACTCTTTTTGATATCAAGCGGTTTATTGGCAGCAGACATACTTACACCTTCGCCACGAGTGGGCGACCCAACAGGCCTTGGGGACGGAAAATCAGAATCAGCACCAGCAGCGAGAAACTGAACACGTCTTTGTAGTCGGAGTTGATCAGACCGGCGAACAGCGACTCGGAGATCCCGAGGATGATCCCGCCGAGCATCGCCCCAGGCAGGGAGCCGATGCCGCCGAGTACCGCCGCGGTGAACGCCTTGATGCCAATGATGAAACCGGCATAGAAGTCGAACGTGCCGTAGTTCATGGTGATCAGCACACCGGCGAGGGCCGCCATGGCTGCACCGATGATGAACACGTAGGAAATCACCCGGTCGGTGTTGATCCCCAGGATCGAGGCCATCTTGCGGTCTTGCTGGGTGGCGCGGCACATGCGGCCGAGCTTGGTGTACTTGATGATGTAGGTCAGCAGCGCCATGCCGGCGAATGCGGCGACCAGGATGAAGATCTTGGTGTAGGTGAGCTGTACGAAACCGCTGCCGATGTCGACGCGCATGGCGCCTTCAAGCAGCGTTGGTACACCCTGCTGGCGGGCGCCCTGGCTGATCTGTGCGTAGTTCTGCAGGATCAGCGAGATGCCGATGGCGCTGATCAGCGGTGCCAGGCGGGTTGAGTTGCGCAGGGGTTTGTAGGCGACGCGTTCGATGACCCAGCCGTATACCCCGGTGACCACGACCGTGAACACGAGGGTGCCGAGGATCATTAGCGGAAAGGATTCAATACCGAAGTAAGCCAGCAGAGCCAGACTGATTGCCGCGAGGTAAGCGGAAATCATGTAAACCTCGCCGTGGGCGAAGTTGATCATGCCGATGATGCCGTAGACCATTGTGTAGCCGATGGCGATCAGACCATAGACCGACCCGAGGGTCAGGCCATTGATCAGTTGCTGCAGGAAAATACCATCCATAACGCAATCTCACGCAGTGAGAACCTGCACACCCAAGGGCGCGCGGTTCTTCTAAGGAAAATACAGATTTACGTCGGAGCAATGTCAGGCGCGACCGGCACGCGCCCCTGGGAAACCGGGAAATGCCCGGCCTCCAGAGGGGCTTGGACGGTCGCTTCAGCCCTTACTTCTGTTTTTCCAACTGGTGGTATTTGCCTTCCTTGTCCCACTGGTAGACCACGTAGTCGGAGACTTTCAGGTCGCCCTTGGCATCCCAGGTTTTTTCGCCCATGACGGTTTTCACCGGGTTGGCTTTCAGCCACTTGGCAGCGTCTTCGCCCTTGTTGGACTTGGCGCCGTTGAAGCCGGCGGCCAGGGCCTGGACCGACGCGTAGGCGTACAGGGTGTAGCCTTCAGGCTCGACGCCCTGGGCACGGAACGCGTCCACCACAGCCTTGCTGTCCGGCAGCAGGCGTGGGTCGGCGCCGAAGGTCATGTACACGCCATCGACGTATTGCGCGCCGCCAGCGGTGGTGACCAGTTCGTCGGTGACGATGCCGTCATCGGACATGAACTTCACGTCCTTGAGGCCTTGCTCGCGCAACTGGCGAACCAGCGGGCCGGCTTCCGGATGCAGGCCGCCGAAGTAGACCACGTCGGCACCAGCCGAACGGATCTTGGTGACCACTGCGCTGAAGTCTTTCTCGCCACGAGTCAGGCCTTCGTACAGCACCGGGGTCACGCCACGCTTGGCCAACTGCGCCTTGGTGGCATCCGCCAGGCCTTGGCCGTAGGTGTCCTTGTCGTGCAGCACGACGACTTTCTTGCCCTTGAGCACGTCGACGATGTAGTCGCCAGCCACGATGCCTTGCTGGTCGTCACGACCGCACATGCGGAACATCGCGCTCAGGCCACGCTCGGTCACGGCCGGGTTGGTCGAACCGGGGGTCATGGCAATGATGCCGGCTTCGTCATAGACCTCGGAGGCCGGGATGGTGTTGGACGAGCAGAAGTGCCCAACCACACCGATTACCTTGTCCTGGTCAACCAGGCGGTTGGCCACGGCCACGGCCTGCTTGGGTTCGCAGGCGTCGTCACCGGCAACCAGTACAATCTTCTCACCGTTGATGCCGCCCGCTTTGTTGATGACATCGGCCGCTGCCTGCGCACCTTTCATGTACTGCTCGCCAAACGCAGCGTTGGCACCGGTCATCGGCCCCGCCACACCCAATTTCACATCAGCTTGAGCAAACGCAGAAACACCCAGCGCAGTTGCCACTGCGAGGGCCAGGAAACCTTTCTTGTAAAACGTCTGGGACATGAGGTGGTGCTCCAAGGTTTTTTTTAGTTGGCACTGCGACTTCACTTCACTGAAAAGCTCAGAGCAAGGGCCGTGCCATCGGTTTTTTATTCTGAAAAAAGTCGCTGCTTTATTGTTATTTCGACTGTTTCGGGCCCTTTTTCACAGGGCGTGCAACCGTCTAAACCGCACGAGGTGCAACCTTATTTACAAGTAGGTGAAACCCTCCATGAGCCATCATTGCAACCGCTGCGCGAAACGGCGTGCAACCACTGTGTAACAACCGGCGTCACCGAACTGCACACTGTCGGTGCAGGGCTGCTACAACCCGCACCATAACAGGCTAGACGCTGGGCGGGAAAACGCCGCAGACCGTAACACTTTTCAACAATCAGATGACGATCCGCAAGCACTGGCCCGCGTGATACAGCGAAAAGCCGGCCTCATAGAGGCAACTGCGCAAGCCAACCCCGACCAACGGCTGCATGGGCGCGAAGGGAATCGGCAAGGCCTTGGCGTCGCCATGGCACAGGTAATCGGCAAAGGCCTTGCCGACCACGGTGCCGGTGGTCACTCCCCGGCCGTTGTAGCCAGTAACGGCCACTAGGCCGGGCGCCGGCTCGAACAGGCGCATCAGGTGATCGGGGGTAAAGGCAATGCAACCGGTCCAGGTGCATTCCCACTCCACCGACTTGAGATAAGGGAAATAGTGCTGCTGCACCCGATCGGCCCAAGCCTTGAGGAACCAGGTGGGCTTGCGATTGCCGTTGCCCAGGCTGCCCAGCAGCAAACGACCGTCCTTGTCCCGGCGAATGCTGCTCAACACCTGGCGGGTGTCCCAGGAGCCCTGCCCGCCCGGCAGGATGCGGCGGGCGGCCTCGTCGTCCAGCGGCACCGAGGCAACCTGGTAGTAATAGCCGGGGAAGAAGTTACGCCGCAGTTCGGTCCAGTCGCCCTCGGTGTAGGCGTTGGAGGCGACCACGACTTGCTCGGCCAGCACCGAACCCTCGGCGGTCTGCACCGACCAGCGTTGGCCTTGGCGTTCCAGCCGCGTGACAGGCGAGTGATCGAACATCTGGGCGCCATGATCCTTGGCAGCCTTGGCCAATCCACTGGCATAGGCCATCGGATTGAGCGTGCCGGCCCGTCGGTCAAGCAGCGCGGCGGCGATCTTGTCGGTGCCGGTGGCATCGGCACAGGCTTGACCCGTGAGCAATTCAACCGGGGCGCCACGGCGTTTCCACTGTTCCTCGCGGCTGCGCAGGTCCGCCTCGCCCCGGGCGTTATGGGCCATGTGCAAGGTGCCTTCGCGGCGCAGTTGGCAATCGATGTCGTACTTGTCGACGAGGCTGAAAACCAACGCCGGCGCGGCGCCCAGCATACGGTTGAGTTGGCTGCCCACCGCCTCGCCGAACCCGGCTTCAATGTCGTCCGGCGGGATCCACATCCCGGCGTTCACCAGCCCGACGTTGCGCCCCGACCCACCGTGCCCGGCCCGATGCGCCTCCACCACCGCGACACGCTTGCCCTGCTCCAGCAAATGCACCGCCGCCGACAGCCCGGTGAAGCCGGCGCCGATGATGCAGACATCCACCGTGACCTCGCCGGTGAGCGCAGCGTTTTCAGGCCTTTGTGGCGTCAGTTTTTCCCACAGACATTCTTCGCGTAACGGCATTGCCAGCTCCTGGTCAGGAGCAGCTGCAAGGGGCAAGCCACAAGCTGCAAGCTGATTTTGCTTGAGGCTTGCAGCTTGTGGCCTGAAGCTGCTTAATCGAAAGTAATCCCCTGCGCCAAAGGCAACTCCAGCGAGTAGTTCACGGTGTTGGTCTGGCGGCGCATGTAGCCGCGCCATGCATCGGAGCCGGATTCGCGACCGCCGCCGGTTTCCTTTTCGCCACCGAAGGCGCCGCCGATTTCCGCGCCGCTCGGGCCGATGTTGACGTTGGCGATGCCGCAGTCGCTGCCCACCGCCGACATGAACTGCTCGGCTTCACGCACGTCGGTGGTGAAGATGCATGACGACAGGCCTTGGGGCACGGAGTTGTTCAGGTGCAGCGCTTCGGCGAAATCCTTGTAGCCGACCACATAAAGGATCGGCGCGAAGGTTTCGTGGCGCACCACGTCGCTCTGCTCCGGCATCTCGACGATGGCGGGCGAGACGTAATAGGCATTCGGGAACTGGGCTTCGAGCTGGCGTTTACCACCGAACACCCGCCCGCCCTCGCTCAGCGCCTGCTCCAGCGCGTCCTGCATGTTCTCGTAGCTTTGCTTGTCGATCAGCGGCCCCACCAGGTTGCCTTCCAGTGGATGACCGATGCGCACCTTGGAATAGGCGGCCTTGAGGCGGGTGACGATTTCTTCCTTCACCGACTCATGGGCGATCAGCCGGCGCAAAGTGGTGCAACGCTGCCCGGCAGTGCCGACGGCGCTGAACAGGATGGCGCGCACGGCCATGTCCAGGTCAGCGCTCGGGGCCAGGATCATGGCGTTGTTACCGCCCAGCTCGAGGATGCTGCGGGCGAAACGCGCCGCGACTTTCGGCGCCACTTCGCGCCCCATGCGAGTACTGCCGGTGGCGCTGATCAACGCCACGCGCGGGTCGTCGACCAAGGCTTCGCCGGCATCGCGGCCGCCGATGATCACTTGGCTCAGGTACGGCGGCGCATCACTGAAATTGTTCAGCACGCGCTCGAACAGCGCCTGGCACGCCAGGGCGGTCAGCGGCGTCTTTTCCGAAGGCTTCCAGATCACCGAGTTGCCGCAGACCAGGGCCAGCGTGGTGTTCCAGGCCCAGACCGCCACAGGGAAATTGAAGGCGCTGATCACACCGACCACGCCCAACGGGTGCCAGGTTTCACGCATGTGATGCCCAGGACGTTCGGACGCGATGGTCAGGCCGTATAACTGGCGCGACAGGCCGACGGCGAAATCGCAGATGTCGATCATCTCCTGCACTTCGCCCAGGCCTTCCTGGGTGATCTTGCCCGCTTCCCACGACACCAGCTCGCCGAGGTCGGCCTTGTATTCACGCAGCAGGTCGCCGAACTGGCGCACCAACTCGCCACGACGGGGCGCCGGCACCTTGCGCCACAGGTCGAACGCATGCTCGGCCCGACTGACCTGCTGCTCGACTTCAGCAGCGCCTTCCCAGCTCACCGCACCGATGCGACTGCCATCGATGGGCGAATGCACAGGCTGTGTGCCGTTCTGGTACAGGGCCGGGGCGACGCCGAGACGATCAAGCAATGCAGCAATCATGGGGAAATTCCTCAAGCGAAAGACAATGGGTTGGCAGCCGGATGAACACGGCTGATCAGACCTGTAGTTGTAGCTGGCCCGAGACTTGCCAACAAACGACCTTTAAGCGAGATATCATTCCGTTTATTCATGCTGACCTGATCACGGGACAAGCAGAGCGACCAGAACCAAGGCCCCGTCATGCTCAATAAACGTTATTTGCCGTCGATTACAGCATTGCAGTGCTTCGAAGCAGTGACCCGCCACCTGAGCTTCACCCGCGCCGCCGAAGAGCTGAACTTGACCCAGAGCGCCGTCAGCAAACAGGTCGCGCAGCTGGAAGAGCTACTGCAGCACCTGCTGTTCCGGCGCGTGCGTCGACGCTTGCAGCTGACGCCTGCTGGGGATCTGTATTTGGGCGAAGTACGAAAAATCCTCACCCAAGTGGAGATGTCGACTCATTACTTGCGATCCTACGGAGGCGACACCGAAGTACTACGAGTCTCCACGCCGCCGACATTTGGAGCCCGCTGGCTGGTCCCTCGCCTCAAGGGTTGGCGCCTGCGTCATCCGAGCATTCACTTGGATCTCTGCAGCGAGCAGGAGGCCGACGACTTGCAGCAGGGGCGCAGCGACCTGGCGTTCTATTTCGGCCAGGCCTCACGGCCCGGGACTGAGTCCTTGAAGCTGTTCGGCGAAGAACTGGTGCCCGTCTGCGCACCGGGCAGCCTGCCGGAGCAGCCTTTCACCGATCCTACGCAACTGGCCGACCTGGTCCTGTTGCAAAACGCCTCGCGACCCCAGGCCTGGCACGACTGGTTCGATGACCAGGGCTACCACACCGAACACAGCTACCATGGGCCGCGCTTCGAAACCTTTTACATGTGCATCCGCGCCGCCCAGGTCGGCTGCGGCGTTGCGTTGCTGCCGAGGTTCCTGGTGGAGGAAGAACTGGCCGACGGAAAACTGGTCATCCCCTGGCAACATGCGATGCCCAGCACCAACGCCTATTACCTGGCGTATCCGGAACATTCGGCGGAGGTGCCCAAGGTGCGGCTTTTTGTGGAGTGGATGCTTGAGCAGATCGACAATGCTGATGCACCGCAATAGACGCCTCGCCACAAAAAAACACTGGCAATACCTATGAGGGTTATGCGCCACTAGCCCTTTCACCATGAACTGCCGTGCCGCTGCCGCCGCAGCTACTTGTCTGGAGATTGCCGTTATGAGCGAGAGCGTGTTTGCCGATCGCATCGTGCAGAACCTGCTCGACACCGACTTCTACAAACTGACGATGATGCAGGCGGTGCTGCATAACTACCCTAACGTCGAAGTGGAATGGGAGTTTCGTTGCCGTAATAGCGAGGACCTGCGTCCGTACCTGGCGGAGATCCGCTTCCAGATCGAGCGCCTGGCCGAGCTGAGCCTGAGCGCAGACCAGTTGAGCTTCCTGGAGCGCATCAGCTTCATGAAACCGGATTTCCTGCGTTTCCTGGGCCTGTTTCGTTTCAACCTGCGCTACGTGCACACCGGCATCGAAAACGGTGAGTTGTTCATCCGTCTGCGCGGGCCGTGGTTGCATGTGATCCTGTTCGAAGTGCCATTGCTGTCCATCGTCAGCGAGGTGCGCAACCGCTATCGCTACCGTGAAATCGTGCTGGAGCAGGCGCGGGAACAGCTTTATCGCAAGTTCGACTGGCTGAGCGCCAACGCCAGCGCCGATGAACTATCCGAGCTACAAGTGGCCGACTTCGGTACCCGCCGTCGGTTCTCCTACCGAACCCAGGAAGAAGTGGTGAACGTGCTCAAGCACGACTTCCCCGGACGCTTCGTCGGCACCAGCAACGTGCATCTGTCCCGGGAGCTGGACATGAAACCCCTGGGTACCATGGCCCACGAGTGGATCATGGCCCATCAGCAACTGGGCCCTCGGCTGATCGACAGCCAGATCGCCGCGCTCGACTGCTGGGTCCGCGAATACCGAGGCCTGCTGGGCATCGCACTGACCGATTGCATCACCATGGACGCCTTCCTCAAGGACTTCGATCTGTTCTTCGCCAAGCTGTTCGACGGCTTGCGCCATGACTCGGGCGACCCGGTGATCTGGGCGGAAAAAGCCATCGCCCACTATCACCAGTTGGGCATCGACCCGATGAGCAAGACCCTGGTGTTCTCCGACAGCCTGACATTGCCCAAATGCCTGGAGATTTTTCGGGCGTTGCGTGGTCGCATTAATGTGAGCTTCGGTATCGGGACCAACCTGACCTGCGACATTCCAGGCGTGGAGCCCATGAGCATCGTGCTTAAAATGATCAGCTGTGACGGGCAACCCGTGGCCAAGATTTCAGACGAGCCCGGCAAGACCCACTGCAAGGACCCGAATTTCGTCGCCTATATGCGACATGTTTTCCAAGTACCTGCCGCCCTTACTGGCACATCAAGCAAGGAGTGAATTCATGCAAGCCGTACAGCGTGAGATAGCTGAACAGCTCAACGTCCAGCCACCGTTCGCCGATGACGCCGCCCTCAAGGCCGAAGTCGCTCGCCGGGTGAGCTTCATCCAGGATTGCCTCGTCAATTCAGGGCTCAAGAGCCTGGTGCTGGGTATCAGCGGCGGCGTTGATTCGTTGACCGCAGGCCTGTTGGCCCAACGTGCCGTGCGTGAGCTGCGGGAGAAAACCGGCAACGCGGCGTACAAGTTCATCGCCGTGCGCCTGCCGTATGAAACGCAGTTCGACGAGCACGAAGCCCAGGCTTGTGTCGATTTCATCGAGCCGGATGAGCGCCACACGGTAAACATCGGCCCGGCGGTCAAGGCGCTGGCCAAGGAAGTCCTCGCATTCGAAGGCAAGGGGCCCGGCTCGCGGGATTTCGTGCTGGGCAATACCAAGGCGCGGATGCGCATGGTGGCGCAATACACCATCGCCGGCGCCGAGCAAGGCCTGGTGATCGGCACCGACCATGCGGCTGAAGCGGTCATGGGTTTCTTCACCAAGTTCGGTGACGGCGCCTGCGACCTGGCCCCGCTGAGCGGGCTGGTGAAAAACCAGGTTCGGGCCATTGCCCGTGACTTTGGCGCGCCAGAATCATTGGTGGAAAAAGTCCCCACCGCCGACCTCGAAGACTTGTCGCCGGGCAAGCCGGACGAAGCTGCCCATGGCGTGACCTACGGCGAGATCGACGCGTTCCTGCACGGCCAACCGATCCGCGAAGAAGCCGCGAAGATTATTTGCGACACCTATCGCAAGACCGAGCACAAGCGCGTGATGCCGTACGCGCCGTAATCACCGCGACGGTGTGACAATCCCTGTGGGAGCGAGCCCGCTCGCGAAGGCGTCGCATCAGCGACATCATTGCTGACTGACACACCGCTTTCGCGAGCAGGCTCGCTCCCACAGGGGTCGATTTTTTGCCTGGTATGAAAAAAGCGCCCTGCATGGGGGCGCTTTTTTTGTGCCTGAAAATTGATTACTTCAGGGTAACCGTGCCTTTCATCATCGAGATATGGCCTGGGAACGAGCAGAAGAAACCGTACTTCTCGGAAGCGCTGAGTTTCGACACGTCGAAGGTCACCGAATCTTTCTCGCCGGCACCGATAATCTTGGTGTGGGCAATGATGCGGGCATCGCCTTCCTTGAGGTAGTTCTTGTCGATACCAGCGCCCAGGCCATCGGTGGCAATCGGCTGCATGTCAGCCTCTTTGCTCAGCACCCAGTTATGGCCCATGACATTCTTCGGCAAGCTGCCGGAGTGAGTCAGCTCAACGGTGAAGGTCTTGCAGCTCTTGTCGATCTCGATGGCCTTGGTGCTGAAGGACATCTGGTCGGTCGAATCGATGGTGGTCGTGCACTCCGCTGCCATCAGTTGGCTGCTAGCCAGCGTCAACAGGGATACTGCTACAAGTTTGGCGAACATCATGAATCTCCAAGGCATGGTTAACAAAATTCCGTCAAAGGGGAAGACTGCCTGATTTTCCGACAAGTTCCTATGACCTGTGTCAAAGATTGTATACAACTTAAGCCTATCAGCCTGATGGACAGAATCAACCAGCCATAAGTATGACGCGCCCCTATGATCAGCCCCATCACCTACTGGAGCGATCGTCATGAACTTCAACAGCCTGTTGTGCAGCTTGCTTGCCGCCTACGCCTGCGGCGCCAGCGGCACCTATGAAAAACCCCGCCGCGAGGTTTGATTTCCTTGCGCATTAGCGGGCAGGCTTTACTCTGGACCGGTTACCGACCATGGAGTAAAGCATGTCCATCGCCTCTGTTTGTGTATTTTGCGGCGCCAGCACCGGCAGCCACCCAGTTTATCGCGAAGCCGCCCAGGCCCTGGGGCGGGTGTTGGCGGAACGAAAGCTGACCCTGGTCTATGGCGGTGGCGCGGTGGGCCTGATGGGTATCGTCGCCGATGCGGCCCTCGCGGCGGGCGGCGAAGTGATTGGCATCATCCCGCAGAGCCTGAAGGACAAGGAAATCGGCCACAGTGGCCTGACGCGCCTGGAAGTGGTGGACGGCATGCACGCGCGCAAGGCCCGCATGGCCGAACTCAGCGACGCCTTCATCGCCCTGCCTGGCGGCCTCGGCACCTTGGAAGAACTGTTCGAAGTCTGGACCTGGGGCCAGCTCGGCTACCACGGCAAACCGCTGGGTCTGTTGGAAGTGAACGGCTTCTACAGCAAGCTCACCGGCTTTCTGGATCATATCGTCGGCGAGGGTTTCATCCGTGCGCCCCATCGTGACATGCTGCAAGTGAGCGACTCACCGCAAAACCTGCTCGACGCGCTGGACGAATGGCAGCCATCGATCCAGCCGAAGTGGGCCGAACAAAAACCCAACTAACGTCTCGACCCCGATACAGGGCAGAATACGCGCCGCTCAAACCTCACCTTCGACCCCAGAGGATCGCCCATGGCCAAACCCAATTATTCCTTCGCCAAACGTCAGAGAGACTTGGCCAAGGAGCAGAAGAAAGAGGAAAAGCTCCAGCGCAAGAAAGCCAGCGCAGAAGAAGCAGCACTGAACCCGGATGCCGAAGGCGACGTGGCGGCAGAAGCTGATGTCGATGCACCGAAAGATCAGGCACCCGACGCCTGAAATCCCCACTTGGACCGATGATCGATCCGGTCCAACGGTTTGTGTCCAGGGCTGGCAGCCTCGCTGCCGGCCCTTGCAAACCCCCTATATCCCCAACGCCTTGACGATCGACAACCGATAGCCTTCAGGCAAATTGGCCGGCAATCGCCCCGGTTCGAACATCCCGATCTCCTTGTGCTCGTGACTGATCACCGGCACGAAACCGCCCAGCAATTGGCAGCGGTAGGTGGAGATGAAAACGTGCTTGCCTGGGATCACCTCGAACAGATACGAATCCAGTGGCTCTCCTACGCTGACCTCGACCGCCAGTTCCTCGGCAATCTCCCGGGCCAGGCATTGCGGCGCCGTTTCACCCAGTTCGATCCGCCCGCCGGGCAGTTCCCATTCGTCCCGCTCGTTGAGCATCAGCACAACCAGGCCTTCTGGGGATTGCAGCACACCTTTGATCGATACCGGGAACATGGGTAAACCTCATTCATCCATGTGACACATAACCTGTGGGAGCGGGCTTGCTCGCTCCCACAATGGGTCCCCTTATGACTCCAACGGCATCACGGTCACCCGCACTTCGGGATCATGGGTACCGCCCCCCAGGATTACCCCGCGCAACGGTGACACATCGGAAAAATCCCGGCCCCAGGCCAGAGTGATGTGTTCCAGGGCCGGCTGCACATTGTTGGTCGGGTCGAAGTCCACCCAGCCCAACACCGGGCAGAACACCGACACCCAGGCGTGCGAAGCATCGGCGCCTATCAGGCGGGCCTGGCCGGGCGGTGGCTGGGTCAGCAGATAGCCGCTGACGTAACGCGCCGCCAATCCGCGGGATCGCACACAAGCCAGCATCAGGTGGGCGAAGTCCTGGCAGACGCCGCGGCGTCGCTCCAGCACTTCCACCAACGGCGTCGCGACCTGGGTGGCCTCGGCGTCGAAGGTGAACTCTTCGAAAATCTTCTCCATCAATGCCTGGACCCCGACCATCAGCGGTCGTCCCGCCGGAAAACAGCTTTCCGAGAATTCCACGAAGCTGCGCTTGAGGTGCACATAGGGCGATTCGAAACGGTAGCGACAGGCGTCCAGTAACCGCGCCGTCAGCGGTCGGCCGCTATAGGTCAACGCGTCACGGGTCGAATCCCAGGCCGGCGACAGATTGAAATCCAGTTCAGGGCGCGCCAGCACCTCGACGCTCAGGCGGGCATTGACCAGCAGTTCATCGTGAGGCCGCTCGAAGGCCAGGCGGGTCAAAGGATTGCCGAACACGTCCTGCTCATCCCGACGGGTCGTCGGCTCCGGACTGATCAGCAACTGCTGTTCGGTGCAACGCTGCCAATCACAGGCCCGTGGCCACAGATGGGCCAGTTGCTGCGCCAGGGACACTGGGCTGTCGTAGTGGTAATGGGTGTCGTGGAGGATCTGGTAACGAGCATTCATCAGACGGACACCGTGCGTTGGCTGACGTCATCGACGTGGGCAAAATGGCGCAAGGCCAGGCGATCGGACACCTGGCCGCTGACATCGGCCACTTCCTGCAACAGCTCGGCCAGCCCGTCGAGTGCCGCGCGCAGGCTGGCTTCGCCGAACAGCGGGTTTTCCAGGCAGCGCAGGTCGAAGCGCGACAGGCGCGTCACCAACTCCGGCAACGCGGTATCCCTGGGCGCGCCAAAATCATCGTTCAGGCGCTTGAGGGTGCGGGCCACCAGTTTCAATTGGAAGAGCACCGCATGGGGGTTCTGTTCGTCCAGCAGCAACAGGTCGAGCACCGGGATCAACTGCGCCACCGCCAGGTAGCGCGAGCGGTAGGTGATGCTGCTGTTGCCCAACTCCAGCAGCCACTCCAGCCCGGCCTGATCGAACACCGCTTCGCCCCGCAAGAACGCCGCCAGGCTGGCGCTGAGAAACTGCAGGCGCTCCAGGCGCCGGCCGATCATCAGGAAGCGCCAGCCCTCGTCGCGGGTCATGTCGTCCAGGGCGAACCCGGATAACGCCGCCAGGGACATCACCAAGCGATTGAGGAAATCCAGCAACTCACCGAAATCCGGTTCACTGGTTTCCAGTTCCACGGCTTCGCGCTGCAGCTCCACCAGCGCCTGCCAGTTTTCCCGCGACAGCTTGCCGCGAACCTGCGAAGCCGCCCACTGCAAGCGCTGCAGGTTGGAACGCAGGCTGAAAGACCAGTCATCGCCGAGCATGGCCGCCATCAGGCGTTCGGGCAGCTCGCCCTCTTCGGGCAACAGCATCAGGCTTTCGCCCAGGGAGACCGCCGATTGCAGCGCCTGTGGGTCATCACCGTCGACATACCGCGCCAGCATGATCCGCAGGAGGCGAGCGCTGTCGTCGCAGCGCTCGCAATAACGACCGAACCAGAACAGGTTCTCGACGACTCGCGACGGCAAGTACGGATCGCGGCGCACCAGGTCATGAACGCCGACGGTGCGCTGGGCCTTCCATTGCTCGCCGCCGGGCGCTTGCTCGCCAAGCACCCACGTGTCCTTGCTGGCACCGCCGCGCTGCATCGACACCACCTCGGCATCGGCCTCGGCGGCCACGCGGGTCAGGCCACCGCGCAGCACGCGATAATCGTTTTTCCCGGACACGGCGTACACGCGCATGCCGATGGCCCGGGGCTGGATCAAGCCATCCTCGGCCTGCCACACCGGCGCCTGGGAAAGCTGCGCCAGCTCCTGGGCGACATAGGCATAAGGCCGCGCCTGCATACGTGCCGCCAACTGAGCGCGCTGGTTCTCGTCCAGGTCTCGGCCGAACACCGGTGTGAAGCTTTGGGAAGGAAACGCCGGCTTGATCAACAGCTGAGGTAGTTTCTCCAGGGCCTGGGCCAGCACTGGCGGTTCACCGCACCACCAGGTCGCGATGGAAGGCAGCATCAGTTCTTCGCCGAACAGATACTGGTTGATCTTCGGCAAGAACCCCAAGAGCCCTGGCGATTCCAGCACACCGCTGCCCAGGGCATTGGCCACCAAGACTCGGCCCTGGCGCACCGCTTCCAACAACCCGGGCACGCCCAGGGCCGAATCGGTGCGCAACTCCAGCGGGTCGCAGAAGTCATCGTCGAGCCGGCGCATGATCGCGTGGACCCGACGCAACCCGCTGAGGGTCTTGAGGTAGACCGTGGCGTCCCGGACGGTCAGGTCACTGCCCTCCACCAATGGGTAACCGAGCTGGCGCGCCAGGTAGAGATGCTCGAAATAGCTCTCGTTGAAACGCCCGGGCGTCAGCAGCACCACCAGCGGCGGCTCGCCGTCACTGGGCGCCTGCCGTGCCAGCGTCTCTTGCAAGGTCCGGAAGAAACCGGACAGGTGCTGCACCTTCAGGTCGCGATAAAGATCGGGAAACGCCCGGGACACGATCGTGCGGTTTTCCAAGGCATAACCGGCCCCGGAAGGCGCTTGGGTCCGATCCGCAGTCACCCACCAGCGACCATCGGGCGTGCGCGCCAGGTCCACGGCATACAGGTGCAGAAAGTCGCCATCCGGCGGCGTGATGCCTTGGCAAGGCCAGAGGAAATTGTTGTGGCCGAACACCAGCTCCGCCGGCAGCAGCCCTTCGCTGATCAGCCGCTGCGGTCCGTACAGGTCGGCCAGTACCGCATTGAGCAGACGCGCGCGCTGGGCGATGCCGGCCGACAGCAGCTTCCATTCCTGGGCATCGATGACATGGGGCAGCAGATCCAGCTCCCAAGGCCGATCGGCGCCCTTCGGGTCCGCATAGACGTTGTAGGTGACGCCGTTTTCCTGGATCTGCCGGGCCAGCAATGCCTGGCGCTGGAGCAGTTGTGCCGGCGTACTGCGCTGCAATTGGTCGAACAGCCGCCGCCAGTGCGCACGCACCGCACCGCTGTCGTCCAGCAATTCGTGATAGGTGCCCGTCGTCAGCGGGTAACGGTCAAGCAGGTCAGGCATGGAAAGCTCGGCAGGACGGCAATGATAGGTGAGACTAGCGCAAGCGTATGACGCCCGGATAGGTGTGTTTGTGTTGGATCCAGCCTGGGTTTGCACGCTGCAATCCTTGTGGCGAGGGAGCTTGCTCCCGCTGGGGCGGTCCGACGTCTCGGGCGCAGCAGCCCCGAGATCTTACGGTCGCTGCGCAACCGAGCGGGAGCAAGCTCCCTCGCCACAAGGTCCAGCTAGCTTTTTGAGGTCCCGTGAAAGCGCCGCAGATCGAGCGTGAAGGGGAACTCGTCATCCGTTGCCAGATCGGGGATCGGAAGTTTCCCCGGCGTGTGTCCGATACGGAAGAATCGCGCCATCCGCCGACTCTCCGCTTCGTTGGCGTTCACGGGCAGGCTGTCATAGTTGCGCCCGCCCGGATGCGCCACGTGGTATTGGCAGCCGCCCAGGGAACGTTGCATCCAGGTGTCGAGCACGTCGAAGACCAGCGGCGCGTGCACCGGGATGGTCGGCTGCAAGCAATTGAACGGTTGCCAGGCGCGGAAACGTACCCCGGCGACGAACTCGCCTACGCGACCGGTGGGCTGCAACGGCACCGGCACGCCATTGCAGGTCAGCATATAACGTTGCGGTGTCAACCCCGTGAGCTTGATCTGCAAGCGCTCCAAGGACGAGTCCACATAACGCACCGTGCCGCCCGCCGAGCCCTCTTCGCCCAACACGTGCCAAGGCTCCAGCGCCTGGCGCAACTGCAGCTCGATACCGTTGACGGCGTAATCGCCCACTTTGGGAAAGCGGAACTCGAGATGCGCGGCGAACCACTCGGCACGCAATGGATAACCGGCGCCATTGAGCTCCTCGATGACCTCGGCGAAATCCTGCTCGATGAAGTGCGGCAGCAGGAAACGATCATGCAGCTCGGTGCCCCAGCGCGCCAGTTTGGCCGGCGCATAGGGCTCACGCCAGAACCGCGCCACCAGCGCCCGCAACAGCAATTGCTGGGTCAGGCTCATGCGGGCGTGGGGCGGCATTTCGAAAGCGCGCAACTCCAGCAAGCCGAGACGCCCGGTGGCGCCGTCCGGCGAATAGAGCTTGTCGATGCAGAACTCGGCGCGGTGGGTGTTGCCGGTTACATCGATCAACAGGTTGCGCAGCAGCCGATCGACCAACCACGGCGGGCATTCCTCGCCGGGCTGGGGCATTTGCGCGAAGGCGATTTCCAGTTCGTACAACGCGTCGTTGCGCGCCTCGTCCACCCGCGGAGCCTGGGACGTCGGGCCGATGAACAACCCGGAAAACAGGTAGGACAACGACGGGTGGTTATGCCAGTAGCTGATCAGGCTGCGCAGCAAGTCCGGACGTCGCAGGAACGGTGAGTCAGCCGGTGTCGCGCCACCCAGTACGAAATGGTTACCGCCACCGGTACCGGTGTGCCGGCCATCGATCAGAAATTTCTCGGTGGTCAGTCGGTTCAGTCGTGCTTGCTCGTAAAGAAACTCGGTGCGCTCGACCAACTCATCCCAGCTCGCCGAAGGCTGCACGTTGACCTCGATGACACCCGGGTCCGGCGTGATGCGGAAGTTGCTCAGGCGCGGGTCGCTCGGCGGCTCGTAGCCCTCCAACAGGACAGGGCAATCCAGCTCATGCGCGGTCGCTTCGATGGCGCTGACCAGTTCCAGGTAATCCTCGACCCGTTCCAGCGGCGGCATGAACAGGTACAGCCGCCCTTCCCTGGCCTCGGCGCAGAAGGCGGTGCGGGTCAGCCAATCGGCCGATTCGTCGATCTTCGGCACGCGCTCCTGTTCCAGTGCCGGCTCGCCGTGACGGTTCAGTTGCTCGGTACCGGGCAACTCGGGCAAGTCCTGGTTCGGGTCGGTGGGATGGATGAACGGATATTCGGCCGCCGTCACCCAGGGCTGGGACGCCAGTGGCAAGCGGTAGCCCAAGGGCGAATCCCCCGGTACCAGCCGGCAATGATCGTCGCGCAAGTACCAGCGCCCGCTTTGCCATTGGTCGCCCTTGGCGGTTCGGGCCAGCGGCAGGACCTGGCCGATCACTTTACCCAGCCCCTGGCTGAAGACCTTGCGCAACCGCACACGCTCCAACGGGTCTTCCAACCGGGAATCCTCGGCCGTCACGTTCGAAGGCAACGTGCCTTCGCGCCAGAGATAATGGAAATTGTCTTCGTAGGCGGGAAACACAAACCGCGTAGGAATCTTCAAGCGTTCAGCGACACTTGCCAGAAAACGACCCGCCAACTCGCCATCGGCGCCGCAGTCCTTCTGCTCGTCGGCAATCAATGCGCTGTCATGCCAGATCGGCACTCCGTCGCGCCGCCAATAGCAGTTGAGCGACCAGCGCGGCAATTGCTCGCCGGGGTACCACTTGCCCTGGCCGAAATGCACCAGCCCTTGCGGCGCGTAATGCTCGCGCATGCGCTGGAACAGCTCGGCGGAAAGGCGGCGCTTGTCCGGCCCGAGGGCAGCGGTGTTCCACTCGGCGCCGTCCGGGTCGTCGATGGACACGAAAGTCGGTTCACCGCCCATGGTCAGGCGCACGTCACCGTCCTGCAGGTCGGCATCGATCTGCCGGCCCAACGCCTGGATCGCCAACCATTGTTCTTCGGTGTAGGGCTTGGTGACCCGCGGCGCTTCCCAAATCCGCTCGACGGACATTTCGTGGCTGAACTGACACTCGCACGGCTCCACCAAGCCACTGATCGGCGCCGCCGAGGACGGATCAGGACTACACGCCAAGGGAATATGCCCTTCGCCCGCGAACAACCCGGACGTGGCATCGAGGCCGATCCAACCGGCGCCGGGCAGGTAGACCTCGCACCAGGCATGCAGGTCAGTAAAGTCCACTTCCGTACCAGACGGGCCGTCGAGGCTTTTCACATCAGCGGTCAACTGGATCAAGTAACCCGAGACAAACCGCGCCGCCAGGCCCAAGTGACGCAACAGCTGCACCAGCAACCAGGCCGAGTCACGGCATGAACCGGACGCGTGCTCCAACGTATGTTCTGGCGTCTGCACGCCGGGTTCCATGCGGATCAGGTAGTTGATGTCTTCGCTCAGGCGCTGGTTGAGCGCCACCAGAAAATCCACCGCCGGCAGCGGCGTGCGGTCGATGCCGTCCAGGTAAGCCTTGAACTTCGGCGTCAGCGGAAGCTTTTCCAGGTAGGGCATCAGCTCGTGTTTTTCGTCAGCCGCGTAGGTGAACGGGATTTTCTCGGCGTAGGGCTCGAGGAAAAAATCGAACGGATTGAACACCGCCATCTCGGCGACCAGATCGACCTCGACCCGCAGCTCATTGGTTTTTTCCGGGAACACCAGCCGCGCCAGGTAATTGCCCTGGGGATCCTGTTGCCAATTGATGAAATGCTGATCGGGCGAGACTTTCAGGGCATAGGAAAGAATACGCGTGCGGCTGTGGGCCGCCGGGCGCAGGCGAACGATCTGCGGACCGAGTTCGACAGCGCGCTCGTAGCGATAGTGTGTGACATGGTGCAAAGCGACATGAATCGACACGGCGTGCCTCCTGCGGAGCCTGGGCGTTATCGAAAGCGGCGCAAGACTTATGCCATGCAGGCAGGCCGGACACTTTCAACGTCTACTCAGGGCAGTAGAGCACTAAAACCGCGCGATGCCTGTACTGATCTGCAAAGGCCGCACATAAATGCGGCGCGGGGCGGTAGCGAATCGACTCAGCGGCGCGGGCGCGAGGCCTTGGCGGACTGGAGGATGCGTTCGCGTTGGTGGCGGATTTCGATGAGTTTGCTGCGCATTTCCCGGTGGCGTTTGCTGTTGAGCAGCAGGAGTCCCAGTAGCGGCAACAGCACCGCAAACACGTACACACCTTGATGCGGCCCATAAGCAAACGTCGGCAACACCGCCGCCAGACAGGCGAGGAAATAACCCGCCACCCACCAGATCGCCCAGGCGCGTCCGCGTGCGATCATGAGATTGCCCAGGACCAAGACACTCACCAGAGCCAACGTGCCGAGCCCAACATAGTTGCTCCTGACGGAAGGCTCCAAGGCACGCCAATAAGTGCCTCCGGACAAAACCAGCAGCGCAGATCCGGAAAAGCAGCCCAGAAAGATCGTCCCCATGAACACCGGAAAATAACGGGCGAGGAACTGCTTCAATGATCCGCCGCCGATCATTCCGTGAACTCCTCATACAACCCGACGGCAACAGTCTTCACAGCACCATCGCCGGTATAGCTGCCAATGATCCCCAAAGCGCCGCCGAGAGAATCCTTTATTTGAGTCAGCGTGGCGTGCCTGATTTCAGCGGAGGAGTAACGCTTGGGCAAGGCGCCCGCTCGTTGCTGCAGTTTGAGCAGCTTGGCGGTAAGACTCGGATCTTTCAGGGTCAACAATTCCTTTGTCAGTTTGCTGCGCTCCTGACGACTCAGGCCCTTGAGCAACTGATACCAACTCTTCCCGGTACCGGCTGCTTTGCTGGCCTTCAGCAGCCGAACAGTCGTAAGCGCCGAGCCACCGACGCCCACAAGGGAAACACCGTCGAGAATGGGGCTTACGATGTTGTACCAATCGGCGTCGTTCATTTCATCGTTGCCAGTAGGATTGGTTAACTCATTCGCCACCCGCATCCCGCCTATGACGCATTGCGCAGTGCTGGCCGTCGCCGCAGCGGCGCCCAGGGCAACGACAAAGGCACTGGCTCCAGCCGTAAAGGGCACAGCGACGCTTCCGCTGAATACCACCACCCAACCGATGACAGCGGCGACGCAGGACAAACCGGCATTCATCGACTCAGTCCCGAGTTTTGACTCACGCGGACTGCTTTTTACCTGATCGATGAATTGCTGCGGGGCGATGTATTTCTTGGCCTCGCGCAAAATGATTCGCTTGGGCGCGATGCTGCAAATCGGCTTGAATTCGCGCAGCGTCACCACGTTGTACTCGGAATCGATGTACACCACGCCCGCACCGGCGATGTTGGGGTCGGCATCGATGGCTGCGAACAGACGCGGCAAGTTGACTTGGCTTTCGATGCGTTTGCGGGCCATGAACTGGGAAAAGCTCAGGTCCATGCCAATGCCCGTTGAAGCGCTGCTCATATGAATCGTCCTTGAGAATCGGAAAGTGGGGCTTTATCCACACTGAACACCCGTGGCGAGGGAGCTTGCTCCCGCTCGGCGGCGAAGCCGTCGTAAACCGGCCGGCACGGTCTGCCTGGGAACATTGCATGGGATTGTTTGGGGCCGCTTCGCAGCCCAGCGGGAGCAAGCTCCCTCGCCACAAAAGCGATGCATCCGCCGTCACGCCGTTGGCGGTCGCCACGATAACAAACAGCCAGCACGCCCGCTAGAAAGCAAAACGCCAGCACTAAGGCTGGCGTTTTGCGAGGTGGCGGGGTGATCAGCGCGGTACGACAGGCTTGCGCGCCGGCTTCGGTCCCTTGCCCTTGGCCGCGTCCTTGCGCTCCTTGGCGGCCTTCTGGTTGCGGGCGAACGCGGCGGCCTTGGCTTGCTCGCGCTTGTCCCAGGCATTGCCGCCGTCGCTGGCACGTGGGGGCAGGCCGGTGTGCTGGGTCAGGATCTTGGTAGTTTCCTTGGCCACTTTATGGCTGCCAGCCGGCGTCGAGTTCTTGCGACGGGCGCTCTGGTAGCTGTCGGTGGCCGGCTGGTGCAACGGAATCAACTGGTGCTTGCCCGGCCCGATCAGGTCAGCGCGACCCATGCGGGTCAGTGCTTCGCGCAGCATCGGCCAGCCTTTCGGGTCGTGATAACGCAGGAACGCCTTGTGCAGGCGGCGCTGTTCTTCACTCTTGACGATGGTCACCGCGTCGCTCTTGTAGGTGACCTTGCGCAGCGGGTTCTTGCCCGAGTGGTACATGGCGGTGGCCGTGGCCATCGGCGACGGATAGAACGCCTGCACCTGGTCGGCCCGGAAGCCGTTGCCCTTGAGCCACAGCGCCAGGTTCATCATGTCTTCGTCAGTGGTACCCGGGTGAGCCGCGATGAAGTATGGAATCAGGTACTGCTCTTTCCCGGCTTCCTTGGTGTACTTCTCGAACATGCGCTTGAACTTGTCATAGCTGCCGATGCCCGGCTTCATCATCTGGTTGAGCGGACCTTCCTCGGTGTGCTCCGGGGCGATCTTCAGGTAACCACCGACGTGGTGGGTCACCAGTTCCTTGACGTATTCCGGCGACTCGACCGCCAGGTCGTAACGCAGGCCGGAGGCGATCAGGATCTTCTTCACCCCAGGCAAGGCCCGGGCGCTGCGGTACAGCTGGATCAGCGACGAATGGTCGGTGTTCAGGTTCGGGCAGATGCCAGGGAACACGCAGGATGGCTTGCGGCACGCGGATTCGATTTCCGGGCTCTTGCAGGCGATGCGGTACATGTTCGCGGTCGGCCCGCCAAGGTCGGAAATCACCCCGGTGAAGCCAGGGACCTTGTCGCGGATCTCTTCGATCTCGCGAATGATGGACTCTTCGGAACGGTTCTGGATGATCCGGCCTTCGTGCTCGGTGATCGAGCAGAACGTGCAGCCACCGAAGCAGCCGCGCATGATGTTCACCGAGAAACGAATCATCTCGTAGGCCGGGATCTTCTCCTTGCCGTAGGCCGGATGAGGAACACGTGCGTAAGGCATGCCAAACACGTAGTCCATTTCTTCAGTGGTCATCGGAATGGGCGGCGGGTTGAACCAGACATCGACTTCGCCGTGCTTCTGCACCAGCGCACGGGCGTTACCCGGGTTGGTCTCCAGGTGCAGCACGCGGTTGGCGTGGGCATAGAGCACCGCGTCGCCACGGACCTTTTCCACCGATGGCAGGCGGATCACGGTCTTGTCGCGGGTCATTTTCGGGCTCGCCAGGATCTGCACGACCTTGGCTTCGCTCGGGTCTTCTGCACTTGAGAAAGTCGACCCTTTTTCCTGCTCGATGGCGCAGGCTTGCGTGTCCTGGGTATTGACGTACGGGTTGATGATCTTGTCGATCTTGCCCGGACGGTCGATACGCGTGGAATCGACTTCGTACCAGCCTTGCGGTGTGTCACGACGGATGAACGCGGTGCCGCGCACGTCGGTGATGTCTTCGATCTTGTGGCCATAGGACAGGCGCTGGGCGACTTCGACAATCGCTCGCTCGGCGTTGCCGTAGAGCAGGATATCGGCGCAGGCGTCGATCAGGATCGAGTTGCGCACCCGGTCCTGCCAGTAATCGTAGTGGGCGATGCGGCGCAGGGACGCTTCGATGCCGCCGAGCACGATCGGCACGTGCTTGTAGGCTTCCTTGCAGCGTTGGCTGTAGACCAGGCTCGCGCGGTCCGGCCGCTTGCCCGCCAGGCCACCGGGGGTGTAGGCGTCATCGGAGCGGATTTTCTTGTCGGCGGTGTAGCGGTTGATCATCGAGTCCATGTTGCCGGCCGCGACGCCGAAAAACAGGTTGGGCTCGCCGAGCTTCATGAAATCGTCTTTGGACTGCCAGTTCGGCTGGGCAATGATCCCGACACGGAAGCCTTGGGCTTCCAGCAGACGGCCAATGATCGCCATACCGAACGACGGGTGATCGACGTAGGCATCACCGGTCACGATGATGATGTCGCACGAATCCCAGCCGAGCTGATCCATCTCCTCCCTGCTCATCGGCAGGAACGGCGCCGGGCCGAAACATTCGGCCCAGTACTTGGGATAGTCAAATAACGGCTTGGCTGCTTGCATGTCGATGACCGGTATAAAGGATGAAAAATCGCGGGCGCGGAATATAGCACAAAAAATAACCAATTCCGACGGCTATGGTCGGAAATTGGTGGCGCACCGCAAACCCAATGTGGGAGCGAGCTTGCTCGCGAAGAGGTCTGCACATTCAACACATGTTCTGACAGTTACACCGCTATCGCGAGCAAGCTCGCTCCCACAGGGAAAATACAACCTCCTGGAAAGGGGTTGCCTCAAGAGATGCTGAACAGGTTATTCGTCGTCATCAAAATTGTAGCTACCCGGCGCCAGGTTCTCGAAGCGCGTGTATTTACCGATAAACGCCAGGCGGATGAAGCCGATCGGGCCGTTCCGCTGCTTGCCGATGATGATTTCGGCAATGCCCTTGTGCTCCGTCTCGGGGTGATACACCTCGTCGCGATACACGAACATGATCACGTCGGCGTCCTGCTCGATCGCTCCGGATTCCCGCAAGTCGGAGTTCACCGGGCGCTTGTTGGGGCGCTGTTCCAGGGAACGGTTCAGCTGCGACAGGGCCACGACCGGGCAGTTGAATTCCTTGGCCAGGGCCTTGAGGGAACGGGAGATCTCGGAAATCTCGTTGGTCCGGTTGTCACCGCTGGAACCGGGGATCTGCATCAACTGCAGGTAGTCGATCATGATCAGTGCGATGTCACCGTGCTCGCGCACCAGGCGACGGGTCCGGGCGCGCATTTCCGACGGGCTGATACCCGCCGTATCGTCAATGAACAGCTTGCGGTCGTTAAGCAGGTTGACCGCCGACGTGAGGCGCGGCCAGTCGTCATCTTCCAGTTGGCCGGAACGGACCTTGGTCTGGTCGATACGCCCCAGGGACGAGAGCATACGCATGATCAGCGATTCGCCTGGCATCTCGAGGGAGTACACCAGCACCGCCTTGTCGCTGCGCAGCACGGCGTTTTCCACCAGGTTCATCGCAAAGGTGGTCTTACCCATGGATGGACGGCCGGCGACGATGATCAGGTCGGACGGCTGCAGGCCGCTGGTTTTCTCGTCGAGGTCGGTGTAGCCGGTGGACAGGCCGGTGATGGCGTTGTCGGTGTTGAACAAGGTGTCGATGCGGTCGATGGCCTTGGTCAACAGGTCGTTGACGCTCACCGGGCCGCCGGTTTTCGGCCGGGCCTCGGCGATCTGGAAAATCTGCCGCTCGGCTTCGTCGAGGATCTCGGCGGCGGTTCGCCCTTCCGGGTTGAACGCGCTGTCGGCGATCTCGGTGCTGATGCCGATCAACTGGCGCAAGGTCGCCCGCTCGCGCACGATTTGCGCATAGGCCTTGATGTTGGCGACCGACGGTGTGTTTTTCGCCAGTTCGCCCAGATAACCAAGGCCGCCGACCTGGGACGTCTGCCCTTCCTTGTCCAATTGCTCGGCCAGGGTCACGACGTCGATCGGCATGTTCTGATCGGCCAGACGGGCGATCGCACGGAAAATCAGACGATGGTCATGCCGGTAGAAATCGCCGTCGGAGACTTGATCGAGCACACGTTCCCAGGCGTTGTTGTCCAGCATCAGGCCACCGAGCACGGCCTGTTCGGCCTCGATGGAATGCGGAGGCACCTTCAGGGCAGCGGTTTGCAGATCGTATTGCTCGGGGGCGGTGATTTCGTTCATGGCCACGTCTGGTTATGAAAATCAGGAATTGCAGAAAGACAAAGGGCACGACCTGTAGACAGGATCGTGCCCGATGTTACCGGCAAGCACCCGGGGGTGCCAACCGACAGGTGTTGCTTAGGCTGCTACCACGACAACGCGTACGGTGGCTTCGACTTCGGCGTGCAGGTGCACGGCTACGTCGAATTCGCCTACGTTGCGGATGGTGCCGTTCGGCAGACGAACTTCGCTTTTCGCTACTTCAACGCCGGAGGCGGTCAGTGCGTCAGCGATGTCGTGGGTACCGATCGAACCGAACAGCTTGCCTTCGTCGCCAGCGGTGGCAGTGATGGTCACTTCCAGCTCGGCCAGTTGGGCAGCACGGCTTTCAGCCGATGCCTTACGGTCTGCGGCGGCTTTTTCCAGCTCAGCGCGACGCTCTTCGAACGCAGCCAGGTTGGCAGCGGTCGCAGCGGTGGCTTTGCCGAAAGGCAGCAGGTAGTTACGACCGTAGCCGGCCTTAACGTTTACTTTGTCGCCCAGGTTGCCCAGGTTGGCGATTTTTTCCAGAAGGATCAGTTGCATGTGAAAATCCTCTAACTTTTAACCTTCACCGTTCGCGCTGTCGGCGTCTTTCGGCGCCATACGACCGCGAAAATCAATCAGGCTGTCGACGATGGCCAGGACCACCAGCAACGGATAGATCAGCTGCATGAACAGCAACAACGTGACGTACAACCCCACCAGCCAGAACCTGGCCAGCCGCTTTTGCGCCACCAGCCCGTGAATCAGGGCCAGCGCGGCAAAGACCAGCGGTACGCTGCACAACGGCGTGAGCATCGCCATCTGCGGACCGAAGTTCGGCCCCAGAAGCATGCCCGCCAACAGCAACATCGCCAGCCCAAGCGGAAAGCGGATGGCGCGAAATTCGCGACCAAAACCACCCGGGTTGTACAACAACGCCTGCCAGTAGCGCCCGATAACCAGGCTCAGCACACTGACGATCTGCAACAAGGCCGCAATCAGTCCGGTCAGGACGGGGGCGATCAGGGACGCGAAACGCGCCTGCTCTTCTACCGACATCTGTTGGTAGAGATCACCGAGCGCCTCGGGCAGGATTTTTATCAAAGCCTGCGACAGCATCTCGATCTGGGGTTCGAAAGCCACCCCGAGCACCACTGAAAACACCACGCCTGTCGCTATGCTGACCAGCAGCACGCGGTTCCAGGATTCGCTGGCGCGCAACACCAACGCCAGCGCCGAAGTCCCCAGCAGCACCATGACGGCACGCGGGTCAGCGGCATACAACCACCAGAGCAAGGCCGGCAGCAGTCCCAGAGCAAGAACGCCCAAGGCGTCCCTCAATCCGCGCCGCAGGAGTACAAGACCCACCGCGGCAGCACCCAACCAATACAACAACGGCAATGCCGCACATCCAGCCACTACCAGAGTGGCCTGCACACGTCCCCGCATGATGAAGTCAGCTAAGGCGCGCATGCATTCAATCCCTTACTACTTGTCGACTGCCCGGTCTCAGCGGCCGTGGCTGTCGGTGTAGGCCAGCAGGGCCAGGAAGCGGGCGCGCTTGATAGCGGTGGCCAGCTGACGCTGATAACGAGCTTTGGTACCGGTGATACGGCTTGGAACGATTTTGCCGGTCTCGGATACGTAGGCTTTCAGAGTGTTGAGATCTTTGTAATCGATCTCTTTCACGTCTTCAGCGGTGAAGCGGCAGAATTTACGACGACGGAAGAAACGTGCCATGTGATTGGCTCCTTAAAAGGTCCGTGGATTACTCGTCAGCGTTATCGCTGTTGTCGCTGTCGCTATCGCTGTCATCGCCATCGGCGCTGTCAGAGTGCTCAGGACGGTCGCGACGCTCACGGCGCTCACTGCGGTTTTCTTCAGCCTTGAGCATCTCGGATTGGCCGGTGACGGCTTCTTCGCGACGGATGACCAGGTTACGGATCACTGCATCGTTGTAGCGGAAGTTGTCTTCCAGCTCGGCCAGGGCCTTGCCAGTGCACTCAACGTTCAGCATCACGTAGTGAGCCTTGTGAACATTGTTGATTGCGTAGGCCAGTTGACGACGGCCCCAATCTTCCAGACGGTGGATTTTGCCGCCGTCTTCTTCGATCAGCTTGGTGTAACGCTCAACCATGCCGCCGACTTGCTCGCTTTGATCCGGGTGGACCAAAAAGATGATTTCGTAATGACGCATGAATGCTCCTTACGGGTTGTAGCCTGCCGCTCAAAAACGGTCAGACAAGGAGTGAATGACACTTATGGACTTGAGGACGCTAGACACATAAGTGCCTGCCATCACAGCAAGGGGCGCAATTGTAGAGAAGGGCCGAGGGCGGCGCAAGGCAATTGGTGATTATTTGAACAGCGCCGTTCCTGACCCTACACAAAACACTGTGGGAGCGAGCTTGCTCGCGATAGAGGCGTGTCAGTCGACATTTGCGTCACTGATACACCGTCATCGCGAGCAAGCTCGCTCCCACATTTTGACCGCGCCTGGATTAAGGCTTCTTGGCGGCCGCCTTGGCACCACGCTGACGCAGCGCCTCGAACAGGCACACACCGGTGGCGACCGAGACGTTGAGACTGCTGACGCTACCAGCCATCGGCAGCTTGACCAGGTAATCGCAATGCTCGCGGGTCAGGCGGCGCATGCCCTTGCCTTCGGCGCCCATGATCAGGATGGTCGGACCGGTCAGGTCCTGGTCATAAATGCTGACCTCGGCCTCGCCCGCCGTGCCGACAACCCACAAGCCGCGCTGCTGGAGTTTCTCCAGGGTGCGCGCCAGGTTGGTCACCGCCACCAATGGAATGACTTCCGCCGCGCCGCAGGCAACTTTGCGCACCACGGGCGTCAAGGTTGCCGACTTGTCCTTGGGCACGATCACCGCCAGCGCACCGGCGGCATCCGCCGAACGCAGGCAGGCGCCAAGGTTATGAGGGTCGGTCACGCCGTCCAGCACCAGCAGCAGGGGAGCGCCTTCAGTGCGATCCAGGAGCTCGTCGAGCATCGCTTCGCCCCAGACCTGGCTCGGACTGACCTCGGCCACGACACCCTGGTGCACGCCTTCGACCCAGGCATCCATTTCGCGTCGCTCGGCCTGGCCGACCGCAACGCGGTTTTCGCCAGCCAGCTCAACCAGGGTCTGGACGCGCGGATCGCTACGCCCTTCCGCCAGCCAGATCTGCTTGACCCGCTTGGGGTGATGACGCAGCAACGCTTCCACGGCGTGCACGCCGTAGATTTTTTCCAACTGACTCATGACTTGGCCTTGGGTTTACGCGCCCCGCCGCTCTTGGCTGGGGCCGAGCCCGCTTTCGGCGGGCCCTTACGGTGTTTGCTAGGCTTGCTGGCCGCCTTGTCCGGGGCCGACCGTCCGGCCTTGCTCCCGGATGCAGCTTTACCACCATTCTTGGCTTCGGCCAGCAACGCCTGTTTCATTTCACGGCTTTTGCGCAACTCAGCGTTCTTCGCCGCAGCATCGCTTGGCCGATAGGCTTCGACAGCTTTTTCCTTGGCCGGACCACGACGCCCCGACCGGGACGACGAAGCAGGCTCCTCGGACTTGCTGGCAGGCGCTGCGGTTTCGGCACCACGCTTCTTGCGACCGATCGGCGCGCTGATGGTTTTTTCCGCCATCTCGAAGTCGATCTTGCGCTCGTCGAGGTCGACACGCATCACCCGCACTTCGACGGTATCGCCAAGGCGGAAGCTGCGCCCGGTGCGCTCGCCCGCCAGGCGGTGATGCACAGGATCGAAGTGGTAGTAATCGCCCGGCAGCGCGGTGACATGCACCAGGCCTTCGACGTAGATGTCAGTCAGCTCGACGAACAGGCCAAAACCAGTCACGGCGGTAATCACGCCAGGGAACGACTCACCGACGCGATCCTTCATGTATTCGCACTTGAGCCAGTTCACCACATCACGAGTCGCTTCGTCGGCACGTCGCTCACTCATCGAGCATTGCTCGCCGAGCTGCTCCAGGGCGGCCTCGTCGTACGGATAGATACGCGCCTTCGGAATGGTCATCGCACCGGCACGCTTGACGTGCGGGGTGTTCATCTTCGAGTGGATCACGCTGCGGATGGCCCGGTGCGTGAGCAGGTCGGGGTAGCGACGGATCGGCGACGTAAAGTGGGTGTAGGCCTCGTAATTCAGGCCGAAGTGACCCTGGTTATCGGCGCTGTACACCGCCTGGCTCAACGAGCGCAGCATCACGGTCTGGATCAGGTGGAAATCCGGACGATCCTTGATACTCGCCAGCAGAGCCTGGTAATCCTTCGGCGATGGACCTTCCTTGCCTTTGTGAAGGGACAAGCCCAGCTCACCGAGGAACGCCCGCAGTTTTTCCAGGCGCTCTGGCGGCGGACCGTCGTGAACCCGGTACAACGCAGGGATTTCATGCTTCTTGAGGAATTCCGCCGTGGCAACGTTGGCCGCCAGCATGCACTCCTCGATCAGCTTGTGCGCGTCGTTGCGCACGGTCGGCCGGATTTCGGCGATCTTGCGCTCGGTACCGAAGATGATCCGGGTTTCCTGGGTTTCGAAATCGATCGCGCCGCGCACGTGGCGCGCCGCAAGCAGAACCTTGTACAGCGAGTAGAGCTGCTTGAGGTGCGGCACGACATCGGTGTACTCGCCACGCAGCTTGCGCGACTCGGCCAGCTTCGGCGTTTCCAGCATCGCGCTGACCTTGTTGTAGGTCAGGCGGGCGTGGGAATGAATCACGGCTTCATAGAAGCAGTAGTCAGTCATCTCGCCGGCCTTGGAGATGGTCATCTCGCAGACCATGGCCAGGCGGTCGACATGGGGATTGAGCGAGCACAGGCCGTTGGACAGTTGCTCAGGCAACATCGGCACGACGCGCTCGGGGAAGTACACCGAGTTGCCGCGAACCTGGGCTTCGGCATCCAGCGCCGAACCGAGCTTCACATAACTGGAAACGTCGGCAATCGCCACGTACAACTTCCAGCCGCCCGAGAACAGGCGCAACTTGCCGGGCCGGGCTTCGCAGTAGACCGCATCGTCGAAGTCACGGGCGTCTTCACCGTCGATGGTGACGAACGGCAGGTGGCGCAGGTCGATGCGCTTCTCTTTGTCTTTCTCTTCGACTTCCGGCTTGAGCTTGGCGGCTTCTTTCAAGACCGCTTCAGGCCAGACGTGGGGAATGTCGTAGGTGCGCAGGGCAACGTCGATTTCCATGCCCGGCGCCATGTAGTTGCCGACCACTTCCACCACATCGCCTTGCGGCTGGAAGCGCGGGGTTGGCCAGTGGGTGATCTTCACTTCGACGAACTGACCGATCTGCGCGTTGGCATTACGGCCTGGCGTGACCAGCACTTCTTGCTGGATCTTCGGGTTGTCGGCAACGACGAAACCGATGCCACCTTCCTCGAAATAGCGCCCCACGATGGTTTCGTGGGCACGGGAAACCACTTCGACGATCACGCCTTCACGACGCCCGCGTCGGTCCAGGCCGGAAACCCGGGCCAGCGCACGGTCGCCATCGAACACCAGGCGCATCTGCGCCGGGCTCATGAACAGATCGTCGCTGCCATCGTCCGGAATCAGGAAACCGAAGCCGTCGCGGTGGCCGGCGATGCGGCCCAGGATCAGATCGAGCTTGTCGACCGGGGCATAGGTGCCACGCCGGGTGTAGATCAGTTGAGCATCGCGCTCCATGGCACGCAGGCGGCGGCGCAGGGCTTCGAGCTGGTCCTCGGTGGTCAGGCCGAACTCTTCGACCAACTGCTCACGGCTAGCAGGCGAACCCCGATCGGCGAGATGCGCCAGGATCAGTTCGCGGCTAGGAATAGGGTTTTCATATTTTTCCGCTTCACGAGCGGCCTCGGGATCGAGGGACTGCCAATCGGCCATTAGAGAGTTTTCACCTTGTCTATATGCGGGTTAGTTTGGCATAGGCGTAATGAAACGGGAAATTTCAAGCATCAGATGCCTTTTCTAAAGTCTTTCGACACGCCTTTGAAGCCCCTGATTGCACCGCTCGTGAAATTTAGCGTTTTTTTTGCGCCCGGGGGTTTACAGTTAAAAACACGCTCCGTATAGTGCGCGCCATCGACGACGTAGACACGTTGCCGATATTGCCCAGATGGTGAAATTGGTAGACACGCCAGCTTCAGGTGCTGGTGACCGCAAGGTCGTGGAAGTTCGAGTCTTCTTCTGGGCACCAATTCAAGCTTCAAGGTTATACGCCTTGAACCTCACAAAA
>NZ_JAUTYU010000026.1:0-63141 GCF_052112105.1 Pseudomonas sp. BP11-1-1
TCCCGAACTCAGAAGTGAAACGATGCATCGCCGATGGTAGTGTGGGGTTTCCCCATGTGAGAGTAGGTCATCGTCAAGATTAAATTCCGAAACCCCTATCTGCTGACGCAGGTAGGGGTTTTGTTTTAGTAGAAGTCTTAGATTTTTACCGACACGTTGTTTCTGAACGGGTTGGTCACCGAATTTCTTGACGACCATAGAGCATTGGAACCACCTGATCCCATCCCGAACTCAGAAGTGAAACGATGCATCGCCGATGGTAGTGTGGGGTTTCCCCATGTGAGAGTAGGTCATCGTCAAGATTGAATTCCCGAAACCCCTGTCTGCCAGCGCAGACAGGGGTTTTGTCGTTTAGGGCCGGTAATCGGATCGTCCCCTAAATTGCTGTCCCGCTCCAGCAAACCCCGAGGCCGTTGCTATGCTTTGATTGTTGGGCGTAGGCAAAAGGCGCCCGCGATGTGACTGGTCATGGGGATTCCAATAATGAAAAACCCTTATGCTCCTGGCTTCTGGTGCGCTATTGCAGCGTTGTTGCTGCTTTCAGGTACCTATTTCTATGGCGTCATGCTGACCCATCAGATAGATAAGGCATTGATCTTCCTCGATAGCGTGTCTGCGCTGATCGGCGTCATATCCATAGCTGTTGTCGCCTGGGCTTCACTGCAAGGCCAGCGCATCAAGAAAAAACAACTCGAGCAAGGCAAGACCCTGGTGTTGATCTGGGATACAAAGGTTGCGCTACGAAGGGTCGAGACGGTGTTCGATCGCTATTTCTGGGGCAGTTATTGGCAACCGGGGCGCACCTTCCAGGAGGTCATGGGAGAACTCACCGGGACTCCTCTGGAAAAGAGTCTCGAGGCCTTGAAAATCCAGTGTGCCGCTTTGGACGAGCAGGTCGCGCAAGACGATTGGCATTGGCTCAACAATGCGCGCGAGCTGTGCGATGTCGCCAACGCCATGGCTCGGGAGCGCTACCAACTGGATTTTTGCGATGGGCGCGCAGATTCGTCGGGCACGGCGGTGATCAATCGTGATTTCGAAGTGCTGGTATATACCTGGACCGCAAGGCTCAAGACTTTTGATCATCAGCTCGACGAGATCGAAGTCCAATATTCGTAGACCATTTCTCAAGAACACGCTTTCCCCCCTTTAAACATTGGGCTAGCGTGCCTGCCTGATGCTAATCTCCCCACCACTTTTACAGCGTCGAGCCATAGCCCTTTGCGGGTCAAGGAAGACGACGATTTTTTCAACCATGGAATAACGATCGGGTCACTCATGAATAAATCAGCAAGCGTACTTCTCGGAATCGTTGTGGTTATCGGTGCCGTCAGCGCAGGTGGCGCCTGGTATACCGGCACGAAGCTTGAAGGAGTGCTGAATACCGCTATTGCCGACAGCAACAAGCAAATGCAAACGGCTCTGGCCGGCTCCAATGGCACTGCATCGATCGAACTGGTCTCCCTGGATCGCGGAACATTCAGCAGTACCGCGCATTATCGTCTCAAGGGCGAAGGCGAGATGTTTGGTAGCGAACCGGTCGAACTGCTGTTCGTCGATAACATCGAACATGGTCCGCTGCCCTTTTCCCGCCTGATGACGCTCAAATGGTTGCCAGTCATGGCCACCAGTCACACCGAGCTTGAGCGCACTCCGCTGACCGAAAAGTGGTTCGTTGCCGCCAAGGACAAGTCGCCCCTCAAAGGCGTGTTCAACCTGGGCTACGATCAATCCACCAACGGCACATTCGAGCTGCTGCCCCTGGATACCAAGCTGGATGAACAATCCCAGCTCATCTTTTCAGGCCTGAAGATCGACGTGGCTGCCAGCGCCCAAGCCCAAAAGATCAAGGTCGATGGCTATATGGACAGTTTCAAACTGACCACCGTCGCCGAAGACCAGACGCCGGTGCAAGTTGAGTTCAGCGGCCTGACATTGGCCAGTAACCTGACCAAGAGCACCTATGGCTACTACATGGGTGATAACACCCTGTTGCTGAGCAACAGCAAGACCAGCTTCGGCGAGCAGAAATCGGTGTTGGGCCTGAAGAACTTCGAAATGAAGAACAACAGCTCCGAAAACGGCACCAGCGCTTCGGGCCGTGCCGATTACAAGATCGGTGAGTTGTCGTTCAACGACAAAGTCATCGGTTCGGCGCAAATGGCGGTAAGCCTCAAGAATCTGGACATCCCAGCAACCATGTCGCTGATGCAGGTCTACCAAGCCAAGCTGCAGCCTTACGAAAAAGCCGCTGCCGAAGCGGCTGAAGCGGGCGAGCCAGCGCCAGAGCTGAACCTGACCGAGGCGGAAGAGGCACAGGTCAAGGCTGATCTGGAGAAACTCTTGGCAGGCGCTCCACAAGTCGCCCTGGAGAACCTGTCGTTCAATACCGCTAATGGTGAAAGCCGCGCGAGCCTGGTCGTCGATTTGGCCAAGCCGCAATCCATGGACTTGCCGCCTGATGAACTGGGCCGCCAACTGCTTGCCCTGCTGGAATTCAAGGTGAAAGTCTCCAAGCCGATGCTGGTGGACCTGCTGACTGTGCAGGCGCAGATGGAAGGTCAGACCGATGCCAAGCTGATCGCTGACCAGGCCACCGCCACCAGCGATATGTTCAGTGCCATGGCAGTGGGTACGGAGCTGGCCAAGCTGGAGGGCAACGATGTGGTCACCAACCTGCATTACGCGAACAATCAAGTCGATTTCAACGGCCAGAAAATGACCGTTGAACAGTTCTCGGCATTTGTGATGAGCAAGCTGGGCGGCGGCGTCGCCATTCAGTAATCCCGTTTCAGTCGTACCAGAAACCGGCCTGTGCATTGCGAACGGCCGGTTTTTTTTGCCTGTGAAAAAGTACCACGCTGAAATCTGCATGGATTCTGAAGAATTATGGCGTTCTGAAAGATGACCCTGCGCGCAGTGCCAGACTTGGCCCGTTAGAGCTTGGCTGGGTTCCTTTGACCCGGCCTCCTGTTTGATGGGCAAGGGGGCACTGCGACCCGGCTGGCCATGTAAGGATGCTGACGAATGCCGCGTACTGTGGGTCCTTTTATTCAATTCGGTTTGCGCCCGTTGTTTCGCGTCGCGCTGTGCAGCCAATTGTGCTGGCCGCTTGTGGCGTTGGCCGATTCTGGCTATGACCAGAAGGTGCTCGACGCCCGTGCAGGTCATTACACGCCCGCGTTGACCGTGTTGCGTCAGCTATCGGCCGGCCAGGCCAGCACCGCGCAGATCAGTGATCACCTGCAGATTGCCAGTTGGGCTGGCCTCGATGCCGAGGTGGCGACCGTCTATGAAACCCAGGGCCGCTATCGCGACCTGCCGGTCCAGGCGCTGACGGCTGTGGCGCGGTCCTATCGCAACCTCAAGCGTTGGGATTCGGCGACCGATTTGTATCGCCGCGCACTGGCGATCGATCCACAAAATCCCGATCTGCAACTGGGCCTGGCCCTGACCCAGGCCGATGCTGGCAAGCCTGATGAAGCCGTCAGCCGTGCCAAGGCGCTGGTTGCCGCCAAACCTGACGATCCAATGCGCCGTCTGGCTTTGGGTTATGCGCTGACCCGCGCCAATAATCCCCACGAAGCGCTATTTGAATACGACCAGGCGTTCACCCGTGCGGGTAGTCACAAGCCTGAGGTTGCGCGCGAGTATATCTATGCACTGCAACGTGCCCGGTTGCCGGAGCCGGCCCTGCGCCTGGCCCGTCTCCAGCCCGGGCTGATCGACCGTGGCGTGCAGCGCCGGCTTGAAGGCGATGTAGCGGCCGAGCGGGTGCGCCTGGCGGACATGGCCAGCCGCAGCGAAAAGGATCGCTTCGTCATCGCGGATCGCGCCCTGGTTGATTACGACAAACTGCTCGCCACCTGGACCCCGGTGGCCGAGGCCCATGAGGACGTCCTGCGCTGGCGGATCGACCGCATGGGTGCCCTCAATGCCCGGGCTCGCCGGGCAGAGGTGATTGCCGAATACCAGAAACTGGTCGCTGAAGGCGTCGGCATTCCTACTTATGCCTTGCGTTGGGTGGCCTCTTCCTACTTGGAGCAACGGGAGCCGGAGATTGCCATCGATCTGTATCGTCGCGTACTGACCGCGCCCGATGCCGACCCTGCGGATCGCTTCGAAGACAGCACGGCGCTCTATTACGCTTTGCTGGAAAGCGAACGCTCCGAAGAAGCACGCGCGCTTGCTGAGGATCTGGCGAAATCACAGCCGTCACGCGTGGAGCTTAAAGGGATGCCGATCGGCAACCCTAACGACGAATGGATGGACGCTCAGCAACTCGCCGCCCAGGCGGGCACTTATGGCGCTGACCTGCCTTCCGCCGAAGCGCGCCTGAACGACCTTGTCTATCAAGGCCCCGGCAACATCGGTTTGCGCCTGGCCCAGGCCGATCTGTATCAGGCCCGAGACTGGCCGCGCCGGTCCGAGAACCTGCTCAAGGAAGTCGAGGCGACGACGCCGCGTAGTCGCGATCTGGAAATCGCCCAGGCCCGCGCCGCGATGGATCTGCAGGAGTGGCGGCAGATGGATGCGCTCACCGACGACGTCGTCGCTCGCTATCCGGAGAACGCCCACGTCAAGCGCCTGCAACGCCAGCGCGAAGTTCACGACATGGCCGAATTGCGCATCGAAGCCTACACCGGCAAGAGCTTTGGCGGTGGCAATGGCGATGCTGGTGCGGTGACCGGCAGCCGGGACTTTGGTATTGAAACGTTGCTCTACAGCCCGCCCATTGACGAGGACTGGCGGTTGTTCGTTGGTGCCGGCTACGCCACTGGCGATTTCGAGGAAGGCACCGGTCATCATCGCTGGCAGCGCCTGGGCGTCGAGCGGCGCACGCGCGACATGACCCTGGAAGCGGAAGTCTCCAATCACTCGTATGGCTCCGGTGACAAGCAGGGTGCACGTGTGGCTGTGGCTCGGGACATCAACGACCACTGGCAGTACGGCGGCAGCCTGGATTACCTCTCGGCCGGCACCCCGTTGCGGGCTCTCAACAGCGGTATCCGCGCCAATGGCGGAAGCGGTTTTGTCCGCTGGCGGGCCGATGAGAGTCGCGAATGGCGACTGGCTGTCAGCCCGTCGCACTTCAGCGACGGCAACAACCGCCTCGAGACCTTGCTGACCGGCCGCGAAGGCCTCTACAGCGCCCCGAGGTTGCAAGTGGAAATGGGTCTGGAAGTCGGTGCCAGCCGCAACAGCGGTTCCAACGAAGTGCCGTACTTCAATCCGAAATCGGACTTCAGCGTCATGCCGACCGTGACCGCCAACCATGTGTTGTACCGCCGTTACGAAACCACCTGGAGCCAGCAATTCCAGGCCGGTGCCGGTACCTACAGCCAGCGTGACTACAGCACCGGTGCGATGGGATTGCTCAGCTACGGCCAGCGTTTGCTCTGGAATGACGTGCTCGAAGCCGGGGCCGCGCTGAGCTGGCTCAACCGCCCTTACGACGGCAATCGTGAAAGCGATCTGCGCCTGCTTGTCGACCTCACCTACCGCTTCTAGAAGAGTTTGAAAATGCCCGTCATTTCGCGATTCATCCTTCTGCTGGGAGTCTTGCTGATCAGCGCTTGTGCCCAGCAAGCCCCGGCGTTCACACCACCTTCGCAACGGCCGGTGGCGGCCAACGACGCGCCGTGGCCGAAAAACCACGTGCTTGGCATCGCCTACCACGATGTCGAGGATCTCGACCCCGACCAGGCTCTCGTGGCCGTGCGTACCGAACGCCTGATCGAACAGTTGGCCTGGCTGCGGGAAAACAACTACCAGCCGGTCACCGTCGACCAGATCATCGCCGCCCGCAATGGCGGCCCGGAACTGCCGCCGCGCGCGGTGCTGCTGAGTTTCGACGACGGCTACTCGAGCTTCTACACCCGCGTCATGCCGATCCTGCGCGCCTATAACTGGCCGGCCATCCTGGCGCCGGTTGGCAGTTGGGTCGACACGCCGCAGGGCCAATCGGTGGATTTTGCCGGTGTGCCGCGCAAGCGTTCCGAGTTCCTGACGTGGGAGCAGGTTCGTGAGGTTTCGAAGTCGGGCCTGGTGGAAATTGCCGCCCACACCGACGCCAATCACAAAGGTATCCTCGCCAACCCGCAAGGCAACCAGCAACCCGCCGCGACCACCCGGCACTACGATCCTGCGACTGGTCGCTACGAAAACGAGGCCGATTTCCAGGCTCGCATGCGCAAGGATGTGGCGGCCATTTCCGAAAAGATCCGCAAGGTTGCCGGCTACAGCCCGCGCGTCTGGGTCTGGCCCTATGGCGAAGCCGACGGCACTGCGTTGCAGGTCATCGGCAGCGAGGGCTACCAGATGGCGCTGACTCTGGAGGATGGTCTCGACAGCCTCGATAACCTGATGGATGGCCCGCGTTTCCTGGTGTCGTCCGATCCGGACGGCGCGCACTTCGCCGAAAGCATCTCTTCCGTGCAAACGATCGACCCGATGCGGGTGGTCCACGTCGATCTGGATTACGTCTACGATTCGGACCCGGCGCAGCAAGAAGCCAACGTCGGCAAACTGGTCCAGCGCATCTACGACCTGGGCGCCAACACGGTGTTCCTGCAGGCGTTCGCCGACCCGAAAGGTGACGGCCTGGTCCACTCCCTGTACTTCCCCAACCGTCATCTGCCGGTGCGCGCCGATCTGTTTGACCGGGTTGCATGGCAATTGCGTACCCGGGCCAACGTCAAGGTCTATGCCTGGATGCCGGTGCTCAGCTTTGCCCTGGACCCGAAACTGCCCCGCGTGCTGCGCTGGGATCCGAAGACCGGCAAGACCGGTGTCGCCCCGGACCAGTACGTGCGCCTGTCGCCATTCGACCCGAACGTGCGCAAGGTCATCGGCGAAATCTACGAAGACATGGCGCGGATGAGCTCGGTGGATGGTGTTCTTTACCATGACGACGCGGTGTTCTCCGACTTCGAGGACGCCAGCCCCGCCGCGATGAAAGTCTATGCCGCCCACGGCTTGCCGCAATCCATCGCCGCCCTGCGCGATGACCCGGCAGCCATGCAGCGCTGGACTCGCTTCAAGAGCCGCTACCTGATCGATTTCACCGCCGAGCTCACCGCCAAGGTCCGGGCGATACGTGGCCCGCAGGTGCGCACGGCGCGCAATATCTTTGCCGAGCCGATGCTCAACCCGGAAAGCGAAGCCTGGTTCGCCCAGAACCTCGACGATTTTCTCGCCGCGTACGACTGGACTGCACCGATGGCCATGCCATTGATGGAAGGGCAGACCCGCGAGCAATCGGGCCCCTGGCTCGAGCGATTGGTGGAAACGATCAAGGCCCGCCCGGGTGCGCTCAAGCGTACGGTGTTCGAGCTGCAAGCCCGCGACTGGCACAGCAAGCCGGTGGCCGACATCGAAGGCGAACAACTGGCCGACTGGATGGGGCGCCTCAAGCGTCAGGGCATGACCAGTTTCGGTTACTACCCGGACAACTTCATCGAAGACCAGCCCGCCGTGAAAGCCGTGCGGCCTGCGCTCTCCAACAAGTGGAATCCTTGACATGTTCGACAGACTGCTCGCCGTCCTGGTGCTGGCGATCGTCCTTGGGGTGCCCCTGGGCCTGATCTTCCTGGTCACCGGGCAATTCCTGATGGACTTCGTGTTCTTCTACCCGCTGTTCATGTCCGGCCTGTGGATCGCCGGTGGCCTGTATTTCTGGCTGCACTGGGAGCGCCACTGGCCATGGAAGGACGACACGCTGCCGCCGCCCCTGGCCGGCGAGCCGCTGATCAGCATCCTGGTCCCGTGTTTCAACGAAGGCGACAACGTTGCCGACACGATTCACGCCGCGCTGGGCCAGCATTACCCGAACATCGAAGTCATCGCCATCAACGACGGCTCCAAGGACAACACCGCCGAAGTGCTCGACCGGCTGGCCGCCGAGGACCCACGTTTGCGCGTGCTGCACCTGGCGGAAAACCAGGGCAAGGCCGTGGCCCTGCGCATGGGCGCCATTGCCGCGCGCAGCGAATACCTGGTGTGCATCGACGGGGATGCGCTGCTGGCGCCCAACACTTGCGCCTACCTGGTTGCACCGATGCTGGATAACGCCCGCCTCGGCGCGGTGACCGGCAACCCGCGCATCCGCACCCGTTCGACATTGGTGGGCCGGGTCCAGGTCGGCGAGTTTTCCTCGATCATCGGTTTGATCAAGCGCACCCAGCGAGTCTTCGGGCGGATCTTTACCGTGTCCGGCGTAATTGTCGCGTTCCGTCGCACGGCCCTGCACCGGGTCGGCTATTGGAGCCCGGACATGATCACCGAAGACATCGACATCAGTTGGAAGCTGCAACTGGACCACTGGAGCATCTTCTACGAGCCCCGCGCCCTGTGCTGGATCCTCATGCCCGAAACCCTGCGCGGCCTCTGGCGGCAACGCCTGCGCTGGGCCCAGGGTGGCGCCGAGGTGCTGTTCAAGAATATCCGCGGTATCTGGCAATACCGTCACCGCTACCTGTGGCCGCTGCTGTTCGAATACTGCCTGTCCACCGGCTGGGCGTTCACCTTCCTGTTGTCGGTGATCTTCTGGGGCGCCGGTAAATTCGTCGAGATGCCTGCGGCTATCGCAGTGGACCACCTCATGCCGCCGGCCTTCACCGGGCTGCTGCTGGCGGTGGTGTGCCTGATGCAGTTCGCGGTGAGCATCCTGATCGACCGCCGCTACGAAAAAGGCCTGTGGCACATCATGTTCTGGGTGGTCTGGTACCCGCTGGTGTTCTGGCTGATCAGCCTGTTCACCACCCTGGTGAGTTTCCCCAAGGTGTTGTTCGGACAGCATCAGAAGCGTGCCCGCTGGGTCAGCCCGGATCGCGGGATCAAACCGTTCGATGACGAAGAAGAGGAAGTGATCCGATGAAAATTATCAGGACCCGGCAGCGACCCTTTCTGGTGGTCATCGATGTGCTCTTTACGGTGCTGGCGTGGGTCGGGCTGTTGTATCTACTGGTGAACGGGCTGTGGCCGCTGTTCGACAGTCACGCCGGCCCGCGCCTGGGCGGTTCATTGTTCGACACCCTGGGGACGTTGCAGATCTACGGCTGGATCGCGTTGGCCAATGCAATCATCCTGATCACCTGGGCGCGTTATCAACAGCGCAAGAGCCGTAGCTTTGCCCAGCGACGGCTGCCGAGGCCGGCGGTGGACGACCAGGGCCTGAGCGCCAGTTTCAAGTTGACCGACGAACGCTTGGAAACCTTGCGCCAGCCTGGGTCGAAAATCATCCACAACAATCAGGATGGGGATATCAGCCACGTGGTGCCGCATTTCCATTTGCTGAGCCCGGACTTGCAGCCGCCGCCCCTGGCCCCGTTGGAGCGACCACGGGTGATCCATTTGCCGGCGGATCACTCCGCGTAAGCGCAGCTGCGACTATTTCTTTGTGGGAGCGAGCTTGCTCGCGATAGCGGAGTGTCAGGCAACCGTGTTGCTGCCCGAGCAGACGCCATCGCGAGCAAGCTCGCTCCCACAGGTTTTGTGGCGTTTTTAAAGACAAGCTACGCCGTAAAGTCCCGAACCAGCCGCCAAGCTTCATCCACGGGCAGCGGTTGTTTCATGCGCTGGGCCAGTGCTGCCATGGCCCGGCCTTCATCGCAGGCCACGACTGCCGCGACGAGGCCGTCCTTGCCGAGCAGCGCGATAAAGGGCGGATGCTCGGGTGTGCCTTTGAATTGCACCTCATCCCATTCCTCGGCGTGGCCCAGATAGTCGTAGCGCTTGCCGAAGTGATACGTCCAGAAGAACGGCACGTCTAGGTAATGCTCTTCACCTCCGAGCATATTCGTCGCGGCGATCCGGGCCTGTTGCTGGGCCAGGCGCCAATGTTCGATGCGCCGGGGCTGGCCGTTGAGGGGAAAGGTCGCGATGTCGCCCACGGCCCAGACGCCATCAGTCACGCGCATGCCGTCGTCGACGATCAACGATTCATCGTTCTCTCGTGGCAGGTTGGCGAACGGCTCCGTGGCCGGGTGCACGCCGACACCGATGATGACCAGGTCCGCCGCAAAGCGTTGGCCGTTATCCAGCACCACGGCTTCGGCGTTGCCCGTGCCTTCGATTCGCGCTGCTTCGCCTTCGCTGTGATACACCACCCCATTGGCCCGGTGCCTTGCCAGGATCGCCTTGCCGATGCTGTCGCCGAACTGCTTGGCGAACGGCACCGGATGACGGGCCAGGACGGTGACGCTCAGTTCGCGTTTGCGCAGGGAGGAGGCAACCTCCATGGCGATAAAACTGTCGCCGATGATCACCGCCTGTTGCCCCGGCTGGGTACGGTCGAGGATCTGCCGGCTGTCGGCCAAGGAGCGCAGGGTGAAAACATTCGGCAGGTCGAGCCCCGACAAGCCGGGCGTCTTGGGCACACCGCCGGTGGCGAGGAGCACCGCGTCGTAGCTCAACGTTTCGCCGTCCGCGAGGCGGATCTGGCGTGCATCCACATCAAGGTCGGTGACTTCGCCATGGCGCCGTTCGATGCGTTGCTGGGTGAAATAAGTTTCATCGCGCAGGGGCGGGGTCTTGTCCGCCGCCATGTCGCCAGCCAGGACATATTTGCTTAAGACGGTGCGGTCATAGCCGGCCTCGGCTTCCCGGTCGACCATGAGGATCCGCCCACCGAAACCCTTCTCGCGCAACGCAGCCGCGCACGCTGTGCCCGCCGCGCCGGCGCCGATGATGACGAAGGTACGCGGATCATCGGCCGGCGGGATTTTCTCGGCCGGCAGTGGTTGGTCATCGACCCAGACTTCGTCGCCGCGCACCTCCACGTGATAACGCTCCAGGCTGTCGAGGGCCGGCGGTTCGCACAGGGCGCCGTCTTCGGCGCGAAATGCCGCTTTGTGCCACGGGCAGATCAGCCGGCCGTGGCACACCGCCCCCTTGGCCAACGGTGCGCCGGCATGTGGGCATTTGCCTTGGAATGCCCGCACCTGACCGCCGGCCCGCAGCAGCAGGACGGGTGATTCATTGAGGCTGACTTCGAGGCCGCGGTCCTCTCGCACATCAGCGAGGCGGGCGACTTGATGCATGGGCATGGTCGTTCTCCGGCAGGCGTTTCCCGTTGGAGTCGAGCAATTGGAGTGAGGTTCAGCGTAATTGTCACTGCAACCGGGCCGGCGCTGCGGCTATAGTTCGCAGGCCGTCCATGGCCTGAACCGCATTCAAGGTGCCCGGTATGACCCGATTGACTTCCCTTTCCTCCTGGCTCGCGGCCGTCACCCTCGTGCTGTGCGCACAAGGGGGCCAGGCTGAAGAGCGTTTTACCCTGAGCATTCCCGGTGTGTCGGACGACCGCCTCTTCACCGCAGCGGCCGCCAGTGACGCCAACAAATGCGGCGGCAAGAATATTTCCCCGGCCTTGAGTTGGAACGCTGGTCCTCCGGGCACCCTCAGCTATGCCATCGTCATGCTCGACCCCGACGGCCAGCGGGGGCAGGGTGTCGATCATTGGATTCATTATGGAATCAAGCCCAGCACCCGGCAGATTCCAGCAGGCGCGGGCACCAAGTCCTCGCTGGAAGGCATGAGCGGTCTCAATAGCAAGAACACCCCTGGCTATATCGGCCCGTGCCCGCCCATTGGCGACAGTGCCCACCATTACCTGATCCAGATTTTCGCCCTGGACCTGCCGCCCGAAGCTTTGCCCGCCGGCCTGACTCGCACCCAATTGATGGAAAAACTCAACGGCCATGTACTGCGCAACAGCAGCGTGGTGCGCCGCTATCACCGTTGATCGTGCATAAACCCGTGGCGAGGGCGCTCGCTCCCGCAGGGCTGCACAGCAGCCCCAATCGTCACGGAAGTTGGCATCGAGCGCCAAAAGCGAGCACTATCGGCCCGTGTTCACTCATGCCGGAGGATGGCGATGACGCAGAAAACCGACGGCATCGCCCGCCTCAAGAACTGCCCCACCAAGGGCGACGAGATACGCCGGGCCATCGCCCAGAGCCGCAAGGATTTCCTGCCTGCTGACGAGGCCGCAGACGCCGAGCCAGGCCAATCGCCGGCGCAGCCCGTGGACAAAGATCCCGCTGCCTGAGCCGTTGCCTTCTTTCCACTCACTTTCAAACTTGCCTATGACTGCCTCGACTCATCTGCCAGACGCGCGGTTCAGCCGATCCGACTACAAGACCCTGGGCCTGGCCGCCCTCGGCGGTGCGCTGGAAATCTATGATTTCATCATTTTTGTCTTTTTCGCCCTGACCCTCAGCCAGCTGTTCTTCCCGCCAGAGATGCCCGAGTGGCTGCGCCTGCTGCAAAGCTTCGGGATTTTCGCCACCGGCTACCTGGCCCGGCCCTTGGGCGGAATTCTCATGGCGCACTTCGCCGATCGCCTGGGGCGCAAGCGGGTGTTCAGCTTGAGCATCCTCATGATGGCCTTGCCGTGCCTGCTCATCGGCGTGATGCCGACTTACGCGCAGATCGGCTATTTCGCCCCGTTGCTGTTGCTGGCGTTGCGCATCCTGCAAGGCGCGGCGGTGGGCGGCGAAGTGCCCAGTGCCTGGGTCTTTGTCGCTGAACATGCGCCGCTGCGACATCGTGGCTATGCCCTGGGGTTTCTCCAGGCGGGCCTGACTTTTGGCTATTTGCTCGGCGCCCTGACCGCCACCGCGCTGGCGCGGATTTATACCCCGACGGAAATCCTCGACTACGCCTGGCGCCTGCCGTTCCTGTTGGGCGGCGTCTTCGGCGTGATTGGCGTCTGGCTGCGCCGCTGGCTCAGCGAAACGCCGATCTTCATGGCGCTGCAAGCCAATCGTGAGGGGGCGGCGGAACTGCCGCTGCGCACGGTCCTGCGCGACCATCGCCACGCCTTGCTGCCCGCTGCGATCCTCACCTGCGTGCTGACCTCCGCCGTGGTCGTGTTCGTCGTCATCACCCCAACCGTGATGCAGAAAAGCTTCGGCCTGACCCCCAGCCACACCTTCGCCCTGAGCAGCCTCGGCATCGTTTTCCTGAACATCGGCTGCGTCCTGGCCGGCCTCATCGTCGACCGCATTGGCGCCTGGCGCACCGTCATGCTCTACAGCCTGCTGCTGCCCCTGGGCATCGCCGTGCTCTATGCCAGCCTGATCAGTGGCAGTGCCTGGCTGGGCCTGGCCTACGCAGTGGCCGGGCTGGGTTGTGGCGTGGTCGGCGCGGTGCCATCGGTGATGGTCAGCCTGTTCCCGCCGAAGATTCGCGTGTCCGGCATCTCGTTCACCTACAACATCGCCTACGCGCTGTGGGCCAGCATGACGCCGTTGGTGTTGATTGCGCTGGTGCCATGGAGCCCGTGGGTGTGCGTCGGATATTGCGTGGTGATGGGGGCGGTGGGCGTGACCGCGGCGGCGTATTTCCCGGGGCGGGGTGAGCGTGTTTATGGTTCGGCGTTAGCGTCGGAACCCTGACTACAATCCGCAAAATTTGTTGTAGGCCTTTTCTGAAACAGTATGAACCGACCTGATTCGAGGTAGATTCAACGCACATTGTGTTTACCATGGGCATCTCTTCTGTCGGGGAGCCTTGCATGAAAGCCAGTACAACCATTGCTACGTTTCGTCGGTTGCGGACCCAGCCATTGTGGCGGTTGTTGGCCTCCGATCATGGGCCGCTGACCCTGGGCTTGCTCCAGACCCATCTGTACGAAAGCGAGCGGGGTCTGCCCGCATCCATCTTCCATGAGCGTATCGAGCGGGAACTAGAAGAGCTTCGCGTGCGAGGCGAGCATCTGGGAACAGCGCAAAGCTATATAGCGGGCTGGCTGTCGGAAGGCTACCTCGAACGGCGCTTCCCGCCAGGCGCGTCGGAAGAAGAATATGAATTGTCCACCGCAGTTAGTGATTGAAGAGGTTGTGCATTCGTCAGGCTCCTTACACAGGAATATTGAGGGGGCTACATTTGGAACTGATCGCGCTGCTGACCAAGTCGGAGTCGTTGAGATATGAGCACGGATAACGCCAATACCTCGCAGTTCATCATCTACCAGAGCGAAGACGGGCGAACCCGGTTGGACGTGCGCTTTGTCGATGAAACCGTATGGTTGACCCAAGCCTTGATGGGAGAGTTATTCAGCACCACGCCAGAGAACGTGTTGATGCATCTGAAGAACATCTTCAGCGAGGGAGAGCTTGATCAACACGCAACCACTAAGGATTTCTTAGTAGTTCGTCAGGAAGGTACGCGCCAGGTAAAGCGCAATCTCAAGCACTATAATTTGGACGCCATTATCTCCGTGGGTTATCGCGTACAAAGCCATACGGCAACGCGCTTCCGTCAGTGGGCCACCCGGCAGTTGCGTGACTACATAGTCAAAGGCTTTTTGCTTGATGACGAGCGCCTGAAAAATCCCGATCAGCCGTTCGACTACTTTGAAGAGCTGACGCGGCGCATCCAGGATATTCGCACCAGCGAAAAACGCTTCTACCAGAAGATTACTGACATCTACGCCACCAGTGTGGACTACGACCCGACTCAGGAAGCCAGCATCAGCTTCTTCAAGACTACAAAACAAAGTGCACTGGGCAATTACCGGGCAGACTGCGGCCGAGCTTATTCACAATCGTGCGGACAGTGGTAAACCCCACATGGGCCTGACCAACTGGCGCGGTGCCAAGGTTCGCAAACAGGATATCTCGAATGCTAAAAACTACCTCTCGGCAGAAGAACTTAGCGCTTTGAACAATCTGGTCGAGCAATACCTGGTGTTTGCGGAAGGCCAAGCCATGCGTCGTATTCCAATGTCCATGGCTGAGTGGTTGAGAAAGCTTGATGGTTTCCTGAAATTGAACGACCGCGAAATTCTGGATAACGCGGGCCAAATTTCTCATGACCTGGCCAAGCAGCATGCCGAGTCGCAATACGAGCTATTTCATAAACTGCGCCAGCAAGAAGATACGGCGAGCTCTGATCAAAACCTCGCGGATCTGAGCCAGCTTGTCCACTCGCTATCGAGCAAGACCCAATCTAGGTCTTGACTGCGAGATTCCCGTCTGCGACAGGTGGCTAAGTTTTATTGGAATGGACGTCTAAGGTTTGGGCCTTTATGAGAATTCACCGCCTGGCAAGGTTAAGTGCCCGAAGTTCCAGCATCGCCTTTGACACTTACAAGTATTTGGCTGCGGTCTTTTTAAAGACACTCGCGTAAAAAATCCACAAAGGCCCGGGTGCGCGCCGAGCGGCGTCGGTCGTGGCTGAACACGGCGTTGATGGGGAGCGTCAGTGGCTGGTAATCGGCAAGCAGCGGGACTACCGTTCCCTGGCGAATATCAGCGGCATACAGCCATTGCGGGGAAAGCGAAACACCGAGACCGGACAGCACCATTTCCCGGATCGCTTCGCTGCTGTTGCTGGTGACGTTGCCCTTGATCGTCACTTGGTATTGCTCGGCTCCACGCTCGAATCGCCAGACGTCGTAATGCTCCAGCAGCGTGAAAGCCAGACAGTTGTGGTGGGCCAGATCGGCTGGCCGAAGGGGGCTTCCGTACTGCTGCAGATAGGCGGGGGTGGCATACACCTGTCGAGGACTGCCCCCCAGGGAAACCGCCACCAGCCCTTCGTTTTTCACTGCGCCGATGCGAATGGCAACGTCAATATTCTCCTTCAACACATCTTCGTTCTGATCGCTTAGCCGCAGGTCGAGCCGGACCCGTGGGTGACGTGCCAGAAACCGGCCCACCAGGGGCGCGATGCACAGTCGTCCGAAGCTGACCGGGGCCGTTACGCGCAGGGGGCCGGCGATCTGTTCCTGGCCATTGGCGAAACCGAGGCGTGCCGCGTCCAGGCTAGCGAGTATGTCCTTGCTCTCGGTGTAGAAATGCTGCCCCTGGTCGGTCAGCGCGGGATGGCGGGTGCTGCGCGCGAACAGCGCGCCGCCAAGGTGTTGTTCCAGCGCGCGGATCTGCTTGCTCACCGCCGGTTGGCCCAGGTTCAGCTCCCTGGCCACTGCCGAGAACGAGCCGCGCTCCACGACCCTTACGAATACCTGCATTGCCTCGAACAGATCCATAGGATTTGGCCTTTTGCTGGAATAAATCCTATCCATTATTGCTGACTTATCGGAATGCGTCGGCGCGCCCATGATGAACCTGCCCACTCACTGGAGGTTTACCGTCATGAACAACACCATGTTTGCCGCCGTCGCTGAAACCGCTCAGGCCCCGTTGATCGTCCGCCACATCGCCCGGCCCACTCCTGGCAAGGGACAGCTCCTGATCCAAGTGCACGCTGCCGGGATCAATCCGCTGGATACCAAAATCGCAGCGGGAGCGGGTGGCCATGCCCGGCAACCGCTTCCTGCGGTCCTGGGCATCGACCTGGCGGGCGTTGTCGTTGAGCTGGGCGAAGGCGTTGTCGATTTCGCTATTGGCGACGAAGTGTTCGGCATGGCCGGTGGGATTGGTGGCGCTCAAGGTGCATTGGCCGAATACATCGCCGTCGATGCACAACTGGTCGCGCCAAAGCCCCGCGCATTGAGCATGCGTGAAGCGGCAGCCTTGCCCTTGGTGTTCATCACGGCCTGGGAAGGACTGGTCGATCGAGCCAATGTCCATCCCGGCCAACAGGTATTGATCCATGGCGGCGCGGGCGGCGTCGGACAAATCGCCGTGCAGATCGCCAAGGCCCGGGGCGCTGACGTTTATGCCACCGGCTCGGCCAGCAGCCTGGATTTCATCCGCGAGCTGGGCGCAACGCCCATCGATTACCGGGCCCAGGACACCGACAGCTACGTCCGCCTGCACACGGACGGCGAAGGTTTCGACATTGTCTACGACACCGTGGGCGGCGCGACGCTTGATGCTTCGTTCAACGCAGTGAAGACCTACACCGGCCATGTGCTCAGTTGCCTGGGCTGGGGCCAGCACAGCCTCGCGCCCTTGTCGTTCCGGGGGGCGAGTTATTCCGGGGTGTTTACCTTGATGCCGCTGTTGACCGGAAAGGGCCGTGCGCATCACGGTCATATCTTGCGGGAGGCCGCGGCGCTGGTTGAGGCTGGGCAGTTGCGGATCAAGGTGGATCGGACCCGGTTTGGCCTTGAGAGCGTCAACGAAGCCTTCGCTCAGGTCGCCGAGGGGCGGGGGCAAGGGAAGACAGTGGTGGAACTCGGGGCTGAGTGAGCCGATCCGTCAGGCTGGCGTCTGCTGGCGAGGGAAAAATCCCTCGCCAATCATGCTTGGTTACAGCAACCGACGCTGTACAGCCTCGTCCAATGTGCTGCGCGTCAGCGCCTGCACGATGTCGCGAGTGTCCTGCTGGAACGGAATACCGAAGATCAGCACCAACTGCATCCAGGTGCGCACCGATTCGCTTTTCTGCACACGTCCCAGCTCTTTACCGTCCTTGTCCTTGAATACGGTTTCGAGGGTAAAGGTGTTTCGCGCCGTGGAGGGGATCACGAAAAACGTAGCGCCAGTGATGATGGCCGAAGCCATGCTGAACTGTTCATTGTTTCTCAAGGTGGCTTCGGCGTAGATGTCTGATTCGACCTTGTCGGTGCTGACCCGCGCGAAACGTCCGGAGTCTCGGAAGGTCTCGGTCACCGAGCTTTCCCAAGCGGTGGCCTGGGCGCCCGAGGCAGCGACGGCCGGGCCGCTGTTGACCTGGTTCTGCGCAGTGGTGCGCACGAAGGCGGTTGGCTTGGAGGCTGTGGTGGCAGCGGCAGGCGGCCAGGTTTTAACGTCCGGCAACTCGTGTTGCGAGTAAGACACGCAACCCGTCAGCAACACGGCGGCCAATATGAAACTGTGTTTGATGAAACCCATGGTGTCCTGCTCCTAGGAATTATTGCTTGGCCAGGCGCGCCGTGGCGTTGTCCAGCAGTTGCGCCACCAACTGATTCAGTTGCTGTGCACCCATGGTCGGTGCCCAGTATTCGCGGCCATACAGGCCTACGTTGCGTTCAAGCTTGATCTCTTCCTTGGCGGTCGCCAGTTCCTTGCCGTCGCGATCGACGATGCTCAGGTTCCCTGCGACGTCGAAACTGTCGACGTAGATAGGACCGTTCACCCAGATCCAGATGGTCAGGGTCAGCAACGCGCCGGGGAAATAGCCCGGATGCGGAGCGCGATGGCCTTTGAGGGAGGTCATGTCGAACTTGAGCAACACGTCATTCTCGCCCAGGCGCGTCGGGTATTCGGTGACCTGCTTGAAGTAGCCGCCGGTCTGCACGTACTGATTGAGCTGGGCGGTGAGCGAGCGGCTGATGGCCGTGCGGGTGGCATCGTTGACATCGGGGGCAGTCACGGCGACATCGGCAATTTGTGCGATACGTGGGCTGCTGACAGGGGCAGGGTGCTGTGGCGCGCCCACCGGGCCGGTGACGGTGTATGACACGCAGCCGGTCATCGACAGGGTGGCGACCAGGGCGGTGGCCTTGAGGAACGTTTTGAACACGGAATGTCCTTATAGGGGTGATGGCACTTTAGTGTCTCGACTCGGGAGGCGGTAACTTGAGGGGAATTGCAAAAGCATCAAGCTGAGGAAGGGCTGCGAACACTCAGAAAATTATTTTCAGGCGGTTAACCCGAACCGCACAGGCCTCGCGTCTGACCTTGCGTACGGATCATCCATTCACGAGGTTCAGCCCATGTCCCGTCCAATTTCTTTTATGCGTCCTGCCGCCCAGGGCTTTGCTGTCACGATGCTGGTGACGTTGGCCGGTTGTGGGTTGTCTTCGTCCCGGGAGACTGCCAAGCCGGCGGAACCGGTGGTCGTGGCGCCCAGTGTTGTACCGCAAGGCGAGATCGCCGAAGTGCGTCAGCCGACGGTCAAGCGCATGCTCATGAAACCGGCAGCGATGCCTGCCCCAAGCGTGGCGAGCGATTCCATTGCCGAGGGTTACCGTGCCGAGCCCCGCGAACAATACGAAAAACTGCCGGACAACCCCGTCCATAGCGTCGCCGAGACGCCAGTATCGACCTTCAGCGTGGACGTCGATACCGGCAGCTACGCCAACGTGCGACGTCTCCTCAACCAGGGCAGCCTGCCGCCCGAGGGCGCCGTGCGCTTGGAGGAGATGGTCAATTACTTCCCTTATCACTACGCCTTGCCCACCGATGGCTCGCCGTTTGGCGTAACGACCGAAATCGCCCCGTCGCCGTGGAATCCCCATACCCGTTTGTTGCGCATCGGCATCAAGGCGTCCGATCGCGCCGTAGCGGAGTTGGGCCCGGCCAGCCTGGTGTTCCTGGTGGATGTGTCCGGTTCCATGGACCGGCGTGAAGGCCTGCCGCTGGTCAAGAGCACGCTGAAACTGCTGGTGGATCAATTGCGCGACCAGGACCGCGTGTCCCTGGTGGTTTATGCCGGCGAATCCCGGGTGGTCCTCACGCCGACCTCGGGTCGCGACAAGGTGAAAATCCGCAACGCCATCGACCAGCTCAATGCTGGTGGTTCCACCGCGGGCGCCTCGGGTATCGAGCTGGCCTACCAGATGGCCCGGGAGAGCTTCATCGATAACGGCATCAACCGCATCCTGCTGGCCACCGATGGCGATTTCAACGTCGGCATCAGCGACTTCGACAGCCTCAAGCAGCTGGCGACGGATCAGCGCAAGAGCGGCGTTTCCCTGACGACGCTGGGCTTCGGTGTGGATAACTACAACGAACACTTGATGGAGCAATTGGCTGACGCTGGCGATGGTAACTACGCCTACATCGATAACCTGCTCGAAGCGCGCAAGGTCCTGGTGGACCAACTCAGCTCCACCTTGGCCGTGGTGGCGCGGGATGTGAAGTTGCAGGTGGAGTTCAACCCGGCCCAGGTCAGTGAGTATCGACTGCTGGGCTATGAGAACCGCGCGTTGAAGCGTGAGGATTTCAACAACGACAAAGTTGACGCGGGCGAGATTGGCGCCGGGCATACAGTGACGGCGTTGTATGAAATCGTTCCGAAGGGCACGCCGGGCTGGTTGGAACCACTGCGTTATGGCAACGCGCCGAAGTCGGACGGCAAGTCCGGTGAACTGGCGATGTTGCGTGTACGCTACAAACCGGTCGAGGGCGGTAGCAGTCGCTTGATCGAGCATCCCATTGCCAGTGTGCAGAGCGAAAAACAACCCAGCGATGACCTGCGCTTCGCCGCGTCCGTGGCCGCCTTTGCCCAGCAGCTCAAGGGCGATGGACGCTACACTGGCACGATGAGCCTGAAGGACACCGCCCAACTGGCGCGCTCGGCCCGCGGCGATGATCCGTTTGGGTTGCGCTCGGAGTTCGTGCAGTTGGTGGAGTTGGCCCAGAGCCTCGAGCCTGCGGCCAAGCGCTGATCCTGCGCATAACGAGGATCAAAATGTGGGAGCTGGCTTGCCTGCGAAGGCGGCGTGTCAGGCACAGACGTTTCGCCTGACACGCCGCCTTCGCGGGCAAGCCCGGCTCCCACAGAGTCCTCTACAATCGGCAGGCCGTGTTCTACATCGAAAGGAGTTCGCCCCCCACATGCCCGCAGCGCTTGATTCACCTAGCGACGAAGCGTTGCTGGCCCGCTACCGCAATGGCGACGGGGCTTCTTTCGAAGTCCTGTATGCCCGTCATCGGCAGGGGCTTTATCGTTTTCTCGTGTTGTTGAGCAACAAGGCCGAACTGGCGGAGGAAATCTTCCAGGACACTTGGCTCAGCCTGATCCGCAGCGCCACCCAGCCACAAGGCCGGGCGAGTTTTCGTACCTGGTTGTTCCAGATTGCCCGCAACCGGTTGATTGACCACTGGCGCAAACACGGTGTCCACAATCCGTTGCATGACAGCTATGACGAACAGCTGCACGTCCAGCCCGACGACGCCAGCAGCCCCGAGCAGCAGTTGAGCTTGAGCCGCGACCAGGCACGGCTCGATGCCGCCTTGCAGGCCTTGCCCGAGGATCAGCGGGAGGTTTTCCTGCTGCGCCTGCACGGCGACTTGGAGTTGCCGCAAATTGCTGCGCTGACTGGCGCCCCGCTGGAAACGGTCAAGAGCCGCTTGCGTTACGCCCAACAGAAATTGCACCGACTGTTGGCCGAGGAGGTACCCGCATGATCGACCGCAAACACACGCCGGATGCCGACGACGAAATGCTGCTCGAGCATTTCCGCCAGCACCCCAGCGGCGAACCGCCACCTTCCCTGGACGCCTTTATCCTGGCCGCTGCCCGCCGTGAAGCGCCGACGCCTGCGCCGAGCCTGTGGCAGCGTTGGTTGCACGCCTGTCAGCGGCCACGTTGGCAGATGGCATTCGCCACGGTCGCCGGTGTGGCGCTGATGATCGGGCTGGTGCTGCGCTCGCCCGTTCCCGAGGATCATTCGTCCCCACTCGCATCCGTGGAATTTTCCGCCAACCGGCAAGAGCCTGCTGTTGCCGCCGCACCACCGCCAGCCATCTCCGCACCCGCGCCGATCGTCCGCATGGCGCCCCAGGGCGAGTTGGCCCGAGCTCCGGCAAGCGCTGACCAGGCCCTGCTGGAAAAACCCGCCGCGAAAATGAGCAAGGCCGCACCGGCTGCGCTGCCGTCGCTGGAACAGGGGTTGATGGAAATCCTGCGTTTGCGCGAGGTGGGTGACAGCAAGGCCGCTGACGAGAAGCTGCTGGCGTTGCACAAGCGCTTTCCCAAGGAGGATTTGCCTGCGCGGTTGGAGGCGTTGCGTCAGCGCTGAGTAAAAAATAGGCAACAAAAAAGCCCCAATCCGCGAGGACTGGGGCTTTTCGATTTTCCATGTATGGTGCACCAGGCGGGATTCGAACCCACGACCCCTGCCTTCGGAGGGCAGTACTCTATCCAGCTGAGCTACTGGTGCAACGCGGGCGCCATGATACTCATAAGCATGGCAGGCGTCCATGCTGCTGATTTGCCGTTTGTTTCTGCCTCGCTCCGCGGCTGTTGGCTACGCTGATCAGAAAAAACAGGCAAATGCAGCTTTTTCGTTCTTTTTTTCGAACAGCCTATTGTCCTCGAACCCCATCGGCCCTAGGATTCGTTTGAGATTTCAAACGCTCTTGTCTGGGTGCTGAACCGCACGTCTGTGCTTATGTGCGTTATTTCTGTGCTTCAGCCCGGTGAATGATTTCCCTGACGGCAGCCCATAAGGCGCCTTTCTACAACTCTAATTCGCTCCGCGTGCGCGCGGTGCTGTTAAGGAAAGTCGACATGCAGCTTAAAGACACCCAGTTGTTCCGCCAGCAAGCCTTCATCGATGGCGCTTGGGTCGATGCGGACAATGGTCAGACGATCAAGGTCACCAACCCGGCAACGGGCGAAGTATTGGGCACGGTGCCGAAGATGGGCGCTGCCGAAACCCGTCGTGCGATTGAAGCCGCCGACAAGGCGCTGCCGGCCTGGCGTGCGTTGACCGCCAAAGAGCGCGCCAACAAGCTGCGCCGCTGGTACGAATTGCTGATCGAAAACCAGGACGACCTGGGTCGCCTGATGACCCTGGAGCAGGGCAAGCCGCTGGCCGAAGCCAAGGGCGAAATCGTCTACGCCGCTTCGTTTATCGAATGGTTCGCCGAAGAAGCCAAGCGCATCTACGGTGATGTGATTCCTGGCCACCAGCCCGACAAGCGCCTGATCGTGATCAAGCAGCCGATCGGCGTGACCGCCGCCATTACCCCGTGGAACTTCCCGGCAGCGATGATCACCCGCAAGGCCGGCCCGGCCCTGGCTGCCGGTTGCACCATGGTCATCAAGCCCGCCTCGCAAACGCCATTCTCGGCCCTGGCCCTGGTTGAACTGGCGCACCGTGCCGGTATTCCGCAAGGCGTGCTGAGCGTGGTCACCGGCAGCGCCGGCGACATCGGCGGCGAGCTGACCAGCAACCCGACCGTGCGCAAGCTGTCCTTCACCGGCTCGACCGAGATCGGTCGCCAGCTGATGGCCGAATGCGCCAAGGACATCAAGAAAGTCTCCCTGGAACTGGGCGGCAACGCGCCATTCATTGTGTTCGACGACGCCGACCTGGATAAGGCCGTCGAAGGCGCGATCATTTCCAAGTACCGCAACAACGGCCAGACCTGCGTCTGCGCCAACCGCCTGTACATCCAGGATTCGGTGTACGACGCGTTCGCCGAAAAACTCAAGGCCGCAGTGGCCAAGCTCAAGATCGGCAACGGCCTGGAAGACGGCACCACCACTGGCCCGTTGATCGACGAAAAAGCCGTCGCCAAGGTCCAGGAACACATCGCCGATGCCGTCAGCAAAGGCGCCACCGTGCTGGCGGGCGGCAAGCAGATGGAAGGCAACTTCTTCGAGCCGACCATCCTGACCAACGTACCGAAAAACGCCGCCGTGGCGAAGGAAGAAACCTTCGGCCCGCTGGCGCCGCTGTTCCGCTTCAAAGACGAAGCCGAAGTGATCGCGATGTCCAACGACACCGAGTTCGGCCTGGCTTCGTACTTCTATGCCCGTGACCTGGGCCGTGTGTTCCGTGTGGCCGAAGCCCTGGAATACGGCATGGTTGGCGTCAACACCGGGTTGATCTCCAACGAAGTCGCGCCGTTCGGCGGCATCAAGGCTTCGGGCCTGGGCCGTGAAGGTTCCAAGTACGGCATCGAGGACTACCTGGAAATCAAATACCTCTGCCTGGGTATCTGATACCGCTTCAAGCGCAAGGGGCACGAGAGCGCTGTCCCTTTGCGCGTTTCACCCGTTCTGTTTCTTGTGGCCGGAACGCTGTGGCAGTCGATCATCGCATGCTGTCGCAGTTGCCTCCCCGCCATGTATTCCTTGAGCCACGCCGACCGATGAGCGGCGAATGAGGACTGTAATGAGCAAGACTAACGCTGACTTGATGGCCCGCCGTACCGCCGCTGTTCCACGTGGCGTCGGCCAGATCCACCCGATCTTCGCCGAATCGGCGAAGAACGCCACGGTAACCGACGTTGAGGGTCGCGAGTTCATCGACTTCGCTGGCGGTATCGCCGTGCTGAACACCGGCCACGTGCACCCGAAAATCATCGCCGCCGTGACCGCACAGTTGAACAAGCTGACTCACACCTGCTTCCAGGTCCTGGCCTACGAGCCGTACGTGGAACTGTGCGAAAAAATCAACGCCAAGGTTCCTGGTGATTTCGCCAAGAAAACCCTGCTGGTCACCACCGGTTCCGAAGCCGTGGAAAACGCCGTGAAAATCGCCCGCGCCGCCACTGGCCGTGCCGGTGTGATCGCCTTCACCGGCGCTTACCACGGTCGCACCATGATGACCTTGGGCCTGACCGGTAAAGTCGTGCCGTACTCGGCCGGCATGGGCCTGATGCCCGGCGGTATCTTCCGCGCGCTGTACCCGAACGAATTGCACGGCGTGAGCATCGACGATTCCATCGCCAGCATCGAGCGCATCTTCAAGAACGACGCCGAGCCGCGTGACATCGCCGCCATCATCATCGAGCCAGTCCAGGGCGAGGGTGGTTTCTATGTAGCGCCGAAAGAATTCATGAAGCGCCTGCGCGCCCTGTGCGACCAGCACGGCATCCTGCTGATCGCTGACGAAGTGCAGACCGGCGCTGGCCGTACCGGCACCTTCTTCGCCATGGAGCAGATGGGCGTCGCCGCCGACCTGACCACCTTCGCCAAATCCATCGCTGGCGGCTTCCCGCTGGCCGGTGTGTGCGGCAAGGCCGAGTACATGGATGCCATCGCGCCGGGTGGCTTGGGCGGCACCTACGCGGGTAGCCCGATCGCTTGCGCCGCAGCGCTGGCGGTGATGGAAGTGTTCGAAGAAGAACACCTGCTGGATCGCTGTAAGGCCGTGGGCGAGCGCCTGGTAACTGGCCTCAAGGCTATCCAGAAGAAATACCCGGTGATTGGTGAAGTGCGCGCCCTGGGCGCGATGATTGCCGTGGAACTGTTCGAAAATGGCGACAGCCACAAGCCGAACGCTGCCGCGGTGGCGCAAGTCGTCGCCAAGGCCCGTGACAAGGGCTTGATCCTGCTGTCCTGCGGCACTTACGGCAACGTCCTGCGGGTGCTGGTGCCGCTGACTTCGCCAGACGAGCAACTGGACAAAGGCCTGGCGATCATCGAAGAGTGCTTCTCCGAGCTCTGATATTCAAGAGCCTTGAGCTGTGCGTTGATCCACAAAAAACCCGCTTCGGCGGGTTTTTTCATGCCCGAGGAAAGGGGGCGGTGTTTTTGGACTGTCTGGAACGGCCGCAATTGTCTAAGGTGCATGTATTGCAAGGGAGCGATGCGGCATGACTGCTGTGGATTTACCTGCTGTACCGCGTGTGTTGATCGCCGAGGCCGATCCAGCGTCCAGGGAGCTGCTTGAACAGGTCTTGTCGGGCGTGCGTTGCGATGCCCGGGTGGACACCTGTGACGAGGGACGGCAGGCCCTGGAATTGCTGGCGCATAACCCCTATGACCTGGTGATCGCCGACTGGGAGTTGCCAGGTGTCGATGGCCTGAGCATTTTGCGCAGCTTGCGCCAGCAGCACCGTACACCGGCGTTGCCGTTCATCCTGGTGAGCCGCCGCAACGACGGCGCCAGCGTGCGCGAGGTCTTGCCGCTGGCGCCGACGGCGTACCTGACCAAGCCCTTGAACCGCGAGAACCTGACCCAGCGTTTGCAAGGCTTGCTACTGAGCGGCGAAGACACTTCCAATCCCGCGCCAACCCCGGGGCCGGGGCTGACGTTGGCCACGTTCCTTGAGCGCCGACGGGACCTGGCCGAAGGCGCGCCGTTGATGACCGATGTGCAAGTGGCGATCAAGCGCAGCCTCAATCCCGGCGGGCTGGATCTGAAGCTACTGGAAGAAGAGATCCGCACCGATCCGCAGATCACCGCCGTGCTGATCGCCGCGGCCAACAGCGCTGCCCAGCATCAGGGCGGCGGCCCGGTACAGACCGTGGCCCAGGCGTTGCACCAGCTCGGTACCGGACAGAGCATGAACCTGATCCTCGGCTTGACCATCAAGCGCTGTGCCAGGCTGAGTGTTCCGTGCCTGGCGGACTATGCCGAACGTTATTGGGAGTTATCGCTGCACACTGCCGAATACGCCCGGACGATCGCCCGGATGCTGGACCTGGAGCAGGAGCGCTGTTATTGCGCGGGCCTGCTGCACCGCTTGGGCGACCTGGCGCTGCTGCGCTGCCTGGAAGAATGGAAGCAGGCTGGTGGCGATTTGGATGAGCCCGAGGAAGTCGGGGATTCCCTTGAACAGTTCGGCGCCGGTTTCGGCTCGGCGCTGCGCACCCGCTGGCGGCTGCCGCTGGAGCTGCGAGAGTTGATCGCGGCAGTGTATGGCCTGGGCGGTGGGGTTTATTCCCGCGAGGCGCTGGTGATGAACATGGCCGCGCAGATGGCCCATTTGCCATCCCATGAGGGCCTGGAAGAACTCGCTCGGGGGCGCACGGCGCGTCTGCTGAAGATCGGGTTGCCGGAATTGATGCGGTTGCGCCGTAAATAAAGTCACCGCCCAACCCTGTGGGAGCGAGCTTGCTCGCGATGGCGGTGTACCAGTCAATATTGATGTCGACTGACCTGACGCCTTCGCGAGCAAGCTCGCTCCCAAAGGATCAGCGGCATGGCCGGATTCGATTGCGCTGAGATTGGCCTCAGGCGGCGATTATACGGTTCTTACCCTGGCGCTTGGCCTCGTACATCGCCGCGTCAGCACGGGCAAACAAGCTATCGAGGGTCTGGTCTTCAGCGGTGATCCCGGTCAGGCCCTGGCTGACTGTGATGCCGAAGTTCTGCTCCCCGCAGCGGAACGCCAGGCGCTGGATTTCCCGTTGCAGGCGCTCGGCCACCTGCAACGCCATGTCCGGTGGGCAGCCTGGAAACACAGCGGCAAATTCCTCGCCGCCGATCCGCCCGAACAGGTCGCCACGCCTGAGCACGGTCCTTCCGCTTTCAGCGATTTTCTGCAGCACCGTATCGCCTTCCTGATGGCCGTAGGTGTCGTTGATCAACTTGAAATCATCGATGTCCAGCAACAGGAACGCCATGGGCGTGCCTTGCAGCCGAGCCTGCTCGAACTCGCGATGGGCGCACTCGAAGAAGTGCCGGCGGTTGCTGCTCTGGGTCAGCACATCGGTGGTCGCCAGCCGCTGCAGTTCGCTTTCGAGCAGTTTTTTCTCGGTTATGTCTTCAGCGATACCGACAACGATCACCGGCTGTCCCGGGTCGGCTTGGCGGTTGATGAAGCATTTGTCGCTTAGCCAGCGAATCTGCCCATCGGCGGCGATGATCCGGTATTCGCGGTCTTCGACGGCACCCTTGACCAACACTTCGGCCAGGCTGCGTTCGGCGTAATCCAGGTCGTCCGGGTAGATGGCGTCACGCCACTCGTTGTAGTCCGCCAGTACCAGGCCCGCGGGCCGACCGAAAATCCGTTCGTAGGCGGGGCTGACATACAGCACCTGCCGGGTTTCCCAATTGAACGCCCACAGCACCGCATTGACGCTGACGAGCAACGAACTGAACAACTGCTCCCGCTCGCTCAGGCGTGCCACTTCGCCTTGGGCGTGCATCAGCGCCATGAGTGTCTGGGCCGCTTCGGGCCAATGAGGCTGGGATGAATCCTGTAGGTTCTTGTCGACCATCGGCACAAATCTCAAAGAACGTGCATTGCTATGGATTTGCACGCGCTTACTCCAAAGCCCGCCAGGATGGCGAAGTGCTCTTGAGATAGGGGATTGTGGGCGAAGTTCCTTTTCAGGCGACGAAGGGCGGGGGATTTAGCGAGTCAAAGTATGGGGTTGAATCTGTGGCGAGGGGATTTAGCGAAACGTCGCACCGCCCCGCTGGGCTGCGGCCCCAAGACAGCCAATTTGAGTGAGCCTGACACACCGAGCCATCAGGTTTTAGGGCTGCTGCGCAGCCCAGCGGGGATGAATCCCCTCGCCACAACAACCTCCCCGCCGCGCACATTGGTGTCAGGCCGTGGCCGGCCGCAGCGAGTAGGTCTTGAGCTGATCGGCAAAGTCCCTCAGGGACTGGATGCCACTGGCTTCAGCCTCATGAACCCATTCCTTGATGGCCGCGAGCATGTCATGGCCGTTGCTGCTGGTCTTGACCCAGATCTGCTGCAAGGCCAGGCGTTTTTCGTAGATCACCTTCAGCGCCTGGCTGTGCTCCAGCATGTTCTGGATGCGCAGGTGATGGCGATCGTCCAGCAGGCTGGTTTCCCGTGACAGCAGGCGTTTGGCCCGATGAAACTGGTGGCGCACGGAGTGATCGACTTTATCCAGTTCCTGCTTGACCAGCGGCGCGATGACCAGCCGGCGGTACTGGGCCATGATCTGGAAACGGTTATTGAGGATCGCCATGGCGGTGTCCATGTCCAGGTGGCCCTTGCCTTCGACACGGTGGGCGATCGGCGCGACCCGCTGGACCTTCGCCAGGCGCAGGAAGCTGAAGACCTTGATCCAGGCCCAGCCCAGGTCGAATTCCCATTTGCGCACCGACAGCTTGGCCGAATTGGGGTAGGTGTGGTGGTTATTGTGCAGCTCTTCGCCACCGATCAGGATGCCCCAGGGCACCAGGTTGGTCGCCGCGTCGCGACATTCGAAGTTGCGGTAACCCACGGCATGCCCCAGGCCGTTGACCACGCCGGCGGCCCAGACGGGGATCCACATCATCTGGATGGCCCAGATGGTGATGCCGATCGTGCCGAACAGCAGCAGGTCGATGACGCCCATGATCGCCACGCCCAGCAAAGGGAAGCGACTATAGAGGTTGCGCTCGATCCAGTCTTCCGGGCAGTTCTTGCCATAGATACGCAGGGTTTCCGGGTTTTGCGCCTCGGCGCGATACAGCTCGGCGCCTTTGCGCAGTACCGTGGACAAGCCTTTGATGACCGGGCTGTGGGGGTCATCCTCGGTTTCGCATTTGGCGTGGTGCTTGCGGTGGATGGCCGTCCACTCGCGGGTGTTCTGCGCTGTGGTCAGCCACAGCCAGAAGCGGAAAAAATGTTTGAGGCCGGCGTTGAGTTCCAGGGAACGGTGGGCCGAATAACGGTGCAGGTAGACCGTGACGCTGATGATCGTCACATGGGTCATCAGCAAGGTGACTGCCACCAGCGACCAGGGCGACAAGCCAAGAAAACCTTCGTACCACATAGGCTGTAGGGCCCTCGATAAAAATAGAAACTGCCGTTGCATTATCACCAGCTCGCCCGATAAAACCAGTCGGCCTTTCAGATAAGAGTGGCAGGATGTTTCTTACTCTATAATCCCCTCACATTACAGGGACATGGATGACCGCATGACTGTCTACCAACGCACTGCCATGCGTGGAGCACTGCTTTACCTTCTGCTATCCGTCGCCTGGCTGCAGCTGGTTGGTTATTTATTGAGCAGTTTCTTCGATCATTCCGCCGACCAGCTTCGCTGGCAACTGATCAACGGTTATGCCTGGGTGCTGGTCAGCGCCGGGCTGATATTCATGGCTCGGGTGCGGATCGTGCGGTGTTTCGACAAGGGCGAGGGCAGCCTCGACCGTGAACGATTGCGCCAGGCCGCCGCTGTCTTCGATTGCACCCGCGAAGGGGTCCTGGTCACGGACCGCCAGGGCCTGATCGTGCACGTCAACCGGGCGTTCATGGCGATCACCGGTTATGGCCGGGACGAAGTATTGGGGCGCCAACCCAATCTGTTCAAATCCGGCCGGCACGGACCGGCTTTCTATCGCGATATGTTTGCGTCGTTGTCCAGCCGCGGCGAATGGAGCGGTGAAATCTGGAACCGCCGCAAAAGCGGCGAAATCTACCCGCAATGGCAGACCATCCGTGCCGTCGTCGACGACAACGGCGAAGTCAGCCAATACGTCGCGGTGTTTTCCGACATCAGTGCGATCAAGGATTCGGAGCATGAGCTGGCGCACCTGGCCCATCACGACCCGCTGACCGGCCTGCCCAATCGCCTGCTGTTTTCCGATCGCACCGAGCAGGCCGTGGCCTCGGCGCAGCTTCACAAGCGCGGGTGTGCGCTGTTGCTGTTGGATCTCGATCATTTCAAGAACATCAACGACAGCCTGGGCCACACGGTGGGTGATGAGTTGCTCAAAGGCGTGGCCAAGCGTTTTCTCGGCCTGTTCGCGCCGGGCATCACCCTGGCCCGGCTGGGTGGTGATGAATTCGCGGTATTGGTGGAAAACTGCTCCCAGCCTGGGCAGGCAGCGGCGTTGGCCCGGCGCATCCTCGATGCATTGAAAGAGCCGTTGCAGCTCGGCGAGCAATCCCTGTTTGTCAACGCCAGCATTGGTATCAGCCTGTTCCCCGGCGATGCCCTCAGCGCCGGTCAATTGTTGCGCAACGCCGATTCGGCGCTGTTCAAGGCCAAGAGCAGCGGACGGGATGGCTACGCCCTGTACACCGAAGAGCTCACCGCCCACGCTCAGCAACGGGTCGAAGTCGCTTTCGAACTTCGACGCGCCCTGCAGCAAGAGGAGTTGCGGGTGCATTACCAACCGGTGCACGACTTGGCGACCAGCCGTCTGGTGGGCGTCGAGGCGCTCGTACGTTGGGAGCATCCAACGCGTGGGCTGGTTTCTCCGGCAGAGTTCATTCCCATCGCCGAACGTACGGGGCTGATCGCCCAGATCGATGCCTGGGTCATGGAGCAGGCCTGCCGGCAAATGTGTGAATGGCAGCAGGCCGGCGTGGTCCTGTCGTTCGTGGCGGTCAATGTGTCCAGCCGCTTGTTCGCCCGTCGCGAATTGTACGAGCAAGTCGCCCGCGTACTGCACGACACTGGCCTGGATCCGGCTCTCCTGGAACTGGAAGTGACCGAAAGCGCGGTCATGGAGGATCCGGAAGTGGCGCTGGAACAGATGCACCGCTTGCGCGAATTGGGCGTGCGCTTGGCTATCGATGACTTCGGCACGGGGTATTCATCGCTGCTGCGGCTCAAGCGTTTGCCGGTGCAAAAGCTCAAGATCGACCAGGGTTTTGTCGCCGGGTTGCCGTGGGACGAGGACGACGTGGCGATTGTCCGCGTGATCATCGCCCTGGCTCATAGCATGGGCATGCAGGTGCATGCCGAGGGCATAGAACAGCAGGAGCAAGCGGCGTTTCTGCTGGGCCAGGCTTGTGAGTTGGGGCAGGGGTATTGGTTTGGCCGGCCGGTGGCGGCGGGGCAGTTGGATTGGGAGCGGGCGCCGGTGATTGCTTGATCACCCGCGGCATTGATGTTGACTGATGCACCGCCATCGTCGGATCGGCTGACATCAATACCGAAATGACACAGCGCTAACCCTTGGCTGCAGGCGCCGCCACCCCCTTCGTTTCCAGATGATCCAGCGCTCGTTCAACCAACAACTGAACCCCATCGGCCATGCGACTGATCGCCAGGGCGACGCAACGGCGTGATTCGTCGATGTCGTCGGCCAGGTCGGCGGCGATGGTGCTGATGGAGAGCAGGTCTTCGGAGGCGTTGGCGAGCAGGGTTTCGGTGTCGATGTGCGGGGAGACGATGAAGAGCTGGTCTTTGTCGGGTTCCGGCGGCGAGGCGGGGTGGGGCTTGAGGTAGTAGTCGAGGGCGCGGTTGGTGGCGTCTTCGAGCCGTTGTTCTTCGAGTTTTTCGACGCGGGATTTGTGACCGCCTTTTGGCGGATTAGGCGTTACTTTGGCCATGATTGTATTTCCGATATGTAATTGAGTGGGTGCTGGCACCTTTCGTTGCACCGAAGGGGTGGCAGCTGTGCGCGGGTGTGCAAGACCGGGCATATCGGACCCCGGCAGACCTCGAGAGTCTCCCGCGCGCAGCCGCCATAAATACGCCAATACGAGCATGTGCCGCTGGCATAGCAGTTGCGCGCCGATATGTACCGGACTTGCACGTCCGTGTCACCGTTTTTTGCGATGACGATCAGAGGTTAGCGGTGCTCGGCAGTGCTGCCTAGTTCATCAAAGGCACCACGTATTGAAGGAAATCTCCGACGACATGGCAGGTAAAAAGACCCGCCATCACGCCCGTCGTAGGACGCCAAAATCCCAGCATCATTTTGGTTATATAAAAATTCTTAAATAGTCTTTTTAAGAATATCCCGCTTTATCTAGTATTGCTCCCACGCCGCAAGCAGTGCCGCCCACTGCCAGGCAATCATTCAAAGGAGCAGCAGCATGAGCGCATCCCTACGTAGCGTTGACGGCCAGGACGAAGCAACCATTTTGCGCGAGATCCAGAGTGCTTTGCGTGACCTGCGCTTTGGCGCGGTGGAGATCACCGTGCACAACGCCCAGGTGGTCCAGATCGAACGCAAGGAAAAATTCCGCTTGCAACAACCGAGTCAGAAACCGTCTTGAAATTAAAAGATTGCACCCTTCGGCAGCTCCTACAGGGGGGCTTGGCGTAGGAGCTGCCGAAGGCTCGGGCCGCGTTCGGACGATCTTTTCAGGCCCACAACGATTTCGAAGCCATAAAAACCAGAATTCCAGGAGCTTTCACCATGTCGTCGATTCGCCGTTATGCCTTGGCCGCCCTGGCCAGTGCTGTTTTTGCAGGTTCCGCCGTCGCCAAGGATTACGAGCTGCTCAATGTGTCCTACGACCCGACCCGCGAGCTGTATAAGGACTACAACGCCGAATTCGTCAATTTCTGGAAGAAAGCCCATCCGGACGATAGCGTGAAGATCCAGCAGTCCCACGGCGGCTCGGGCAAGCAAGGCCGGGCGGTGATCGATGGCCTGCGCGCCGACGTCGTGACGCTGGCCTTGGCCGGTGACATCGATGAAATCGCCAAGCTGGGCAAGTCCCTGCCAGCGGACTGGCAAACCCGCCTGCCGGACGCCAGCACGCCCTACACTTCGACCATCGTTTTCCTGGTGCGCAAGGGCAACCCCAAAGGCATCAAGGACTGGGGCGACCTGATCAAGAATGATGTGTCGGTCATCACGCCGAACCCGAAAACGTCTGGCGGTGCTCGCTGGAACTTCCTCGCCGCCTGGGCCTACGGCCTGAAAGCCAACGGCGGCGACGAGGCCAAGGCCAAGGAATACGTGCAGGCATTGTTCAAGCACGTGCCGATCCTCGACACCGGCGCCCGTGGCTCGACCATCACCTTTGTCAACAACGGTCAGGGTGATGTGTTGCTGGCCTGGGAAAACGAAGCCTTCCTGGCGCTGAAAGAGGAGGGTGGCGCCGACAAGTTCGACATCGTCGTGCCGTCCCTGTCGATCCTCGCCGAACCGCCGGTGGCGGTGGTGGACAAGAACGCCGAGAAAAAGGGCAATGCGGAGATCGCCGAAGCGTACCTCAAGCACCTGTACAGCCCGGCCGGCCAGGAAATCGCCGCGAAGAACTTCTATCGCCCGCGTGACAAGGACGTGGCCGCCAAGTATTCCCGGCAGTTCCCGAAAGTGGAACTGGTGACCATCGACAAGGACTTCGGCGGCTGGAAAACGGCCCAGCCGAAATTCTTCAACGATGGCGGGGTGTTCGACCAGATCTATCAGGCGCAGTAAGCTGGGCTAGTCGGATCCAGGCCGTAATTCATTGTGGCGAGGGAGCTTGCTCCCGCTGGAGTGCGAAGCGCTCCCAGAATTTCTGGGGCTACTTCGTAGCCCAGCGGGAGCAAGCTCCCTCGCCACGGTAAGTGCGTTCTCAACCAAGGACCTTTATGTCGCGTCGCATATCCCCCGTCATACCCGGCTTCGGGCTGACGCTGGGCTACACCCTGGTGTACCTCAGTCTGATTGTGCTAATACCGCTGGCGGCGATGTTTGTGCACGCCGCTCAACTCACCTGGGAACAGTTCTGGGCGATCATCTCGGCACCGCGGGTGCTGGCTGCGCTGAAGCTCAGTTTCGGCACCGCGCTGTACGCCGCCATCATCAACGGTGTGATCGGCACGTTGCTGGCCTGGGTGCTGGTGCGCTACACCTTCCCCGGCCGCAAGATCATCGACGCGATGATCGACCTGCCGTTCGCCCTGCCCACCGCCGTGGCCGGTATCGCGCTGACGGCGTTGTACGCGCCGACCGGCCTGGTTGGCCAATTCGCCACCGACCTGGGTTTCAAGATCGCCTACACCCCGCTGGGCATTACCCTGGCGCTGACCTTCGTGACGCTGCCGTTCGTGGTGCGCACGGTGCAGCCGGTGCTGGCCGACATTCCCCGTGAAGTCGAAGAAGCCGCCGCCTGCCTTGGTGCGAAGCCGTGGCAGGTGTTCCGCCACATCCTCGTGCCGGCGCTGTTGCCGGCCTGGTTGACCGGCTTCGCCCTGGCCTTTGCCCGGGGTGTGGGCGAGTACGGTTCGGTGATTTTCATCGCCGGCAACATGCCGATGAAAACCGAGATCCTGCCGCTGCTGATCATGGTCAAGCTCGACCAATACGACTACACCGGCGCCACTTCCATCGGCGTGCTGATGCTGGTGGTTTCCTTCGTCCTGTTGCTGCTGATCAACTTGCTGCAGCGGCGCATCGAAACCCCATAAGGAGGCGCGAACCATGTCCCAATCGTCTATTTCCGCTGCCTCCACCAATGCCGCCCGTCGCGGCAGTGCGACGTCGCGGCGCGTCTTGATCGGCCTCGGCTGGTTGATCTTTGCGCTGTTTTTGCTGCTGCCGTTGTTCATCGTAGTGTCCCAGGGCCTGAAGCTCGGGCTGGGGGCGTTCTTCACCGCGATCTTCGAACCTGATGCACTGTCGGCGTTGAAGCTCACGGTGATCGCCGTGCTGATCTCGGTGCCGCTGAACCTGGTGTTCGGCGTCAGTGCCGCGTGGTGCGTGAGCAAGTATTCATTCCGTGGCAAGAGCATGCTGGTGACGCTGATCGACCTGCCGTTCTCGGTGTCGCCGGTGATCGCGGGCCTGGTCTACGTGCTGATGTTCGGCGCCCAGGGCCTGTTCGGGCCGTGGCTGTCGGATCACGATATCCAGATCGTCTTCGCGCTGCCGGGCATCGTCCTGGCGACGATCTTCGTCACCGTGCCGTTCGTGGCCCGTGAGTTGATCCCGCTGATGCAGGAACAAGGCACCCAGGAAGAAGAGGCCGCGCGCCTGCTGGGCGCCAATGGCTGGCAGATGTTCTGGCATGTCACCGTGCCGAACATCAAGTGGGGCCTGATCTATGGCGTGGTGCTGTGTACCGCCCGGGCCATGGGTGAGTTCGGCGCGGTGTCGGTGGTCTCCGGGCACATTCGCGGGGTGACCAACACCCTGCCGCTGCACGTCGAGATCCTCTACAACGAATACAACCACGTGGCCGCGTTCGCCGTGGCGAGCCTGTTGCTGATCCTGGCGCTCTTCATCCTGCTGCTCAAGCAGTGGAGCGAAAACCGAATCAACCGCCTGCGCGCCAGCGCCGCGGAGGAATAAGTCATGTCGATCGAAGTCCGTAACGTCAGCAAGAATTTCAACGCGTTCAGGGCACTGGACGAGATCAGCCTGGACATCCAGAGCGGCGAGCTGGTGGCGCTGCTGGGGCCGTCGGGTTGTGGCAAGACCACCTTGCTGCGGATCATCGCCGGCCTTGAAACCCCGGACCAGGGCAGCATCGTCTTCCACGGCGAGGACGTGTCCGGCCACGACGTGCGTGATCGCAACGTCGGTTTCGTGTTCCAGCACTACGCCTTGTTCCGCCACATGACGGTGTTCGACAACGTCGCCTTCGGCCTGCGCATGAAACCCAAGGGCCAGCGCCCGAGCGAAAGCCAGATCGCGACCAAGGTCCACGAGCTGCTGAACATGGTGCAACTGGATTGGCTCGCCGACCGCTACCCGGAGCAACTGTCCGGCGGCCAGCGCCAGCGTATCGCCCTGGCCCGCGCCTTGGCGGTGGAGCCCAAGGTGCTGCTGCTGGACGAACCGTTCGGCGCCCTCGACGCCAAGGTCCGCAAGGAACTGCGCCGCTGGTTGGCGCGGCTGCACGAGGACATCAACTTGACCTCGGTCTTCGTGACCCACGACCAGGAAGAAGCCATGGAAGTCGCCGACCGGATCGTGGTGATGAACAAAGGCGTGATTGAGCAGATCGGCTCACCGGGCGACGTTTACGAAAACCCGGCCAGCGACTTTGTGTACCACTTCCTCGGTGATTCGAACCGCCTGCATTTGGGTGAGGACCGGCATGTGCTGTTCCGCCCGCACGAAGTCTCGCTGTCACGCTCGGAGCTGGAAGATCATCACGCCGCCGAAGTGCGCGACATTCGCCCGCTCGGCGCGACCACTCGGGTGACCTTGAAGGTCGAGGGCCAGAGCGAGTTGATCGAAGCCGAAGTGGTGAAGGACCACGACAGCCTGGTGGGGTTGGCGAAGGGCGAGACGTTGTTCTTCAAGCCGAAGGTCTGGCAGAAAGTTTCCAACCTCTAAGAGCAAAAGAACAAGCAAAAGCATCGCGAGCAGGCTCGCTCCCACAGTAGAACTTTAGTGAACACAATAATGGTATTCATATGGAGATCCATTGTGGGAGCTAGCTTGCTCGCGATGGCGGTGGAGCAGTTGACACATCGGTGACTGGCCGAGCGCAATCGCGAGCAAGCTCGCTCCCACAGAGATAGCCTAACCGCTACCTGCGTGGCGTAGCTTTCAGGCCGCCGAACGTTGGTTGCGCAACGCCACCGGCCCGGCGCGCTCCTCGATGGCGCGTTTCAGGTCACCGCGAAGTCCCAACAGGAAGCCCGCTTCCACCACCACGAACAACGGCCCGACAATCAACCCGGTGAGGTCATCGACGAACGCCGGTTTGCGCCCTTCGTAGTAATGGCCGACAAACTGGATTACCCAGCCCACCACGAACATGCCCAGTCCGCTGGACAACCAGATCGCTGTGCTCTGCGCGGCGAGCACCTGGCCCAGCCAGACGGCGAGACCCAGCAGCACGGTCATCAGCACACCCAGGCGCAGTTCCAGGCGCAGGTAGAACCAGGCACTCGCGACGGCCACGAGCAGCGCCGGGGAAACCAGGATCGCGCCAACCGGCCATCCCGGCCGTGACAGCAGCACGGCGACGGCGACGAAGATCAGCGGGATACCGATGAAGTGGCTGGCGATGTTGCGCGGGTCGCGGTGGTAGGCCGCGTATTGACTGAGATGATCGACGAGGCTTTTCATTGTTGTTCCTCCTGAGGTGATGCCTGCATGATGATCGGGTTTCACCAGGCGCTCTGTCAGCTAGCCGACACTTGTCCCGGAGTTTCCATGAATTCGCACCCCTGGCACACGCATCTGCTGACCGGACATTGGTACAGCCATTTGCCCGCCGAGTTTCAGGATAGCCTGCTGGGCATGTCGCGGGTGCGCCGTCTGGCGCCGGGGCAACGGCTGTTCCAGCGCGGCGATCCGCCGTGTGGCTTGTACGCGGTGCTCGAAGGGGCGGTGCGCATCGGCGCGGTCAGCGAGCAGGGCAAGGAAGCGCTGCTGAGCGTGGTGGAATCGCCTCATTGGTTCGGTGAGATCTGTCTGTTCGACGGCCAGCCGCGCACCCATGACGCCGTAGGCGTCGGGCAATGTTCGTTGCTGCATTTGCCGCAGGCTGCGCTACTGGCCTTTCTGGAAGAACAACCCGTTCATTGGCGTCATCTTGCCCTGTTGATGAGCCACAAACTGCGCCTGACGTTCATCAATCTCGAACACCTGAGCCTGATGCCCGCCCCGGCCCGCTTGGCCCACCGCCTGCTGATGATCGCCGAAGGCTACGGCGAAATCGAACCGGCGCGCCGGATCTTGCAATTGCCCCAGGAACAACTGGCACTGATGCTATCCCTGTCTCGCCAGACCACCAACCAGATCCTCAAGGATTTGCAGGGGCAGGGCATTGTTCACCTGAGTTATGGCGAAATCGAAATCCTCGACATCGAACGGTTGCGAGCCCTGACCACAATCTGAAACCGACCTGGACCCTGTGGGAGCGAGCTTGCTCGCGAAGACGTCAGGTCAGTCGACATCGATAGTGACTGATACACCGCCATCGCGAGCAAGCTCGCTCCCACAGGGGCTTGGTGTTGTCGCAGCTATTGTGGTCACACCGCTTCCAATGTGGGAGCGAGCTTGCTCGCGATAGGGCCAGCCGAGGCACTGCAAATCCCTACCGCAACCCATCCCGAAACTGCCCCGGCGTCATGCCCGTCCAGCGCTTGAACGCGCGGCTGAAGCTGCTGGTGTCGGCGAAGCCCAGCAGATAGCTGACCTCACTCAGCGAGCACTGCGGATCGCGCAGGTGTAGCAGCGCCAGATTCTCCCGGCATTCGTTGAGCAGCGCGTCGAAGCGGCAGCCTTCGTCGGCCAGGTGTCGCTGCAGGCTGCGCAGGCTCAGGTGCATGGCCTGGGCGATGCGTTCGGCGCTGGGTTCGCCTTCGGGCAACTGGGCTTCGATGGCGGCGCGGACCTTGCGCTCCCAGGTCAGTGGCTGGAGCTGGGCGAGGGTGCGCTTGAGCACGGTTTCGTTGTGTTCGGCCAGCTCCGGGTTCGCGTCGTCCAGGTGGCTGTCGAAATCCACGAGGCTGAATTCCAGGCAATCCTGGCCGGCATCGAAATGCACCGGTGCCCGAAACACCTTGTGCCATGGGCTGGGGTCCAGCGGTTCCGGCCGGCGCAGGTAGACCGCCAGCGGTGCGTAGTCGCGGCCCAGTCGGTTGCGGCAGGTGCGCACGTAGATCGCGGCAAACGCGTCGATGGCTTCGAAGGCGGGGGCGGGGCGTCCCGCCGGCACATCGAGACTGAAACGATAGCGGTCTTCGCCGCGGCTCAGTTGCAAGGCCAGCGCATCGCTGACCACCGGGTGATACCGCACGATCCGCTCGAACACCTCCCGCAGGCTGCCGCTGGCCACCAAGGCGTAGCCCAACGCATGGAACGTGGTGGGACTGACGAAGCGCGACACCCGCAGGCCGATCGCCGGGTCGCCGCTGGCCTGCACCGCCAACGTCCACAGGCGCGTGGTGGCCGAGAGCGGGTAGCGGGCGTTCGGGTCGTCCATCAACGCCGGGTCCAGGCCCGCTTCCACGCACAAGGCCTGGCTGTCCAGGCCCAGTGCATCGAGCTGCTTGCGCAGGGCGCGGGTCCAGCTGGCGAGGGAGGTGGGTTCGGTCATGACAATTGGCGCTTGCGGTCAACAGGTTGGCGTTTACGGCTACCACCCGATGGGACAACGCCCGGCAGGATGAGCACATCGTTAACAGAGGATGTAAGCCATGCACGGCACTTGCGCAAGCCCAGAGCGATTGAATGCACAACAGCGAGCCGCCCACATTCGCCAGGTTGTCCTGGCCCGGGGCGAGGAATTGCGCCGGCGCTATCCGATCCTGCGGCATCAGGATGCGTTGGGCGCGGGCATCCTGGCGTTCGCCCTGGCGGGGATGATCGGTTCGGCGCTGCTCTACATCAACGGCCATCTGGCCGGTTGGGCCTGCCTGCTGCTCAACGCGTTTTTCGCGTCCCTGACCCACGAGCTGGAACACGACCTGATCCATAGCATGTATTTCCGCAAGCAGCGCGTGCCCCACAATCTGATGATGGGCCTGGTGTGGCTGGCGCGCCCGAGCACCATCAATCCGTGGATCCGCCGCCATCTGCACCTCAACCACCACAAGGTGTCCGGCAGCGAAGCGGACATGGAGGAGCGGGCGATTACCAACGGCGAGCCTTGGGGATTGGCGCGTTTGCTGATGGTGGGTGACAACGTGATGTCAGCGTTCATCCGCCTGCTGCGAGCCAAGACTTGGGCACACAAGCGCAGCATCCTCAAGCGCACGCTGAAGGTGTACTTCCCGCTGGCGCTGTTGCACTGGGGCGCCTGGTACGTGTTCCTCGGTTTCCATGGGATCAACGCGGTGGCTGGGCTGTTGGGCACTTCCATTGATTGGTCAGCGAGCACCCTGGCGACGATGCACGTCATCGATATCGCCGCGGTGGTGATCATCGGCCCGAATGTGCTGCGCACCTTTTGCCTGCACTTCGTCAGCTCGAACATGCACTACTACGGCGACATCGAGCCGGGCAATGTCATCCAGCAGACTCAGGTGTTGAATCCTTGGTGGTTGTGGCCGTTGCAGGCGTTCTGCTTCAACTTCGGGAGCAGCCATGGCATTCATCATTTCGTGGTGAAGGAGCCGTTCTATATTCGCCAGATGACGGTGCCGGTGGCGCATGAGGTGATGCGCGAGATGGGCGTGCGGTTCAATGATTACGGCACGTTCGGGCGGGCGAATCGGTTTGTGCGGGAGGAGGGTGCGGTGGGGGAGAAGGTGAATGCGGCCCAGGTTTGAGACGCACCACCTCTGCATGGAGAACACACTTGTGGCGAGGGGATTTATCCCCGCTGGGCTGCGCAGCAGCCCCAAGGCCCGGCGCCGCGGTGTGTCAGGCCTGATTACATCCCTTTTTTGGGGCCGCTGCGCGGCCCAGCGGGGATAAATCCCCTCGCCACAGGGGGTATCTTTCAGGCCAGACAATTGCGTTTGGCCTGGAGGATGGTCAGAACTGATAACTCACAGTAGCCGCCACATTGCGCTCTTCACCCATGTAGCAGAAGTTCAGGCTGGCACACGAGGCGATGTAGGTTTCGTTGGTCAGGTTGTTGGCGTTCAAGCGTACATCTACGCCCTTCAAGCCGACCTTGCCCAGGTCATACCCCACCGATGCATCGAACAGCGTGTACGAAGGCACCTTCATGGTGTTCTCCGCGTCGACCCAGCTGTAGCCGACATAGCGCACGCCGCCGCCCAGTCGCAGGCCATCGAGCGTGCCACTGTCGAATTTGTAGTCGGCCCACACCGAGGCCATGTGGCGCGGGGCCTGGGTCGGTGAGTTGCCTTTGTTTTCGATGATGTTGGTGGGCGTGCTCAGGGTACTCACCATTGATTTCGAGTATTCGATGTCGGTGAAGGTGTAGCTGCCCAGCACCTTGAACTGTTCGGTCAATTGCACGTGCGCTTCCAGTTCCAGGCCTTGGGAGCGGACGGCGCCGACGGCGCGGTAGAAGTTGTCCTGGGGCAGCTTGGTCGCCAGGTTCTCCTGGTCGATGCGGAACAGCGAGGCGGTGTACAAATCATCCGTGCCCGGCGGCTGGTATTTCAGGCCCAGTTCCCATTGTTTGCCGTCGGTGGGCGGCAAAGGATTGCCGGCGCTGTCGGCATAGGAATTGGGGTTGAACGACTCCGAATAGCTGATGTACGGCGCCAGGCCGTTATCGAACAAATACAGCGCCCCGACGCGACCAGTGAGCTTGGTGCGCTTGTCGTTGATCTCGGTGCCTTCAGGGCGGCCGAATTCGGCGATGCGGTTTTCGTCCGAGGTCTCGACCCAGTCCTGGCGCAGGCCCAGGGAGAAGCGCCACTTGTCCATTTCGATCAGGTCTTGCAGGTAGACGCCGGTCTGCTCCAGGCGCCGCAGATAGCTGGTGTCAGAGCGATTACTGATCGCGGAATTGCCATAGACCGGGTCGAAGGCGTTGATCGGAGCGAGGGTGCCGCTGGTCCAATCGACCACGGTCTTGCGCCGCTGGTAGTCGGCGCCCATCAGCACCGTGTGCTTGGTCGCGCCGGTGAAGAATTCGGCCTGCAGCATGTTGTCGACGATGAATGAATGCAGCTTTTCGTTGGCGCCGGTGTAGTAACGGTTCAACTCGTTGCTGGTGGGGCTGGTCCAGCCGAAGGCATAGACCTGATTGTTGGTGACGTCGGAGTCCAGGTAGCGGAAGTTCTGCCGGGCGGTGAAGACGTCATTGAAACGGTGCTCGAATTGATAGCCGAACGACTGCTGGTCACGTTCGTACACGTCGACGCCGGGCTCGCCTTCGAAGAAGTGTTCCGAGATCCGCCGGCCATTGCGCTTGTGCAACGCGCCATCGGCCGGTACGCCGCCGTGGTAGCCGCCGTCGGGCTCGTGCTGCAGGTAGGCTTGCAGGGTCAGCGAGGTGTCCTCGGTGAAGTCGATGCTGACGGTGGGCGCCAGGGTGAAGCGCTTTTCCTTGTTGTGATCGAACTGGGTGTCGGATGTGTCCGCGAGGCCGATCAGGCGATAGGCGATGCGTTTTTCATCGTCCACCGGCCCGCTGAAGTCGAAGCCCACGCCGCGCTGGCCTTGGGTGCCGACGGTGGCCTGGACCTGATGGTAGGCCTCGTACAGCGGCTTTTTGCTGGTGAGCGCCACCAGGCCGCCCGGCGAGCTGCGGCCATACAGCACCGAGGACGGGCCTTTGAGGATGTCGACCCGTTCCAGGAAATACGGATCGACCTGCATGGAGCTGTAGGTGCCGCTGTCGCCCATGGACTTGAGGCCGTCGAGGTAGATGTTGTCCACCGAGCCGTCGTTGAAGCCGCGCATGGCCACGTAGTCGTAGCGATGCGTCGCGCCGTAGGGGTTGGTCAGCACGCCGGGGGTGTAGCGCATCGCCTGGGAAACGGTCTGCGCGCCCTGGTCGTCCATTTGCTCGCGGGTCACCACCGATACGCTTTGTGAGGTCTCGCGCAGGGCGGTACTGGTTTTGGTCGCGACCTGGCTGTGGGTGGCGTTGTAGCCGGCCATGCTGCCCAAGGCGTTGCCCAGGGCGAAACCCTTGACGTCTGTGGTCGGCAGCGCCAGCGCGCTGTCCGCGGCTTGGGCCTGCAAGACGTAGCCGCTGCCTTCCTGGCCGACCGCAACCAGCCCCGAGCCATTGAGCAACTGGTCCAGGGCCTGGTCCGCCGAATACTCGCCTTTGAGTCCTGGCGACTGGCGGCCGGCGGTTTGCTCGGGGGTGCTCGCCAAAGTAACCCCTGCCTGGCGCGCGAACTGGTTCAGCACCTCGCTCAATGGGCCCGCGGCGATGTTGTAGCTCTGGCGGCTGGCGGTGACGCCGTCCTGCGCGGCGATGGCCAGCGTCGGCACAGCGCTGACGCCCAGCGCCGTGCTCAGCAGCGCGGCACGGACGGCTTGGCGCAAGAGGCTGGTTTGCGGGGAACAGCCGAAGGAGGTCTTGAGGGTTAAGCGCTCAGTCATTATGGGTTTCCGTTGGAGTCGCTGAAGGCAGATAAGCGTTGCTTACTGTCCTAGCCGGACGCCTGCGCAAAACCCGCCAAAAAAAATCAGGCCGGACGTTCCACTGTCAGCCACCAGCGGGTTCGATAGCGCAGTTGCACGGGCAGCGTGCGCGGGAGCACGGCCAGCATCTTGTCGATGTCGTCCAGGCGGAAGACGCCGGACAAACGCAGGTCCGCCACCGAGGCGGCGCATTTCAGATAGCCCCGGCGATACCGACTGACCTCGTTGAGGAAGTCTTCCAGGCGCATGTTGCGCGTGACGATCAAGCCGTCCGCCCAAGCGCCTGCGTCCATGTCCAAGGGCGGTGCCAACGTCGCTGTCGATGAGCTGACGCGATAGCTTTGTCCTGCCTCCACATGGATCGGCGCGCCGTCACTGCCTTGGTGCGAGCGAATGGCGACCCGCCCGCTGGTGACGCTCAGGCGCGTGCAGTCGCTGTCCTGGCGCACGACGAAGCGCCCCTCCAGCCCTTCGAACAAACCCTCGCGGCTTTTCACCAACAGCGGGCGTCCGGGATCGCGGCCGCAAGTGACCATGATTTCGCCGCGCGCCAACGTGATCAGGCGTTGGCTCGCCGTGTAGTCGAGATCGGCGGCGCTGTGGGTGTTGAGTTCAAGCCGTGTGCCGTCCGGCAATTGAAAACCGCGTCGTTCGCCCGTGGCGGTAGCGAAGTCGGCATTCCATGGCTGCCAGCCCAAATCCTTGCCCAGCCACGCGGCGGCACCCACCACGGCGACGCCAGACAATAGTTTCAACGCCTGGCGCCGACCGAGGCGCTGGGCGCTGGTTTCCAGGGTGTCGAGGGCAATGTGGGCGCCGGGCACGGCTCGAAGGTTGGCCGTCAGCTCGCTGTGTAGCGACTGCACCCGTTGCCAAGCCAGTTCATGATCGTGGTGGGCGATGCGCCAAGCGTCGCACTGTTGGCGCAGGACCGGGTTGGCGGCATGGTTGCGCAGGCGCAGCAGCCAGTGGATCGCTTGCTTGACCACTTGTTGCGAAGGGCCGCGCACCCGCGAGGTTTGATCCATCGGCTCAATCTTCATAGCGCAGCACGTAGCAGTGATACAGCGCATCGGCGACATAACGTTCCACGGACCGCAACGAGATGCCCATTTGCTCGGCAATCTGCTTGTAGGTCATGCCTTCACACTGGGCCAGGAGGAACGCCCTGCGCACCTTGGGCTTGAGGCCTTCGAGCATGCGCGCGATGGCTTCCAGCAGTTCAAGGATCAATGCCTGGGCTTCAGCACCGGGGGTTTGTGCTTCTGGCAGGTGCGCGATGCTTTCGAGGTAGGCGCGTTCAATTTCCTCGCGGCGCCAATGGTCGATCACCAGGCCTTGGGCGACGGTGCGCAGAAAAGCGCGGGGCGCCTTGAGATCCAGGCGTTCGGTGCGTTGCAGCAGGCGTACGAAAGTGTCCTGGGCCAGGTCGGCCGCATCGGCGGCGTTGCCCAATCGGCTGCGCAACCATGTGTGGAGCCAGCCGTGGTGGCTGCAGTAGAGCGCCTGTACTGCTAACTGGGGAGAGGACATGAACGCGATGGCCTGATATCACAAATGATAATAGGTCGCATTGTCATAAGCGTTCATTAAATTTGCAACCACCGTTCGCCGTGGAATCCTTCCGATTCAGTGGTCATCTCGTCGGACAATTGTACAACCGGCTAATCTTTTCCAGGCGCTGGCCGACAGCAAGGTATGCGTGCACCAAAATGGAGCGGATCCAATCTCAGCTCTGCGGCTACATGGAATTGCCAACCGGAATGCACCCCCATCCCCTGCATAAGAAGTCCCATCCATGAATCTAAAGTTCAGCCACAAAATCCTCCTGGCCGCCTCTGGTGTGGTGGTTCTGGCTTTTGCCCTGTTCACGCTCTACAACGATTATTTGCAACGCAACACCATCGGCCGCAGCCTCGAGTCATCCATCGAGCAATCCGGTGACCTCACGGCCAGCAGCGTCCAGAACTGGATGAGTGGGCGGATACTGGTATTGGAAAACCTGGCGCAAAATATCGCGCATCAGGGGACGGGCGCCGATTTGCCGGGGCTGGTCGACCAGCCGGCGTTGACCTCGAACTTCCAGTTCACCTACGTGGGCCAGAACAACGGCGTGTTCACCCAGCGGCCTGACGCGAAGATGCCCGACGGTTATGACCCACGTCAGCGTCCCTGGTACAAACAGGCCGTTGCCGCCGATAAAACCATGCTGACCCCACCCTACGCGGCGGCCGTTGGCGGCCTGGTGGTGACCATTGCCCTGCCGGTCAAGCACAACGGCGAGCTGCTCGGTGTGGTCGGTGGTGACCTGAGCCTGGAAACCCTGGTGAAGATCATCAACTCCGTGGATTTCGGTGGCATCGGCCATGCGTTCCTGGTCAGCGGCGACGGTCAGGTGATCGTCAGCCCGGACAAAGACCAGGTGATGAAGAACCTCAAGGACATCTACCCCGGCACCCCGGTGCGCATCGGCAAAGGCATCCAGGAAGTCGAGCTGAACGGGCAGGACCGCATCCTTTCGTTCACCCCGGTGACCGGTTTGCCGGGCGCCGAGTGGTACATCGGCCTGTCGATCGACAAGAGCAAGGCCTACGCGCCGCTGAGCCAGTTCCGCACGTCGGCGCTGATCGCGATGTTCGTCGCGGTGGGCGCGATCGCGTTGCTGTTGAGCTTGTTGATCCAGGTGCTGATGCGTCCGCTGACCACCATGGGCCGTGCCATGCAGGACATCGCCCAGGGTGAAGGTGACCTGACCCGGCGCCTGGTCGTGCAGGGCAAGGACGAATTCGCGGTGTTGGGCGGCTCGTTCAACCAGTTCGTGGAACGTATTCACGCTTCGATCGCCGAAGTGTCTTCCGCCACGCGTCAGGTGCATGACCTGTCGCAACGGGTGATGACGTCTTCCAACGCCTCGCTCGTCGGTTCGGATGAGCAGAGCGCGCGCACTAACAGCGTGGCCGCCGCGATCAACCAGTTGGGCGCCGCCACCCAGGAAATCGCCCGCAACGCCGCCGATGCTTCGCAGCACGCCAGTGGCGCCAGCGAACAGGCGGACGACGGTCGCCAAGTAGTAGAGAAAACCATCCAGGCCATGACCGAGCTGTCGCAGAAGATCAGCCTGTCGTGCACCCAGATCGAAACGCTGAACGCGAGCACCGACAACATCGGGCACATCCTGGACGTGATCAAGGGCATCTCCCAGCAAACCAACCTGCTGGCCTTGAACGCCGCCATCGAGGCGGCCCGTGCCGGTGAAGCCGGACGTGGTTTCGCGGTGGTGGCCGATGAGGTGCGCAACCTGGCGCATCGCACCCAGGAGTCCGCCGAAGAAATTCACAAGATGATCACGTCGCTGCAAGTCGGCTCCCGTGAAGCCGTGACCACGATGAACGCCAGCCAGGCCTCCAGCGAGGAGAGCGTGGAAGTGGCGAACCAGGCCGGCCTGCGCCTGGTCAGCGTGACCCAGCGCATCGGCGAAATCGATGGCATGAACCAGTCCGTGGCTGCCGCAACCGAAGAACAGACTGCCGTGGTGGAAACCCTCAACATGGACGTCACGCATATCAACACGTTGAACCAGCAAAGCGTCGCCAACCTCAACGAAACCCTGAAGGATTGCGATGCCTTGTCACAGCAGGCCAATCGGTTGAAGCAGTTGGTGGACAGCTTCAAGATCTGATCCAGGGGAGCTACCGCCATCGTCGGATCGCCGCCCCGAGCAAGCTTGCTCCCACCGGGGATTGGCGGTGGCTCCAGATCTTTTCATCCACCGCAGAGCCCATGTGGGAGCGAGCCTGCTCGCGAAGACGGCAGCCCTGGCGACATTTATGCCAGCTGACCCACCGCTTTCGCGAGCGAGCTCGCTCCCACAGGGATTCGTGGTCAGGCGAACATCTTCACCACATTCCCCATCGCCTCATCGGCGAACCCTTGCAGGAAGTCTCGGAACCCCGACGGCGTATGGGCGTCGGTGTGGTCGGCGATGATGGTCCAGGTCGCGCGGCAGCGGTTATCTGCCAGGGGCTCCACGCGCATCGCCGCCCAGAGGTTGTCGATGCCCAGGGTGTTGTAGATCAGCGTCCAGGTCATGTGCATGGCCTGGTCGTCGCGGCTGTTGAGTTGTTCCACTACCAGGTTTTGCCCATCGACGAAGAATTTCTTGCGCAGGGATCGTACGCCTTCGCCGGTCATTTCGATGCGCTCAAGCGCGGGGATGAAACGGTTGAAACCGCCAAAATCACCCACTATGTCCCAGACTCGCGCCGCGTCGGCGGGCACTTCTACCGAGGTTTCGACATGGCAGGCCTGAGGGTTCTTGATCAGGGTGTCGGGTTGGAATGCACTCATGGTCTTGCTCCTTGCGTTGGGTTGGGTTGCTTCAGATGAAATCGATAGCCTTGAGATAGTCGGCACCACGGCGCAGCAGGGCCGGTGATTTTTCCGGGTAGCGCGCGCCCATTTGCCGTACGCCGGACCGGGCGTTGTCATGGCGGATCAGCGAGATGTCGCCAATGTCTTCCTCGAAGCCGTTGAGGTAGAAACCCAGTACGCCAAACAGCGCATTGTCGGTATCGACTCGCGCCAATTGCCGTTGCCAGTCAGCGATGCTCACCAGAGAGAATTCCCGGCCACTCTCGCGAAACGACGCGACGTAGGCGTCCCAGCTCAGCGGCTCGGGGTTGTGCAGGTTGAACACGGCCTGGTTGGGTTGGTAGCGGCTGGCGTGGAAGGCGATGAAACGGGCCAGGAAGTCCACCGGCATCAGGTCGAAATTGAGCGACAGATCCGGCACCTGGCCGAGCTGGATCGAGCCCTTGAGCATCAGCATCAAGCGGTTCTTGTGGGGCTGGCAGACCCCGGTCTGGCTGTTGAAGCTGATGTTGCCGGGACGGAACAGATTGACCCGCACGCCCAGGTCGCGGGCCCGTTGCAGGATTCGCTCGCCGACCCACTTGGACAGGTTGTAGCCGTTCTTGATGTAGATCGGCGGTGTCTCGGCCGCCGGTAGTTCCAGGACCTGGCCCTCGGCGTCCAAGGCGCTGGAGGCCGACAACGTCGAGACGAAGTTGAAGATCTTCTTGCTGCGCCCTTCGCACAGGCGCAGGCATTCGAAGATCGGTTCGACGTTGTCCCGCGCCAGGGACTCGTAGTCGAGCACATGATTGACGTGGGCGGCGTTGTGCACCAACGCGCCGAAAGTGCTGTCGAGGCGCAGGTAGATGTCGTCCGGCAAACCCAGTTGTGGTTGGGTGATGTCGGCGGCATAGACGCTGACCCGACCCAGGTCCAAATGCTCCAGGTGATTTTCCCGCAGGGCTTGGGCGAAGCGTTCGGCCGCGCTTTGCTCGGCGGATTCACGCACCAGGCACGCCACTTCCGTGGCTCCCCACGCCAGCAACGCCTCGACGATGTGCACACCGAGAAAGCTGTTGGCGCCGGTCACGATCACCTTGTGGACATCACCGCTCTGACTGATCGGCAGCGGATCGAGGTTGAGCTCGGCTTCGGCGTCGATGAACGCCTGGGGACTGAGGGTCGATGCCTCACTTTGCCCAGGGCTGTCGAGCAACTTCGCCAGGGTGATCAGCGTCGGCGCTTCGATGAAGCGATTGATCGACAGGCTGCGCCCGAATGTCTGGCGAATGCTCAACAGCAGTCGCGACAGCAGGATCGAATGTCCACCCAGGTTGAAGAAACTTTCGTCGGTGGCGATGTCCTCCACCGGCAGTTCCAGCAGCTCGGCCCATAGTTGCTGGAGCTGTGTTTCCAAAGCGTTTTGCGGTTGGCGTCCCTGACTGCCAGCCTGGACCGAGCCCGCCGTGGCAAGGAGCGCGCGGCGATCGACCTTGCCGTTGCTGGTGTAGGGCAGGCTGGGCAGTTCGACGTAGGCCGCCGGGTGCATGTAGTTGGGCAATGTGTTTTGCACATGGGCCCGCAAGGCCTGGAGCGCGGCGCCGGGCTGATCCTCCAGGGGCCCTGCCAGGAACGCCAGGATCCGCCGTCGCTCATCCACCCCCACTGCCACTTGGCGAAACAACTGACGGTCGCGCAGGCAATGTTCGATCTCTTCGGGCTCGACCCGAAAGCCGCGGATCTTCACTTGGTTATCGCGACGGCCGCAGAGCTCGATCCCGTTGTCGGTCCATTGGCCGATGTCACCGGTGCGATAGACCCGCAGCGTCTGCCCGGTGGGCAGCGTCAGGTCGAGATAACGGCTGGCGGTCAGCACCGGATCGTTCAGGTACCCCAGGCCGACACCAGGCCCGGCGATGTACAACTCACCGGGGGTACCGTCGGGGACCGGTTGCCGTTGTTCGTCGAGAATCAACACCTGCCCGTTGGCGATGGGCGTGCCCAGGTTGCGGTTGTTGTCGCCCACCGCAAATTGCCGGGTGGTCGCCAACACCGTGGTTTCCGTCGGGCCGTAGATGTTGTGGAACCGGCACTGCGGCGCCAGTCGCTCGATCACGTAAGGCTCGCAGACATCCCCGCCGGTAATCAGGTGCACCAGCCCCAAGGGCGCGTCCAGCGGCATGACACTCAACAGCGCAGGTGGAAGGAAGGCGTGGCTGACGCGCTGCTCACGAATCAACGCCACCAGTTGCTGCGGGTCGCGGCGCTGATCCTCGCTGGGCACGACCAACAGCGCGCCCTGGATGAAGGTCGGCAACATGTCCAGCAATGACGCGTCGAAGTTGATCGTGGAAAACTGCAACGCGCGACTGTCTCGTCGCAGCCCGACATGGTCGCTGTACCAGGCGCAGAAATGGCTGAGGTTGCGATGGCTGAGCAAGACGCCTTTGGGTTGGCCGGTGGTGCCGGAGGTGTAGATCGCCACGGCCGGTTCGTCGATGCTGACGATCCGGCGAATCGTCGAGGCAGGAATGGCCGGCCTCGACGATGGCAGTCGATGGACGTTCAGCGTGGGTATCGACAGTTCATCCAGATCGCTGTTGCCGTCGTGGACCAGCAGGTCCGCCCTGGCGTTTTCCAGAATGAAGCGCCGACGTTGCGCCGGGTGTTGCGGGTCCAGCGGCAGGTACACCGCCCCGCACCCCAGCACCGCGAGGATGGCTGCGTACAGCGGCGCCGATTTTGGCAGGCACACGCCGATCACCCGTGGGCGATCGGTTGCTTCCCCAAGGCTTTCCTGCATGGCCTGCTGAATTCGCAGCACCGAATCGCGCAAGGACTTGTAGTCGATGGATTGGTCCTCGATCCACAGCGCAGGTTGCGTCGCGTCATCGAGCATGCGCTGCTCGATGCTGTGCATCACCGGCACTTCGGCGGCGGCCAGCAGCCAGGGAACCGCCTGCTGATTGAGGCGGTGTACGAAGGCCAATGGTTCCAGCACGTCCAGACCGTGCGCGGGGCCGGCAGCGTCATCCCGTGTCGCCGGCCATTGGTCGAAGCAGTGCTCATCGCGCGACAACTGGCTGACCAGCTGTGCGGCATGCTCGACCACCGCCGCCATTGCACGCAAACGCAACGACTGACCGTTGCCGCAGTCCTGCGCATGAATGACGTCTTGAAGCAGAATCCGCTGCGCGCCGTCGCGAAAAACCACCACCGGTTGTGGCAGCGCGTGGCCGGGCAAGGCCTGGAGTACCACGCGCACCTGAAGGCGGAAACGGGCCCTGAGGGCGCATGGCACCGTACCGTCGTCGATCAACAGGTCGAACGTGCCGTCGCCGGCCGGCGCCTTCGCGACGCCATGGCCATGTTCCTCAAGTTCCCGGGCCAGTTCGGCCATGGCCTGGCTGTTGCCAGCCAGTGTAATTTCGAGGCGTCTCATTGGAAGGTCCTCATGGGGTCAAGTAATCGGCCAGGGCGTCGCGCACGCAGGGGGACGCGAGCATCGAGCTGCCACGGAAAAAACGGGTGATGTTGCCCACCAGCGGGTGAAAACGATTGATCGGATAAGCCAGCGCACTGGCGTCTTCGCGCAATGACTGGCGCACCGATTCGTCGACGGGCAAGTGGCTGATCAGCTCGAAATCGAAGGCCTGCTGCAGATCGCTCGCCAGGTAATCGGCGATGAACCCTGGCATCAACCGCGCAATCGCCTCGTGGTCTTCTTCGGGCGCGGTGCGCCAGTAGATCTGCACCAGCCGTGTCCAGAAACCGGAATGCCGGCCCTCGTCCAGCAGATGATCGGCCATCAACCCCTTGATCGAGGCCTTGACCGAATCGTCCCGGGCGAAGGCGGCCACTTCGTTGGTCACGGTGTTCTCGGCGATGGCGATGCAGATCAGTTCCACGGCGCTGAGCAAATGCTCCGGCGCCCGCGCCAGGGTGGCGGGAATCGCGCGGCTGAGTTCGATCTGCTGGGGCAGCGGGATCGGCGTGATGCCGGTCATGTCGATGGTTTGCTGCATGAAATCCATCGCCACCAAGGCGTGGTAATCCTCATCCACCACTACCGTCATCGCGTCGTAGCGACAGGCGAACGGAAACTCGATGCCGAAGCGATTCTTGGCGATACGCCGGGCGGTGTGGTCCACCAGCTCGGTCTCGAAAATCACCACGTCGTTGATGAATTTATAAAGGCTCTGTACCAGGACAAAATCACGCAACTGCGGGCAATGGCTCAGGAAGGTCTGGCTGTGCACCAGCGGCTGTCGGCTCATGGGGAAGATCAACTTGTCGTCGTCTTCGACCCGGCGCCGTGGCCGGGTGCGGATGGTGGCGCGGCTTTCCCAGGCGTCGGCGAAGGATTGATATTGGATGGCGTTCATGGCGTCACCTGCGCAACAGGCTGGGCCATGCTCTGGCGCAGGCCATCCCACAGCGCCGCACGGCTGTGGACGGCGGCAATGGCGGCCGCCAGGACTTCGCGCTCGCGTTGCGGGTCGCCGTCGATCAACCGCGCCAGCAGTTTTTCCGCCGCCGGGCCATGGTCTTCGGAGTCCACCTCGATGTGCCGTTGCAGGTAGTACCGAAACGTCGGCGCCTGGTCCAGGCCAATGCCCCAGGCGTCCAGCATGCGCTGGAACATCTGCGGGATGACGCTCTCGCGCCCATGCACGAACGCGGCGGCGACGCTGTGGGCCGGCGCGTGCAGGGCGGTGTGCAGGGTCTGGCGGACGAACCGCGCGGCGGCTGGCTCGACTTCGACGCTGTCCAGCGCCGTGTCGGGGCTGACACCCTCTTGCTGCAGCGCAATGAATCGTTCGATCGCCCGGGTGTCCGCGCCGACCTCGCGCATGGCGTCCAGGTACAGCTCGAAATGGCTGCAATAGCCCGCGCCGGGGCGGTCGTCGGACTCTTCGCCCAAGACAATCTCGTTGATCAGTCGCGCAGCGTGCGGGTCGGCCGGGGGCAGCCACGGCAGATGTACGCAGGTCAGTTCCCGTTGCAGGCGCTTGGTCAGGGACATGAAGTCCCAAACGGCGAAGACATGACTTTCCATAAAGCGGCGCAACAGGTCGATTGATGTTATTTCGGAAAAAACCGGGTGTTGGCCAAGTTCGTGTTTTTTCAGAGATAGTTGTTCTTTGGTTGGCTGCATTGGAACGTCCTCATCAATGATGTTTGTCCGGAAGTTGCTCGCTTTCTTTTCAAGAGGCGAGCAAGTGCTTGAACCGGAGTCCATGGGTTGTTAGTACTTATGGTTATTGCGCGATTCGGGTCGCTGCGCCTGTGCTAGAGGCGTTTTGTCAGGGTTGTAATGGTCGATACCAATTCGACGAGTTAAAAATTAGTACAAGACTTAAAGGCCATGCAAGTTATTTCTCAGTTATTTAAAGTTGCTGTTTTATTGGGCGCGAAGAGGCTGGTTAAAACTTTTGTTTTAAGTTTTATTGAGGCGAAGTTGCTCCTTCCGATTTATAACTATCAGAATCGAATGTTTCGAGTGAATGCCTCACTCGGAGCACTTCAGGGATCGGGAAAGTAAGAAGTAAGTGTTTTAAGGGCGGGGTGCCGGTCGGACTACCGGCCCTTCCGCCAGTTGGGCGACGCTCCTTGCGTAATGGCTTCGATTCGCCTGGCTACCACCGGGCGCTGACTTCTTCAGGTCTATTTTTGAATCGACAAGCGCAAGAGTGAGCCCAAATCGACAGCAGTTCCATCGGACTGATGCCACGACGGGACGCAATCGCGGCCGGGCCGTGGTGGCTAGGCAACCCAGGTGTGGGAAGGATGTGTAAGAAAATACTGCGCCGGCCAGATGGCCGGCGCTGGGGGGCGACTCGATTAACGTTCCAGGTGCCGACGCATAGTGACGGAGGCTTTCTCCAGATGGGTTTCGAGCAGAAGAACCGCTTGATCGATATCTTTGGCTTTCGCGGCGTCGAGCATCGCGCGATGGTCATCCTGGGTCAGCTTGCCCAGGCCCATGGACGATAGGTGAAAACGCAGGAAGCGTTCTTCTTCGTTGAGTTCACGCTCGATGAGGTCCAGCAGCTTGGCGTTGGGCGCCTTGTGGTAAAGCGACATGTGGAACAAGCGGTTGAGCCTGGCGATCTCGGCGTAATTGGTCTGCCCTTCGAGCTGTTCGATGTATTGGGCGGCCATGGCCAAGTCGTTGTCGTCGAGCAGCGGGATGGACAGGCGCAGGGCGAAGCCTTCCAGGACCGAACGCAGGGCATAGGTCTCGACCGCATTGCTGGTGATCAACGGCGCCACAACGGCACCCTTGTGCTGGACCACCGTGAGCAACGATTGCGCCTCGAGCTGACGCAACGCCTCGCGCACCGGCATGCGGCTGACGCCGAACAGATCCGCCAGTTCCTGCTGGCGCACAGCGGTGCCACTGGGCAAGCGTCCGTCGAGAATGGCCTCGCGCAGGGAGCTTTCGATGATCGAGCGCGCCTGGGCTGCGGGAATGGGGCCGTTGACCTGGATAGTGCTTAACGGTTTGGGCTTCTGTGTCACGACAACACCTGACTGGTAGTAACGAAATTGGATCCAAGCCAACATTAGTTACAGATTGCCAAGCCGTCAAAGTCTCGCGGCGCCGGTTCCTGAACTAGAGTTTAGTCTGCTTGCGGTGATTGCAACCTGCCATTGTCTTTTGCCGGGCCAGGCTTCACCATCCAACGAATTTTCCAACCGCCCTTTCGGACGTATTTCCCTTGGCTGCACCTTTCCCAGTCCTCAGGTTCTTGCGCTGGCTGTGCTCGGCATTGCTGCTGGCGGGCCTGATGCTGGGTGGCCTGCACGCCGACTGGGACTTTGCGCAGATCAGCCGGCGGGCGCAAGCATTATATGGACCGTTGGGGGAAGGGCAGCAGCGGATCGATGCATGGCAGGAATTGTTGGCGACGCAGAAGCAGATTCCGGAATTGGAACAGCTCAAGGTGGTGAACCTGTTTTTCAACAAGAAGGTGCGCTACGTGGAAGACATCGACCTGTGGCGGGAGGTCGATTACTGGGAAACCCCGATCCAGGCGCTGTGGAAGGGCGCAGGCGATTGTGAGGACTACGCGATTGCCAAGTACTTCAGCCTGCGTCACCTCGGCGTTTCCAGTGACAAGCTGCGCATCACCTACGTCAAGGCCCTGCGGCAGAACCGTGCGCACATGGTGCTCACCTACTACGCCACCCCTGATGCGATGCCGCTGGTACTCGACAGCCTGATCGACGGCATCCTGCCGGCCAGCCAGCGAACCGACTTGCTCCCGGTCTACTCCTTCAACGCCGAGGGACTGTGGCTGCCGGGCACCAAGGGCAACAAGAAAGTGAGTGATACCAAGCGCCTGTCGCGGTGGCAGGATGTGTTGAAGAAAATGCAGGCCGAAGGTTTTCCGGTCGAGACGACTAACTAGGAGCGCGCGCTCAGATGTCCTTGTTCAAACAGCTGTTGATCGCTATTTGTCTGTTCCTGGTGGTTGCCTTCAGCGGCAGCTTCATGGTCAGCCTGGAGAGCTCGCGGGCCCAGTACGTCAATCAACTGCGCTCCCACGCCCAGGACGCAGCCACGGCGCTGGCACTGTCCTTGACGCCGAACATCGACGACCCGGCGATGGTCGAGTTGATGGTCAGCTCGATCTTCGACAGCGGCTACTACGCAAGCATCCGCGTGGTCGATGTGGCCACCGACAAGACCCTGGTCGAGCGCACCGGTACCCCTGACGCCGGCAGCGTTCCTCAGTGGTTCATCAAGCTCATTGGCCTGGAGCCGGCCGGCGGCGACGCGATTGTCAGCCGCGGTTGGGAGCAGGCGGCGCGGGTCGAAGTGGTCAGCCATCCGATGTTCGCCCTCGCCAAGCTGTGGCAGAGCGCCCTGGGCAGCCTGGGCTGGCTATTGCTGTGCGGCGCCGTGAGCGCGGTGTTGGGAGCCTTGCTGCTGCGTCGCCAGCTCAAGCCGCTGGACTACATGGTGCATCAGTCCCACGCCATCGCCCGGCGCGAATTCCTGAGCCTGCCGGAGCTGCCACGTACGCCTGAACTGCGCCGGGTGGTGCAGGCGATGAACCAGATGGTCGAGAAGCTCAAGGCACTGTTCCAGGAGCAGGCCGAGCGCAGCGAGAAGCTGCGGATCGAGTCGTACCAGGACAACCTCACCGGATTGGCCAACCGGCGCTATTTCGAGATGCAGTTGCATGCACGGGTGAGCAATCCCGAGCAGGCCAGTTCCGGTTATCTGCTGTTGTTGCGGGTCAAGGACCTCGCCGGTCTGAACCAGCGGCTGGGCGGGCAGCGCACTGACCAGTTGCTCAAGGCCGTGGGTGAGCAATTATTGCGTGAGTGCGCTCGGTACCCGGAAACCCATAACCTGGTGACGCGCATTCGCGGTGGTGAGTTCGCCGTGCTGGCGCCCGGACTGGTCCGTGAGGAGGCGCTGCAACTGGCGCAAAACCTCGAAGCGGCGTTGGCGAGCCTGCATGCCACCGGCGCGACGGACATGGCGACGGTGGCCTCCATCGGGCTGGCGCCGTTCGTCCATGGCGACTCGCCGCAAGCGGTGCTCCAGCTCGGCGACCAGGCGTTGGCCCAGGCCGAAAGCCAGGGCGAACCGAGCTGGGCCTGCCTGGATCACAGCGCATCGGCCAGCGTCGGCGATGATCACCATGCCTGGCACAACCTACTTGACCAGGCCCTGGACAATCAACGTTTCGAGCTGTACTTCCAACCCGTGGTGGCCGCCCAGGACACCCAGGTGGTGCTGCATTACAAGGTGCTTTCGCGGCTGCTGGACGAGCAGGGCCAGACAATCCCTGCCGGGCGTTTCCTGCCTTGGCTGGAGCGCTTTGGCTGGACCGCGCGACTGGATCGCCTGATGCTCGAACAGGTCCTCAAGCAGATGGCCGGGCACGAACAGTCCTTGGCGTTGAACCTGTCTTCCGCCACGCTGGCCGATCCGCAGGCGCTGGCCAAGGTTTTTGAAATACTGCGGTCCCACTCCAACCTTGGGTCGCGCCTGACGCTGGAGATTGGTGAAGAGCAACTGCCCGAGCAAGCGGTGCTGGAGCAATTGACCCGGCAGTTGCGCGAGCTTGGTTTCTCCCTGAGCCTGCAGCGCTTTGGTGGGCGGTTCAGCATGATCGGCAACTTGTCGCGGCTGGGGTTGGCCTATCTGAAGATCGATGGCAGTTACATTCGCGCGATTGATCAGGAAAGCGACAAGCGTCTGTTCATTGAAGCTATCCAGCGTGCCGCCCATAGTATTGATCTGCCGTTGATTGCTGAGCGGGTGGAGACGGAGGGGGAGTTGGCGGTGATTCGGGAGATGGGGTTGTTTGGGGTGCAGGGGCAGTTGGTGGGTGAGCCTCGGCGTTGGGGGTGAGGCGGCTTATACGCTGCTGATCGGGTACATATCCGTTGCTGCGGTAACGGCGGCTTAGGGTTCCGCCCTTACGGCGGGTCACTTTTTTCAGACGCCAAAAAAGTGACCCGCTGTAAGGGCGGAACCGCCAGCAGCCGTTACCGCAGAAATGGATCCACCCCCTAAAAGCCAGGTCCTAGGAGATTTCCTTCAAGTTCTGGCGAAGTTGGTGAACTTGTCCGGCGTCCGTCTGATGGCTAGTCTGGGTTTGTCACCGAAAAAAACGGTGACACTGGCGTGCAAGCCGGTTAAAAGACGACGCACAAGCGCTTTATGGCGGTTGTGCGTGGGAGATTTCTTCGCGAGGAGAGGTCTGCCGGGGTTCCGTCTGCCCGGTCTTGCACACCTACGTACAACTGCCACCTCATTTGCGTGCAAGCGAAGGGTGTCGGTTCCACTTCTACAGATGGAGATTCACGACATGTTCAAAGCAACTCCAAATCCGCCAGAAAACCCTGGCAACACTTCCAGCAAATCCTCGAAATCCAAAAAACTCGACGAAGCCGCCGAACGCGTCCTCGACTACTACCTCAACCCCAAACCCGCCGATCAATCCTCAAACAAATCCCAAGGGCCCCAACTCTTCATGGTCGCCCCGGACATCGACACCGAAACCCTACTGGCCAACGCCTCCGAAGACCTGCTGTCCATCAGCGCCATCGCCGCCAACCTGGCAGATGACGTCGACGGCTCGCGCCGCAGCGTGATCCTGGCGATCAGCCGCATGGCGGATGGGGTGCATTTGCTGGTGGAACGGGCGATGGATCGGCTTGAGGTTCAAGCCACAATCTGAAAGACCTGTGGTGAATTGAAGACCGCTTTCGCGAGCAAGCTCGCTCCCACACTGATCTGTGTTGAACCGAAATATCGAAATCAACACAAAATGAACTGTGGGAGCGAGCCTGCTCGCGAAGGCGTCAGCCCAGACAATTCCAAACCCGTGGCGAGGGGATTTATCCCCGTTGGGCTGCGTAGCAGCCCCAGATACCTAAAGGTGAACTGCCTGACACACCGAGGCGGCTGGGTTTTAGGGCCGCTGCGCAGCCCAGCGGGGATAAATCCCCTCGCCACAGGTGTTGTGTGCTGCCTGAAATGACGTGGGAGCCTAGATCAACCCCTTCTCATCATCATCGATCAACCGGCTCAGCCCGCCCAGCGCTTCACGGGCCTGGTTGCGGTCCATCAGCTTGGCCTGGGCCGCGGGTGGCAGGTCGGTGACGCGAATGACGCCTTTGCTGGTCAGCACCTGGATCAAGTCATCGAGTACCCGGATCATCTCCAAGTCGCTTTGCTTGAGCTGCTTGAGGCTGTTTTCTACTGCCTGGTTGGCGAACCAGTCCTGGATTTCATGGTTGTCGGCCGGCAAGGTCTCGGTGGCCTCGGCGTAAGCGGTGGCTTCGACGCGCACCAGCAGGCCTTGTGCATCACGTTGCACATAAAACATCGGGCATCCCTCATGTATGAAGCGGCGTCATGCTGGGCAGCATAGGCCAACCAGGGGGCGTTTGAACACTTATCCGTGGCGAGGGAGCTTGCTCCCGCTGGGCTGCTCGGCAGCCCTAAAAACAGGGCCGCTTCGCGCCCCAGCGGGAGCAAGCTCCCTCGCCACGGGGTCCGTGTCAGCGTCAGCTGTTGTTGTGATCGATCTTGATGGTCGGATCACTGCCGGCGATGAGGGAGTTCAGGTTGATGTTCGACCAGTTGTTGCCTTCGAGCTTGATCGTCACGTCCGGCGCGGCTGCGCTGTTGGCCGTGTTGAACTGGCCGGTGGTGCTGACTTGCAAGGAGGAAACGCCATCGACCGTGGTGATTTTCAGGAAGTGGTCGATGGTACTGCCGGTTTCGCCCTGCAGCAGGTCCCGCAGATCGATCCGATCACCGTCGCCGGCCTTGAAGTCCTTGATCACGTCAGTACCGGTGTCGCCGGATTTCCAGAAGAAGGTGTCGCCGCCCAGGCCACCGATCAGGGTGTCGTTGCCCTTGCCGCCGATCAGGGTATCGGCACCGCTGCCACCGAGCAGGATGTCATTGCCCTTGCCACCGTCCAGCAGGTCGTTGCCGCCCTGGCCGAACAGGATGTCGTTACCGGCGCCGCCCAGCAGGGTGTCGTTGCCATCATGCGCGCCAGACACATCGAACGCGGTGTAGTGCTCGGTGATGTACTGGTGCACGTTGCTGGTGGTGATCTTGCTGACGTCGACGCCGCTTTGCTGGGCCACGAACGACTGGATCGCCTGGTAACCCTCGCCGGTGATGCCGTTGAAGCTCACCAGATCGCCGAAGAGGATGTCATTGCCGTCGCCGCCATTGACCGTGTCGGCACCTGGCAACGTCGCTTCGGTGTGGCCGATGATCGAGTTGGCCAGGTCCTTGGGGTCGATGTTGGTTTGCGGCTTGCCATCGGAGTCGTACGGCTTGAGGTCGTCAAGGGTCACGCCGTTGTTCAGGCCGATGGCTTCAACGTTGCTCAAGCCTTTGAGCAGGGTGAAGCTGGCCGTTGAGCCGGCTGCTGCCGAGGCGTCGCTCCACCCGCCGCCGTCCACGTTGGAGAACTCGAACGTACCGTTGCCCTCGGCATGCACCGTGCCGACGTAGTCTTTATTCCAATTCTTGCCGTTCTTGATCGACAGGAACATGTCCCCATTTTCTTCGATGGTGAATTTGTGTGTGCTGTCGATCGTCTGGGTGTAGTACTTGCCAACGGTGTAGTTGGCCGCGCTCAGGACGTCGTCGAGCTTGACGGTGCCGTACAACACTGGGTTCGTCTCTTCGCCGGACTGGTAGCGCGTTGGCTCACCGTCGGTGATGAAGTACGTCAGGTTCTTCGCACCGGTATTGCTCAGGGCCTGGGTGCTGTTGAAGAAGTTTGCGGTGGTCTTGAACACGTCTTCATAGTTGGTATTGCCGCCGGACACCATCGAGTCGAGCACGTTCTTGAGCAGTGTCAGCGCGTTCGGATCGTTGAGGTTGACCGCAACGTTCTTGTTGACCTGGTTATCGAAGTCCGCCAGGAAGATGTTCACCGTCCCGGAGTTGCTGCCCAGGCTCTGCTTGAGGGTGTTGAACACTTGGGTCAACGAGTTCTTCGCGGCGGTGACGGACGAGTCGCTCATGCTGCCGGAGCTGTCGACCATGAAGGCGATGTTGTAGTTGACGCCCGGCACCACGGTCAGTCCGCCGATGTCGGCGACCACGATGTCGTTGCCGTCGGTACCGGTGACATTGTCGCTGCCGGAGGTAGCGGTGGCGGCGTTATAGGTCGCCGGGTAAACGGTGACCGGGATCTGCGCGGTCGTCACTGCCGATCCGCCGAGGGATTCGGTGGAGGTCGACGTTACCGTCAGGTTGATCTGGCCGTTGTAGTAGGTCGGTGGCGTCAGGTTCAGACTGCCCAGGTTCCAGCCAGTCACGGAGGCCTCGCCGTTGGCACCGACGATCGCGGTGTGGCCGGCGCCGTCGCTCAGCACGCTGCCTTCCGGCATGCCGCCGATTTTCACGCTCAGGCTTTCGGAGCCGTCGGTGTCGGTCAGGGCGGTGGTGATCTTCGACAGGTTCACGCTGCCGCCTTCGCCACCTTCGTTGAGCTTGAAGCCGTCGTAGTAGCCTTCGCCGTTGGTACCGTGCAGGTCGGAAACGCTGACCCCGGCGTTCGTCAGGTCGGTGACGCCGGTGTAGAGCGGTACGCCGGCACTGCTCAGGTCTACCGGCGTGCTGCCGTTGATCGACAGGTTCACGTCATAGCTGCCCGGGCCGGTCTGGTTGTGGTGGTAGATGTCCAGGGTGTAGTAGCCGCTGCTGGTCGGGGTGAACGAACCATTGAGCTGGCCACCCGCGCCCCAGGTGATACCCGCCACGTCCTTGCCGCCGACAGTCACCAACAGGCTGTCATCGCCCGTGCCACTGAAGGTATAGGTCTTGCCAGCTTCCAGGAAAATCAGCCCAGAAGTCTTCGACGCGGTGCCCGGATTGACGTTGCTGTCGTTCTGGACGTTGGTCACGTTGGTGCTGCTGTTCGGCGTGCCGGCGGCATCGATCACCGACTTGAGCGTGCCGGACGGCGCGCCGCTGCCATCGGTGCCCAGGCCCGACAGGCCGGTCCAGACTTCCTTGATCAAGCCAGTGGAGGTCACGTTGTTGCCGGCCACGTTGAGGGTCGGTGCGTCGGCAGTCGGCGTGATGTCGATCTTCACGGTGCCGGTGTTGCCCAGCGCCTGGCCGTCGGTAGGCTGGAACTTGATCTGCGTGTAGTCAGCCTGTTGGTTGCCCACGCCGCTGCCACCGTAGCCATTGGTCCCGGATTCATTGGCATCTGGCGTGAAGCGCAGCTTGCCGGCATCGATATCGGCCTTGGTGAAGGTCTGGTTGTTGGCCACGTCCTTCCAGGTCGCACCGTCCAGGTACTGCAGCTTGCCATCGCCAGGCAGCCCGGTGATTTTCACGCCCTGGCTGGCGGCGGAGCTGTCCACGTCGCTGACGCCGAAGGTCGACCAGCCAAGCACCAGCGAAGTGTCTTCGGTACCGGTCACCGAACCGCCCGTGGCGACCGGTGCATCGTTGACGCCGACCACGTTCACGGTGGTGGTGGCGGTGTTGGAGTAGCTTGCGCCGTCAGTCACCGTCACGGTGATCACGCGCGGTACGCTGCTCGGGTCTTCGCTGTTGTTGATGAAGCTGATGTTCTTGATCTGCTGCATGTAGTCGGCCAGCGTCGCATTGCCCGTCAGCGTCAGGACGACTTTGCCGTCGGTGCTGTTGGCGTTGATGCTGATGCCGTTGACGCTGTTGCCCAGGTTCAGATGATCGCCAGGCTGACGGTTGGTCAGCACGATGGTGGCGCCGGTCAGCATCGTGCTGTCCGGGTCGGTGATCTTCAGGTCGGTGTCGGCGATGGACACGCCCGGGCCGGAAGTGCCTTCGGTGAAGGTCACCTGGTAGTCGGCGCCGGTCTTGCCGCTGGAATCGTTGGCATCCAGGTCAAGCGCAGGCGGCGTGTCGTTGTCGATGATCGACGTACTGACGCTGCCGTTGGTCCCACTGACCGCCAGGTGCTCGAAATTGCCGCCAGTGGCCGAGTCGATCTTGACCACGAAGTTTTCAGTGCCTTCGGTGATCTTGTCGTCCAGGGTGGCCACGTTGAAGTTGGCGCTGGTGGCGTTGGCCGGAATCTTCACGGTGTAGACGCCGGTAAAGTCCGAGCCGTCGGCGGCGGTACCGCTGTAGACGATCTTCACCGTCACTTCGGTTTGCGCCGGGTTCGTCAGGCTGACGGTGTACGTGGCGGCCTGGCCTTCGGTGACGGAGGTGCTGCCGCTGATGCTGACGGTGGTGTTGTCGACAGTGTCGCCCACGGCCGTCGACGCGCCGGCGCTATTGACGCCGATGGCTTCGAGATTGCCTCCGGAGGCCGATTTGATCGACTCGGTGATGGACGGCGCACCGGTGTAGACATCGTTGCCGACATGCACATCGAGCGCACCCGAGCTTGCACCGGCGGCGATGGTGATGGTCTTGCCGCTTTCCAAGGTCACGGTCACAGGACCGTTCTGAGCGGTGACGGGTTTGCCGTCGGCGCCGGTCAGGGTGGCGGTGTAGGTGATGGTGCCGTTTTCGTTCACGTTCGGCGTGGCGGTCAGCGTCACGGTGGTGGTGTCGTTGACGTCGCTGACGACGGTGCTGACTGGAGCAGTGTTTGGAGCAATGGCTTCGAGATTACCGCCGGATGCATCTTTGATCGATTCGGTGACAGTCGTTGGACCTTGGTACACGTCGTTGTCGACAGGCACATTGAGCTCGCCCGAGCTTGCACCCGCAGCGATGGTGATGGTTTTGCCGCTGTCCAGGGTCACGGTCACCGGACCGTTCTGAGCAGTGACAGGTTTGCCGTCGGCACCGGTCAGAGTGGCGGTATAAGTGATGGTGCCGTTTTCGTTCACGGTTGGCGTAGCGGTCAATGTCACCGTGGTGGTGTCGTTGACGTCGCTAACCACGGTGCTGACTGGAGCAGTGTTTGGAGCAATGGCTTCGAGATTACCGCCGGATGCATCTTTGATCGATTCGGTGACAGTCGTTGGACCTTGGTACACGTCGTTGCCGACAGGCACATCGAGCGCACCCGAGCTTGCGCCCGCAGCGATGGTGATGGTCTTGCCGCTGTCCAACGTTACGGTCACTGGACCGTTTTGCGCGGTGACCGGTTTTCCGTCGGCACCGGTCAGGGTCGCGGTGTAGGTGATCGTGCCGTTTTCATTCACGGTTGGCGTCGCGGTCAGCGTCACGGTGGTGGTGTCATCGACATCGCTAACGATGGTGCTGACAGGCGCGGTGTTCGGCGCGATGGCTTCGAGGTTGCCGCCCGATGCCGAGGCAATCGACTCGGTCACAGTGGTTGGGCCTTGGTACACGTCGTTGCCGACAGGCACATCGAGCGCACCCGAGCTTGCGCCCGCAGCGATGGTGATGGTCTTGCCGCTGTCCAACGTTACGGTCACTGGACCGTTTTGCGCGGTGACCGGTTTTC
>NZ_JAUTYU010000027.1:0-62729 GCF_052112105.1 Pseudomonas sp. BP11-1-1
TCCCGGCATCCACGCGCTGGCCGGCGACACCGATGGCATCGACGGTTCCGAGGACAACGCCGGAGCAATCATGACCCCGGACAGCTATCGCCGCGCCGCCGAGCTGGGCCTGTGCGCCAGCGACGAGCTGGATAACAACAACGGCTACGGCTACTTCGCCGCGCTGGATGCGTTGATCGTCACCGAGCCGACCCGCACCAACGTCAACGACTTTCGCGCCATCCTGATTCTTGAGGATCCAAAAAATGATGCTCGATAAAATCAGTTCCTCGCGCCGCGCTCATCTATGACATCCGCGCGTTTATGGACGGGCCGTTAACAGAAGTTGTTCACCAAAACAAAAGATCGTACTCAGTGTTAATTCGCTGAGTAATGCAACGTATCTACAGGCACGGAATTTGTGAGACGCCTTGCCTGGCGACGGGGGAGGCCAACCACAATACGAACTCGAATCTGTCTGTAATGCTGAGGCACTTCCATATTAGGCCACGCTTCGTGTTCCACCTTGGCTAAAGCGAAGATGCATCATGCCCACCCCTCAAGTCGCAACGTCGCCCGAACCAAGCGTTGTTCCTCGCTTTCGATTTCCCTGAGGTTCTCGCAGATGCTCTGAATGTGAGCGATAGCCGCCTTTCGCGCCTGTTCAGGCAAGCGGCCGGTGACGGCGTTGTAGAGCCGCGCATGTTGACGGTCGATCTGACGCTTTTGCGGTTCGCGGTGGTAGAGGTTGTTGACCGAGGTAAACACCGAGTTGAGCAGCAAATCTGTCAGCGAACGCAAGGTTTGCACCAGCACCGGATTATGCGAAGCCTCGCAAATTGCCAGGTGAAATGCATGATCGAGCCGGGCATGTTCACTCGCCTCCAGCGAACGACTGTGGGCATCGAGCAACGCATCGTAGCTACGGGTGATGAGGACGAAATCAGCCTCGGTTCCGCGCAAGGCCGCCAAACGCGCTGACTCGCCCTCGAGCAGGCTACGTACCTCGAATAGATCATAGAGCGTACGTGGCTGCGAGCTGAACAAGTACATCAGCGGTGACGCCAATCCATGCCCCGACAGGTCCGCCACGAATGATCCCTTGCCTTGCTCGGTCTTGATAATCCCGCGAGCGCGCAACAACTTCAGCCCCTCTCGAAGGGCGGTACGGGAAACACCGAGTTTTTCCGTCAGTCGACGCTCCGAAGGCAACAGTTGCCCGGTCCTGAGCACGCCGTCTACGATCAGGCGCTCGATGCGCTCACACACCACATCGGCGACTTGCAAATTACGGCTCGCTTCTACGCTATTCATTGATTATCCAACTGGTATGACCAGCTTCAGCGCAAATCTTGCGCTTGCCTTGACAGGATAATAAGCCGATGTTTTTAAAATCTTTTTCCAAAAAAAAGAAGGAAGCAAGATTAAAAAACTGGTTCGACCAGACCTACAACACGTAGACAGTAAAGCGTCTCACACCAATGATGCAAGTCAGCAGTATCAGAACAGGCTTCTAATAAAAACAACCGAGTCTCGCCCACCGTCTATGAACATTCTCTACGATGAACGCGTCGACGGCGTCCTGCCTGACGTTGACAAAAGTGCGTTGCTACAGGCCCTGCAAGCTCAGCTTCCAAACCTTGAAATCCTGCATCAGCGCGAAGAGCTTAAACCGTACGAATGCGACGGGCTCTCCGCCTATCGCACCACGCCCATGCTGGTGGTGCTGCCACGTCACCTAGACGAGGTCCAGGGCGTGCTTCGTCTCTGCCATGAACGCAAGGTACCCGTCGTCGCCCGCGGTGCAGGTACTGGTTTGTCCGGCGGTGCGCTGCCGTTGGAAAAAGGCGTGCTGCTGGTGATGGCGCGCTTCAACAACATCCTGCACATCGACCCCGCCGCCCGTACCGCACAGGTTCAACCGGGCGTGCGTAACCTGGCGATTTCCCAGGCTGCCGCGCCGTTTGGCTTGTACTACGCGCCAGACCCTTCGTCCCAGATCGCCTGTTCCATCGGCGGTAACGTGGCAGAAAACGCCGGTGGCGTGCATTGCCTGAAGTACGGCCTGACCGTCCACAACCTGCTCAGGGTCGACATCCTCACCGTTGACGGTGAACACTTGAGCCTGGGATCCGACGCGCTCGACTCACCGGGCTTTGACTTGCTCGCACTGTTCACCGGTTCCGAAGGCATGCTCGGAGTGATCACTGAGGTCACGGTCAAACTACTGCCCAAACCGCAAACCGCCAGAGTGCTGCTGGCGGCTTTCGACTCTGTCGAAAAGGCCGGTCGGGCGGTCGGTGACATCATTGCCGCAGGCATCATCCCGGGCGGCCTGGAGATGATGGACAACTTGGCCATTCGCGCCGCCGAAGACTTCATCCACGCCGGCTACCCAGTGGACGCAGAAGCCATTTTGTTGTGTGAACTCGATGGTGTAGAAGCCGACGTTCATGATGACAGCAATCGCGTGCGCCAGGTGCTGGAACAAGCCGGCGCCACCGAAGTGCGCCAGGCTCGGGATGAAGCGGAACGCATACGTTTTTGGGCCGGGCGCAAGAATGCGTTTCCGGCGGTGGGCCGCCTCTCTCCGGATTATTACTGCATGGATGGGACGATCCCGCGCCGAGAATTACCTGGCGTACTGCGCGCAATTGCGGCGTTGTCGGCCGAATACGGCCTGCGAGTGGCCAACGTTTTCCATGCAGGTGACGGCAATATGCATCCGCTGATTCTGTTCGATGCCAATCAACCGGGGGAACTCGATCGCGCCGAAGCACTGGGCGGCAAGATCCTCGAATTGTGCGTGAAAGTCGGCGGCAGCATTACTGGCGAACATGGTGTCGGCCGGGAGAAGATCAATCAGATGTGCGCACAGTTCAACAGCGATGAGTTGACCATGTTCCATGCCGTCAAAGCAGCGTTTGATCCGAGCGGTTTGCTCAACCCCGGCAAGAACATTCCCACCCTGCACCGCTGCGCCGAGTTTGGCGCCATGCACGTTCACATGGGTCAGATGCCCTTCCCCGATCTGGAGCGTTTTTGATGCGCAGCGAACACGATATCGATGACAGTGGCGCGCTGCTGGAGCAGGTCAATCAAGCGTTGCAGAATGCCACTGCGCTGCGCATCCAGGGTTCCAACAGCAAGGTGTTTCTTGGACGTATCGCGGCGGGTGAAGTGCTCGACACGCGCTCCCACCGTGGCATCGTCAGCTATGACCCGACTGAGTTGGTGATCACCGCCCGCTGCGGTACGCCGCTGTCAGAGCTAATGAACGTATTGGACAATGCACAACAAATGCTGCCCTGCGAAGCGCCCTCCTTCAGCAAAGATGCCACGGTCGGCGGGATGATCGCTTGCGGGTTATCGGGGCCGCGGCGGCCTTGGTCGGGGTCGGTACGCGACTTTGTCCTCGGCACACGGGTCATCACCGGGCACGGCAAACATTTGCGCTTCGGTGGCGAGGTGATGAAGAACGTAGCGGGCTATGACCTTTCACGGTTGATGGCCGGCAGTTTCGGCGCACTTGGTGTGATCACCGAGGTTTCACTCAAAGTCCTTCCGAAACCACGTCAGTGCTTAAGCATCAGCCTTGAAATGGACAGCGAGCGCGCCTTGCTTCGCCTCGCGGAATGGGGCCAGCAGCCGCTGCCGATCAGCGCGGCCTGCCACGACGGGGAGCGTCTGCACCTGCGCCTGGAAGGAGGCGAAGGTTCGGTGGCGGCGGCACATGATCGTTTAGGTGGCGAGTGGCTGGACTCTTCCTATTGGCAAGATCTGAACGAACATCGGTTGAGTTTCTTCGATGGGGATCAGCCCCTTTGGCGCCTGTCCTTGCCGCATAACACGCCCCGACTGTCCCTGCCGGGTGCTCAACTGATCGATTGGGGCGGCGCCCAGCGCTGGCTCAAATCCGACGCCGAAGCGATGTTCATCCGCTCGTTCGTCGAAAAAGTCGGCGGGCACGCGACCTGCTACAACCATGGTCTGATCGACAGCCCATTCCAACCGCTGCCCGACGCACTGATGCGCTACCACCGGAACTTGAAACAACAACTCGATCCACGGGGCATCTTCAACCCCGGTCGCTTGTACGCGGAGCTTTGAATCATGCAGACAACCTTGAGCGAAGACGCCCGCCAACTGCCTCGCGCCAAAGAAGCCGAAAGCATTCTGCGCAGTTGCGTGCACTGCGGTTTCTGCAATGCCACCTGCCCGACCTATCAACTGCTGGGTGATGAACTGGATGGCCCCAGGGGGCGCATCTACCTGATCAAGCAGGTGCTTGAAGGCAACGAGGTGACCCGCAAGACACAGGAACACCTGGATCGCTGCCTATCTTGCCGCAACTGCGAAACCACTTGCCCTTCTGGTGTCGACTATCACAACTTGCTGGACATAGGCCGGGCGGTGGTCGATGCGGCAGTGGCGCGCCCTCTCGGCCAACGACTGATGCGCGAGGGTTTGCGCGGCGTGCTGCCCAATCCGGCGCTATTCAAAGGGCTGGTTAACAGTGCCCAGGTTTTCCGCGCATTGTTGCCAAACTCGCTGCAAGTCAAATTGCCTCGCACCGTGTATCCGGCAAAGCCACGACCGACCACTCGTCATACCCGACAAATGCTCATGCTCGAGGGCTGCGTGCAACCGAGTCTGTCGCCCAATACCAACGCGGCCGCCGCACGCGTGCTGGATCGACTGGGGATCAGCGTCACCACAAACCGCGAGGCCGGATGTTGCGGCGCGGTGGACTATCACTTGGACGCTCAGGCCGCCGGCCTTGAGCGGGCCCGCCGCAACATCGATGCGTGGTGGCCAAGCATTGAAAGCGGTGCCGAGGCAATCGTGCAAACCGCCAGCGGCTGCGGTGCCTTCATCAAGGAGTATGGCCACCTGCTCCGCACCGACCCGGTGTATGCCGACAAGGCAAAAAGGGTCAGTGCCCTCGCCAAGGATCTGGTGGAAGTATTGCGCGGCGAGCCGTTGGATAAGCTCGGTGTACACAGCGACCAACGCCTGGCGTTCCACTGCCCCTGCACTTTGCAGCACGCGCAAAAACTCGGGGGTGCAGTCGAAGCCATTCTGACAAACCTGGGATTCAACCTGACCTCTGTTCCCGATAGCCACCTGTGCTGCGGCTCGGCGGGCACTTATTCGCTGACCCAACCCGAACTGTCCAGACAATTGCGCGATAACAAACTCAATGCGCTGGAAAGCGATCACCCCGACGTCATTGTCACCGCCAATATCGGCTGCCAGACCCACCTCAACGGTGCAGGTCGAACCCCTGTCAGGCACTGGATCGAACTGATCGAAGCCGCGTTGCCTTAAACGAGCACTGGAGAATTCCCATGAAAAGCAAAGCCGTACTGAGCCAGACCGAAGTCAGCAAAATTCTCGCTGCCGCACGTACCGAAGCCCAACACAATCAATGGGCCGTCACCATCGTGATTGTCGATGACGGAGGCCATCCATTGGCCCTCGAACGCCTCGACGGTTGCGCACCAATTGGCGCCTACATCGCCACCGAAAAGGCACGCACTTCGGCCCTGGGTCGGCGTGAGTCCAAAGGCTACGAGGAGATGGTCAATGGCGGGCGCCACGCCTTTTTGTCAGCCCCCTTGCTGACCTCCCTTGAGGGCGGCGTGCCGGTCATCGTCGACGACCAGGTGATCGGTGCGGTCGGTGTGTCGGGGGTCAAGGCTGAGCAGGATGCGCAAGTGGCCAGGGCCGGTGCGCAATGTCTGAAGTGAATTGAGCGGGAAGGTATTAAAGCTAGACCGACATTGGGTGCCTCACCTTTCAGAGGGTGACTGAACTATCCAGTCGCCCTCCACTGGTCACCCTAAGTCCCTTTGCCAAACGTCGAAATAATATTTCTAGTTAAGCAATATATTGCACCTAATCACCTCGATAGCAATCAAGCCATCCCATACCGTCAGCCGTTACCCCAATAGGCTTATACTCACATCCAACCCAGCCCTGATATGAATGAGCGCTGAGAAAATCTAAAATTGCTCGCGCGTTGAGGCTCCCCACATTAGGTTCATGCCGTCCTGGAAATCCAGCAATTTGAAAATGATCAGCCTGGTCAAGATAGCGCGCGGTGCAATCCATTGGGTCAAGTTCCTCCATAGACGCGTGATAAATGTCCAAAATTAGTCCAAGCCCATCCAATCGTTCCGTCCATCGAATGGCGTCAGGCAACGAGCGGATAAAATAATCAGCCACCGAAACTTGATTGATGGCTTCGATAACCAGTTTGATTTTATAGCGACCCGCTTCTTCAATTGCCCAACTCATATTTTCTTCAAATTTACGGCATGATGTCTCATAGCTCGCGTTATCGACAATTCCGCTTAATACGTGCAGGAGCTGACTATTACCCGCTATGGCATAGTCCAACCCCCGAAGAAAATCATTCTTAAACTCGCGTGTTTGGCCGGCTAGCGCAGCTAAGCCCTTGCTGTCGCGTCGCAAGGGAACGGTTGCCAAAACCTGCTGGAGACCGTTGCGATGTAAGTATTTTGCGACGGTGACGGCTGAGATGCCTTGCGGAAAACTGAACTCAACGGCCTCAAAACCAGCGTCGCGCGCCGCATTAAACCGATCTTCGAAGGGGAATTCAGTGAAGAGCAACGATAAATTTGCAGCGAATTTGATCATTTAGCGCCTCGGATTATCCCCGTCGATTTTTTCTTTTGTCGCTTGGTTGATCTGCTCAATCAACGCTCCGATACCATCCAGCAAAAAAGTTCGGGCGGCTCCATCCGCCAACCTTCCATGTTCTATTTTACGGTGTACGTCGCCAATGACGATCTGGGGATAAACCACCAAGGCAGCCCTGACCGCCCAGAGGGTTTCGTTGAGTTGTTGATGGGCTCGAACTCCTCCAGTAAACGCAGGCGATGCCGTGAAACCCAACACTGGGAGTCCAGTCAGGACAGACTTGCCATGGGGCCGGGACAACCAGTCCAGCGCATTCTTCAAAACACCCGACATACCGTGGTTGTATTCCGGCGAGCCGATCAATACCCCATCGGCGGCCGCCACGGCTGCACGCAGGTCGCTAACCGCCTGCGGAGCATGGACGCCGTCGTAATCTTCGTTGTACGGAGGGATGCTTTCCAATCCATGGAACGTCAATCGAACCTGCCCGGTCAATCGTTCCGCTACTGTGTTGAGGATCGCCGTATGGGCCGACTGCTGACGCAGGCTGCCTGACAGGCCGAGGATATTTATCGTCGCGGTCATTCAAATACTCACAATCTGCGGTTTTGGCTTGAGGAGGAAATGAGCGAGCGCCGGCACCAGTATCAATGCACCCACCATGTTCCAGATGAACATGAAGCCGAGCAGGATGCCCATATCTGCTTGGAACTTAATGGGAGACAACACCCAGGTCAGTACGGCAATACCCAAGGTAATCCCCGTCACCACCACCACTTTCCCTGTCGAGAGCAGGGCCAGATAGTAAGCATCGGACAGGCTTGAACCATTACGCAGGTTGGTCAGGGTCACGCTAAGGATGTACAGCGCATAATCCACCCCGATGCCAACCCCCAGCGCAATCACGGGCAGCGTCGCGACCTTCACGCCGATGTTGAGCCCCACCATCAAGGCTTCGCACAAAATAGATGTCAGCATCAGCGGCAACACTGTGCATACGACAGCTCGCCAGGATCTGAAAGTGATAAAACACAGAGCGATAACGGCTGCATAGACCATGAAGAGCATCTGTACATTCGAACGCTTCACGACGATGTTCGTGGCTGCTTCGATCCCGGCATTTCCTGCCGCATTCAAGAACTGGATCTGATCAGTGTTATGAGTCGCCGCGAACTGCTCGACGGTCTGCACCACACTGGTGAGCGTGTCCGCCTTATGGTCCGTAAGGTAGACATAAACCGTGAGCAAATCGCAATTCTGGTTAAAAAGTTCACGTGGTGCACGTGTGATGATCGCGTTCAATAGCCCTTGATTACGCGGTATCTCATACCAGGTCATGCTGCCTTCATTCATACCCGCTGCAGCCTGCTTACTCAGCGCGGCTAAAGAAGTCGTCGATACCACCCCAGGCAACTGCTGAAGCTGCGCTTCCAGCGCGTCGACCGACACCAATGTTTGGTAATTGGCGCAATAGTATTGGGGGGTTTTTACCATCACGACGTACTTATCGCTGCTGGCGGAAAAGTTACTGACCATAAAGCGATTGTCGGTGTTGTAGCGCGATTCGGGACGCAGCTCCGGTGCTCCAGGATTCAGGTCACCGATCTTCACGTGCAGGCTGACGGCAAACCCGGCGGCCCCCAGCATCACGGCGATAATGATTGCACCGCTCGCCCATTTGCGCTCGGTGAATAGATCCAGAAACGCCCAAAATGGATGTCGGGCGTGGTGAGCGTCTAGCTGCGAGAACTTGTCGTTAGCCGCTTCACGCAACGCTGCCGCCTTGCTGACACCGGTGTACGACAACAGGATCGGCAACAGAATCAGGTTGGTGAAAATCAACGTCAGCACGCCGATCGTCGCGGCAACGGCCAGGTCCTGGATTACCGGAATCTTGATGATCATCAGAACCGCGAAACCCACGGCATCCGCCACCAGCGCCATCAACCCGGTCAAAAACAGACGGCGAAAGGTGAAGCGTGCTGCCACCAGTTTGTCGGCGCCACGTCCGATGTCCTGCATGATCCCGTTCATCTTCTGCGCGCCATGGCTCAAGCCTATGGCAAATACCAGAAACGGAACGAGGATTGAGTACGGGTCAAGATCAAACCCCAGAGTAGGCAGCAAGCCGAGCAACCAAACCACAGCGATGATCGAGCACAGCAGCACCAACAAGGTGCTGCGCACGCAGCGGGTGTACCAATACAACACGATGCCGCAGATGATCAAAGTGGCGGCAAAGAACATCTGCATCTGACGCATGCCGTCGATCAGGTCACCCACCACCTTGGCGAAGCCGGTGATGTGGATCTTGATGTTTTCGGTTTCGTACTTTGCCCGGATCTGTTCAAGCTGACTTGAAAGGGTGTTGTAATCGAGCGGCTGACCGTCGTCGGATGCAGTTTCCTGAAGGGGCAATAGCACGATGCTGGACTTGAAGTTGGCAGCGACCAGGCGGCCAACCTCTCCCGAGCGTTCGACGTTCTGTCGAATCTGCTCCAGGCTATCGGCTGACCCATCGTAATTGTCAGGTATTACCGGACCGCCGTCGAAGCCCTCCTCCGTCACGCCGATCCAACGGGTCGCGGGCGTCCACAGCGACTTCATGTATGAGCGATCTACGCCAGGTAACAGAAATACCTCGTCATTGATTTTCTTGACCGTCTCAAGGTACGAGGCATCGAAGATGCTGCCCTGCTTTGCCTCGATCGCGATACGTAGAGTGTTGCCCCCCTCGCCCAGTTGGCCTCGATTCTTCAGATAGTTCTGCACATAAGGGTGATCCGTTGGGATCATTTTTTCGAAGGCAGCATTGAGCTTCAAACTCAGTGCCTGGTAGCCCAGTACCAGGCTGAGTAACACGCAAATGCCTAGGATGACACTGCGATGATTGAACAAAAGCCGTTCAACCAGAGTGCCGGAGGATGGGTCGAATACATCCGGCTTAGGGGCGGTTTCGTGCTCTGCAGAGCGTGTATAGCTATTCATTGATCTGCTCCGGCGATTCCACTGCATCTGCGGACGACAGCATGCCCCGTGCGCTGCTGATGATCAGGCTACCGTTTGCGGCCTGCGCCATACCTGTGAAATAACTCGGTTGAGTGATCTTCAGGACAGAGGCTTTAGTACCGCCCTGCTGAAAGCGCAGCACTCTCCCCGACTCATCAGCAAGGAGCACGGAGCCATCCTCAAGACGCAGACCGCTAGTCAACGTGACCGGCTGCAAGGTGTCGAGACGCTGCCAGGTATCACCGCGGTCCTTGGACTCGAAAGCTTTACCGCGCAGCCCAAACGCTAGAATTGATCCGGCGTTGGTAGATTGAAGTCCGAAAGTCGTGCCTTCATAAGGTGACGCCAGTGACTCGAAGGTCTTGCCTTCGTCACTGGAACGCAACAGCGTGCCCTGCTCGCCAGCAATGAACAGATCCGTTCCCACCCGTTCGATGCTGTAGAGATGCAATCCGCTTGGGTTATCAATACGGGAGCGCATCGATTGCCAGGTGAGCCCGCCGTCGTGAGTAACAAAAGCCAAGCCATAAGCACCAACGACTATCCCGTTTCTGGCGTCCACGAAGAGTAGATCGAGAAAAGGTTTGTCGGGGCCATCGTCCACGAGTTGCTGTGCTTGAGCTAAACGCTCTTGCGCTTTTTCTGCGTCTCGGGCAGCTTCAGCGACTTGCTTGGCTTCTTGCAATTCGATATCAGCGGCCAGAACGCCATCCAACTGCTTGTCCCAGTTCAGTCCGCCATCCCGGCTGTGCAGGACCACCCCAGCGTGTCCGACTGCCCAACCTTCGAGGTCGTCGAGAAAGCGAACTTTGACAAGGGTCATACTGACAGGGGACCTGACTTGCCTCCAGCTACCACCGTTATCCTCAGAGACAACAATGAACCCTCTTTCGCCAACCGCCACAAGGCGTTGACCTGCCCTCGCGACACTCAGCATGACCGACTTAGCTGCCATGGCGCTTGTGATTGATGGCTGCACCGACAGTCCGTCGGGCTGTGCCGCAGCTACGCCGGTGAGCGCCGTTATGATTGACACACTTAGCATCAACGCCTTGAACGGATGTTGGTATGAAACCCTGGGACTTTGAATTCTCATTGGCGAGCCTCGATGATGCGGTTCAGCGGACGCCGCGCCAGTGACACCGCGTCCATGGAACACAAGTTTGAAAAGTTGCTGCGAGGCTCAGCGCACCGACCCGGATGCCACCGCGGTACCGGTGAAAAAATTCTCGGGTTTGCGCGGTATCACGCTGTAGGTTTCCCCGTTCAGGCCCTGGACGACGCTGTAGGTCTTGGCCTGCAAGTTGTAGATCACCACGGGTTTGACTACCACCGCTGGGATGGCTGGCACCACGAATGGCAGCACCTGGGAGACACGCCAGAGTTTGCCCTCGGCGTCGTAGCCATCCACCAGCGAGATGGTCCAGCTGTCTTCGTCGATAAAGAATCGGCGCTTGGGCACGGCATGGCGTTTGCCCGGCGCTACTGTGGCTTCCAGCTCCCAGACACGGTGTAGTTCCCAGCGCACTTTGTCGGCATTGAGGTGGTTGGCGGTAAAGGCATCGTCGCGTTTTTCAGCGTGGAACTTGTTGTCGTTATAAGGGATGTACAGTTCTTTCTTGCCCACCAGTTTCCAGTCGTAGCGATCCGGATGACCAATGAAGCCGTGCACCTCATCGAAATAGTTGGCGCCCGAAGCGACGAAGTCCGGGGTGTCATAACCCACGGTAGGCGCCCGCCGCACACGGCGTTGGCCGACCAGATACTGCCAGGCCTCTCGCGGCTGCTGAGCGTTGATGCTGTCATGGGTCACCAGTGATTCCCCAGCCTTGAACGGCGGCTCGCTGGTCAAGAACCGCAGCAGCGCATACTGCCCGGACCATTTATCTGCGGCACCGTCCTTGTAGTAGTACGGGTACTGCCAGTTCTCCACGCCCCGGCTGGCCAGCGTCCGAGTCCCGTCGGCGTTGCCGATGATGTTGGAATAGCCCATCTGTATGGATTCGGCTTCAACCCGCAGCAGGAAATTCCAGATGACCTCATTGCCGTTTTTCGGAATCGGGAACGGGATTCCGCCGTAGCACCCCTCTACTGACAAACCATTGCTGGTGGTCTTGCAATTGGTGGCATTGGCGAAGGTGTTTTGATAGACGCTGTCCGGCGCCGCAGCGCTGCGGTGAGTCGGGTAGACATCAAGGTGGAAGGTGTCGGGGAATTTGGCCAACAGGGCTTTGGTTCCTTCACTCAACTTGTCGGCGTACTGCGCAGCGTTCTTGGCGTTGATCTGCAACAGCGGTTTTTCGCCGGGGAACGGATCGGCGGGTACATCGCCGAACTTGGCCCCGGCGACATCCTTGGTCAAGCCACCGGTCCAGGCCGGAATGGAGCCATCGGCGTTGCCGGCTTTTTCGGCCCCCATGGGTGTCAGCGTGGTCTTGAGCTTCGCCGCCTCGTCAGGGCTGACCGCTGCCAGCGCGGTACCGACAGACAGTGAGATCGACAGAGTGGACAGCAATAGCAGTTTAATTTTTATCATTATCAGGGCCCGCCTGTTCTTTGCTTAAAAGGTTCGCTGGATCGAAAACGCCACGAAATCCCGGTCTTTCATGTTTTGCTGATAGGTGAACGAATTGGCTGAATTAATGACGGGCCCGGCCTCACCAAAGAAGTTGGTGTAGCTCAGCGAGGCGTACCACTGCTTCTTGTAATCGGCCTTGAGACCCAGGGTCAGGTCGCCGCCATGTTCCGGGCCAAATGCCTGGGGCGTGACGGAAGAACGCCCGGACGGGTTATAGCCAAGGGTGATCGGCGCTTGGACGTCGATGCCAGGAAAAACCTGGAAATATTGCGGTTCAAACGTGAAGCGCATGGCGAACGCATCGCGCGTGGTGTTGGGGTCCAGTTGATCGGCGTTCTTGGTCACGCTCAGCCGTCGGTTGAACGCCAGTTCACCCACCAGGGAAGCGCCGTCCCACAACGCGGATCCGCCGTAGACATTGATCATCGATACCTGGGCATGCCACGACCGACCAATGGGATACGCGGGGTTGGAATCGTTGTCGGCGTCCATGCCAGTGATGATGGTGCCGCCGACACCCGCCAGGGGCGTATCGAGCCTGATCGATGTTTCACCGGCAATATTGGCCTCGCCCACCAGCGTACTGAAGCTGGCACCGAAGACCTTCACGTCCTCGGGATAGACGTTGATAAACGAGTCGTCGGCCCCCGGCACCAGCGCGGCCGGGCGGAAGTAGAACACCGGTGTTTTTTCGTGATACTTCGCGGCGTAGAGCCCGAACTCCCAGTCCTCCACCGCGAATTTCAATTGTGCGCCGAACTGCCCGGAGTCCCTCGCCTCCTTGTCTTTGCCATGACGCAACTCACCCGTGGGGAAGAACACCCGCTCCCCGCCTTCACCCACAAAGTCCGCCCCGCTGAAGTAGCTACCTGCGGCGGGCAGACGGGTCTTGTTCCATTCGAATTGGTAGTAAGCCCCCACGCTCACGGTGTCGTTCAGTTGCCAGTTGCCAGACACCTGCTTGGTGGGCATCAGGATTTCTTTGAATTGGGAACCGGGGACTGATTGAAGCTTCACCAGGTCCACGGTGGACTGGGCGTTGGCAATGCCGTTGGCGCCGAAGAACAGGCTTTCACCGTAAATCTGGGTGAACTGCCCGAGCCGCCCGGACAACGAGGTCGTGCCGATTTCCGTCGAACCATAGATAAACGCGTCGAGGATTTCAGTCCGTTGGCCATGGATACGGCGGGTGTCGCTGGTGAATTCATCGTGGTCGACACTCACCGAGTTGGCGGTGCCCGGTGAATCGTTGTCATTGTCCTGGCTGTAGACGTTGTCGTACCAGGACGCCGCGCTGAGGCGTGCACCGACGTCTTTGTACTTGATGTCGAATTCGGAAAGGATGTCCAGACGATTGGAAATCAGCCCGCGATCGAAATTTCGATCGCCGTCGTCCAGGTTGGGATTGCTGTTGGAGGTCCCAGGGCCTACCGCAACCTTGTGGTCGAGCTTGTTCACGCGCCAGGCGTTGCTGTATTTGATGGTGTTATCCCAGGTCGCCGAAAGGTCCGGATTATCGGTGTCGATCTGGAAGGCTTGCGCCTGGGTTGAAAGACCCAGCAGTACCGTAGCGCTGACTGCGCAGGCAAGGCTGGAGACCGGCAACGGGCAGAACCGCTGGTTGGCTGTTTTCATGGAGATGTTCCTGTTTTCTTGTTTTTGTAAAAGGTCATCCACTCGCAGCCTTGGCCGCGAATACCGCTGGCATCGCTATAATGCGTAAAAATATATTTACTGCACTCAAAACTACTTTATGCACAAAACCTATCCTTGCGCAAATTCAAAGTCAAGCGGATTCAGGCGAGCATCGCGCATTTGGGGGTTGAGAAAAGGAAGGGAAAGTCGACAGAGGGCCGAAAGACCCGGCAGAACCCCATCGACAGCAGGCGCTCAATCAGTCTTTGCACTAAACTTTGTTTTGCGCATAAAATGCGTTTGGTGCAAATTTCAGGACGACTCCGACCATGATTCCCTCTCCCAGCGTTCCGCTGATTGATGTCGCGTTGACGAAGATGAAAAAAGCGATCGTCTGTTGTGAGCTGCCCCCCGGCGAAAAGCTCAAGGTCGCAGAGTTGTCCAAGACCTACGGACTCAGCAGCTCGCCGATTCGTGAAGCGCTCAATCGTCTGACCCAGGATGGCGTGGTCGAAGCCAGCGATAACAAAGGCTTCAGGGTTGCCCCCATTTCCGTCACCGATTTTCGCGACATCACGCGCATGCGTTGTCTGCTGGAATGCGAGGCGTTGGCCGATGCCATTCAGCATGGCGACGACGCCTGGGAAGCCGATGTGCTCGGGGCATTTCATCGCCTGAATCTGGTGGAGAAAAAACTCGGAAGCGGTGTGCTGGTGCTCGATGATGAATGGTCGACCCGACACAAGTCCTTTCACTTCGCCCTGTTCGCGGCGTGCCCATCACCGTTGTTGCTGAAGATGATCGACTCGTTGTTTGATCGAGCTGAACGCTACCGGCGCTTTTCCGCCCGGCAGCGGATCACCCAGCGGCATAAGGGCAACGAGCATCAGAAGTTGATGGAAGCGGCGCTGGCTCGCGATACTGAGAAAGCCGTCACCTTACTGCGCAATCACATCCAGGAAACCCTGGGCCGGATCGTCGAAGCCATAGAACGCCGACAAGCCACACTTCAATAAGCCGTACGTAATAAAGCCCTTCGCCTGGCACTGTTTTCGTGGACAGCACCAGGCGAAGGGCGTGTTGCACTTCAGGCTTTAAGCCTGTTCGAACCTGATCGTCTTATCGCAAACACCACCTTGAGCCGACGTGGGTTTCTGCGGCGGCTTGCACCACAGCGCAAGCTCCATGCCCTCGAGCAACTCCATCGCCCAGGCCACCGTGACTGCCCCGCCATACACGTAGTGATCAGGCCGCACGATCACCACATTGCACCCTCGCTGTTCCAGCCATTGCGCCAACAGCCCATCGACTTCCTGATACTCATCGGCAGCGCGAGCGCCTGATTGCTCAGGGTTGACCAACCGCACGACGTGAATAGGCAAGCCTTTGAGCGACTGGCTGCTGCGCAGACATCTCAACAACGCAGTGGCATCGAAGCCGGGGGCAACGACCACACGAAACACCTGGCCGGTAAACTCATCGAGCAGGGCCCGCTTGCCGACATGGTCGATCACCATTGGCTGGGGAAACAGCTCACCGGCCGGCGACACTTGCGCGATAAACCCCTGGGACAGACCGGGGATCAACGATTGCCGGATGGTCCCGCCCGGGTTCTCCTTCATATGTTCGATCAACCGTGCATCCCGGTTCGCGGCTCTTTCGCTGTCGCGCTCGCAGATCACTCCGCCGAACTCCTTGGCCGCCAGAGTGGTCTGGCGCACATGAGGGATACGCTCGATCTGATAGGTCTCCAGGAACTCCGGAGCCGCCAACCCTTCTTTCACCAGGGCGATTTTCCAGACCAGGTTCAAGGCATCGCGGATCCCCTGGCACATGCCTTGTGCCAGGAATGGCGGCGTCATGTGGGCCGCGTCCCCGAGAAAGAACACCCGGTCCGCTTTCCACTGCTCCAAGATCAATGCATGGAATCGGTACGCCGAAGCCCGCCATAACTGATAGTCCTGCTCCGGCAACCAGCGGGAAATCAGCTTCTTGATCATTTCAGGTTTTGAGATTTCCGACGGCTGCTCATCCGGATTGATCATGAACTCCCAGCGACGATGTCGCCCGGGGCCGACGACAAAGGTGCACGGCCTGGCCAATTCGCAGAACTGGACGTTGGTCTTCGGTAGGTCCTCCCCCGCCCCTTCGTTGAGGATCACATCGACCACCAGCCACGGCTCGTCGAACGCAAGGTCGTCCATCTTCAACCCCAAGCGGGTGCGGATCGGGCTGGTGCCGCCATCGCAGGCCAGCACATGGGCCGCCGTGACCGTGCGCTCAGTCCCGTCCTTCGCCTGGATACGCACATTCGCCTGGGACTCGGCGGAGTCGACCGACAGCACCTCAGAGCCCAGCTCAACGGTTACCGATTTGAAACTGGCAATTTTTTCGCGAAGTGCACGCTCCACCGGCGGCTGGGAAAACACATAGTTCGGCGCCCAGCCCAGCGGAAAAGGCGGTTGGGCAGCGTCAATGCGCTTGATCAACTGAGAACCGGTCGTACGGTACTCCGAGGGACGGTACGGCATGACATGTTCGGCAATGCTGTCAGCCAGGCCGATATTGCCGAAGACTCGCATCACTTCATGGTCAAAGCCCATGGCCCGAGGGTTGGCATAGACCGTTTCGGACTTCTCCACCACCAGGGCATTGAGCCCCCACAGACCGGCCAGATTGGCGCACAAGGCGCCCACCGGTCCCATTCCAACAATGATGACATCGTAGTCCATCGTCTACTCCGCTTCTTGTAGTTGTCGATTGCGAGTGCTGGTTGATGCCAATCACAACGTCTGTTCATCAACCAGATATCGTCTTTACCGGATGGAACGATCAGACGATTCGGACCCGCTGCTCCTCAATCTTCGTGCGAATGGAGTCCATCCATTGCGCGCGCGTCTGGAACTCTGGACGGCGCCTGCACATTGCCTCGGTCTGGGCCAGAATGACCTCGGTCGGTAGCTCGAGATCCAGAGGTTCCTTGCACGGCTGAGCGGTATAGAACGGTGTATCGACATACATCTCGACGGGGTTGCCTTCAGGGTCCTTGAAATAAATCGACCAGGCATTCCCGTGGTCCACTTGGGCGATGCCCTCAATGCCGCTTTTTTTGGCGAATTGATAGTACGCCTTCAGGTCATCCAACGAATTGAGCAGGAACGACAGTTGATTGATCGGGTTGAACGGCAGATCAACAGGCTTCCCGTCAAACAGCACGACCTGATGATGCAGCTCTGGATTCTGCGTCATGAAGAAAAGACGATGCCCTGTCGAGGCCACGCCTTTGTCGCTGACGATGAAACCCAGGACGCGACAATAGAAGTCGACCATCCGATCCAAGTCTGAGCAGAACACGCCGGAATGGGTGAAATTGATAGTAGGTAAGGCGGGCATGTGGAACCTCCAGTTTCTTATGATTGTGTAGAGGACAACGCTCAGGCTTCGTCAATGACGCCGTTCGATAGGGTCCCGATTTCAGTGATGACCACTTCGAACACATCACCCGGCTTCAAGAAAATCGGCGGTTTGCGCTTGAAACCGATCCCGCTCGGCGTACCGGTTGCCAGAATGTCGCCAGGGTTCCATGGCAGCGCCTTGGACACGTAGGAGATCAAATGTGGAATGTCGAAAGCCAGCTCCGAGAGGCTGCCTTCCTGCAGTTGCTCACCGTTAAGAATGCCCCGTACCACCAGCGTACGGTAATCGGAAATTTCCGACGCGGGAATGATCCAGGGGCCCAGTGCGCCAGTTTTTCTGAATGTCTTGCCCATGCCGTACTGGTGCGTATGGAACTGCCAATCCCGCACGCTGGCATCGTTAAAGCAGGTGTAACCCGCCACATGGTCCATTGCATCGGCCGGATCGATGTGCGCGCCACCTTTACCAATGACAACGGCCAACTCAGCTTCGAAGTCGAACTGCTCTGAAACTTTGGGCCTGACCAGTGGTTCGCCGTGGGGCAATAGCGTTTCGGCAAATCGCTGGAATATCACTGGAAATTCCCCGACCTTCCGGCCGGCCTCTTCGGCATGAGCCACATAGTTGATGCCCACACAGATCACCTTGCCGGGATTAGGTATGACAGCCTCCAGTTGAATGCTGGAAAACGGATAATCGGCCTGGGCGGTCTCGACGATCTTGCGTGCCTCCTGTACCAGCAATCGATTGGCCAGAAACGAGGCAAGATCCGGAACTTGCGCAAAACGACGGGTCAGCTCGACCACCCCATCACCTGACACGGCGCCAAAATGGGCCTTCCCTTCTTTGCGGTACGAAATCAGCTTCATGTTCCTCTCCTATTTTTTGTGCACAAAAACTAATTTCTTGCACCATACATCATTAAATGCATAATGCAAAAGGTCGCGAAAAAAAATAATGAGCCCCATGAGGCTCCTGGTTCTGGAGGCAAGCATGTCGCTGGTGATGGTTCGTAAGATCAAACTGGACATCGAAGAAATATTCCACGAGGGAGGCCCCCGTATATCAACACCATTGCGCATCGCGGTCGCTACCGCTGTGGTCGCCAATCCCTACGCCGGCAGATATGAAGAAGACCTGCTGCCCTTCATGCAGGAGCTCAGGGGATTAGGCGCACAACTGTCGGAGCAATTGATCCAGGCGCTGGGCGGTGCCTCGCAAGTGCAGGCTTATGGCAAGGGCGCAATTGTTGGTGAAGACGGCGAACTGGAGCACGGTGCGGTCTGGCACGAAGCCGGGGGTTGGGCGATGCGTGAAGCATTGGGCAACCCCAAGGCAATCGTTCCAGCGGGCAAGACTATCGGTGGCCCTGGTTGCCGGGTGATGATTCCGCTGGGACATATCCAGGCAGCTTATGTCCGCAGTCATTTTGGTGTGGCGGAAATGACCGTGTGGGATGGTCCTCGCCGTGGCGAAATCGCTTTTGGCCTGGCCATGGCCACCGGCGGCAGGATTCATGCGCGGCTGGGCGGCCTGAGTGCTGCCGAAGTGAAGGGCGAAGACGGGTTACGTTGATGCCAGGGTTTTGAAGTGTCGCTCCACGGATTACGTACCACGACAAAAATAATATGAGTATCGGAGAACATCATGACTGCAAAAACGATGCGCGCCGCACGCCTGTATGAAGGCGGCAAACCCATGGTCATCGAGCAGTTGCCCGTACCGGGCATTCGTCCAACTGAAGTGCTCGTCAAGATCAAGGCCTGCGGAATCGTCCCCAACCTCCATAACATCCTGACCAACTGGGTTAAATGGTTCCCCCAAAATCCTCTGCCGAAACTGCCGGCGACCTTCGGCCTTGACCCAACGGGAGTCATCGAGGCAGTTGGCGAACAGGTCTACGACTTCAAGGTTGGTGACCGGGTCTACGTCAATCCAGGCCGCCACTGCGGTTCCTGCCGGTCTTGTCGTGCGGGCAATACCATCGCCTGCACGGCGTACACCTTCAATGGCTATTTCGGCTTCACACCAAAAAGCCCGCGCATGTTCGAAGACTATCCCTACGGTGGCCTTTGCGAGTACATCCCTGCGCCGCAATACAGTCTGGTGAAACTGCCCGATAACCTCAGCTTCGAGACGGCCGCGCGACTGGGCTACCTGGGTACCGCCTACAAGGCAATGCTCAAGGCCAATGTCGGGCCTGGCACCACCCTGCTGATCAATGGCATCAGTGGCACGCTCGGCTTGGGCGCAGTGGCACTGGCGCTGGCGATGGGCGTGCGTAAGATTCTCGGCACGGCCCGCAACCAGGAGCTCTTCCAGCGGGTGAAAGACCTCGCCGCGCCAGGTCGGATTGAAATCCACACCTTGGGCACGCTGCCGACCAACGAGTGGGTCAGTGAAATCACCAATGGTGAAGGCGTTGATGTGGTGATCGATGCTCTGGGTCCAGGTGCGCCACACGAGACCCTGACCCAAGCCCTCAAGTCCATCCACCGCGGCGGGCATCTGGTCAACATCGGTGCCATCGCCGGTGACGTCCCGATCGATCTGCACTGGATCATGGACAACGACATCCAGATCAGCGGTTCGGCCTGGTTCACCGCTGGGCAAGGACAAGCCATGGCGGACATGGTGGAATCTGGCACGCTGGATCTTTCATTCTTTGAAAACACCGCTTTCAGCCTGGAAAAAGTGAACGACGCGATTACCGGTATCGAAAATCGACATGGCGGCTTCAGCAATTACGTCATCTGCCCCTGACATTAACGAAACCCGTTCACCACAACGGCGGGCACTGTAATGCCCGCCCACACTTCCAGGGGAATGCTATGAAAATCCGAAGAGTCGTCACGGGCCTGGATGCCGCAGGCCAATCCGTATTTATCAGCGATGACGCTGCTCCACGCGCGTGCTCCTTTGAATCCATTCCCGGCCATGCCATGGCGCACCTGTGGTCCACCGGATCAACGGCCGGAACGTCCGTCGCACAGCAGGACCCCACCCTGGGGCACCCCTCCCTGGTGCCCGGGCCGGGCGAAACCAGCCTGGCAATCTATGATTTTCCGCCGGACACCGTGATGCAGAACCCGACGGATGTCGGACAGATGATCGAGGAATTGGGCGGTGCCCTGCCCGGCTTGTTCGAATGCTTTGAACCGGACCATCCGGGCATGCACACGACCCCGACCATCGACTACGGCATTCTGCTCCAGGGTGAACTCTGGCTGGAGCTGGACAATGGAGAACAAAAACTGATCCGGCCCGGCGACGTTGTCATCCAGCGTGGAACCCGTCACGCATGGCGTAACAAAAGCGATCAAGTCGCCCGAGCACTGTTTGTGATGATCGGTGCAAAACGCGACTAGCCAACATTTTCCCAAACGCTGAATCTAGGATATATACATGACCCTACGTCAGATTGCGGTGATCGGCGCCGGTACGATGGGCAGCGGAATCGCCCAGACGTGCGCGGCAGCCGGCCACGACCTATTGCTCATCGATATCAGCGAACAGGCACTGGAGCGAGGCCTGCACGCAATGCAGAAGAATTTGGACCGGCAAGTGGGCAAAGGGACCCTCACCTGTCAGCAAGCCACCGACACGCTACAACGCATCCGCACCTCGACTCATCACACCGATCTGAACGATAGGGATATGGTGATTGAGGCAGCCACGGAAAACTTTGCCCTCAAGTGCTCAATCCTACAACAGATCGCCACCCACGTTCGCCCGGACTGTCTGATCGCAAGCAACACCTCATCGCTGTCGATCACAGAACTGGCAACCAGCATCAACCGCCCGGAACGCTTCATGGGTATTCATTTCTTCAACCCGGTGCCCGTCATGGGGTTGGTGGAGCTAATCCGTGGTTTGCAAACCAGCGACACGACCTGTTTCATCGCCCAGGCATTGGTCGAACAGCTAGGAAAAACCGCGATCCATACTCAAAATCGCCCGGGATTCATAGTTAATCGAATCCTCATTCCGATGATCAACGAAGCCATCTTCGTCCTTCAGGAAAATGGCGATGCTCAAGCAATCGATGCCAGCATGCGATTGGGGTGCAATCAGCCGATCGGGCCTTTGGCATTGGCCGATCTGATTGGATTGGATACCGTGCTGGCCATTCTGGAAAGCTTGCAAACTGGTTTTGGTGACCCGAAATACCGTGCCGCACCTTTACTTAGGGAGTTTGTCGCTGCGGGCTTCTTAGGCAAAAAATCGGGACGAGGTTTTCATGTTTACAGCTGAAGCTTATAGGGGGTACGAAACTATACGTGCTCAAGCTTTAGAGCTTTTCGTTAACAAGGGATTCGGCCAAGTTAGCATGCGGGAATTGGCTCGCCATGTGGGCCTTGCTCCGGGCTCACTGTACAACCACTTCCCTAGCAAGCAAGCGTTGTTATTCGATCTAATCGAGGAAATTTATGAAGAGCTCTATCTGCTTGTTAAACCTGCGCGTCAAGGAGTTGACAAAGTTCGTTCTCTGTCGAGTCTAATCGTTGCACATCTGCGCTTGCACCGACGGCGCCCGCAGCACTTTCGACTAGCGCTACATGGCTTTGTTTATCTAGATGACGCTCAGCAGCAACGGATCGTCAACAAGCGCAAATTATATGAAAGCGCCTTTATTACTACAGCATTCAACGCAACTTTTCTGGCCAAAGACACAAGCTCGGTGGCTGTGCAGGCCATTATACAGTTTCTCAATTACCTACCGGGCTGGCTGGATGATGGTCATCTAAATGACGAGGCATGCGCACTTCTTGTCGAGCAATTTGTCACAGGAGCACTCCGCGAATGCTCAAAGTCAGCCATCCAAAAAATCCCTGCCCCCGCTCCTTGAATTAAATATCGCTTAACAAGCGAGCGAGACTATTCAGTCATACACGCTTTTGTCCGCCCCGATTGAATTATGTACAACACGACGTATTTTCATAATTCAAGATAATGCTCGTGCGCAAATGAAAAACAGCTGCTAAGGTCCGCAGGGAAGCACCATACTCGCAACTACCAAACAGTTATTTGAATTTTGTTTTTTAACGCTCCAAGCTATATGAATAACGAAACGCACTGACGAATCGCGGCTGTACCTATGTTAAGTGCCCGTTACACAGGTTTTTAATCAGATCCAATGTCTACCTATTATCGTTCGGCGTCTCACTGCAAACCGCCAAATACAGCCTGATAAATTTTAGTTTTCAGTGCCCATCTAAAAGTACGATCGGCAAGGGGTTGTCTGGACGAGCTCTGGCTGCCAGTCTTGGATAGCTGTCAGTCTCAAAAATAATCAATGATAAGAGATTACCTCATGCTCAGAATAGGGGTTTTAGGATGCGGCCGGATAGGAAATGTGCACGCTGCAAGCGTTGTGCAGATTCCATCTGCGAAACTGATTGCAGTAGCCGATGCAATTCCTGCAGCGGCTCAAGCATGTGCCAACCGATTCAATGTCGAAGCACGTTCGATTCAGGATCTCATCAGCGCAAATGATATCGACGCGGTGGTCATCGCGACGTCCTCGCCCACACACTTCGAGTTCATTCACGCCGTGGCGGACGCAGGAAAACCGATTTTTTGTGAAAAGCCTATCGATATGTCTTCTGATAGGGTTCGGCAGTGCATTGAGAAGGTAGCTGCAGCCGGGGTCCCTTTCATGACCGCGTTCAATCAGCGCTTCGATCCACACTTCGGGGCGCTTCAAAAACGTCTCGCTGCTGGCGAAATTGGTGAACTGGAATCGGTGTCAATCATTTCCCGAGATCCATCCCCTCCGCCGAGAGATTATCTTAAATACTCCGGTGGCATTTTCAGAGACATGATGATTCATGACTTTGACTTAGCTAGATTTCTACTAAACGAAAATCCGACCCGGGTTTTCGCAACCGGTGCTGCTTTAATCGATCCAAGTATCAAAGAGCTGCATGATGTAGACACCGCAGTTGCACTGCTGATGACCAAATCAGGCAAAATCTGCCAGATCTCTAACTCGCGGCGCGCTAGTTACGGTTATGACCAGCGACTTGAAGTGCATGGTGCCAAGGGCATGCTGCGAGTGAAGAATGTGCATGAAAATCAGGTGGAGAGTGCAACAAGCCTTGGTTTTACCCTGCCTGTTGCGAAGCCATTCTTCCTCGAGCGATTCGGCCCCGCTTATCTCGCCGAAATGGAACATTTTATTTCGTGCATCTCCACAGGCACTTCTCCCACTCCGAATGCAGAGGACGGGCTGATTGCTCAGCTGATCGCAGATGCTGCCACTGAATCCTTGGCGCTCGGTCAACCGGTCGATGTTAACTACTAGTTCACCAAAGTAGGAGTAACCATGAGAATTGGGATTATAGGACTCGGGAATGTAGCCGAGCTCCACCTTACAGCGTTGAAAGAGCTTGATCCTGACGCATATGTGGGCGGTTGGGGTAGAACTGCCAAAAGAGCGGAGCTGTTCGTAGAGCGATTTGGGGGACGCCTTTATGCATCTCCGGAGACATTGCTCGCAGACGAGGCCATTGATGCCGTCATAATTTGTACCAACGCTGCATCCCATTTTGCTTTCGCGAAGCAAGCGTTGTTAGCAAAGAAGCATGTTCTGATAGAGAAACCTATTTGCGAAAGACCAGAGCAAATTCAGGAACTGGCGCAATTAGCGCGAGAAGCAGGCAAGGTTTGCATGCCCTCACATAACTATGTATACGCCGAAACGATGCAACGGGTGCGGGCTCATATCGATGCCGGTCACCTGGGTGAAATCCTGAACTTTTGGGCGATATATAATAAGCGTCACCCAGCAGAAATGGGATCGCCCGATCTGACCATGAGTGAATTGATGGTACACCACGTCTACTGCATGCTGTACTTCTTAGGACGTCCAGCAAGAATTTTTGCTACCGGCTCCAACGTTCACTTTGATGATCCACAAGCCCATGATCAATTGATGATCGTTGCTGAATACCCTAACGGGACAATTGCGAATCTGTGGGGAAGCTTTTCAGCTGATGACCGCAGTCGCGACCCTTGGTCCGTGTACTTCAAGATCATTGGAAAAAACGGGTCCGCCGTCGTCCCTTGGGACACCACCAAGTTCGGCGACGCAAGGCTACCGTTCTGGGATGACGGAACATATTGGGATAGTTTCTATCAGATTCAGAAATTTTTCCTAGGCGAGTGCCTCACCAATAAGAGAAGTCCACTGTCTACAATGGATGATGCACTGGATACTGCGGTGATTATGGATGTAGCGCGTGATTCGATAGCCTTACGCCAATCGATAGAAATTGCTTACATTAATGTTGATGATCATTTCGCGTAACCGCCTTCATTTTTACCAAAGAGATGGTGCATCATTTTTTTGCTCCGTTTTCGTTCGCCTCGTAGGCAAGGCAACACTTGCTACTTCGAGACAAACGGTAACGCCCTCGCCGACCGTTCATTTCGAAATGTACGAACATGACGGCACATATATGGGAAATCGATTATTAACTTATCTAATATGGACATAACCAGACAGAAAACTCGGATTAAAAATTTAAAAATATAAGGGATGATACTGACCTCCCCATGCGGGCGTGGCGCATTGTCATGACTCGTTACGCATTGATTTGAAAAGTATTCCGGAGGGCTTTGTCTATTTGACTATGGAGGTCATCGGCGGATGCTTGCTTTCAATCGCCACAGTAAAATTTTTTATCGACCTGTAGAGGTAGCGCTGCGCTGGTGTCTTCTAATGGCATATGAAGCCCAAATTCTCCAGTCAAATTGGACCGATTTGGCTATTCTACGGACGACTTTTCCACAATGGCCGTGCCTGCATGCAAATACCGAGAGAATTATCGATGCAGTTAAGCATGGTGAACTGCCTTACGGCTGCCTGGGACTAACGGTTTCTCGAGGCACTCCTGACTTGCGTAGCCCAAACATTCAGGAGTAGCTCTAGATGGGCCCAAGAAAGCAGCGACATTCGTTATCACCGCACGAGACAGCACCTCAGCTTGAGACCAGGGCGCTAAAAACGATTCGCACAGTCACGTCGAAATTCTCCAGAGTTAGTACGTCGATTGGCGAGCGCCCCTTCAGTCGCTCATGAGGCTCACAGACCGTCCGATAAAGCCGCCACGCATCGACATCCGGAAACCGCGCTAATGCAGCAAGTACCAACTTGTGCCGCAATGGATCAAGCTGCCAGTCGGGAATGCGCTGACCGCGATTCCCCAGGCTAAGGGAAAGCAGACGCCGAGCCTTGATATCACGGTTGATCTGATCTCGGGATTTGCCAGCCAATTTAGCGAAAACCAATAAAGGCAAATTACTAGTAGCCTCATAGATGACAAGCATCTCGGCGCGTTCGCGCTGGATGTCAGACACGTGAGGTTTATGCGGCTTTTCAGTCGGGACCGGGTGAGGTACGACAGGCGACGGGTGCAACATAAGAGCTGGTTCGTTACTAACCGAAGCCTTGGGCACCGAGACGGTTGCCTTTGGAAAGGCTTCGTAATACTGAATGGGATTCGTGTTCACGTTTTCCAGCGACGGCAGCGAAGCGGCCCCCTCCAATCGGATGGTAAGCGGAGAGCTTGCCGCTTTCAGCTGGCCCTGCCCCCACAGATCCAGGCGGTTCGCCCAGTCCTGCATCATGGTCCGGCGCTGTTCAACGTACTCCGCGTGGTTGTAAGCCGCACTCACCTTATCCGGATCAGCATAAGAAAGCTGAGCATCCACCCACACCTTCGGGTATCCGATCTCGTTCAACGCCGTCGAGATCGTCGCCCTCATCCCATGACCGGTGAGTTGATCGGCGTACCCCATACGGCGTAACGCGCCATTCAGCGTGTTCTCGCTGATGCGTTTGCTTAGATCACTTCGATGTGCAAACAGGTAGCGCTGCGCAGGGACAACCTGGTCCAGCAAGTGACGCACGATCTCCAGCGCCTGAACCGACAGCGGCACGATATAAGGCGGTACATTTTGGGTCTGCTTACCTGGCTTTCGCATCGCTAACTGGAGCTGCTTCACCACCTCCGCCGGTATGACCCACAAGCGCTTCTCCAGATCGAACTGGTCGGGTGTCGCCAACCGCAACTCGCCCGTGCGGACACCGGTCAGCAGCAACAACCGAAGGCCAAGCCGCGTTTGGCTGGCGCCACCGTAATTTCGAAGAGCAACCATCAATCCTGGGAGCTCGTCCATTCGGAGAAAAGGATTGTGTGTCACAGGAGGTTTGGGAAGTGCGACCACATCGAGGTCTTAAGCCGGATTGTGTTCCAACCCCTCAATCTTCACCAGCGCATAACGGAACAATTGGTTGAACCAAGTCCGGCATTTTTCGGCTGTCGTTAAGGCCTTGCGCTGTTCGATCCTGCTCAGCAAATCCAACAGATCGTGACGATTGATATCGTAGATGGACCGCCCGCCCAACGTGGGCAGGACGTCTTTATTGAAGATTCTCAAGATTTGCGAGAGCGTGCTCTGGCGGCCTTCCTTCAGGCTCAGCCTGCGAAACTCCACCCACTGATTGAACACGGCCTCGAAGGTATGCTCTGCCGCAAAACGAACAGCACGACGCTGTTGCTTACGGTGCTCATAGGGATTGATGCCTTGGGCGACCAAGGCTCGCGCCTCATCACGTCGGGCACGGGCTTCTTTGAGGCTGATTTGCGGATAACTACCGAGAGACATGCGCTTCTGCACGCCCGCCCAGTAGTATCTGAAACGCCAGATTTTCCCGCCGCGGGCCGTCACGTTGAGCGCAAGCCCATCCGTGTCGCCTATCGTGTAGTCATTGCCGGTGATTCGGGCTTGCCGAACGGAGGTATCCGAGAGTGCCATAGCGAGCTCCTGAACAGAGTCAGGGCCAGATGCTTGTCTCGCTATCCAAGCTGCTCCAGCAAAAAACCGATTCAGTGCACATCCAAATACAAGATCCTCATTCGGGACTTAAATCGGGACTTAAAAGCACTGGATGGAGCTGGATTTCAGTGGTTCCCGCTGGAACGAAAAAAGGGCCTAAAGGCCCTGATTTCAATCACTTACAGAATTCAGTGGAACTCTGTAGCGCAATATTTGGAGCGGGAAACGAGACTCGAACTCGCGACCCCGACCTTGGCAAGGTCGTGCTCTACCAACTGAGCTATTCCCGCGTCTTGGTGTGGCGCATTGTATAGATTCAAAACACGCCGTCAACCCTTTGATTCAAAAAAGTTTTATTTCGGATCGACATCGGTCCGCAGGTGCGGCCAGGCGGCGCGCAGGTATTGGACCATCGACCATAGCGTCAGGCCGGCGGACACCAGCAGCAAGGCATAACCCAACAGGACCCAGAAGCTGAAGTCCGAGGGATTCGCCAGCAGGATCACCAGCGCGAGCATCTGCGCGGCGGTTTTCCATTTGCCGAGGTTCGACACGGCTACCTGGGCGCGGGCGCCCAGCTCGGCCATCCATTCGCGCAGGGCCGAGACGACGATTTCGCGGCCGATGATCACCGCCGCCGGCAGGGTCAGCCAGAGGTTGCCGTGTTCCTGCACCAGCAGCACCAGGGCCACCGCGACCATCAGTTTGTCGGCCACCGGATCGAGGAACGCGCCGAACGGCGTGCTCTGCTCCAAGCGTCGGGCCAGGTAACCATCCAGCCAGTCCGTCGCGGCGGCGAAGGCAAAGACCGAGGCGGAGGCCACGTAACTCCAGTGATACGGCAAATAGAACAGCAAAATGAAGATCGGGATGAGCAGGACGCGTAGGACGGTAATCAGGTTTGGGATATTCATCGGCACAACTGGCTACGAGGTTGACGGGCATTCTACTCGCTATGCAGGTTTGCATAAATCGACTCTGCAAGCTTTTTACTGATACCGGGTGCTTTGGCTATCTCCTCGATGCTGGCACGAGACAGCTCCTGCAAGCCACCAAAATGTTTCAACAGATCACGCCGGCGCGTCGGCCCGACCCCTGCCACGCCTTCCAGCGTGGAAGTGCGGCGGGTCTTGCCGCGGCGCGCACGGTGGCCGGTGATAGCGAAACGGTGGGCTTCGTCGCGGATCTGCTGGATCAGGTGCAGGGCCGGCGAATCCCCTTTGAGGGTGAACTCATGGGCCGCGTCGTTCAGGTACAGGGTCTCGAAACCGGCCTTGCGCGTCGCTCCTTTGGCCACGCCGAGCAGGATCAGGTCCGGCACCGCCAATTCATTGAGCACGTCGCGGGCCATGGACAGTTGGCCTTTGCCGCCGTCCACCAGCAGGATGTCCGGCAGCTTGCCCTCCCCGTCCTTGATCTTGCCGAAGCGCCGCATCAACGCCTGGTGCATCGCCGCATAGTCATCGCCGGGGGTAACGCCCTCGATGTTGTAGCGCCGGTAATCGGACTTGATCGGGCCTTCCGGGCCGAACACCACGCAGGAGGCAACGGTTGCCTCGCCGCTTGAGTGGCTGATGTCGTAGCACTCGAGCCGCTGCGGTGGCTCGTCCAGATTCAAGACGTCAGCCAGGGCATCGAAGCGTGCCGCAACGTGCTGGCGGTTGGCCAAACGTGCACCGAGGGCCTGTTCGGCGTTGGTCACGGCCAGTTGTTGCCAGCGCGCGCGGGTTCCGCGCACACGGTGGCTGATGGTCAATTCGCGACCGCGTAGCTTGTCGATGCCTTCGATCAGGGCCGGGAAGTCTTCATGGACCACGTTGACGATCAATTCGCTGGGCAAGTCGCGTTCAGGGCTGCTGATGTAGTACTGCCCCAGGAAAGCGGCCATGACTTCCGCCACGTCTTCCTCGATCCCTACCTGGGGGAAGAAGTTCTTGCTGCCCAAGACGCGGCCGCCCCGCACGTTGATCAAGTGCACACAGGCGCCGCCCGGATTGATGAACGCCGCCACGATATCGACGTCGCCGCTGCCGCCTTCCATGCTTTGCTGATCCTGGACCCGGCGCAGCAGCCCGATCTGGTCGCGAAGCTCGGCGGCGCGTTCGAATTCGAGGTTGATCGAAGCCTCTTCCATGGCGGCGGACAGCTCATCGGTCAACGCATTGCTGCGCCCTTCCAGGAACATCACGGAGTGACGCACGTCCTCGGCATACACCTCGGGCTCGACCAACCCGACACACGGTGCCTTGCAGCGTTTGATCTGGTATTGCAGGCACGGCCGGGTGCGGTTCTTGTAGTAACTGTCTTCGCATTGGCGAACGAAGAAGGTTTTTTGCAGCAGGCTCAGGCTTTCACGAATCGCCCCGGCGCTGGGGTAAGGACCGAAGTACCGTCCCTTCGCCTTCTTGGCTCCGCGATGAATGCTCAGGCGCGGAAACGCCCCGTCGGACAGGAACACGTACGGGTAGGATTTGTCGTCGCGCAGCAGGATGTTGTACGGCGGGCGCCACTCCTTGATCAGCGTCTGCTCAAGCAGCAACGCCTCGGTCTCGTTGGCCGTGATCGTGGTTTCGATTTGCGCGATACGCCCCACCAGGGCGGAGGTCTTCGGTGCGAGGCCGGTCTTGCGGAAATAACTGGCCAGGCGCTTCTTGAGGTTCTTGGCCTTGCCTACATAAAGCAGGCGCGCATCGCTGTCGAACATGCGGTACACGCCAGGGCGGCCGCTGCAGGTCGACAGGAAGGCACTTGGATCAAACTGTTCAGTCATTGTCAGGCGCTGGCATCGACCATGCCATGACGCACCGCCAGCAGCGTCAACTCGACGTCACTGCTGATCGAAAGCTTTTCGAAGATACGGTAACGGTAGGTATTGACGGTCTTGGGCGACAGGCAGAGTTTGTCGGAGATGATCTGGACCTTCTGGCAGCCGACAATCATCAAGGCAATCTGGATTTCTCGCTCGGAAAGCGCATCGAAGGGCGAATCGTTGGTCGGCTGGAACGACTTGATCGCCAGCTGCTGGGCAATCTGCGGGCTGATGTAGCGTTGCCCGGCAAACACCAGGCGGATCGCCTGGACCATCTCGTTCAGGCCGGCGCCCTTGGTGAGGTAGCCCGCCGCGCCTGCCTGCAACAACCGGGTCGGGAATGGATCTTCCTCACACACCGTTACCGCGACGACCTTGATATCAGGATGGCTGCGCAACAGCTTACGCGTGGCTTCAAGGCCGCCGATGCCCGGCATCTTGACGTCCATCAGAACCACGTCGGGTTTCAATTCCCGCGCCTTGATCAGGGATTCCTCCCCGGACTCGGCCTGGCCAACTACCTGCAGGCCATCGATGTCAGCCAGCATCCGCGTAATGCCCGTACGGACGAGATCATGGTCATCGACCACTAACACCCTAATCAAGCAGACACCTCACGATTTTGGTCTTGTATGGGTTGCCCCACACCTTAGCAAAAAAGCACTCGGCAGACCTAGCGCAAACAGGCAGATAAAAGTTACAACACATCTTCTCGGCCCGACACTCGAAGCCTCAAGCACCTACGTCTCGCTGCATCCTCAGGAAACACTCGTCTTCGCCGACCACCTGCAGCCCCATGCGCTCATAAAGGGCCCTGGCCGGATTATCCTTGAAGACCGTCAGGCGCAATGCCGGTCGATGTTCAAGTGCCACCATCCGCCAGACCTGTCCGATCGCCCAGGTTCCGGCACCCTGCCGACGAAACGCCTGGTCTATCTGCAGCTCGCGGATATACAAGGCGCGAGCGTCACGGCTAAGGCTGACAAAACCCAGCGCCTGGTCATCACGGTGGATGATCCAGTTCTGGCGGATGACCCAGGCCAGGTCGAACGCTTCGTCCTGCCACAGCAAATCATGGCGCAGATAATAGGGAAGCATGTTGCGGCAAGTCAGTTGCCGGGCGAAATCGATGTCGCCGACCTCAGCCAGGCGCCATTGGAAACTCATGGAAACCTCGTCAAAGCGGCACGACCTGCCCGGCCCAGCCATCGCCACTGCGACGGGCGATAACCAACGACTCGCCAACGCCGGGTGCCGCTGCGATCAGCGAACCGCCGGGGCCCCAGATCGCGCTGCGACCCGCTGACTCCCAGCCCCCGGTGGCGCCACCATGATTGGCCATCAGGACCGTCATGGCGTGTTGCCGGGCATAACCTTGCAGCAACGTCGTGTCCGGCAGGTAGCCGCCTTCGGTGATCAACACACCCGCCGCATACACCGTGGCGCCCCGCTCCGCGGCTGCGGCGGCATGGCTGGCGTGGCAGAAATCGGCACACACCGCCCAGGCGACGCGATCCGCCCCCATCTGCAGCAACGAACCGCCATGACCAGGCGCAAAGGCGACCTCTTCGCCAGGGTGCAAGTGCTGTTTGCTGTAGACCCCAAGGGAGCCATCCGCCCCCAGGATCAATGCGCCGATCATCACGGGTGCGCCTGCCAACAGGCGGATCGGCATGCCGACCACCGTGGTCAAACGCAACTCGTTCGCCAGGTCGCGCAGCGGCTGCAAGATGGCGTCGTCAGGCAGTATCGCCAACTCCTCGGCCAGATCCCGCTCATAACCGGTGAGAGACAACTCGGGAAATACCAGCATTTGCACGTCCCGCTCGGCAGCGGCCTGCATGAAAGACCGGTGGCGCAATAGATTGGCGCTGACGTCCCCGGCAATGGATATGGCCTGTGCGGCAGCAAAGACTGAAGCGTTCATAGTTCGTCCGAAAGAGTCAGAACAAGGCTGGAGTTTGTCATAAAGCCGACCGGACTCAAGCGAGGCGAATGTTTTTAAACGCCTGATAGAATTTTCTTATTGAACGGCTGCGTCGCGCTCTAGTAAGCTCGGGACCATTCATCGGAGACAGACCATGTTCAACGCCCTCTCACCGCTTCAACCTGCCAGCGCCCTGCGCTCGGTTGCGGCTGCCTGGGCGAACAAGGTGCAGACTCCGGCCAGCTTTTATTTTGGGTATTGGTTTAGCCACTGGCGCGCCTGATACCCAACCGGCGCCCATGAAAAACGGGTCGCCTTCCAGAGTTTTCCAAACCCCCGGTCGGCCTCCCGACCGGGGGTTTTGTTTTTCAGGCCCCAGACATTCGCAGTACCAGACAACTTGAGGATTGAGCCATGAACTACGCCACTTATTACCGTAACGACAGTTTTTCCGCCTGGCGATTTACCAGCCACCGCTCGGGACAGCCTGCCGCCTCCGATCGGTCACCTACCGGTGGCATGCCTACGTTGCGGGCCATTACGGCCAATTGTCGAACACCCCAATAGGGCCGACGCGCGGGACTGAACCCGCTGCCCGCCCAGGAAGCCAGATCATGAATTCGTCCGTCTCCGCTTTGCCGCTGTCCACGCTCAATCCTGCCAATGAAGCCTTGACCCTGCGCTTGCCAAGCGCGTTGCAGCTCAAGCAACAATTGCCACTTGATGCGGCGTTGAGTCACCAAGTCGGCGTCCATCGCCAAGCGGTCCGCGCAATCCTCAATGGCGAGGATTCCCGCCTGTTGGTCATCGTCGGCCCTTGCTCCATACACGACCCGAAATCCGCCCTCGAATACGCCGCCAACCTGGCCCGTCTTGCCCGGGAGGTGAGCGACAGCATGCTGCTGGTGATGCGTGCCTACGTCGAGAAGCCGCGCACCACCATCGGCTGGAAAGGCCTGGCCTACGACCCTCACCTCGACGGCAGTGATGACATGGCCGCCGGTCTCGGCCTGTCTCGGGAATTGATGCGTGAAATGCTGCGACTCGGCCTGCCCGTCGCCACGGAGTTGTTGCAGCCCATGGCTGCCGGTTACTTCGACGACTTGCTAAGTTGGGTAGCGATCGGCGCCCGCACCACCGAATCGCAGATTCACCGGGAGATGGCCAGCGGCCTGGGCATGCCGGTAGGGTTCAAGAACGGCACGGACGGCGGCGTCGGCATCGCCTGTGACGCCATGCGCTCCGCCGCTCACCCTCATCGGCATTTCGGCGTCGACAGCCAGGGACATCCGGCGATCATCCAGACCCCGGGCAACCCCGACACGCATTTGGTGCTGCGCGGCGGCCATCGCGGTCCGAACTACGATCGCCAGAGCGTGGCCCAGATACACGACGACCTGGCTCGCCTCAAGATCCCGCCCCGCATCATGGTCGATTGCAGCCACGCCAACAGCGGCAAGGACCCACTGCGCCAACCCCAGGTGTTCAATGACGTTTTGGAACAACGGCTGCTGGGCAATCACGCGCTCATCGGCATGATGCTTGAAAGCCATCTGTTCGAGGGCTGCCAGCCATTGGGCCCGGCGATGCGCTACGGGGTGTCAGTCACCGATGGGTGTCTCGGCTGGGAATCCACCGAGCAGCTATTACGCCAGGCTCACGGCAGGTTGCAATCGCTGGCGTGAACGCCTTGAACCATCGGCAAGCCCTCATTCGGTGCGGGGCTTGCCGCCGCCAGGCAGCCCGGAACGCACCTGAAGGGTCTCGGTGGCAGACCGCTGGCTGACATCATCCAGGCGCTCTACCTGATAAAAGAAATAGACCGGGCGGTCGAGTTGATCCCGCCAATAAGCGGCGGGCACCTTGAAGACCACCGGCTGGCCTGCCGTCTCCTCGGTAATCAAACAGTCGCGGACGGTGAAATAAATGCCATCGCACTGAAACCAGACCAGTTCCCCCGCCTCCAGTCCAACCCCGTCGATGACCACTGTCGCCGCGTCATCAAGCGCGTCGACATCAAGCCAACCATCATGCGCCTCCAGGATGACCGGCGCCTTCAGCACGGGGCGCACCAGCGGACCTATGTGGATCGACAACGATTCGGCCCGGCGCACCAGGTGCCCTCGCCTGACGACATAGGTCAAGCTCAGCGAATGCCCCAAATGGGGAATGATATTGGCGTGTTCAATCCAGAACGAAACTTCACGGCCCACCGCGTGGGCTTCGATATCGAGTTCATCGCGCCATAACGGCTTCGAATCACGGCTGGCAATGAGAATGATTCGATCGCCTGCCGCCATTCTTGAATAGGGCCGCACAGTGACCAGCGTGCCCTCGGGTACTCGCCCTGGATCGAGACTCCCGCCCACCGCATCGTTGGCGATAGGCGGCAACAAATGCGTCGGTACATCTCCGATCACCAACTGCAAGGGGTCCGAAACCAGCCCGGCGGGCAGTTGCTTGCCGGTTACCCGATACGAGAGTTCCAACGAGCCACCCTCCAACTCGGCAAGGTGAGGTTCGCGCACGACAAACACGACGTCGCGCCCTACCTGCCGTCCCGTGACAAACCGGCGGACTTCATGACGGTATGGCTCGCCATCGTTATTGAGGCCATGCCAACGCAACAGCACTTCATCGCCACAGGCCATCATCGGGTATGGCACGACCGTGACGACAACCTTGCTCCAGGCGGGATTGATCACGCCTCCCTGGGCCCTTGCCAGCACAGGCGCCGGCAGTTTGTGCGGCGAACGCCTTGTTCTGGCAACAGATGATTCAACAGTCATTTCCTGGCTCCAATCCTTGGACAAAGGCACCGCCTGATGCGACGGTGCCGGATGAAGCCATTGAAATTGCTTGGGCCCAGACAGGCAATCAGACAACACGACGCGAAGAGTAGTCTCCAGCAACTGAGGTTGTAGCTTTGAAGTGCGCTCGCTATCAGACGCATCGCTTGGTCCTAGGCATCATCCCGCCTCGCAAGAAACTTCTCGCGTTCTTTATTCCGGTTTCCGCAGCTCGCAGCGGTCTTGTCCTACACCGCCCGCTCATCGCCTCGATTAGAGTGGCGCTGGCAACACAACATGAACCTCTTCGAAAAAGGTATGAACATGCAACGGAATGCAACTACGCGCTTTCCCATCTTATTGGTCCATGGTTTGTTCGGGTTCGAAAAGGTTGGGCAATCCGAACTTTTCCGTGACATCAAAGAAGCCCTACGTACGGCCGGTGCCCGAGTGTTCATCCCGTACGTATCAGTCACGCACTGCAATGAGGCCCGTGGCGAGCAGTTACTGGCGCAGATTGAGCGGGTCCTTGATGGGACCGGTGCCCCCAGGGTCAACCTGATCGGTCACGGCCAAGGCGCGCTGGCCGCCCGCTATGCTGCGGCGATGGCACCGGACCTTGTCGCCTCGGTCACTTCGGTCAACGGGCCCAATCAGGGTTCGGAACTGGCGGACTTCCTGCGCAAGGCGTTGACCCCAGGCCGTCTGCCGGAGCATGTCGCGAGTCGGGTCGCGACGCTTTTTGCCGACTTCATTTCATCGCTCAGCGGCCAGGCACAGCTCCCGCAACATGCCATCGCGGCACTGGCAGCGCTGACCACCGAAGGCGTGGGCGCGTTCAATGACAAATACCCTCAGGGCCTGCCCCGTAGCTGGGGAGGCAACGGCCCGCAAGAGGTCAACGGCGTGCGTTATTACTCGTGGAGCGGGACGGTGCGAGACACCGCGGATAACGCCGCGGATACCGCGCACGGTTTCTGCCAGGCCTTCTCCGAATATTTCATTACCGAGGCTGGGCAGAACGATGGCATCGTCGGGCGCTACAGCTCGCATCTAGGCAAGGTCATTCGCTCCGATTACCCCATGGACCACTTGGACGCGATCAACCAATCGGTCGGCGGCGAACGGTGCAAGGGAACCGATCCGGTGGCGCTCTACCTGAGGCACGCCGAGCGCCTGCGAATCGTCGGGCTTTGACGCATTTTTGACAACAAACCCATACCAATTCCGGTAGGCTGAGCACTTTTAAAGACATTGAAAGGATTTTTCCCATGGCCAAAGCCACTGCCCGCCACATCTTGGTTTCCAGCGAAGACAAGTGCAACGAACTCAAGACACAGATCGAAGCTGGCGCCGATTTCGCCGAAGTCGCCAAAGCCAACTCGTCATGCCCGTCCAGCCGCCAGGGCGGTGACCTGGGTTCCTTCGGTCCAGGCCAGATGGTCAAGGAATTTGACACCGTGGTCTTCAGCGCTCCGATCAATGTGGTCCAGGGCCCGGTCAAGACCCAGTTCGGCTATCACCTGCTGGAAGTGACCAGCCGCCAGGACTGATCCCGGTCTATCGACATGACGGCCCGCCTTTTGGTGGGCCGTCATGTTTGGGTCATGCGAGGGGCTGGCGCTCGGCACGTCGCTCGCGTAGAAATCGTGGTCATCGATCACCCGGCGTTAAGGCTGACAATGCGACTGGCGTTTCCCTCTTGGCTGCTCACCGCCGCGCTCCTGCTGACAGGTGCTGCAACGGTGAATGCCACCCCCCAACATGCCCTGACCGTCTATGGCGAACCAGCCAAGTACGCCGAAGGCTTCGGCCACTTTGCCTATGCCAATCCCCAGGCCCCCAAGGGTGGCACGATGCGCCGCTCAGCCATGGAGATCGGCCATTTCGACCATGTACTGCCCTATATCGACAAAGGCATCGGCGTCAGCCAGGTCGATGGCATGCTCTATTCGCCACTGGCCCAGCGCTCGCTGGACGAGCCCTATACCGTCTACGGCCTGGTTGCCGAGAAAATGGAACGCGCCGAGGACGGCCTGTCCCTGCGTTTCTACCTGAATCCCAAAGCACGTTTTGCCGACGGCAAGCCCATCACCGCGCAAGACGTGCGCTACAGCTTCGACCTGCTGATGACCCAGGGCAGCCTGCGCTATCGCACCCAATTCGCCGCCGTCAAAGGTGTCGAGGTGGAGTCGGAACGCACCGTTCGCTTCGACTTCAAGAACAATGAAAGCCGCACCCTGCCTCTGGACATCGCCACCCTGCCGGTTTTCCCCGAGCACTGGTGGAAAACCCGCGACTTCGCCAACGGCGGCGGCTACGAGCCGCCCCTGGGCAGCGGTCCATACCGGGTGAGCAAGGTCGACTCGGGCCGCAGCATCACCTTCGAGCGCAACGCCGACTGGTGGGGCAAGGACCTGCCGGTCAGCCGCGGCCTCTATAATTTCGACCACTTCAGCATCGAGTACTTCGGGGACACCGACGTGGCCCGGCAAGTCCTGCGCGGCGGCGCGTACGACTACAACCGTGAGTTCTCCGCCACCGGCTATTCCATTGGCTACGACAGCCCCGCCCTGCGCGACGGTCGCCTGCAAAAGGCCCACCTCGCCACCGAGGCGCCCCAGCCGGCCCAAGGTTTCGTGTTCAATCTGCAACGACCACAATTCCAGGACCGCCGCGTACGCCAGGCGCTGGCCATGCTCTGGGATTTCGAGTGGAGCAATCGCCAGATGATGCGCAACCTCTACGTGCGTCAACAGAGCTATTTCTCCAACACCGACCTCGCCGCCCGGCAACTGCCCGATGCAGGCGAACTGGCAATTCTGGAACCGTTGCGCGGCAAGGTACCCGAGGAGGTCTTCAACCAGGTCTTCGAGGCGCCGAAAACCGACGGCAGCGGCATCATCCGTGACAAGCAACTGCAAGCCCTGGCACTGCTGGAACAGGCCGGCTGGAAACCTGACGGCGATCGCCTGGTGAATGCCGAAGGCGAGGCCCTGAGCTTCACTTTCCTGGTGACCCAGAACGGTATCGATCGCCTCCTGCTCCCCTATAAGCGGACCCTGGCGCAGATCGGCATCGACATGAACATCCGGCGCATCGACTCGTCCCAGTACGTCAACCGCCTGATGAGCCGCGACTACGACATGATCATCACTGGCTACCCCGTCAGCACTTCGCCGGGCACGGAACTCTACAACTACTTTGGCTCGGCGGCGGCCACCGACCCCGGCGCGAACAACTACATGGTCTTGCAGAACCCCGCCGTGGATGCCCTCATCGACGGCCTGGTCAAGGCCACCACCCAGGGCGATATGCTCCGCCATGCCCATGCGCTGGACCGGGTGCTGCAATGGAATTACTACTGGATTCCCAACTATTACCCACCCGGCAGCTCCACCGTGTGGTGGAATCGCTTCGGCATGCCGAAAGTCCAGGCGAGCAATGACGAAGCCATCGAGAGCTGGTGGGAAGTCAGCACCACGCCGCTGACCAACGAGCAGATGACCGCCGAACGCATCAAGCGCGGCTCGCCTGGAGGGCATCACTGATGTGGACTTACATTGCGCGGCGCCTGCTGCTGATCATTCCCACGCTGGTGATTATCCTGCTGGTGAACTTCGTCATCGTCCAGGCCGCGCCGGGCGGACCGGTGGAACAGGCGATCGCTCACCTGCAGGGCATCGGCGGGGCCGGCGTCGGCAGTTCGGGCGATGCCATGACCGGCAGCTCCCGCGCCAGCCGTGGGCTGGACCCGCAACTGATCAAGGACATCGAGAAACAGTACGGCTTCGACAAACCCGCCCACGAGCGCCTGTGGCTGATGCTCACCAGCTACGCCCGCCTGGACTTCGGCAAGAGCTTTTTCCGCGGCGCCACGGTCACCGACCTGATCCTGGAAAAAATGCCGGTGACGATTTCCCTCGGGCTCTGGGCGACATTGATCACCTACCTGGTGTCGATCCCCCTGGGCATTCGCAAAGCGGTGCACCACGGTTCGGCCTTCGATGTGTGGAGCAGCACCGCGATCATCATCGGCTACGCCATGCCGGCGTTCCTGTTCGCGATGTTCCTGATCGTGGTGTTCGCCGGCGGCACTTCGCTCAACTGGTTCCCGGTGCGCGGCCTGGTCTCGGACAACTTTGAATCCCTGTCGACCCTGGGCAAGATCGCCGATTACTTCTGGCACCTGGTGCTGCCGGTCACGTCGTTGGTGATCGGCGGCTTCGCCACCCTGACGATCCTGACCAAGAACTCGTTCCTCAACGAAATCACCCGGCAATACGTAGTCACCGCGCGGGCCAAGGGCATGAGCGAACGCCGGGTGCTGTACGGCCACGTGTTCCGCAACGCGATGCTGCTGGTGGTGTCGGGCATTCCCCAGGCATTCATCAGCGTGTTCTTTGCCGGCTCGTTGCTGATCGAGGTGATCTTCTCCCTCGACGGCCTGGGCCGCATGAGCTATGAAGCCGCCGTGTCCCGGGACTATCCGGTGGTGTTCGGCTCGCTGTTCATCTTTACGCTGTTCGGCCTGCTGATCAAACTCATCGGCGACCTCTGCTACACCCTGGTGGACCCGCGCATCGACTTCGCCGCGAGGAACGCCTGATGTTCAAGCTTTCCCCCTTGGGCCGCCGCCGGTTCGAGCGCTTCAAGAAGAACCGTCGCGGCTGGTGGTCGCTGTGGTTGTTCATCGGTCTGTTCATCCTGACGTTGGGCGGTGAACTGATCGCCAACGACAAACCCCTGGTGGTGAGCTACCAGGACTCGCTGTACTTCCCGGTGTTCAAGCGCCACACCGAACAGGAGTTTGGCGGCCAGTTGCCGTTCCAGGCCGACTATCGCAGCAGTTATGTCCAGGACCTGATTCACAAGGGCGGCGGCTGGCTGCTGTTTCCGCCCATCCCGTTCAGCGATGACACGCCCAACTACGACCTCAACCAACCGGCGCCAAGCCCTCCGTCGAGCGTCAACTGGCTGGGCACCGACGACCAGGCGCGGGACGTCCTGGCGCGGGTCATCTTCGGCGCGCGGGTGTCGATCCTGTTTGCCCTGGCCTTGACCGCCATCAGCGCGTTGATCGGCATCGCCGCCGGGGCCTTGCAAGGTTATTACGGCGGCTGGGTGGACCTGCTTGGGCAACGCCTGCTGGAAGTCTGGTCCGGGCTGCCAGTGCTCTATCTGCTGATCATCCTGTCCGGTTTCGTCGAGCCGAATTTCTGGTGGCTGCTGGGGATCATGGCGCTGTTTTCCTGGCTGGCCCTGGTGGATGTGGTACGCGCCGAGTTCCTGCGCGGGCGCAACCTCGAATACGTCAAGGCCGCCAGGGCTTTGGGCTTGTCAGACCGCAAAGTCATCGTTCGGCATATCCTGCCCAACGCGATGAACGCCACCCTGAGCTACCTGCCGTTCATCCTCACCGGGGCGATTTCCACCCTGACGGCCCTGGATTTCCTCGGTTTCGGCATGCCGGCCGGCAGCGCATCCCTGGGTGAGCTGATCGCCCAGGGCAAGCAGAACCTGCAGGCGCCGTGGCTGGGACTGACGGCGTTTTTCACCTTGGCGCTGATTCTTTCCCTGCTGGTGTTTATCGGTGAAGCGTTGCGAGACGCGTTTGACCCTCGGTCTTGACCCACGATCATGAAGCGGAACCTTGAGATGAGCGACAACCTGATCGAAATTCGCGACCTGAGCGTGGCCTTCAACGACCAGACGGTGGTGCGCAACCTGTGCCTGGACATTCGCCCCGGCGAATGCCTGGCCCTGGTGGGCGAGTCGGGTTCCGGCAAGTCGGTCACGGCGCACTCGATCCTGCAACTGCTGCCGGAAACCGGCACGCGCACCACCGGCAGCATCCGCTATCGCGGCGAGGAACTGGTGGGTGCCGAGGCCAAGATCCTGCGCGAACTGCGCGGCAACCGGATCGCCATGATCTTCCAGGAGCCGATGACCTCGCTGAACCCGCTGCACAGCGTCGAAAAGCAGATCGGCGAAACCCTGATGCTGCATCGAGGCCTGGGTGGCAAGGCCGCGCGCCAGCGCATCCTGGAACTGCTGGCCCTGGTCGGCATCCAGAAACCCGCCGAACGCCTCAAGGCCTATCCGCATCAGCTTTCCGGCGGCCAGCGCCAACGCGTGATGATCGCCATGGCCCTGGCTTGCGAGCCGGAACTGCTGATCGCCGACGAACCGACCACCGCCCTCGACGTGACCGTGCAGCGCAAGATCCTGCTGCTGCTCAAGTCGCTGCAGCAGCGCCTTGGCATGTCCCTGCTGCTGATCAGCCACGACCTCAACCTGGTACGCAGCATCGCCCAACGGGTGTGCGTGATGAAGGCCGGGGAAATCGTCGAGCAGGCGCCGTGCGAGACGCTGTTCAGCGCACCGAAACACCCCTATAGCTGCGAGTTGCTGCATGCCGAACCGGAAGGCGAAGCCCTGCCCCGGGATGAACGCGAAGAAGTCCTGCAGGTCGAGGACCTGCGGGTCAGCTTCCCCCTCGGCGGTGGGTTGTTCCGGCGCAAGGAATATCTGCGCGCCGTGGACGGCATCAGCCTGAGCATCCAGCGCGGCAAGACCCTGGGCATCGTCGGCGAGTCCGGCTCCGGCAAATCCACGCTCGGCCAGGCGATCCTGCGGCTGATCGAATCCGAAGGCAGCATCCGTTTCCAGGGCCATGCGCTTGATCATCTGTCGCACAAGGAACTGCGGCCCTGGCGCAAACAGATGCAAATCGTTTTCCAGGACCCGTTCGGCAGCCTCAGCCCGCGCATGTCGGTGCAACAGATCATCAGCGAAGGCCTGGAAGTCCATAGCCCCTCCAGCGCCGCGCAGTGCGAAGCGCGGGTGATCCAGGCACTCAAGGAAGTCGGCCTCGATCCACAGAGCCGGCATCGCTATCCCCACGAGTTTTCCGGCGGCCAGCGCCAGCGCATCGCCATCGCCCGGGCGCTGGTGCTCAAGCCAGCGTTGATCCTGCTGGACGAACCCACCTCAGCCCTCGACCGCACTGTGCAGAAACAAGTGGTCGCCCTGCTCCGCGACCTTCAGCAAAAGCACGGCCTGACTTACCTGTTCATCAGCCACGACCTGGCGGTGGTGCGCGCCCTGGCCCACGACATGCTCGTGATCAAGGACGGCAAGGTGGTCGAACAAGGCGCCAGCCATGACGTGTTCGACTCACCCCAGCATCCGTATACCAAGGAGTTGTTGGCGGCGGCGCATCCGGGGTCAGCCTGACGCGATCAGGCGTCGCCTCGCTGATCCATGGCTTGTGCAAACTCGCCAATCACCTCGACCACCTGCTGCGCGCCGCGGTGAATGTCCAGGATCACCGTGCCTGCCTGGTTCGCCAGCTTCACGCCTTGCTCTGCCTTGAGCGTACTGGATTGCATGCTGGTCACCGCCTGCCTGGCCAGCTCGCGGTTCTTGCCGACCACGTCGGAGATGGCCACGGTGGCCTGGCTGGTGCGGCGCGCAAGGTTGCGCACCTCATCGGCGACCACCGCGAAACCACGCCCCTGCTCCCCGGCCCGGGCTGCTTCGATGGCGGCATTGAGCGCCAGCAGGTTGGTCTGCTCCGCGATCCCGCGGATGGCGTCGACGATGCTGCCGATTTCTTCGGACTGGGCACTCAAGGCACCAATGCCCAGGGCGACCTGCTGCAGTTCATCGGCAATGCTCTGCACCACCGTTACGGTTTGCTGGACAACCGAGGTGCCCATCTGCGTGTGCTCATCGGTTTTTCGCGATGTTTCGAAGGCCAGTCGCGCCGCTTTTGATTCAGTCTGGCGCTGCTCGACCTCGCGAGTGCTGTCGGTGGCGAACTTGACCACGCCATACAAGCGGCCATTGGCGTCGTAGAGCGGGTTGTACGTTGCTTGCAGCCAGACCGTCGCGCCTCGTTTATCGACGCGCTGGAACAGCCCGCTCATGTATTGGCCACGGTTCAGCGCGGCCCAAAAGCCGCGATAGGCTTCGTCCTGCACTTCGTTGGGCTTGCAGAACAGGCGGTGGTGCTGGCCGAGCACGTCTTCGCGTCGATACCCCATGACCTTGAGGAAATTGTCGTTGGCCCGCACTACGGTACCGCCCAGGTCGAACTCGATGACCGCCATGGAACGGTCGATCGCCTGCATGACACTGGACTCGGCCTGGGCGCGCAGCACGCGCTCGTGGCGGTCGCGCACTATCTGGATAACGCTTTGAATGCCTGAGCCCTGACCGCGCACCGCTACATAGCTGGCCTCCACCCAGATCCCATCGCCCTCGCGCCGCCGGTGCAGAAACTGCGCCTCGGCGCTTTCGCCACGCCCCAACTGCTGCCACAACGCTGCGTTTTCCTGGCTGCGGGCGTAGGCAGGTTCGTAGAACATGGAATGATGCTGGCCCACGATCTCGTCGAGAGAATAACCGGTCATTTTCAGAAAAAGCGCACTGGCGCCAAGCACCTCGCCCGTTGCGCTGAACTCGACCATCGCCATGGCGTCATGGAGCGCCACCCGCTCCGCTTCAAGAATCGCCTGCCTGGCCTGGATGTGTTGCAAAGCGTCCTGATGCTTGCGAGTGCGAATGAACATGGTACCGCTCCCCGAGACGTTGACTGGGCAGCATTAAGCCATCATCCAACAAAACTTGTACAGTTTTATATTTCTGTACAAGTTAAAGAATTTTTCCTTTCGCGCAGTTCGGTCATCAGCTCCAGCCCATCTTCCAACGCCTGCTGTCCCGTAGCGCCTGCCAGTCCAAAAGCTCGCTGCGTGCGCTGTGAACAGCCTGCAACTCGACCTGGATCGGTGCTCCCTGATCGTCGCAAAGCAATTGGATGACGAGAAAATGCTTCTCCCGATTGACCGGCTCGCACGCCGTCCACTTGGAAAGCTTGAGCTTCCGAGGATTGAACTTGTTCATGGCCCGTTCGCATTTTTTATGTACAGAGTCGCTAAACTGTACAAGTTTATAGATCACCTCACCACGACGATTCAGAAGGGAGTGTTGATCAACCTTCGTGCCTCGGCATAATGCCGCCAAACGACCGGCTTCCTACCGCAAGCCTGCCTTCCCTGGAAATGGCCGATGAACCCCACCGAAAGCCTCAAGGATTACAAGCGCGTGCGCACGCTGGCGATCCGCTCGTTGTTCGAGATCATCGAGCAGTCCAGTGAAGGCACGGTGATCGTCGACCGTGACGCCAATATCGTCTGGATGAACGAACGCTATGCCCGTCGCTTCGGCCTGAATTCGGCGCAGGAGGCCATTGGGCGGGCGTGCGAAAGCGTCATCCCGGGCAGCCTGTTGCGTGAGGTGGTGCGCACCGGGCGGCCGATCCTGCTGGACATGCAGGACACCCCCAAGGAACCGCTGGTGGTGATGCGCCTGCCGATCCATGACAATGCCGGCGCGGTGATCGGCGCCATCGGCTTTGCCTTGTTCGACGAATTGCGCAGCCTGTCGCCGATGCTCAAGCGCTACTTGAGCATGCAGGAGGAGCTGGCCTCCACCCGCTCGCTGCTGCGGGCGCGGCAGACCAAGTACAACTTTGCTCATTTCATTGGCACCAGCAGCGCCGGCCTTGAAGTCAAGCGCCGCGCCCGACGCAGCGCCAGCACCGATTCGCCGGTGCTGCTGCTCGGTGAAACCGGCACCGGCAAGGAGTTGCTGGCCCAGGCAATCCACAGTGCCTCGCCGCGGACCCACAAGGCCTTCGTCAGCATCAACAGCGCCGCGATACCGGAATCTTTGCTGGAAGCCGAGTTCTTCGGCACCGCGCCCGGCGCTTTCACCGGCGCCGACCGCAAGGGCCGCGCTGGCAAACTGCAAATCGCCCAGGGCGGGACGCTGTTCCTCGACGAAATCGGCGATATGCCGCTGCCCTTGCAAAGCAAACTGCTGCGCGTGTTGCAGGAAAAAGAATACGAACCGGTCGGCTCCAACGAGGTGCTGCAAAGCGACGTCCGGGTGATCGCCGCAACCTCCACCGACCTGGAAGCCGCGATCAAGCGCGGCGAATTCCGTGCGGATCTGTATTACCGCCTCAACGTATTGCCGATCCAGGTCCCACCGCTGCGCGAACGCCTGGATGACCTGCCCGCCCTGAGCGAGGCGATCCTCGAAGAATTGCGCAGCCAGCACGAATTGCACCGCGACGCCCTCGACCTGCTGGGCCAGCATGCGTGGCCGGGCAACATCCGGGAATTGCGCAACGTGCTGGAACGCGCGGCCCTGCTCAGTGACGACCTGGTGCTCACCGCCACCGACATTCGCGCCGCCATTGGGACTTTCACTCCGGTCGTGCGGGCGACGATCCCCAGCCTGGAGCCGTTGCCCCAGGAAACCTTCAGCCAGGCCCGGGCCCGATTCGATCGACATCTGATCGAAACCACCCTCGCGCAATGCGATGGGCGGGTAATCGAGGCTGCCGAGCGGTTGGGGCTGGGCAGGTCGACGCTGTACAAGAAGATGGTGGCGTTGGGGATTGCAGAGTCTCAATAAAGAGACTCAATTCTCTATAAATAGACTTCTAATTTGGAGCGCTTTGCGCTCATCGCGAGCAAGCTCGCTCCCACAGGGGACGGGGTTCTCCTGGAATACCGGGTCAACCTGTGGGAGCGAGCTTGCTCGCGATGAGGCCAGCCCAGCCCCTAAAAATCTCCAATCAGAGACAAATCTTTCAACCCACCTCTATCAACACAGATAAAACCCTTATATTTCAGCCGCTTACCCACCTGGCACAAAACTCGCTATAGCCCTCCCCACGCATCACCCCACAAAAATAACAATCCAGGAGACACACCATGAGTGTGATCATTGCCTTGGCAGCCCTCACGCTGCTGATGGTTGCCGCCTACCGTGGCTACAGCGTTATCCTCTTCGCCCCCATCGCCGCCCTCGGCGCGGTCCTGCTCACCGATCCGTCCGCCGTCGCCCCCGCGTTCACCGGGGTGTTCATGGACAAGATGGTCGGCTTCATCAAACTCTATTTCCCGGTGTTCCTGCTCGGCGCGGTGTTCGGCAAGCTGATCGAGCTGTCGGGTTTCTCCCGCTCCATCGTCGCGGCGGCGATTCGCCTCTTGGGCACACGCCAGGCCATGTTGGTGATCGTGCTGGTCTGCGCGCTGCTCACTTATGGCGGCGTGTCGCTGTTCGTCGTGGTCTTCGCGGTGTACCCGTTCGCGGCCGAGATGTTCCGCCAGAGCAATATCCCCAAGCGACTGATCCCGGCCACCATCGCCCTCGGCGCCTTCTCGTTCACCATGGACGCTTTGCCCGGCACGCCGCAGATCCAGAACATCATCCCGAGTACCTTCTTCAACACCACCGCCTGGGCGGCACCGTGGCTGGGGGTGATCGGTACGCTGTTCGTGTTCAGCATCGGCATGCTGTTCTTGCAGCGCCAACGCAACAAGGCCCTGCGCCTGGGCGAAGGCTACGGCACCGAGCTGCGCAACGAGCCGGAGACCGCCGAAGACATCAAGCTGCCCAATCCCTGGATCGCCGTCTCGCCGCTGCTGGCGGTGGGGATCATGAACCTGCTGTTCACCCAGTGGATTCCCCAGTGGTACGGCAAGACCCATAGCCTGGCGTTGCCGGGCATGGCGGCACCGGTGACCAGCGACGTCGCCAAGCTCACCGCGATCTGGGCCGTGCAAGCGGCCTTGCTGGTGGGCATCGTCATGGTGCTGCTGTTCGGTTTCCGGGCCATTCGCAGCAAACTCGCCGAAGGCAGCAAGAGCGCGGTGGGCGGTGCGTTGCTCGCGGCGATGAACACCGCCTCGGAATACGGTTTCGGTGCGGTGATCGCCTCCTTGCCGGGCTTCCTGGTACTGGCCGACTGGCTCAAGAGCATCCCTAATCCGCTGGTCAACGAAGCCGTGACCGTGACGCTGCTGGCGGGCATTACCGGCTCCGCATCGGGTGGCATGAGCATCGCCCTGGCGGCGATGTCGCAAACCTTCATCAACGCTGCCAATGCCGCCAACATCCCGCTGGAAGTGCTGCACCGGGTGGCCGCCATGGCCAGCGGCGGCATGGACACCCTGCCCCACAACGGCGCGGTGATCACCTTGCTGGCGGTGACCGGGCTGACCCACCGCGAAGCCTACAAAGACATTTTCTGCATTACGCTGATCAAGACCCTCGCGGTGTTCTTCGTGATCGGTGTGTTCTACGCCACTGGCATTGTGTGAGGTTCCCTATGACAACCACTCTTGCGGGCAAGACCGCCCTGGTCACCGGCTCCACCAGCGGCATCGGCCTGGGCATCGCCCTGAGCCTGGCCAAGGCCGGCGCCAACCTGATCCTCAACGGCTTTGGCGATGCATCGGCGGTCATCGCCGAAGTCGCGCAACACGGTGTAAAAGTTGGCCATCATCCGGCCGACGTCAGCGACCCGGCGCAGATCGCCGACATGTTCGCCTACGCCGAGCGCGAATTTGGCGGCGTCGACATTTTGGTGAACAACGCCGGCATCCAGCATGTGGCCGCCGTGGAGGATTTTCCGGTGGAGCGCTGGGATTCGATCATCGCCATCAACCTGTCCTCGGTGTTCCACGCTACCCGCCTGAGCCTGCCGGGCATGCGCGCCAAGGGCTGGGGACGGATCGTCAACATCGCCTCGGTGCACGGCCAGGTCGGTTCCGTGGGCAAGGCGGCGTACGTCGCGGCCAAGCATGGGGTGATCGGCCTGACCAAAGTGGTCGGCCTGGAAACCGCCACCAGCAACGTCACCTGCAACGCGATCTGCCCGGGCTGGGTACTGACGCCGCTGGTGCAGAAGCAGATCGACGACCGCATCGCCACGGGTGTAGAGCCGCAACAGGCCCAGCATGATCTGCTGGCCGAGAAGCAACCGTCCCTGGAATTCGTCACCCCGCCGCAACTGGGTGAACTGGTGCTGTTCCTCTGCAGCGAAGCCGGGAGCCAGGTGCGCGGCGCGGCGTGGAATATTGATGGCGGGTGGTTGGCTCAATAACCCCCTCCCAATCCCTCTGTGGCGAGGGGATTTATCCCCGCTGGGCTGCGAAGCGGCCCCGATTGCCGACAGCTCAATCTGCCTGGCGCAACGCATACTCTGTTTTGGGCCGCTTCGCGGCCAGCGGGGATAAATCCCCTCGCCACAAGATTGGGTCGCTCTATAGTTTGTGTATACATAAGACAAGAGGCAAACCATGTCCGACATCCTCTGGCAACCCAGCCCCGAACGCATCGCCCAGTCGCGAATGGACGCCTTTCGCCGGTTCGTCAACGAACGGTACTTGCTGCAACTCAACGACTACCCAACCCTGCACGCCTGGAGCATCGAGCAGCGCGAAGCCTTCTGGCTGGCCATCGTCGACTTCTTCGAGATTCGCTTCCAGCAAGCGCCTAGTGCGGTGCTCGAAGAAGGTCCGCAAATGCCCAGCGCCCGCTGGTTTCCTGGGGCGACGCTGAATTTTGCCGAACACCTGCTGCGCCGCCGCGACAGTGCCGTGGCGGTGGTAGCCGTCAGTGAAAACGGCGACAAAGAGCAGCTGACCTGGGCCGATCTCGCCGCCCATGTCGCCGGCCTGCAACAGAGCCTGAAAGCCGCCGGCGTGACCCAGGGCGATCGGGTCGCCGCCTGCATGCCCAACACCTGGCAAACGTTGGTGGGCATGCTCGCCACCACCAGCCTGGGCGCCATCTGGTCGTGCTCGTCGCCGGACTTCGGCACCCAGGGCGTAATCGACCGGTTCGGCCAGATCGAACCCAAGGTGCTGATCACCTGCGCCGGTTATCGCTACGCCGGCAAAACCATCGACCAGCGGCCCAAGGTCAACGAAATCCTCGAACGACTACCGTCGCTGCGACAATTGATCGTGCTGCCCTACGCCCAGCCCGATGCCCGCGTCGAAGACTTCAAGACCCCGGCCCGCGTGGCGCTGTGGAACGGTTTCTACCAACGGGGCGGCGAGCAGGTGTTCACACCCGTGCCGTTCGATCACCCGCTGTACATCCTGTATTCCAGTGGCACCACCGGCGTGCCGAAGTGCATCGTCCACGGCACCGGCGGCGTGCTGCTGCAACATGCCAAGGAACACGGTTTGCACGTGGACCTGGGCCCCGAAGACCGGCTGTTTTACTACACCACTTGCGGCTGGATGATGTGGAACTGGCTGGTGTCGGCGCTGGCCATGGGCAGCGCGGTGGTGCTGTATGACGGCTCGCCGTTCCACCCCGGCCCCGAACGCCTGCTCGACCTGATCGACCGGCAACACGTCAGCGTGTTCGGCACCAGCCCCAAATACCTGGCCGCCCTGGAAAGCCAGGGCATCAAGCCACGCCAGACCCACGACCTGGGCAGCCTCAGGACCATCCTGTCCACCGGCTCGGCCTTGGCGCCCCACAGTTACGATTATGTCTACCGCGACTTCAAGGCCGACGTGTGCCTGGCCTCGATGTCCGGCGGCACCGACATCGTGTCGTGCTTCGTCAACGGCAACCCGCTGGCCCCCGTGCGCCGGGGCGAAATGCAGGGCAAGAGCCTGGGCATGGCGGTGCAGGTCTGGAACGAAGCCGGCGAGGCGGTGGTGGGAGAAAAAGGCGAACTGGTCTGCACCCGGCATTTCCCGGCGATGCCCATCGGGCTGTGGAACGATCCCCACCAGGAAAAGCTTCGCGCCTCCTATTTCAGCCAGTTCCCCGGCGTCTGGGCCCAAGGGGATTACGCCGAAGAACTGCCCCACGGCGGCCTGCTGATCCACGGACGCTCCGACGCGGTGCTCAACCCTGGAGGGGTGCGCATCGGCACAGCGGAAATCTATCAGCAGGTGGAAAAAGTCGCAGAGGTCCTCGACAGCGTCGCCATCGGCCAGCAATGGCAAGGGGATGTGCGGGTGGTGCTGTTCGTGCGCCTGCGCGAAGGCGTGGCGCTGGATGACGAACTGGAGCAGAAGATTCGCCAGGTCATCCGCGCCAACACCACACCGCGTCATGTGCCAGCGAAGATCCTCGCGGTCAGCGATATTCCGCGGACCATCAGCGGCAAGGTGGTGGAGCTGGCAGTGCGCAACGTGGTGCATGGCGAGGCGGTGAAGAACACCGATGCACTGGCCAATCCCGAGGCGCTGGAGCAGTTTCGTGGGCGGGTGGAGCTGGCGAGCTGATCGCACATTCCAAGTATGTGGCGAGGGGATAAATCCCCTCGCCACAGTGGGGCCCGACGATCAGTCCATAAGCCCCCATTCCCCGCCCGCAGGCGGCTCAGCCGGTGGCGCCGCGCCCGACTCCGCATGCAACTTCAGGCGCAAGCGCAAATTGTTCGCCGAATCGGCGTTTTTCAACGCTTCTTCTTCATCGATCGCCCCTTCCACCACCAGGTTGAACAACGCCTGGTCAAACGTCTGCATGCCCAGTTCTTCGGATTTCTCCATGATGCCCTTGAGCTCACCCAGCTCGTTGCGCCGGATCAGGTCGGCCACCGTGGGCGAACCGAGCATGACTTCCACCGCCGCCCGCCGCTGGCCGGTGCGGGTGCGTACCAGGCGCTGGGAGACGAAGGCCTTGAGGTTGTTGCCCAGGTCGTGAAGCAGTTGCGCCCGGCGTTCCTCCGGAAAAAAATTGATCACCCGGTCCAGGGCCTGGTTGGCATTGTGGGCATGCAAGGTGGAGATCACCAGATGGCCGGTGTCGGCGAAGGCCAGGGCATGTTCCATGGTTTCACGGTCGCGAATTTCGCCGATCAGCACCACATCCGGCGCCTGGCGCAAGGTGTTCTTGAGGGCGGCGTGGAAGCTGCGGGTATCCACGCCCACTTCCCGCTGGTTGACGATGGATTTCTTGTGCCGGTGAATATATTCCACCGGGTCCTCGATGGTGATGATGTGGCCGCTGCTGTTGCGGTTGCGGTAATCGATCAGCGCCGCCAGCGACGTCGATTTGCCCGAACCCGTGGCGCCGACGAACAGCATCAACCCTTGCTTGTGCATGATGGTCTCAAGCAGCACCTTGGGCAGTTTCAGGTCTTCGAAGCGCGGAATGTCCAGCTTGACGTTACGTATGACCATGGACACGTCATTGCGCTGCTTGAAGATGTTGACGCGGAACCGTCCGACGCCGGCCAGGGAAATCGCCAGGTTCATTTCCAGTTCCCGATCGAACTCAAGGCGCTGTTCGGCGTCCATCAATGACTCGGCAAGCCCGGCGATGTCGCCGACCTTGAACGCCTGGTTGCTCAGCGGCTTGAGCACACCTTCGAAACGCGCGCAGGGCGGCGCGCCGGTGGACATATAGAGGTCGGAGCCGTCCTGGCTTGCCAGGATTCGTAACAAAGGATCAATTTCCATGGCCATAAAAACATCCGCGAACTTCAATGGACACGCTGACCCGAGCCAGAAAAACTTCAGATCAACCCGCGCTTAACTTCTTCAGAGGATAGTAGAAGCCGCAGCATCGACATGACATCCAGGGACTCCCGTGATGAACGCAATACCCGCCAGCAGCGACACACAGCAGTTGATCGCCCGCCTGGACTGGACCACCAGCCCGCTGGGCGCCAGCGAAACCTGGCCCCAGAGCCTGCGCACCGCCGTGGACATCGTGCTCCATTCGCCCATGCCGATGGCGGTGCTGTGGGGGCCGCAGCTGATCCATCTGTACAACGACGCCTACGCCCGCCTGGTCGGCGACAAGCACCCCAGGGCGTTCGGCCTGCCCACCCACACGGCCTGGCCGGAGCTACGGGGCGAAACCGAAAGGATTTATCACGGCGTGTTGCAAGGCCGCATGCGCACCTGCCGCGACCAGCGCTGGCGCATGCCGTTTGGCGGCCGCCTCTGTGATGTCTGGCTGGACCTGACCTACAGCCCCGTGCACGACGAACGTGGCAGCGTGGCCGGCATCCTGGTCACTGCCATCGAGACCAGCGAACGGCGACGCCTGGCCCAGGAATTCGAACGGCGCTCCGAAGCCAGCCTCAAGGCCCAGCAGGAAAGCGAAGAACGCCTGCAACTGGCCCTGGCGGCCACCGATGCGCTGGGCACCTGGGATTGGGACATCAGCGAGGATCGCTTCATTGCCGACGCGCATTTCGCCCTGCTCCATGGCGTCGACCCGAACCTGTCGCGCCAGTTGCCCATCAGCGCCTATCTCGAAGGCGTCCACCCCGAAGACCGGGCGATGGTCGCACGCAGCATCAAGCATTGCATCACCCATGGCACCGAATACGCCGAGGAGTATCGCCTGCTGCAGCCCAACGGCGAGTTGCGCTGGGTATTCGTGCGCGGGCGCTGCTACAAGGACCGCCATGGCCGGCCCAAGCGCTTTCTCGGCGCGGCCCTGGACCTGACCGAGCGCAAACGCACCGAACACGCCCTGCGCCAGAGCCAGACCGAGCTGCAACTGATCATCAACGCGATGCCGATACTCATCAGTTATGTCGACCGCGAAGAACGTTTCCGGCTGAACAACAGTGCCTACCTGAACTGGTATGGCCTGACCCCGCAGGAGCTTTACGGCAAGACCGTTCGCGAAGTCATCGGCGAGGAAGCCTACGCCGCCCGCGCCGTACAGATCGCCGACGCCCTGGCAGGCAAGCCGTGCAGCTTCACCGCTGAGTCGGCCCACCGCGACGGGCGGCCGCGTCATGCGCTGATCAACTACCTGCCGCGCCGGGGCGGTGACGGGTCGGTGAATGGCTTCTACATCTTTGTAATCGACGAGACCGAGCGCAAGAAAACCGAGGAAGCCCTGCGCAACCTCAACGAAACGCTGGAGGAGCGGGTAATCGCCCGCACCCAGCAACTCGCCGAGGCCAACCACCGCTTGCAAAGCGAGATGTTCGAGCGCGAGCGGGCCGAGGAAGCGCTGCGCCATGCGCAGAAAATGGAAGCGGTGGGCCAGCTCACCGGCGGCATCGCCCATGACTTCAACAACATGCTCACCGGCATCCTCGGCAGCCTCGACCTGATGCAACGCTACATCGCCGCCGGTCGTGCCGCCGAGATCGGTCGTTTTACCGAAGCGGCCATTTCATCGGCCAACCGCGCCGCCGCCCTCACCCATCGCTTGCTGGCCTTCTCCCGACGCCAGTCGCTGGATCGCAAGCCACTGGATGCCAACACGCTGGTGCGCTCGCTCGAAGACCTGCTGAGCCGCACCACCGGCGACCACATCGTGCTACGGCTGCAATTGGCCGGCGAGCTATGGCCCGTGAGCACCGACGCCAGCCAGTTGGAAAACGCCCTGCTCAACCTGGTGATCAATGCCCGGGACGCGATGCCCGACGGTGGCGAGTTGACCATCGAAACCGCCAACGTCTACCTCGACGGCAGCGACATCAGCACGCTGGAACCGGTGAAGGCTGGCGACTACGTGATGATCGCGGTGCGCGACAACGGCAGCGGCATGACCCCCGCCGTGCTGGCAAAAGCCTTCGATCCATTCTTCACCACCAAGCCCATCGGCCAGGGCACCGGTCTCGGGTTGTCGATGATTTATGGCTTTGCCCAGCAGTCCGGCGGCCACCTGAGCCTGGACAGCGTGCCGGGCCAAGGCACCCGGGTGCAGTTGTACCTGCCGCGCTTGCATGTCACGCCGGCGGAGCAGCCTACAGAACCGTCAGTCACCGACGCACCGGCGGCCATCGCCGGAGAAACCGTGTTGCTGGTGGAGGACGAACCGGCGGTGCGCATGCTGGTGCTCGATCTACTCGCCACCCTGGGCTACACCGCTCTCGAAGCCGAGGACGCCAAGCGGGCCCTGGTATTGCTGGAGTCCGGGCAACGCATCGACTTGCTGGTGACCGACGTCGGCCTGCCGGGCATGAACGGCCGCCAACTGGCGGAGATTGCCCGTCAGCACCGGCCCGATCTGAAAGTGCTGTTCATGACCGGTTACGCGCAGAAGGCCACCGAGCGCCAAGGGTTCCTGGACCAGGGCATGGACATGGTCGCCAAGCCTTTTACCCTGGATTTGCTGGCGAACAAGATTCGAACGATGATCAACCATGACCACTGACTTGAGGCATAATCGCCGCCCTTTTGCCCCGTTCAGGTCTGTGCCGCAATGAAAGCCCAAGCCCGCCATATCCTGGTGAAAACCGCCGAAGAAGCCGAACAGCTCAAGCAACGCATCGCCAAGGGCGAAGCCTTCGACGTGTTGGCGAAGAAATACTCCACGTGCCCCTCCGGCAAGCGCGGCGGGGACCTGGGTGAAGTGCGCCCCGGGCAAATGGTCGGCGCCATCGATGCGGTGATCTTCAAGAAACCGCTGCGGGTGGTGCATGGGCCGATCAAGAGCAAGTTCGGGTATCACCTGGTGCAGGTGTTCTACCGGGATTGAGGGATGCCGGCCCCGAAGCGGCTCCTGTGGCGAGGGGATTTATCCCCGCTGGGCTGCGCAGCAGCCCCAAGTTCGGCAGCTCGGTGTGCCAGGAAGATTGCGTCCACTGTTTTAGGGCTGCTTCGCAGCCCAGCGGGGATAAATCCCCTCGCCACAAAGACAGCACTTCCAAAAATGTCGCTACTTGGGTATCAACGCCCCCGGCACCTGAATCACCCGACTCGCCAGCCAATGCCCGGCCTCGGCCGCCTCCGCCGGGCTACCGCCCAGTAAACGACTCGCCAGGTAGGCGGCGCTGAACGAGTCTCCCGCCGCTGTCGTATCCACCACGCGCTCAACCCGTTGGGCTGGCACCTCATAGAACTGTCCATCACAACGGATCAGGCAGGCCTCGGCGCCACGCTTGAGCACCACCTCCGGCGTACCGAGTTGCCCATAGGCCGCGAACACCGCCTCGCTGTCGGCATGACCGAACAGCGCCTGTTCGTCCTCCACGGTCAGCAACGCCAGCTCGACGTGGGGCAACACGCTGCGGTAAGCCGCCCGGGCGGTCTCGACCGAAGCCCAGAGCCGTGGCCGGTAGTTGTTGTCGAACACCACCTGGGCACCGCGTCGCCGCGCCTCGATCAAGGTTTCGATGAGTTTGCGCCGGCCCTGCTCGCCAATCACCGCCAGGGTGATACCGCTGAAATACAGCACGTCATAGTCCGGCAAGGCTTCCAGGATCGGCGCGGCGGCCGGCGTGGTGAAGCACTCGCGCACCGCGGCCTCGTTGCGCCAGTACAGAAAACGCCGCTCGCCGGCCGCGTCGGTCTGGATGCAGTACAGGCCCGGCAGGCGTCCGGGCAAACGCTGGACCCTGTCCAGGCCGATGTTTTCTTCGGCCCAGCTGCGGCACATGGCGTCGCTGAAAGAGTCGTCGCCCAGGGCGGTGACGTAATCCACCACGCCCTTCTCGCCCAACGCGCGGGACAGATACACCGCTGTGTTCAGGGTGTCGCCACCGAAGCTCTGCACCAGACTGCCGTCGGCGCGGTGTTGCAGTTCGATCATGCATTCGCCGATCAGGGCGATGCGGGGTCTGGAATTGCTCATGGATGATCCTGATGGTTCGCCGGTGTATTGCAGGCCGCTATCGCGAGCAAGCTCGCTCCCACAGGGATCGTGGTGAACACAGGTTTTGTATTCACAACAAATCCAATGTGGGAACGAGCTTGCTCGCGATAGCCGCGACTCGGTCTCAAGGCCTAAAAGCAGGTCTCCATAAGCTCAACCACCCGCAACCCCTCATCCACCAGGCACCCCACCCGCCACTTGTCGAATGTCAGGCACGGGTGGGAAGTCCCGAACGCAATGATGTCCCCCACCCGCAGCTCGACCCCCGGCGCCACCGTCATGAACGCATGCTGGTCCATCACCGCCGTCACCTTGCAAGCGCTGACATCGTCACCCGTCACCGAATCAGCCTCTGCTTTGTAGCGCTTGAGCGGCACCGGCAGCCCGGCGTCATAGGCCACGTCGCGCTTGCCCAGGGCGATCACCGCGAAGCCCGGCTCCGGCATCGACTGCACGTGGGCCCAGACTTCCAGGGCCGGGCGCAGGCCTTCGTGCAAGTCGCTGCGCCGTTCCAGTACGCAGCACTGGGCTTCCTTGTAGATGCCATGGTCGTGGGCCACATAACTGCCGGGGCGCAGCACACTGAGGAAACGCCCTTGGGCATTCCGGGCTTCGAAGGATTCGGCAATCAGGTCGTACCAGGCCGAACCCGAGGCGGTGATGATCGGCTTGGCGATGGCAAACGCGCCGCTGTCCTGCAACTGCACGGCCAGCCCCACCAGCGACGCGGCGAATTGGCGAATGCCGCTGATGGCGTGGTCGCCGTGAATCACCCCTTCGTAGCCTTCGATGCCGGTCAAGGCCAGCGCCGGTTGCGCGCCGATGGCCTCGGCCAACGCCAGCACCTCGGCTTCGGTTCGGCAACCGCAACGACCGCCGACGATGCCGTACTCGATCATCACATTGAGCCGCACGCCGCGAGAGGCGAAATAAGCGCCCAGGTCAGCGACATTGTCCGGATGATCGACCATGCAATGGAATTCGAACGCCGGGTCGGCCAGCAGATCGGCAATCAATGCCATGTTGGGTTTGCCGACCAGTTGATTGGCCATCAGCACCCGCCGCACGCCATGGGCGTAAGCAGCACGGGTCTGCACCGCCGTGGCGAGGGTCAGGCCCCAGGCACCGGCTTCGAGCTGGCGGCGGAACAGCGCCGGCGTCATGCTGGTCTTGCCGTGGGGCGCCAGCTCGGCGCCGCTGTCACTGACAAACGCCTGCATCCAGCGAATGTTGTGCTCCAGCGCCTCGCGGTGCAGCACCAATGCCGGCAGACTGACGTCCCGCAACAGATGAGCGCCCACGGCAGCGGCGCCCTTCTCGACGTACGCGTTATCGATGGCAGAAGACATGTTCGAACTCCTCACACAGCCATGGCTGGCTATTCGTTGATGCGACGGGCCAGGTTGTTGGCGCTTTCGATCAGCACCCGGCGGTAGTCGGCGTAATTGTTCTTGGCGTCAGCCCTCGGGGCGACGATGCACAGGGTCGCGATGGCAACGCCGCTGGGGTCTTTGACCGGTGCGGCGAAGCAGTGGGTGAAGGTGTCGGCGACGCTGTCGAAGGAGAAGAATCCATCGACGCCAGCCTGGCGGATTTCCTTGAGAAATTGCTCCAGGGGCAAGCGCTCGCCGTCCGGCAGGATGAAATCGTCAGGGTCGATCAGGTCGATGATCTGCTGGTCGCTCAAATGCGCCAGCAACAGGCGCCCGGAGGCCGTCCAGGGGATGGGCGCGTTCTCACCGATGTCCGAGGAAATGCGGAAATGCCGCTCGCCTTCCTTCATCAGCGCGACCGTGTATTTGCGCCCGTTGAGCAGGCACATCTGCGCCGTTTCCCGGGTCTGCCGGACGATGTCCTGCAAGGCCTGGTCAGCCTCGCGACTCAGGTCGAAATGCCGCAGGTGGGCCTGGCCGAGAAAATACAACTGGCGCCCCAGGTAGACATGGCCGTCCTTGCCCACCGGCTCGAGGATGCGCCGCTCCAGCAGCGACGCCACCAGTTCATAGACCGTGGACTTGGGGCTGCCGATGCCGCTGGCGATGTCGTTCGGGCGCAGCGGCTGGCCGATTTCCTTGAGGAAATCGAGGATATCGAACGCCCGATCCAATCCCCGGGCCCGGCGTTTGATGGTGTCTTCGGTCATGTCTTGGATTCCCATTCAATTGGCCGCGAGTGTACGCAGACTGCAAGCTGGCCACAGCTCATTGTGGCGAGGGGATTCATCCCCGCTGGGTGGCGAAGCCGCCCCAAAATTTCTGTTATGGCAAAAAAGTTGGGACTGCTTCGCAGCCCAGCGGGGATAAATCCCCTCGCCACAGGTGATCACTTTTTCTTGTAGGCCACGCAGTCGATCTCGACCTTGCAATCGACCATCATGCTTGCCTGCACACACGCCCGGGCCGGGGCGTGTTCCGGGCTGAAATATTCGCCGAAGACCTTGTTGAAACTCCAGAAGTCCCGTGGGTCCTCCAGCCAGACACCGCAGCGCACCACGTCTTCCAGGCCATAGCCAGCCTCTTTCAGAATGGCGATCAGGTTCTTCATGGTCTGGTGGGTCTGTTCGACGATGCCGCCAACAATGATCTCGCCGTTCACCGCCGGTACCTGGCCGGACACGTGCAGCCAGCCATCGGCCTCCACGGCGCGGGCGAAGGGCCGTGGTTGTCCGCCACCTGCGGTGCTGCCGGTGCCGTAGCGCGTAATGCTCATGGGTTATCTCCTTGTTGAAATGAGTTAAAAACGAGTGTTCTTGAGGAATTCCGCCAGGCGTGGCGATTGCGGTCGCTCGAACAATTCCTTCGGCGGCCCTTGCTCTTCGATGCGGCCCTGGTTCATGAAGACGATCTTGTCGGAGACCTCGAAGGCGAAACGCATTTCGTGGGTGACCAGCAGCATGGTCATGCCGTCTTCGGCCAGGCCCTTGATCACGTTCAGCACTTCGCCGACCAGCTCCGGATCGAGCGCAGACGTCACTTCGTCAAACAGCATCAGGCTCGGGTTCATCGCAATCGCCCGGGCGATCGCCACGCGCTGTTGCTGGCCGCCGGACAACTGACCGGGAAAGTGATCGCGCCGTTCCAGCAGGCCGACCCGCTCCAGCCATTTTTCGGCCAGGGCGACGGCTTCGTCCTTGGGCAGTTTTTTCACCTTGAGCAGGCCCAGGGTGACGTTCTGCAGCGCAGTCAAATGCGGAAACAGGTTGAATTGCTGGAAGGCCATGCCGGTCATGGCCCGGTGCCGGGCGATGACTTTCTCGGCATGACGCACGCGCTTGCCACCCACCTCGTCATAGCCGATGGACTCGCCGTCGAGCATGATCTGGCCGCCCTGGAATTCTTCCAGCATGTTCACGCAACGCAACAGCGTGGTCTTGCCCGAGCCACTGGAACCGATCAGCGTGACCACGTTGCCGCGCTGCATGCTCAGGTCCACGCCCTTGAGCACTTCCAGCGGGCCGTATTGTTTGCGCAGGCCACGAATGTCCAGCAGCGGTTGGGTGTTGGAGGGCTTTGTATTGGAGAGTTTCGAAACGTCAGTCATGGCAACGCCACCCGTTTTTCAATGTGCCGCCCGAGCAATTCGATGGCGTAGTTGATGATGAAGAAGAGAAAACCGGCGAACAGATAGAACTCCAAGGTCATGAAAGTCCGGGCGATGATCTGCTGGGTGCTGAGCAGCAATTCAGCCACACCGATCACCGACAGCAAGGTCGAGGCCTTGACGATTTCGGTGGAGGAATTGACCCAGGTGGGCAAAATCTGCCGCAACGCCTGGGGCAACAGCACGTAGCCCAGCGCCTGGTAGAACGTCAGGCCGATGGCTTGGCTCGCTTCCATCTGCCCACGGGGCAACGCCTGCAAGGCACCGCGCACGATCTCGGCCACGTGAGAGCCGCAGAATAGCGTCAGGCCCAGCACGCCGGCCTGGAACGCGCCGATCTGCCAGCCCAGGGCCGGGGCCATGTAGAAGCAGGCCAGCACCAGCACGAACACCGGTGTGCCGCGAATCAGGTCGACGTAAAAACGAAACGGCGCGCGCATCCAGACCCGCCCATACGTCAGGGCCAATCCGGCGACGACACCGATCAACGTGCCCAATACAATCGCCAGCACCGAACATTGCACGCTGGTCAGGAAGCCGTTCCACAAGGTGTCCCGGGCGACCCACAACTCATGTGGCCAACTGGGGGATTCGTACATGGGAAACTCCTAACGGCGGATCGCCAGGCGCTGCTCGAAATACCGCAGCAGCATGGCAATGAGGTAACAGGCCGCGACATACAAGGCCGTGGTCACCAGCCAAGTTTCGATCACGCGGTAGCTCTCCACGTTGATCTTGCGGGCGTAATAGGTCAGCTCCGGCACGGCAATCGCCGCGGCCAGGGAGGTGTCCTTGAACAGCGAGATGAAGTTGTTCGACAAGGCCGGCAGCACGTTGCGCAGCATCACCGGCACGGTGACGTAGGCCTTGACCTGCCATTCGCCGAGGCCGATGGCCAGCCCCGCTTCACGCTGCCCCTTGTGGATGCTCAACAACCCGCCGCGAAACACTTCGGTCAGGTAGGCCCCGGCGTACAGCGACAGCGTGATGACGAACGACGGCAGTTTGTCGAGGCGAATGCCCAGGCTTGGCAAGGCGAAGTAGATCAGCAGGATCAGCACCAGGATCGGCGTATTGCGGATCACCGTGACATACACCGACGCCAGCACCCGCAGGAGCCGATGTTTGCTGAGCAGCGCGAATGCCATCGCCAGGCCGATCACGCAACCGATGGCGATCGACACCAGCGCCAGGGAAAGCCCCAGGCCCAGCCCCGCGAGCAGGGTGTCGAAATCGCGCCAGACGGCGGCAAAGTTCAACTGATAATTCATGGTCGGCAGCACCTTCGACGGAGCGCCCGCAAGGGGCGCCCCGGGCTCACAGGGTCATTTGAATTCAACAGGGAAACCGATCGCCGGCGACGGCAGGTCAACGCCGAACCACTGCTTGAACGACGCCGCGTAGGTAGGGAATTCCACGCCGGTCATGGCCTCGTGCAGGGTGGTGTTGACGAAGTTCAGCCAATCCTGGTCGCCGCGCTTGACCGCACAGGCGTAGGTTTGCGGGCTCCAGGCATACGCCGGGCTGCGGTAGCGCCCAGGGTTCTGCACCATCAGGTATTTGACCGAGGACTGGTCGGTGGCGGCGGCATCGGCGCGGCCGGAGTTCACCGCCTGGTACATCAGGTCGACGCTGTCGTACTGGTCGACCTTGGCCTTGGGCAACGCCTGGTGCACCAGTTCTTCGGCGTAGACGTTCTGCAACACCGCCACGGTGACGCCATCGCCGGCAGCCTTGAGGTCTTCGATTTCCTTGTACTTGCTGTTGGCCGGCAACAGCAGGCCCACGCCTTCGCGGTAGTACGGCAAGGTGAACGCCACTTGCTGGGCGCGACTGGCGGTGACGGTGATGAACTGGCAGCTCATGTCGACCTTGTCGGTCAGCAGGTTGGGAATGCGCGCATCGGAAGACTGCACCACGAACTCGACTTTCTCGGGATCGTTGAACAGGCCCTTGGCGACCATTCGCGCGATATCGATATCAAAGCCCTGCAACTTGCCATCCGCTCCCTGGAAGTGCCACGGCGCATTGGTGCTGCCCGTGCCCACGATCAATTTCCCGCGTTGCAGCACGCTGTCCAGCTTGCTGTCGGCCGCCTGGGCGACACCCATGGCAGCCGTCGTGGCCGCGAAGAGAAAAACACACGCTTTGAACAAGGAAGGTCGGCGTTGCATGGCAAGCACTCCAGGGTGAGTTTATTCCGCTATACCGGAATGTGGTATGTAACAACGGAATAGACAGCAGAAAGTGTGCCACAGCGTTTCGACGCGGTGGAGCGGAAAGTGGAACTTCAACGAAATCAGGCAGATAAAAAAACAGTCGATGCAGGACGAAATCATCGCGCGTTTGCGGTTGCTACCGTTGGCTACGGCTGCCGGGTAGCAAGGCCCCAGCGCGAAGCACAGCGAGTGCGCGATACACCCCAGCGCACCAAAATGGTCATCCCTACGTTTTTGCAAAGTTAGCCCGGCAGATACAGCAGATTCTTCTTTGCCAAGCCCAACAACGGCACAACCCGCCAGGGCCGCTTTGTTAGCTTATGGGCATGCAATCACGACCTGCTGCCGGCAGTGTCATCAACGCTCTACGGGAGCCCGAAGGATGACCAAACCCTCTTATATTCCGCACAACACCGGACAGTTCTACATCAATGGTCGTTGGCAGTCGCCGGCCCAAGCGACGATGCTGGCCGTGATCAATCCGGCTACCGAGGAGGTAATCGCCGAGGTCGCCCAGGGATCGTCCCCGGACGTTGACCGCGCCGTCGCGGCAGCTCGGGCGGCGATGCCCGGCTGGGCCGCGACGCCAGTGACGGATCGCGCGCGCATCCTCGGCAAGCTCCACGAGCTGATCCTCGAACACCAGGAAGCCCTGGCCCAGGTACTGTCCCTGGAAATGGGCGCGGCGATCGGTTTTGCCCGATCCATGCAAGTGCCGTTGGCGGCCGAACACGTCCGGGTGGCGCGCGATGTGCTGTCCACTTATGCATTCCAAAAGATCGAGAACGGCACCGCCATCGTGCGTGAACCCATCGGGGTCTGCGGCCTGATCACGCCGTGGAACTGGCCGCTCTACCAGATCACCGCCAAGGTCGCCCCGGCGATTGCCGCCGGCTGCACCGTGGTGCTCAAGCCCAGCGAACTGTCGCCCTTGAGCGCCCTGTTGTTCGCCCAACTGGTGCACGACGCCGGTCTGCCGGCGGGCGTGTTCAACCTGGTCAACGGCGGCGGTGCCGAGGTCGGCGCGGCCATGGCGGCGCACCCCGACATCGACATGATCTCCATCACCGGCTCCAACCGCGCGGGCGCCCTGGTCGCCCAAGCCGCGGCACCGACGGTAAAACGCGTCACCCAGGAGCTGGGCGGCAAGTCGCCGAACGTATTCTTGCCCGACGCCGACTTCGCCAAGGCCGTGCCGCCAGGCGTGATGTCGGCGTTGCGCAATGTCGGCCAGTCTTGCAGCGCCCCCACGCGAATGATCGTACCGAGGAATCGCCTGGCGGAAGTCGAGGCACTGGCGGCGACCACGGCCAATGCGATCGTCGTCGGCGCCCCAGGGTCGGAAGACACCGTGCTGGGCCCGATCGCCAACGAGGCCCAGTTCAAGCGCGTGCAAGCGATGATCGAAGCGGGCCTCGCGGAAGGTGCCAAGTTGATTTGCGGTGGGCCAGGTCGCGTGGACGGCTTCGCCAAAGGCTTCTACACCCGGCCAACGGTGTTCTCGCAAGTCGATAACGGCATGCGCATCGCCCAGGAAGAAATTTTCGGCCCGGTGCTGTGCATCATTCCGTACGACACCCTGGACGAAGCCGTCGCCATCGCCAACGACACCGTCTACGGACTGGGCGCACACGTCCAGGGCCAGGACCTCGACCAGGCACGCGCCGTGGCCGCGCGCATCCGTGCCGGGCAAGTCCTGCTCAATTACCCGGCCTGGAACCCGATGGCCCCGTTCGGCGGATACAAGCGCTCGGGCAACGGGCGTGAATATGGGGTCCATGGGTTCGAGGAATATCTGGAGATCAAGGCGATTGTCGGGTTCGAGTAAGCGCCCTACCCC
>NZ_JAUTYU010000028.1:0-54296 GCF_052112105.1 Pseudomonas sp. BP11-1-1
GCTCTCCCCAACCATTACTTTGAACTACTCCCCCCTCCTCCAACCGAAAATGTCAGGAGGTCCGCAACGAGCCTGATCGTAGCGACCGTACCGTCCCCACCTAGGAGGTATACCCAAGTGAAAGCGCTACGCTGGCATGGAAAGAAAGACATCCGCTGTGATGACCATCTCCCCGACCCCACGATAGAAGACCCGCGAGACGCGATTATCAAGGTGACGTCGTGCGCCATTTGCGGCTCGGACCTGCACCTGTATGACGGTTTCATGCCCGGCATGAAGCATGGCGACATCATGGGCCACGAGTTCATGGGTGAAGTGGTGGAAGTGGGTTCGGCCAACAAGAAGCTGAAGATCGGCGATCGCGTCGTGGTCCCGTTTACGATTTGTTGTGGTGAATGCGATCAATGCCGGCGGGGTAACTTTTCTGTTTGCGAGCGCAGCAACCGCAACAAGGATCTGGCCGACAAGGCCTTCGGTCACACCACGGCGGGTCTGTTTGGCTATACCCACCTCACCGGCGGCTACCCCGGCGGGCAAGCCGAATACGTGCGCGTGCCTTATGCCGACTTCACGCCGGTGGTGATTCCCGAGGGGCTTACCGATGAGCAAGTGTTGTTTCTTGGGGACATCTTCCCCACCGGCTGGCAGGCCGCCGTGCAATGCGATATCCAGCCCACCGACACCGTGGCCATCTGGGGCGCCGGCCCGGTCGGCCAGTTCACGGTGCGCAGCGCGGTGATCCTCGGGGCCAGGCAAGTGGTGTGCATCGACAACGTGCCCGAGCGCCTGGCGATGGCGAAAGCCGGTGGCGCCATCACCATCAATTTCGATGAGGAAAGCGTGCTGGACCGCCTGGCCGAGTTGACGGCTGGCAAGGGGCCCGAGAAGTGCATCGACGCGGTGGGCATGGAGTCCCATGCGACCCGTTCGTTCGACTCCATCTACGATCGGGTCAAGCAAGCGGTGATGCTGGAATCCGACCGCCCCCACGTGCTGCGGGAGATGATGTACGTCTGCCGCCCCGCCGGGACGCTGTCCATTCCCGGGGTGTATGGCGGCTTGATCGACAAGATTCCGTTCGGCGCCGCCATGAACAAGGGCCTGACTTTCAAGATGGGGCAGACCCACGTGAATCGCTGGACCGACGACCTGCTCAAGCGCATCCAGGAAGGGCAGATCGACCCGAGCTTCGTCATCACCCACACCGTGAGCCTTGAAGACGGACCGGACATGTACAACACCTTCCGGGACAAGAAAGACGGCTGCGTGAAGGTGGTGCTCAAGCCCTGACCCCAGGGTCGTGCCGCTCCCTGGATTGCGGGTTCGCCCGTGATCGCGGGGCGGCCGGCAAGCCGTTTCAAGCGACCAGTGAGGTTTCGATTCCCAGCGAACGACGACGGCTCACTTTCCCCCGGTCACATCCAGGAAGGTCCCGGTCACGAACGACGCCTCCGCGCTCGCCAGCCACAGAATCGCCCGCGCCACCTCCTCCGGCTGGCCGCCCCGGCCCATGGGAATCGAGTCCTTGACGCGATCGACCCGCCCCGGCTCGCCGCCGCTGGCGTGCATGTCGGTGTAGATGTGCCCGGGGCGAATGCAGTTGACGCGGATGCCTTCCCGGGCCACCTCTTTGGCGAACCCGATGGTGAACGTCTCCAGGGCGCCTTTGGAGGCGGCGTAGTCGACGTATTCGTGGGGACTGCCAAGGCGCGCCGAGGCTGAAGAGATGTTGATCACCACGCCGCCCGGGCCGTTGTGCCGGTAGGCCATGCGCTTCACCGCTTGCTGGGCGCAGAGGATCGGACCGATGGAGTTGACCGCGAAGATGCGCTGCATGCGTTCGAAGCCGAGGTCCTCCAGGCGTGACTGGGTGGACAGCACCCCGGCATTGTTGACCAGCACATCGATCCTTCCGAACGTCCGGTCGATGGCCTTGAACAATTCATCGACCTGCCCGGGGTCCGCGCTGTCGGCCCGCACGGCCAACGCCTGGCGTCCCAGCGCCTGCACATCCGCCACCACGGCCAGCGCCGCGGGTTCGTTGGCGACGTAGCTGATCGCGACGTCATAGCCTTTTGCGGCGGCAAGCCGGGCGGTGGCGGCGCCCACCCCGCGACTTCCACCGGTTATCAGGATCAGCGGTGCGGGCGAGACGTTATCCATTGAAATACCTCCTAGCCAATGATGAGGGTGCCGCTGGCGATCACTGCGCACGCCAGGATCCGGCGGGTGGTGAGTGCCTCGCCGAGGAACGCGTAGCCAATCAGCAACGCGAACAGCACGCTGGTTTCGCGCAGTGCCGATACCGCGCCCAACGGCGCTTCGTTCATGGCGTAGATGACGATGCCATAGGCGAGCAACGAGACCAGTCCGCCGGCCAACGCGGAGAATATTCCGGGGCGCAGCGAAAACAAGCTGCGGGCGTCGCGCAGGCCGATGTAAACGGCCGGCATCAGCACGCCCCATAAGGCGCACATCCACACCGTGTAGGAAAGCGGAGCGCCGGAGAGCCGGGCACCCATGCCGTCGACGACGCTGTAGGCCGCGATGAAGCAACCGGTTCCCAGCGCGTAGGGCAAGCTGGGGACTGACAGGCTGCGGCCCCTGAAGGCCAGCGAGATAATGCCGCCCGATACCAGCGCAATCCCCAGCATCTCGCCGGGGGTGATGTTCTCCCCGGCAAAAATGGCGGCACCCAAAGTAATCAGCGCCGGCGACGATCCACGGGAGATGGGATAGATCTGCCCCAGGTCGCCGACCCTGTAGCTGCGCACCAGGAACAGGTTGTAGCCGACATGCAGCAACGCCGAAAGCAGCGCATAGCCCCAACTTTCAACCGCTGGCGGCACCATGAACGCTGCGGCGACGACACAGGTGATGGCGATGGCGATGCACATCACCGTCATCGACCACAGCCGATCGGCACCGCCACGCAGCAATGCGTTCCAACTGGCATGCAGGAGCGCGGCGAAAAGAACCAGGAAGACGATATGGGTAGGCATGGTCGCCATTCTAGGCAGCCCATCGCCCGGACTACAGCGAAGTCTCCTCATCGGACCATGAACAGACTTTCATACCTTATAGCTTCGCTGGACTTTCAGCGCCTCGCTGATCAGCCATTGGCGAAAGCTGACGATGTGCGGCTGCGATTCGATGCCCTTGGGACACACGAAGTAGTGAGCAAGCGGCGATGGGAACGGCACATCGAACAACCGCACCAGACGGCCGTCGCTGATTTCGTTTTCAACATGCCCGCTGCGCACCAACGCGACGCCTTGGCCCAGCAGCGCGGCTTCGACCGTCATGTTGGTGTCACCAAACCGCACGCTTTCCTTGATCGGCAAGAACGCCAGCCCGACCTGTTGGAACCAGGCCTCCCACTTCGGCACCAGCTCGGCGCCATCCCGGGTCAGCAGCGGGAAATGCAACAAATCGGCAGGGCCGTAGGGCGTGCCGAAGCGTTGCAGCAGATCGGGGCTGGCCACCGGAAACACCTGCTCGCCAAACAGGAACTCCGAATACAGGCCAGGATAGATGCCCTTGCCGAGCCGGATCGCGACATCGGCCTGGCCGTTGGAAAAGTGGATGACCTTGTCCGTGGTGTCCAGCGAGACCAACAGCTCGGGATGCTGGCGAGAGAGCATTGGCAAGCGTGGCAGCAACCACTTCAGCGCGAAGGAATACGTGGTGCTGACGCTGATTCGGACCCGGCCTTTCTGCTCGCGCAGATCGCTCAACGTCGCCTCCAGGCTCATGATGAACTCCCGCACGATGGGCGCCAGCGCAGCCCCCGCCGCCGTCAGGCTCAATGACTTGCCACGCTCGAACAACTGCAACCCCCAAAGCGCCTCGAGATGCTTGAGCTGATGACTGACCGCGCTTTGCGTGACGTGCAATTCATCCGCAGCCGCAGTGAACGTCGGGTGCCGGCTGGCGACTTCAAAGGCTCGCAATGTGGCGGTTGGCGGCAGATCTCTCATGTATACGGTTCCGGGGAGTTGTGTGAAAAACACGGGGCATGAACGTCTGCTCATGATAGAGGATTCGCAGCGCACCGCTCTACGTCGGCAATTCCAGCCAATGGAGGCTTTATCGTTCAGAAAAATCTTGAGACCCTTAAATGCTAATCGTTCTCTCAATCATTAGCATCTCAGAACCGACTCATGTCGACTTGCACCACCACCCCGCGTTATTTCACCCCTACCCGTGATCTCCTGGCCATGGCGATCTGCATGGCTTCCCTGGCTCCCGCCTACGCCGATGACAACAGCGCCGCCACCCAGAACACCCCACCGGCCACGCTGGAACTGGGCGCGACCGAAGTCACGAGCAACCAGTTATGGAGTACTACGGAAGGCACCGAATCCTACACAACCGGTTCGATGTCGACGGCAACCAAGCTCCCGCTGACCATGCGTGAAACCCCGCAAGCCGTTACGGTCATCACGCGTCAGCGTATGGATGACCAGGCGATGACCAGCATCAACGACGTGGTCAAGGCGACGCCCGGGTTGTTCCTGGATTTTTCCAGCGGCCCTGGCCGGCAGACCTACAAGGCGCGCGGGTTCGAAATCGATAACCTGATGTATGACGGGATCCCGACCGGCTACAACGGCGTTTCGGTCGGTGCCCAGCCCAACCTGGCAATGTTTGATCGGGTCGAGATCGTGCGCGGTGCCACAGGCCTGGTGACCGGGGCAGGCAACCCGTCAGCCGCGATCAACATGGTCCGCAAGCGCCCACTGGCCGAACAGAAACTCACCCTGACCGGTACCGCCGGCAGCTGGGACGATTACGGTGGAGAGGTCGATGCGTCCAGCCCGCTCAACGACAGCGGCACCCTGCGTGGCCGGGTCGTGACCTCATACCGCGACGCCAACAGTTTTATCGATGATGTCGAGGAAAATCACGGCCTGTTCTATGCGGTCACCGAAGCAGACCTGAGCGAAGACACCACCTTGACCCTGGGTTTCTCCCATCAGAAGGACAAGACCAATTACTTCTGGGGTTCCTCGATGATCGGCCAGGACGGTCATCACCTCGACCTGCCGCGCTCTTACAATCCGGGCACGGATTGGGAGAACAAGGACCAGGAGATCAACACAGTATTTGCCGAAGTACGACATCGCTTGGCCAATGACTGGAACCTCCAACTCAACGCAAACTACTCAGAACAGAACGCCCTGTTCTCCGGCTCTTACCAATCGCGCTGGGTCAACAACACGCTGGCCCGCACGGTTTACCAGGCCGCTCATGACGAAAACCAGGCCGGCGTTGACGCCTTTGCCAGCGGCCCTTTCGAGGTATTCGGACGCACCCATGAACTGGTTGTGGGCGCGAGCAAGCGCATCTACGACGACACCACCCACAGCTACAACCCTTACGACACCAACTGGCCGATCAACGCCGCGAAACCGAACTTCGTCCATACGAACAACCAGCGCGAGGTGACCACCCAGGACGGCGTCTACCTCACCACACGCCTGAGCCTGGCCGACCCGCTGAAGCTGATCCTCGGCGGACGCCTGGACTGGTACGACTACGATAATCATGATGGCGAGGGCGACTACAAGGTCACTCGAAACGTCACCCGTTACGCCGGCTTGATCTACGACCTGGACGACCAGTATTCGGTCTACGTCAGCTACAGCGACATCTTCACGCCGCAGAGCGCAAAGGATAGGTCCGGGTCCCCGGTCAAGCCGATCGTAGGTAAAAATTATGAAGTCGGGATCAAGGGCGAGTACTTTGATGGCGCGCTGAATGCGAGCGTTGCGCTGTTCCGGATCGACCAGGAAAACCGCGCAGTAGAGGTGGTCGTGCCCAACTGTCCGCAGGCAACCTGCAACGAGGCCTCAGGCGAGATTCGCAGCCAGGGGATCGACTTCGAAGTGCAAGGCGCATTGACCGAAAACTGGCAGGTCGGCGGTGGTTATACCTACGCGCGAACCCACACCATCAAGGACGCCGCCAATCCACTGAATGTAAACAAGCAGTTCGACACTGACACGCCGGAACATCTTTTCAAGCTGACCACCCACTATCGCTTCCAAGGCCCGCTGGAAAAACTGCGCGTTGGCGGCAACGTCTCCTGGCAGAGCCGGATGTACAACGACATTCCGCTGGCCAACGGCAGCAAGTACCGCCTCGAACAGGGCAGCTATGCCGTCACGGACTTGATGGCCGGGTACAGGGTCAACCAGAACCTGGACCTGCAGGTCAACGCCAACAACATCTTTGACCGCCGCTACTACTCGACTATCGCCAACTCTGCGAGTTATGGGGGGGATGCGTATGGCAATCCGCGGAATATGATGTTGACGGCCAAGTACAGTTTCTAGTTAAGGGCGGATTCTTTCTGGTCCTGAAACAGTTCGGATCTGTTTCAGGACTGCGCCTTTTGCGGCAGGCAGGCATGATCCAAGCGCTATTGCTTGAAAATACCTTTGAAAAACCTTACGCGGGGATCACCAACTGTCTCGATAGTCGAAGGCTATCTGATAGTCATAGCCACCCCAATCAATTGAGTGTTGAAAATGGGGTTGCAAGATCGCCACCCATTCCAAGACGACATTGAAGCCTCCGTTATTAATATTATTCTCGATTGGAAGACCTAAAGCCTCGACAACAGCGCCGTCGTCACCCAAATCCTCTGAATACTCCTCCCCCTCGAAAGACTCTGTTTTTTTGCCATACCACTCGAGTCGCAATTTGAGACCCATACGATTCCTTTTTGGTATTTTTCAGGCATCGACACAAGTTCCAATGTAGTACTCCAATCCCGCTGGGAACTCCATACCCAGCACCCGTCCTATTTCCCTTAGCTGCTCATTTGTTATTTCTAGCTCTCCAGGCCCGACTTCGACGAACGTTTTCCCCTCGGTTATTTGGGCGAGCATTTCATTCTGCTCAGCGTTTTTTATGTCCATTTCAAACTGCAATGAATCGTCATTTCTGTCGTCGGGATAAAAACCCGTTATTGAGAAGTAAGACACGGCACCCCACTGCCAAAAAAATACCCTTCGAAAGGACGAGCTGCCCCGCTGCTACCACGCTGCTCGGTAACGAAATGAGATCTGGTAATCAAACTGCTCAGGAGCGATTGAGTGATTGAAGAGGGGTTGAAGAAGCGGGATCCATTCTTCGAGCACATCAAAACCTCCGTCGTATATCCTTGGCTCGCTCCCCAATCCCAGCGCGGTAATTGCTGACATATCGTCGCCCATATCCCTCGAATATTCCTTTCCTTCACCCAACTCGGTTCTCTTGTCATACCAATCCAATCTGATTTTCAAACCCATCGAACCCTCACAGATATTTTTTGATGTTACGATTTTTTCGGATCGGTCCTACTTGAAGTCCTGTCTCATGGCTGAATGCACCTAAGTGGCTTCCATCGCTTGCACGATACAACTCCACTTCCATACCTAGAGCCCCACTTATAAACATTTCTACCTTTAGGGCTGTCAAAAATTTCAACGGCGGGCTTGATTTTTTACCTTCGTTGCAGGCCAGGCGGGTTTGGTTCGCTTGCCGGTAATCGGGTCGCAAACTTTCTCACCCCTCCGATTTTTATGATTTTCCCCCAGGCTGGTTCCCGCTGGTAGTGAGATAAAGTACTAGGTTTCTTGGCAGTATTATCGAGCAGGCGGCTTCCAACTCATTAATTTGAGAAGCAGTCAGTTCATAGTCGTATAGTTGCTCCTCCTGTCCAGTCCAGTTCATTATTGTTGCCAATTCTTGGTCATTAATGACGAGCGCTGTTTCGTAAGAGGCGAAGTCATCGCCGTCAATGACGCCCATTATTTTGTGGTTCATGGTTCAATCCACCTCGTTGGGTTGGCTGGTTTCGTCTGGACACCTGTAATGTGGTTGAACTCACCCAGATGTTTCCCTCGCTTGTCGTATTTTTCTACTGCGCCATGTTGAAAATCCCATTCATAAATATTGTTTTTATCCTTCCAGCGTGGACGCAGTCCTCCGCCTTTCATGCGAGTCTTGGGCGGGGCCCATTTTGCACTTGGGAACGCCGTTGGAAAGCCCGGTTTTGGGAAATACTTGAGGTGAGCCGTGCTCAAAACCACATAAACCGGCCGAACCCCCGAATCCGCCGGAAACACAAGGACGAAATCCTTGTACTCTGGCGGATAAATCGGGTTGACGATGATGCTGTCCGCCACCGGCGTCGGTGGGTAGATCCAGATGTGTGGCGTTTGGGGCGCGGCATCCAACGCAGGGATGCCAAGGGTGTCGGAGGGATCGGAGGCTGGGGTCCAGATCAGTTCGATGCCGTCGCCCAGGTCGGCGATGTATTGGTCGCCGCGAGGAGTGAGGTGGACGACGGTCAACCATTTCCCAGCCGCGGTTTTGGCCGGTATAGAAGCCGTAGCCCTTGATACTGCCGTCGGCCTGCTGCTCGATACTCAGGCGCATGCGGGTGCGGGCCTGTTTGAGCTGGCGTAGCTGGTCTTCGCTGTAAAGGGCGCTGTCGCCCAGGTTGGAGGGCCAGAGCAAGGCGACGATGCCGGTCAACAACGCCGCGCCGACCGTGCCAGTAGCGGCGCCAGCCGCCGGCACAGCGGAACCTCCCAGTGCGAGCCGGCCCCAGGCGACGGGTATTGCGCTTGAGCCGATTTGCTTGAGGGGAACGCTTCCCGAAGCGTCGGCGCTTCGGCCGCCGAGCCACGTCAGATCACCGTACTGTTTGACCAGGTCCGGCGGTACGAAGCCGTTGGGGTTGCTGTAGTCAATGATTCCGTTGGGCAGTTTGCAGCTCTTGGCAAACACGGAGCCGGTGATGACGAGAGGCTTTTTCTCCACCGTGGCCCAACGTTCGTTTTCATAGGCAGCCTGTCGGGCGAGCATGGCTTCATGGCCGCGCTGGAGGGTTTCGTAGTCCGCCAGCTCGCTGGACGTCATGTCCCGATAGGAGATGTTGTGCCCTTCGCCGGAACGTGGATTACGAACCTTGGGCAGGTCTTTTGGGCGTGTGGTCACAAGTCGCGAATCTCATCCTGAAAATCCAGGACGGACGCTAACGCAGGGGATGTGAGTGGCGATGTAGGACGTTTCCTGAACCGGTCGCTCCGTTTTCATCGACCGATGTAGGGCCAAACTCGACGTGACAATTGAGCCCAGTTGAACCTTTCTGGCATGGAACACGACCATGAACTATTTTGGAGCCATCGGACGTTCATTTCAGAGGATGAAAACGAACATGAACAAGCTGACAAGCTATGACTCCATGGACGCGCTCAACGACAAGATACTCAGGTACTGCAACCCTATCGCAACAGTTGAGAGCACAGAAATCTTGCACTTCGATGCACGCGGGGGGGATCAGCTTGCCCTGTCTACCCAGGCCTACCCCTATACCTCCGTCGGCTCAATCGCCATCGTCAAATCCAATAACCAGATCGATGACCATGTGGTCAATCAGTACCAGAACAGATATGGGGCCAATATCGGCTCCACCCATCTTGCAACCCAGCTGATTCTCCTGGACTCAACCGACGAAGAACAAATCAAGCAAGCTATCAGGAGAGACGCCAGACACACGGGCCCCAAACATATCAATAAAGCGGTCTCGGCAGCGGTTGTATTCAATATCCAGGATTACTGGCTTGCAGAAAGGGTTCAGTGGTTCATGGAGAACAAAGAGGAAGCCCAACAGGGTTTTACCTCACGGGACATGCGCCAGATTCCACCCGCTGAATTCAATCGACGATTTAACGAAATCGTCGACCGCAACCGCGCCAACTTTGACCTTATGCGAAATGTCAAATCCTGGGTTTTTGGTTCCTTCGGCGCGAGCCAGCCTGGATGGGAGAGATTCGTTCACCATGATATCTACTCAGCCAGGCGTGTTAGAACGCATCTTAATAATTTGAATGATGCGGGCACTGCAGAAGCCCGCGGCGAGTACGCCGCAACCAAATACCTGCTGACTATTCAGGGTCAGGACTACCAGATGAAAATTGGCAAAGCCGCCTCAGGAAGGACCAACGGAATAGATCAGATCTGGATCCGTAGAAACATGTCAAGCGGGGCCGTCGAAGAGTATTTGATAATAGAATCAAAAGGCAGCCTGGGAGCTAAACTTACAAACACGCTCTATGGACAGCAAATGTCGCCCATGTGGATATTCAGGTGCCTGATTGGACTATTTAGCGACGACTACAGACTTGCCAGCTCCTCCACAGCTGACCAATATGCAAAGAGCACGCTGGTCGAGAAGATCCTGGATGCGTTGATAAACGACAAAGCGCCTGTCACGGGCTATATCTTTCAGACAATGACTGGCCTGAAGACCGGCGCCGAGTCCCTGGTCATCCAAAAACTAGGTAGATACAACCTGATCAACGCCTACCAGAAAGCGATGTCCACGTGAGGCTTTTTCGGGAGTCACCAACGCGTCGGTTTTGAGCCGATGTACTCCTTTGCAGGATAGCTGTGGCGACGTTGCCTACCCACACCCAATGTTCTACGTGATCCTCCGCATGAGGTATTCTCCGCTGCCCGGAACACGATCGTCGCCTGCGGCTTTGCGCAGCCCTTCGGCGTTCTCCAAGCGGCGCATCAGGAGCCCTGCATGCTGATCGGATATCAATTCGAGCGCACCGCGCGCGATGACCTGCACATCCACTCGATCAATTGGGTGCAGAGCGGATTCGTATTGCTGGCAAGCGCGATGGCCTTGATCTTTCCTGGGGCGGCCGTGCTAGCAATCATGGAGGCGGGCTCCTCGCCAGCAGGCATGGATCCGCTGTCCTCGCTCCTGCTCGTGCTCGGGCTGCTGCTGATTCCCGCCCTGGGCCTGGCGCTGCTGGTTTACACCGGCACCCGCGAGACCTTGCTGTTGTCGCGTCTCGACGGCGAAGGCAAGCGCCGCACCCAGAACTTTTTCGGACGCCGTGAGCGGGTGCATTCGGTGTTCAGGATCGACGCCGCCAAACACTTCGAACTGCGCCGCCACCCGGAGGCCAAGCCAGCCGCCACTCAACTGTGGCTGGTGATGCGCGATGGCATCACCCATCGCCTGACGAGCAGCAACGTTCCGATCGTACCGGGAAGCAAACGCACCGACCTATGGCTGCGTGAGATAAGCGACTACCTGCAAATACCAATGCCCAGCGAGGTAACGGTGGGTTCGGCACCCGTTGCGAAGGCCGCCTACCGGCCTGCTCCGACCCCGGCGAAAATCGCCAGGCAGCGCAAAGCAAAGGCGCCGACGCCTTCGGCGGAGACGACTGAGCAACTGGGCACACCCGCACGCGCCCTGCTCGCGCTGATTGGCGCGTTCCTGGCTGTGTTCGAGCTGACCCGCATCATCACGTTGGTGCCCTCGCTGTTTACCGGACGACTGCGCATTGGCATTTCCCGCCCGACAACCTTCTATTGGGCGGAGCAGCCGATGACCTTTTCATTCCACGTGCTTATCGGTATCGCCGAGCTGCTGGTCATCGGCGTGATCGCCTGGGGTTGTTTGCGCGTGGCGATCGAAGGACGGATGAAGGCCAATCCTTGAGGAGACGCTGCTATGGTGGAAACAGGCCTTCCCCTTTCCAGGATGAAAAGATGATTTCACATGTGTGCATCGGCGCGAACGATTTCCAGCGAGCGTTTGTGTTTTATCAAGAGGTCATGCAAGCGCTCGGCCTTGAACTCAAGTTCAAAGACCTTGAACGCCCCTGGGCGGGCTGGATGCACCCTGACAACCCACGTCCTCTTTTTGTAATTGGCAAACCCTATGACGGCGAACCGGCGACGTCCGGAAACGGGCAAATGATCGCCCTGCTGGCCTCCGATAGACAGGTCGTGCGTAACACTCATGCCCTGGCGCTGACCCTGGGTGGCCGCTGCGAAGGTCCTCCAGGCCTGCGCCCTGAATATCACCCGGATTATTACGGGGCCTACTTTCGGGACCCTGAAGGCAACAAGCTCTGCGTCTGTTGTCACGATCCGGCGTAACCCGCCCGCTCTCTGCACGCCTGCCCAAACGCCCGAAAAATCGCTCGATAATCCGCGTTCTCCATCACCTCCCACTCCGGATGCCATTGCACCCCCAGCGCAAAGGCCCGGCTGCCCTCCACCGAAAGGCCCTCCACCAACCCATCCTCCGCCACGGCCTCGACGCGCAAGCCCTGCCCCACCCGCGCAATGCCCTGGCCGTGGACGGAGTTGACTTCGATGACGTCCTTGAGCCCCAGCCGCGCCAACACGCCGCCCGGCCGCACCGTCAGGGCATGGTTGCGGGCGTATTGTTCCTGGACGGGTTCGTTGCTCGGCGGTTCATGTTCGGCGCCAGGGCCGTCGAGCTGTTGATGGAGCGAGCCGCCGAAGGCGACGTTCATTTCCTGGAACCCACGGCAGATACCGAGCACCGGCAGGCCCGCTTCGACCGCGGCGCGCCAGAGCGGCAGCGCCAGGTTGTCCCGGGCCGGGTCGTGCTCGGTGCCCGGCGGGCTGGGTGGACCACCGTAGTGATGGGGTTCGATATTGGACGGCGATCCGGTGAACAGCAGCCCGTCCAGGCCGGCAATGACGTGGGCAGGATCGATCAGCGCCGGGAACACCGGCAGGATCACCGGCAGCGCTTCTGCGGCGGTGGCGACCGCCTGGGCGTATTTGTCGTTGCTGAGCTGGACGGTGTGCGGGCCGATCTTGCCTGAGCAGGCGATGATTCCGATCATGGGTGGACGAGACATGGGACTCCCCTGTTCCTCAAACGCTTATGAATCGGATTGCGGTGCGGGTTCGGTTGTTCCATTTCGATGACGCTCGATAGGGACGCCTGAACGAAGCCATCGACGCAGCGGTCGGAACAGCAAACCCCAGCAAAGAACTCCACCCATGCGCTTACGATCCGTCGCCCTCGCCTCATTCCTGATCTGGACAGCCAGCACGACCGCCTCCGCGCAAGAACCGTTGCGCCTGGAAGGCCTGAAGCGCTGCGGCGACTTGCTCGAACGCCAGCGTCAGGAATGGTGCCTGACCGCACGTGGGCTGGGTGACGCAACGCCACAACTGCAACTGGGCGAGAAAACGATTCCTGCCCACAGCATCCAGCGTGAAGGACAAAGCCTGCGCTTGCGCCTGGACAGCGCCGATTACCACAGCGGTCCGCTCTGGCTGGCCGACGGCCCACGCCTGAGCAATGCCGTTTGGCTAACCATGGGCAACAGCCACGTGCTCGCCGCTGGGCCGAACGAGGTGGCGAAGAACATGGACGGCCTGACCACCTATGTGGATCTGGTCAGCGTGCTGATCGAGGAAAGTCACGATGGCCGCCAGGAGGCTGAGCGGCTTGCCGGCAAATATGGCGCGAAGGTGGTCGGCAGCATAGCGCCGCTGAACGTGTATCAGCTGCGCCTGCCGGCCAAGGATCTGGTGCATCGCGATGCGTTGGTGCTGCGCCTGGGCAGCGAGACCAGCGTCGATGCGGTGGTGATCGAGGAGTCAGGGGCGGAAGAGGCCGAGCAAGCGCCCGCCCAGCCTGACGAGCCGAAAAAACCGGCCCAGGACTCGGATGAGTGGGCGGCGAATCGCTTTCTCGACGCGGTGCATTACTACCAGCGGCGCATCCCCGGACAGCAGTCGCCGATCCGACCGCAACCGGTGCGCATCGGCCTGATCGAGCGCGACGTGGATTTCGACACGGCGGATTTTGCCGATTACCTCGGCCCCTGCTCGGTGCCGCGCACCTGCGTCTACGCCCGCGATGCGGACAAGCCGGACAACCACGGCACGACCGTGGCCGGGATCCTCGCGGCGCGCTGGAACGATGGCGGCAACAGCGGTTTTCTCCGGGGCCTGGACAAGGCCAGCGGTGGCTTCGAGGTGATCGTCGAGCGCAATTCCGATGCGGGGATCACCGCCAACATCGCCGCTTCGGTGAACCTCGTCGAGGACGGCGTGCGCGTGCTCAATTGGAGCTGGGGCATTCACCGCGTGGGGGCGAAAGATGTCAAAGGCGATGACGTGGATTCGCTGCTGCGTTCGGGCATCGCCATGGGCGGCTACGAAGAATTGCTGGAGGAATTTTTCCTGTGGCTGCGCAAGGAACATCCCGACGTGGTGGTGGTGAACTCCGCCGGCAACGGCTCCTCCTTTTCGGGCACCGACGAATACCGCCTGCCCTCCTCGTTCATCACCGAGCAATTGCTGGTGGTCGGCGGGCACCAGCGCAACGAACGGGCCGCACTCGCCGTCGACGACCCCGGCTACGCGGTCAAGCGCAGCTCCTCGAACATCGACATGCGCGTCGACATCACTGCCGCCGCCTGCACCCACGCCTCGACGGTCAACGCCGGCGAGGACGGTGCGGTGCATTGCGGCACGTCCTACGCCACACCGATGGTCACGGGCCTGCTGGCGGCGATGCTGTCGATCAATCCAGAACTTCAGCCAGAACAGCTGCGCATGCTCCTGCGGCGCAGCGCCATGACCATCGGCGACAACCATGATTTCGAACGAATGGACGGCGAAGACCTCACCGCGCCCATCCTGCCGTCGGAGCGCAATTACCAGCTCAACGACAAGGACGTGGGCCGCTCGGCGCGGCTGGACATGCAGAAAGCCCTGGACCTGTCGGTGCAGAGTCGCAGTCGGGTACGCTGATGCTGCCTTGGGCGATCGATCCGTTCGACTCCCCAGGCATCATCGCTCGCCGTCAAGTCTCGACAGGCGCTGTCACTGCGCATCTATAGCGGCTCATCAAGCCGTAATAGGCACCGGCGGGAATCAGCAAGCCGACGACCCAGGCAAGATCGATCCCTTGCAAGGCACTGGCAACCGGACCGGTGTACAACGAGGTACTCATGAACGGGATTTCAAGCACGATGGTGATCAGGAATACACTGACCGCGATCCAGTTCACCCGACCATAGATACCGTCCGGTTCGAAGATGTCCGCGATCCGATAGACACCTTTGCGCAAGGCGTAGTAGTCCACGAGGTTGATCGCCGTCCACGGGATCAGGAAGTAGCTCATGAAGAAGATGAAGTTCAGGAAGAACTGCAAAAAGTCATTCTGGGCCAGCGTGCACAAACCGGTCGCGGCGGCGCAGATGACCAACATGAACCCCGCGCGTACAAGCGGCGTGACCTTGAGTTGCGCATAGGGCTCGACCACCGTCACGGTCGACATGAACGCGCCGTACAGGTTGAACACGTTGATCGCGACCTGCCCGTACAGCACGAAGCCGAACATCAACAACGTCCCTCCCCCCATGAGCCCGACCAGGTTCAAGCCAACATTATCCGAGAACCCGGCCACGCCCTTGGCCAGCATTGCGCCCAGCACCATCATCCAGCTGCCGCCGATGACCGTTCCCAAATAACTGTACCAAAACACCTGGCGGGTGGACGTGCGGGTTGGTAGGTAACGCGAGTAATCGGCAACGTAAGGCGCATAGGACAGTTGCCAAGTCACCGAAATGCTCACCGAGGCCAGGAAACTCACCAGGCTGAACCCTTGCGGTGTCCACTGTCCGGGTTCGATGGGCAACGCAAGGGACAGGACGGTGGCGAAACCGAAGACCGCGATGGACACCAGCGAAAGGATCTTCTGGAAACGATGGATGAACCGGTAGCCGACCAAGGCCACCAGGAAGCACACCACGCCGAGCAGGATGATGTTCACTTCGTTGCTGAACGGGCTTGCCGTCGCAACGGCCTGGGCCGCCAACAGCGTGTTGCTGACGAAAAAGCCCAGGTAGATCAACATCACGAACAACAGCGGGACAATGGCGCCAAACACCCCGAATTGCGCGCGACTCTGGATCATCTGCGGAATGCCCAACCGCGGCCCTTGCGCGGAATGCGAGGCCATGAAGACCGCGCCGATCATGGAACCGACAAGGATCGAGAGCACGCTCCAGAACAGATTGAGGCCCAGGCTGATCGGCAATACGCCGGCGGCGACCGTGGTGATGTTGGCGTTGGCGCCAAACCATACGAAGAACAACGAGCGAGGCTCGCCATAGCGTTCGTCTTCGGGGATGAAATCAATGCTTCTGTTTTCAACTTTCATGATTGTTCTCTCCGATTAGCGATCGTTGACGAGACGGCTTTCGAGATGCTCGATGGCTTCTACGAACGCTTCTGGCAGGAAGGCGAGATGGTCGGGCGTCGCGGTGCGGAGCGAGACCGCTGGCTGGTTTTGCCAACGTCGCAGCAACTGCTGCGCAGAGAAAATCTCCAGCCCGTAGATCCAGTTGGAAAGAATCAGCAACGACGAGTAGTGGGCGGCAGCGGTGGTCGCCGTGCAGGCGTCGGCCACGACAGTGACTTGGAAGTCGCGCTGATACGCGTCGAACACGCTGGTCATGACGCACACATCGGTCAGCACGCCCATGACCACCAAGTGCTTGATGCCCCTGCGGCCGAGCATCTGGGCCAGCCGAGTGCCATGGAAAGCGCTGTAGCGATGCTTGTCGATCACGACATCGCCCGCCTGGGGCGCAAGCTCATCGAGAATCTCCACAGCGGCGGTGCCCGCCAGATAGGTGGTGGGCCGGCCCAGTTCATCGACCGGCTCACCCAGCATCAAGTCGCGGCCATGGGCATCATTGATATGCCGCGTGTAGAACAACGGAATGTTCAGGCTACGAGCGGCATCGATGACCGATGCGGCGTTCTTGATCACTTGCTCAAATCGCGGGAGCGCGAATTGATCTTCTTTTTGTAGATCGACCAGCAGGATTGCGGTTTCAGTGTTCATCAACGTTCTTCCGGGTGCAGCTTCCCCGGCAAGCGCAACAACAGCTTGCCAACGGCTCAGCGGATAAAGACAGGCGGCACGCCCGCTGGAGCAGGCATGGCACAGGACGCGTCAAACGCACGGGAAAGGGTCAGCTGACTATTTGCCAGAAACCGTTCTGCTTGGCGGCAACGCAAGCCGGAAGTCGTTGGAGAACAACGGGAGATGGCGAGACGGACCGACGAAGAAAGACCTTCATGGCGCCACTTGGCAACGCGCGAGCCGAACCACCTGCAGGGAACAGGTGGCGACCATGGGCGTTATCAAAGCGTGACGAGGGCCGGATCATTGGGGTGAGTCTCAAGGGAATCGCTACTTGAGGACTGCAAAAAATCGGCCAAATGAGCTGAAGGGATTGGAAAGCGGCAGATTAGAGCGGTATGGAAGAGGGTGCGATTTTCTGGCATGCGGAATACCATCAGACAATGATACAGAACGTAACACAGCAGTTACTCGCTTCCTGTCTCCCGCACTCAAATTGCCCACGGCGGTAGCCTTCAGAAGGCAAACACACCCTGACAGTCTGTATGATCCCAACCTAACCAAGTCCCAGGACCACTCGTATGCCAGCCTCAAGAACCCGACCTTCCCCCGCGCCGCTGCTCAAGCCAGGCGAAACGGTGGTCCTGTTCGACGGCGTGTGCAAGCTTTGCAACGGCTGGGCGAAGTTCCTGATACGCCATGATCGGCAGCGACGGGTGCGGCTGGCGGCGGTGCAATCGCCTGAAGGCCAGGCCTTGCTCGCATGGGCGGGTTTGCCAGTGGACCAGTTCGATACCATGGCGGTGATCCGCGACCAGCAACTGTGGGAGCGCTCGGACGCGTTTTTCGAAGTGGTTTCGCAATTGCCCGGTCGCTGGCACGCGGTGAATGTATTGCGCCTCTTGCCGCGCGCACTTCGAGACTGGGTCTACGATCACATTGCGCTGAATCGTTATCGACTGTTTGGCAAATACGACGTTTGCCTGCTGCCGAATGCGGATCATGAACAGCGTTTCTTGAAAATGCCGGCAACCGAGCGTTAAATCGCGTCTGCCTCTCAAACCCAAGTGGAACGACATGAACCGCCGCAAAAAAATCAACCAGCTGCTCAAGGCCAACGCAAAGAAGGCCAGCGCCAAACTGGCCCCCAAGAGCAAGGACAAGTACATCAGCAAAGCGGATCGATTGAAGATGGCGGCTGAAGCCGATCCGGACTTGACCGTTTCCACTGAGCAGTAACTCGCCTGCGATAGATCGTCAACGACCTGCCAGCCTCCCTCAAAATGGACTTATCGGAGTCACCCGTGCAACGTCTTATCCTTGGTATCACCTTCCTGGCATTGGCCGCTTGCGCCAGCCAACAAACGCAGACAAAACCTGTCAATACGCCGACGTTCAAGTTCCGCACCGTACCGATGAGGGCCGATGGTAACCCGGTCATCAACCCGGACGTCTTGAAAACCATCGAGCAACTCGACATGCCCGCGCCGATCAAGACGCTGACCTACGTGGAACTGGCCGGCACCGTCAACTTCCCCAAGGAAAGCAGGCCGGAACGTACCGAATACTTTCTGTCCACTGACCCGGACACCCGTCAGTTGCGCTTCATTCACAAAAGCGAACACCTCAACGGTCGCAAGATCACCTGGCGTGGCCTGTTGATGCTTTCCGGCGTGGAACAGGCCACGATGTCGAGAAACACCGTGGTCATCGACAGCTTGAGCTTTCGTGGCGATTGGCGACACATGCCGGTCGGCAGCGAACTGGGTTACACCCGACAAGGCAGTAACACCAGCAGCCTCATCGGTACTTTGGGTACGGAGCCGAGAGTCTTCGACTGTCGCATCGACCGCGAATTGCCGGCCAAGCAGCTGAACCCGGCCCTGAGCGGCCAGGCCAAGGCCATGAGTTGCCAGGAACAGCTTCCGAGTAAAAGACTCCTTCCCGCCAATCATTATTACTATTTGGTCGACTACGGGTTCTTCTACCACGCCAGTACCGACAAGCACGACGGGACTTCCATCGACATGCATGTACAGAGCGTGAAATAAATGCCCCTGAACGCCATCGATCCCCTGTCGCTGCAACGCATCATCACCGCCCACGGCACGCTCGAAGGCGCGGCTTATTTCGATGCCGAGGAAAGCCTCGTGCATGACCTCTTTGCTGACCGCATCGTCTTCCAGACCAGCTACCTGGACCACAGCAGCTACGAAGTGAGCGTCGCCGAGGGCGCTGTCCAGGTTCACAAGACGCGGCTGGACAACTATCACCGCGGCCATAAGGCGCAGGTGATCGATGACGACATGGATGAAGACGACTGGACGGAACTGGCCAGTCTTTGGCAGCGTTTGAGCCATGACCTGGACACCCAGGATCAGGGGCCTGGACCGGATCCGGCCGACACGCTGGCAGACCTGTTCGATTGCCTGTTCGACGAGGCGCTTGCCCAAGCGCTGATCGAAAACATGCCCGCCCCCAACGGTCAGTGGGACTGGGCCTGGACGCAACTGCGATCGGCACTGGCCGACGCCCATCGGTTGGCTGAGTTCGAATGGAAGGAGTGGGCGCTGTCAGGCGTCCACGCCATCAATGCCCTCGCCCCGCTGCGGGAACTGGGCATCAAAGTCCCCACGCCTGACAGCAAAACCGTGGACGCGGTCAATCGCGCCAACGATTGGGAACGGGCGCTGCTGCAGTATTTCAATGCGCGACTGGAAACCCACGATTTGAAGCTGCTGGCCATCGGCACGCATTTCGACGAGTGCCAGGCGTTTGCCTGCCTGCCCATGAACGGCTTGGGCCTGGTCAATGCCATGGAAATCATGGGCAGGCTGGGCATCGTCTATAAATACTGAGCATCAGGTGCGGCGACGGTTCGCCGCTGGACAAACGTTTCCGAGCCTTGGTACGACATGAAGAATTGTGATCACTGCGGCACCCTGATTCTCGAGGACAACGGCGAGTGCCCCTTTTGCGCCGAAGCCATGAGTCACGCGGTGGAAACCTTCGCCCCGAGCGCCGGTCCGCCGAAGTGGCTGAAAGTCGTCAAGTGGCTGTTCATCGGTTTGCTGGCAGCGGTGCTCGTTGCCGTCGCTGCGGTCACCTGGATCCTCAACTCGCTGGGGCCTATGCCGTCGTTTGGTTGATTGTTCAAGCGAAAGATCTACAAAGATCGCAGGCTTCGCCAGCTCCTACAGGGCCGAACGGGGGCAAGCTTCGCCACGATCAAAAACGCTGGTATCCGATATCCCTATAGTTGTTATCGATGCCAGCGCCGTTCTCGTTGCGCTTCGCTCTCTCTAATCTGCCCACCAACGCGATCGACAACGATCCCGACAGATCAAACCGTCCCTTATGGAGAGAGAAACGATGAACACATTCAACCGCACCTTCGCTGTCGCCATCCTGGCCTTGGCCACCCTCGGCGCAGAAGCCGCTACCCCCGTCCAGGCCGGCGCCAGCGCCACCGCGGTCGGCAGCGTTGTGCAGTCCGCCAGCTACATCACCACCAAGGATGGCGTGCAGCTCTATTACAAGGATTGGGGCCCGCGCAACGGTCAGGTCGTCACCTTCAGCCACGGCTGGCCGCTGGACTCCGACAGCTGGGAAGGACAGATGATGTTCCTCGCCTCCAAGGGCTATCGCGTCATTGCCCACGACCGTCGCGGTCATGGCCGTTCCAGCCAGCCGTGGGAAGGCAACGACATGGATCACTACGCCGACGACCTGGCGGCGGTCATCGAGGCGCTGGACCTGAAGGACGTGACCTTGGTCGGTTTCTCGACAGGGGGCGGCGAAGTGGCTCGCTATATCGGTCGCCACGGCACCAGCCGGGTCAAGAAAGCCGTGCTGGTGTCCTCGGTCCCGCCGCTGATGCTCAAGACCGACACCAACCCTGGCGGCTTGCCGATTGCGGTGTTCGACGGATTACGCAAAGCCTCTGAGGAAAACCGTTCGCAACTGTACCTGGACATCGCTTCCGGCCCGTTCTACGGCTACAACCGCAAGGGCGCCAAGCCGTCCCAGGGCTTGATCCAGTCGTTCTGGGCGCAAGGCATGCAGGGCGGCGCCAAGAACACCTATGACTCGATCGCGGCGTTCTCGGCGACCGACTTCCGCGGCGACCTGAAGAAGTTCGACGTGCCGACGCTGGTGATTCACGGCGACGACGACCAGATCGTGCCCATCGACGCCGCGGGCCGGGCCTCGGCAGCCTTGATCAAGGGCGCTCGATTGATCGTCTACCCTGGCGCGCCGCACGGCCTGACCGAGACGCACAAGGATCGCCTCAACCAGGACCTGCTGACGTTCCTCAAGGAATGAAGCTCGGTAGCTGACTTCAACTGTGGGAGCGAGCCTGCTCGCGAAAGCAATCGACCCGTTAGCACCTGCGCTAACGACCACACAGCCTTCGCGAGCAGGCTCGCTCCCACATGTTTTTCGCTCAAGGCCCTTCTTCTGAAGGGCCTTCGCGTTGCAGCGCAGCCTCCACCGCTGCCTTGTCGATCACCGACCACACCCGAACGATTTTTCCGCCTTCGAAGGTATAAAACACGTTCTCGGAAAATCGAATCCGCCGGCCGTGGGTCTCCAGCCCCAGGAATCGTCCTCGGGGCGAGCAATCGAACAGCAAGCGACTCGCGACATTCGGCGGTTCGACGACCAGCAGGTCGATATTGAAACGCAAGTCGGTGATGGTGCTCACATCGTTTTCCAGCATCGCCCGATAGCCTGCCAGCCCCACCGGTTTGCCGTTGTATTGCACGTTGTCGTCGACGAAGCTGCCCAGGTCCTGCCAGCGACGAGCGTTCAGGCAGGCGATGTAGTTGCGGTATTGCTCGGCCAGGTCCATATCGAGAGCCTCCGTGGTTGAGGTTGACCCCGCTCGACAGTCAATGACAAAGCCCTCAAGGCTGCAACCCTATCCCCCGCAAGATCACGCTGGTGACCGTCTGCACCGCCCGTTCGAATTGCATGTCGGACAGCGGCTGGTGGTCGTTGAGGATGTTGATCTGATGGTCGAAGTCGGCGTAGTGCTGGGTCGAGGCCCAGATCATGTAAAGCAGGCTGGACGGTTCCACCGGCAGGATGCGTTTGTCTTCCACCCACTGGCGGATCTTCGCTTCCTTCATCTTGGCCCAGTCGTAGAGGCTCGCATCCAGCGCTTGCCCCAGGGCCGGCGCACCGTGGATCACTTCGTTGGCCCAGATCTTCGAGCCATAGGGCCGACTGCGGGAGTGGTTCATCTTGGCGCGGATGTAGCTGCTGAGCACGACACGTGGGTCGTCGAACATCTCGAAGCACAAGGCGTCCTGCTTCCAGACATCCAGCAAGTCGAACAGCACGGCGCTGTACAACTCGTTCTTGGTGCTGAAGTAGTAGTGCAGATTGGACCGTGGCAATTGCGCTTCAGCGGCGATGTCCGCCATGGCGGTACTGCCGAAGCCCTTTTCGGCGAAGACCTTCTCGGCGGCCAACAGAATTTTTTCGACGTTACTGCGACGAATCTCGATCTTGTGATTGCCCATGAGGGCTCCCTGGCGACAGCGTTGGCCAAGACTAGCATCCGCCTACTATAGAAAGAACACCGAGGGGATTCGTGGCGAGGGACATTGTCCATCCCAACCATTCGACTAATGTCTTAGACCGGTCATCGCACAACCTAGCCCTGCCCCCCGCCATTTGCCAACACGCGAATGGCGCAGCGCAACGGGCCTCGATCTGGACTCTGCAGTTCGACAGCCATTGACACGCCTCATTTTGAAGCACTCTCGACTTGGATAATTCCGATAATGGCCAGTTGACAACGGACAACGACCAACAAATAATCTCCGCCATGTTGTACGACGACGTATGACAAATAAAAACAACAAAAAGTAGGAGCGCCAGAGTGAGCACACGTGCCCGTTTTCCGTCCAATACCCGTTCCAGCCGCCGTACCCTTCTCCGTTCCACACCTGTATTGACCTTGCTCGGCTGCACCAGCCTGGCGGCATTCCTGCCGTTGACGGCCAGTGCCGCAGGCTTCGTCGATGATGCCAAGGCCACGCTGAACCTGCGCAACGCCTACTTCAACCGCAACTTCACCAACGACAACGCCGCCCAAGGCAAAGCCGAAGAATGGACCCAGAGCTTCATCCTCGACGCGAAGTCCGGCTTCACCCAAGGCGTGGTCGGTTTCGGCGTGGACGTGCTGGGGACCTACTCGATCAAGCTCGACGGTGGTCGAGGCACGACGGGCACCCAGTTGTTGCCGGTGCACGACGATGGCCGCCCCGCCGATGACTTCGGTCGCCTGGGCGTCGCCCTGAAGGCCAAGGTCTCGAAGACCGAACTGAAGGTCGGCGAGTGGATGCCGGTGCTGCCGATCCTGCGCTCCGACGACGGTCGTTCCCTGCCCCAGACTTTCCGTGGCGGCCAGGTCACTTCGACCGAAATCAACGGCCTGAGCCTCTACGGCGGCCAGTTCCGCGCCAACAGCCCGCGCAACGACGCGAGCATGGAAGACATGTCGATGAACGGCCGTGGTGCCTTCACCTCCGACCGTTTCAACTTCGGCGGCGGTGAATACGCCTTCAACGAAAAACGCACCCAGGTCGGCGTCTGGTACGCAGAACTGTCCGACATCTACCAGCAGCAGTATTTCAACCTGACCCACAGCCAGCCGATCGGCGACTGGACCCTGGGCGCCAACCTTGGTTACTTCACCGGCAAGGAAGACGGCAGCGCGCTGGCCGGCGACCTCGACAACAAAACCGCGTTCGCCATGCTTTCCGCCAAATACGGCGGCAACACCTTCTACGTCGGCCTGCAGAAAGTCGGCGGCGATGATGCCTGGATGCGCGTCAACGGCACCAGCGGCGGCACCCTGGCGAACGATAGCTACAACTCCAGCTACGACAACGCCAAGGAAAAATCCTGGCAAGTGCGCCATGACTTCAACTTCGCTGCTGTCGGCGTGCCGGGCCTGACCCTGATGAACCGCTACATCAGCGGTGACAACGTGCACACCGCCACCGTCGATGACGGCAAGGAATGGGGCCGTGAAACCGAACTGGCCTACACCGTGCAGAGCGGTGCGCTGAAGAGCCTGAACGTGAAGTGGCGTAACGCATCGATTCGTCGCGACTTCAGCACCAACGAATTCGACGAGAACCGCATCTTCATCAGCTATCCGATCTCGCTCCTGTAACACCCCATGGAACCCTTGCCATGTGCGCCTGCCAGCGCCATGGCGAGCCCGGCAAGGATGCCGACCTAGAGCGGTTCGTCGATCAAACGTTGACAAGGTAGCGGAAGGATAAGGATATTCCCTCTCGGTCGTACGACAACTTATAACAACTGTACCTCTCACTGTTTGCTCAGGTAATGCCATGACCACGACACAGATTCGCCATCCCTTCAATCGCCTGCTCTTGACCGGCGCCGCCGGCGGCCTTGGCAAAGTCTTGCGCGAACGCCTCAAGCCTTATGCCCGTCACATTCGCCTGTCGGACATCGCGAACATGGCGCCGGCCATCGACGAAAGCGAGGAAGTGGTGCCGTGCGACCTGGCTGATAAGCAGGCCGTGCATCAACTGGTGGAAGGTGTCGATGCCATCCTGCATTTCGGCGGGGTATCGGTTGAACGTCCATTCGAAGAAATTCTCGGGCCCAACATCAGCGGCGTGTTCCACATCTACGAAGCCGCGCGCAAGCACGGCGTCAAACGCGTGATCTTCGCCAGCTCCAACCACGTCATCGGTTTCTACAAACAGGACGAAACCCTCGACGCCCATTGCCTTCGTCGTCCGGATGGCAACTACGGCCTGTCCAAGTCCTACGGCGAAGACGTCGCCAATTTCTATTTCGATCGCTACGGCATCGAGACCGTGAGCATCCGCATCGGTTCGTCGTTCCCTGAACCGCAGAACCGCCGGATGATGAGCACCTGGCTGAGCTTCGACGATCTCACTCAACTGATCGAATGCTCGCTCTACACCCCGAAAGTCGGCCACACCATCGTCTACGGCGTCTCCGCCAACCGTGATGTCTGGTGGGACAACAGCCACGCCGCGCACCTGGGCTACAAGCCCAAGGACACGTCGGAAGTCTTCCGCGCCAAGGTCGAGGCGCAGCCAATGCCGGCCGCCGATGACCCGGCCATGATCTACCAGGGTGGCGCCTTTGTGGCGGCCGGCCCGTTCGACGACTGATTCGCCTGTTGTTCATGGGATACGAACGAACCAAGGAATCACCATGCAAGCCGAATTGATTGTCGACGCACGCAACGCCGTCGGGGAAAGCCCGGTGTGGGTCCCCGAGGAAAACGCCCTGTATTGGGTGAACATCCCCAGCGGGGGCCTGCAACGCTGGAATGCCAGCAGCGGAAAAATCCAGGGCTGGGAAGCGCCCGAAATGCTCGCCTGTATCGCCCGTCACCAGGACGGCGGTTGGGTCGCGGGCATGGAGAGCGGTTTCTTCCGCCTGCACCCCCATGACGACGGCAGCCTGGACAGTGAACTCTGCGCCAGCGTCGAGCACAGTCGCACCGACATGCGCCTCAACGATGGCCGTTGCGATCGCCAGGGCCGGTTCTGGGCCGGCAGCATGGTGCTGAACATGGGCGCCAACGCCGACGAAGGCCGGATGTACCGTCATGAGGCCGGGCAACGCAGCCCGGTCGCGGCGCAACTGAGCGGCTTCATCGTGCCCAATGGCCTGGGCTTCAGCCCGGACGGAAGGACGATGTACCTCTCTGATTCGCACCCGCTGATCCAGCAGATCTGGGCCTTCGACTACGACATCGACAGCGGCACCCCGTCCAACCGGCGGCTGTTCGTCGACATGATGCCCCTGGCCGGTCGTCCGGACGGCGCGGCGGTGGACGCCGACGGTTGCTATTGGATCTGCGCCAACGACGCCGGGCTGATTTACCGTTTTACCCCGGACGGACGTCTCGACCGCTCCCTGGAAGTACCGGTGAAAAAACCGACCATGTGCGCCTTTGGCGGCAGCCAGATGGACACCCTGTTTGTGACCACGATTCGTCCGGGTGACGACAACGATCCGCAGTCCCTGGCCGGTGGCGTGTTCGCGCTCAACCCCGGCGTCAAGGGCCTGGCTGAACCTGCTTTCGGAGGACGGAAACACTCCGCGAACTGATCTGCTTCACCGCTTCACTGAATGAGCCATAAAAAAAACAACAAGACTGGAGATTGAGCATGAATTTCAAACGCACACTTCTGATCGCAGCCCTGCCCCTGGCCTTCCTGGCCCAGGCGGCACACGCCCTCGATATCAAGATCGCCGACATCCACCCCAAGGGCTACCCGACCGTGGTCGCCGAGGAATCCATGGGTAAAGCCTTGGAAGCCGAAAGCAAGGGCGAACTTAAGTTCAAGTACTTCCCCGGTGGCGTACTGGGTTCTGAAAAAGAAGTCATCGAGCAGATGCAAGCCGGCGCGATCCAGATGTCCCGCGTCAGCCTGGGCATCGTCGGTCCTGTGGTGCCTGACGTGAACGTGTTCAACATGCCGTTCATCTTCCGCGACCAGGCGCACATGCGCGCTGTCATCGACGGTGAAGTCGGCGATGCGATCCTGGACCGGATCACCAACTCGGAGTTCGGCCTGGTGGCCCTGGCGTGGATGGACGGTGGTACGCGCAACATCTACACCAAGAATCCCGTGCGCAAGCTCGAAGATCTGAAGGGCATGAAAATCCGTGTCCAAGGCAACCCGATGTTCATCGAGATGATGAACGCCATGGGCGCCAACGGCATCGCCATGGACACCGGCGAAATCTTCAGCGCCCTGCAGACCGGCGTGATCGACGGCGCGGAAAACAACCCGCCGACCCTGCTCGAACACAACCACTACCAGAACGCCAAGTACTACAGCCTGACCGGTCACCTGATCCTACCCGAGCCGATCGTGATGTCGAAAATCACTTGGAACAAGCTCACGCCCGAACAGCAGGACATGGTGAAAAAAGCCGCCAAGGCTGCCCAGGCTGAAGAGCGCGTGCTGTGGGACAAGAAGTCCGCCGCCAGTGAGGAAAAACTCAAGGCCGCCGGCGTCGAGTTCATCACGGTCGACAAGAAACCCTTCTACGACGCCACCGCGCCAGTCCGGGCCAAATACGGTGCGCCGTATGCCGACCTGATCAAGCGCATCGAAGCTGTCCAGTAAGGCCTCTCAATCTGCACTCTTGAAAAGGCTGGGCGCGCCTGCGGTTGAAGGCGCACCCAGTTACGGTGGAACCCGATGAAGAATTTGCTGCTGCGTATCAACGACACGATTTACATGACTTGCATCTGGGTCGCCGGCCTGTCTGTCCTGGCAGTTTCCCTGATGATTCCCTGGGGTGTGTTTGCCCGCTACGTATTGGGCTCGGGCGCCAGCTGGCCGGAGCCCACCGCCATCCTGCTGATGATGGTATTTACCTTCATCGGTGCTGCCTCCAGCTACCGTTCCGGATCGCACATGGCCGTGGACATGGTCACCAGCCGTTTGCCATCTGAATGGCGAACCGCGGCGTCGATTTTCACCCAGTTATTGATGGCGGCGGTGTGCATATTCATGACCGTCTGGGGCGCCAAGCTGTGCATGACCACTTGGAACCAATTCATAAGCGCCATCCCTACCCTGCGCGTCGGCATCACGTACATGCCGATCCCGGTCGGTGGCTTCCTGACCTTGATTTTCGTCTTGGAAAAACTCTTGCTGGGTGATCAAAGCCAGCGTCGGGTCGTGCAGTTCGACTTGGTTGAAGAAAACGAAGGTGCCGCTTAATGGACGCTCTGATTCTGCTGGGCAGTTTTTTGTTGTTGATCCTGATCGGCATGCCGGTCGCCTACGCCCTGGGCGCTGCCGCCCTGATCGGAGCGTGGTGGATCGACATTCCGTTCCAGGCCATGATGATTCAGGTCGCGGGCGGGGTGAACAAGTTCTCGCTGTTGGCCATTCCGTTCTTCGTCCTGGCCGGCGCGATCATGGCCGAGGGCGGCATGTCCCGTCGCTTGGTGGCCTTCGCCAGCGTGCTGGTAGGTTTCGTACGCGGTGGCCTGTCTTTGGTCAACCTCGTGGCGTCGAGTTTCTTTGGCGCGATCTCTGGTTCCTCGGTGGCCGACACCGCTTCGGTGGGCTCGGTGCTGATCCCGGAAATGACACGCCGGGGCTACCCGCGTGATTACGCCACCGCCGTCACCGTCAGTGGTTCGGTGCAAGCGCTGCTGACACCGCCAAGCCACAACGCGGTGCTGTACTCGCTGGCAGCAGGCGGCACCGTGTCGATCGGTTCACTGTTCATGGCCGGCATCGTCCCCGGCGTCATGATGAACCTCTGCCTGATGGCGCTGTGCCTGGTCTTCGCGAAAAAGCGCAATTACCCTAAAGGCGAAGTAATTCCGCTCAAAGAAGCATTGAAGATCTGCAAGGAAGCCATGTGGGGCATGATGACCTTGTTCATCATCCTGGGCGGCATCCTCTCGGGTGTGTTCACCGCCACCGAATCGGCCGCGATCGCCGTGGTGTGGGCGTTCTTCGTGACCATGTGCATCTATCGCGACTACAAGTGGAGCGAGTTGCCGAAACTGATGCACCGGACGGTGCGCACTATTTCCATCGTGATGATCCTGATCGGCTTCGCCGCCAGCTTCGGCTACATCATGACGCTGATGGAAATCCCGGCGAAGATCACCACCGCATTCCTGACGCTGTCGGACAACCGCTACGTGATCCTGATGTGCATCAACGTGATGTTGCTGCTGCTGGGCACCGTGATGGACATGGCGCCACTGATCCTGATCCTCACGCCGATCCTGATGCCAGTGATCGTCGGCATCGGCGTGGACCCGGTGCAGTTCGGCATGATCATGCTGGTGAACCTGGGTATCGGCCTGATCACGCCACCGGTGGGTGCGGTGTTGTTCGTCGGCTCCGCCATCGGCAAGGTCAGCATCGAAAGCACCGTCAAGGCCCTGCTGCCGTTCTACGCCATGCTGTTCGTGGTGCTGATGTTGGTGACCTACATCCCTGCCATTTCCCTGTGGCTGCCGCATTTGGTGTTGTAACAGAAAACAATAGGTCCCCTTGTGGCGAGGGGATTTATCCCCGCTGGGCTGCGCAGCGGCCCCAAAACCAGCCATCTCGATTTGTCTGATACACCGAGATTGGAGCCTTTAGGGCTGCTTCGCAGCCCAGCGGGGATAAATCCCCTCGCCACACTTGGGCGTATTCCCCTCCAGCTTTGCCAACCATCAGACGCCGCCATGACACCACCTCTCCTCCACCTCGAAGACGAACTGACCCGCCTCACCCTGGCCCCGCACCTGGGCGCCAGCCTCGTTGAATGGACCTTGCGCAGCAACGGCGCCCCCTTGTTGCGCCCGCCCGCGCCGAACGCTGTAGAAAACGGCCTGCCAGGCAAGCTCGGCTGCTTCCCGCTGATCCCCTGGTCCAACCGAATCGCACAAGGCGGTTTCGATTGCCCGGGCGGCTGGCTCGCCCTGGAAGCCAACAGCCCCAACGATCCGTTTCCAATCCATGGCAGTGCCTGGCAGCAACCGTGGCAAGTGGCCGAACAGAGTGCCCAGGAAGTCTTGCTGCAACTCGACAGCCAAACACCGTTCGCCTATTGCGCCAGCCTGCGGATCCGCTTGAGCGGCGGCCAATTGCAAATCGCCCTGCATGTCACGCACATGGCCGAACAAGCCGCGTGGCACGGGCTGGGATTGCATCCGTATTTTCCGCGTACAGCCGGCACGCGCCTGCAAACCCGGGCCCGAGAAGTCTGGCTGTGCGACGCGTCTAAACTGCCGACGGAACTGGCGGACGTCCCCGCCGATTGGGATTTCCAACAACCACAGCTATTGCCGGACACCCTCGTCGATAACGGCTTCGGTGGCTGGGATGGTCAGTGCCTGATCCAACAACCGGACCTCGGTTATGAACTGGAATGCCGCGCCAGCGGCAGCGACTATTTCCTGTTGTACTGCCCCGTGGGCCTGGATTTTTTCTGCATCGAACCGGTGAGTCATCCGGTCAATGCCCATCACCTGCCAGGACGGCCGGGGTTGCGTTTGCTGGAGCAAGGGCAGTCGATGGCGTTGGGGTTTTCGATGCAGTGTCGAGCGCTCTAGGTGGCACACGATCCCTTGTGGCGAGGGGATTTATCCCCGCTGGCCTGCGAAGCAGGCCCATCCATTATCAAGCCTGGCGTCTGCTTCGCAGCCGAGCGGGGATAAATCCCCTCGCCACAAAAGCTCCGACCCGCTCGCTACGCCCGCACCAGCATGAACACCGCCCCAACCCGGTCGATGCTCACTCCGGCATGAAACGCCCCCACCACACCAATCAACGAAATAAGGCTGATGACCATCAAGGAGGTGGCGACGATCCCGCGCATCTGCACATCGGTGAGTTGCTTGAACGCCGGCACGATCAGGAACCCCCCGCCCACGCCCAGCAGGCCCGAAACCATGCCTGTTACCGCGCCCAATGCCGACAGCGTGGCGGTGCAGCGAGCGGTCCAGGCCAAGCGACCAGTCTGGCGATCGAGCATGCAATTCTTCTGACCCCAACTGGCGGCACCATGATCGCTGGGACCGGGCTGCGCGGTTTCCCGACGCAGCATGCGCGCCGCCACCAGCACCATCAGCAGGCTGAACAGGATCATCAGGATTTTTTCCGGAAGCTGGTGGGCAAAATAGATGCCCACCGGCGAGAACACAGCGCCTAGCAAGGCAATCAATAAAGCCGCGCGATAACGCACCAGGCCATGGCGCAGCCCATCGATGGCGCCGACCGCCGCCGCGCTGCCCACCGCAAACAAAGCCACCGGAGCAGCCTGGGTCATGCTCCAGCCCAGGCCCAACACCAACGCCGGCACGGCCAGAATCCCGCCGCCCGCGCCCGTCAGGCCAAGGACCAGGCCCATGACCACACCAAAAAAACTCGCCAGTAACATTCCGGTTCTCTCAAGCCGCGCACACCTGTTGGCAGGTGCGATCGCATTTGCAGGACGCCTTGGTCCTCACTAAGCTGCGGACCATATGTCGTAAACCTCAAGCGTAGCAACCGCTTCTTCCCGTACAGGTCCGCCGTCATGCCCGCGCAGATTCAAAGCTTTCTCGATCCCGCTTCAAAGACCTACACCTACGTGGTTTATGAGCATGATGGCGGGCAATGCGCGGTGGTCGACCCGGTGCTCGACTACGACCCTGCCTCGGGCCGCAGCGGCACCGCACAGGCGGATCGAGTGATCGCTTTTGTGCGCGAACATCAACTGACGGTGCAATGGCTGCTGGAAACCCACGCCCATGCCGATCACCTGTCCGCCGCGCCTTACTTGCGCCGGGAATTGGGCGGCAAGATCGCCATCGGCGAATCCATCGGGCAAGTGCAGAACGTGTTCAAGACGCTGTTCAACCTGGAGCCGCAATTCGCCATCGACGGTTCGCAATTCGACCATCTGTTCGCGGCCGATGAATCCTTCCTGATCGGCAACCTCAAGGCCGCCGCGCTGCACGTGCCTGGCCACACCCCGGCAGACATGGCCTACCTGATCGACGGCGACGTGATACTGGTGGGCGACACGCTGTTCATGCCCGACGTGGGCACCGCTCGCTGTGACTTCCCCGGCGGCAATGCCCACCAGCTCTACGCCTCGATCCGCAAGCTGCTGGCGTTCCCTGCCGGCGTGCGGCTGTACGTGTGCCACGACTATCCGCCGGAGGGACGCGAGCCCCAGTGTATGAGTACGGTGGGTGAGCAGCGCCAGCGCAATATCCATGTGCGCGATGGCATTGATGAAGCCGAGTTCGTGGCCATGCGGACCCAGCGCGACAAGACCCTGGGGATGCCGACGCTGCTGTTGCCGGCGATCCAAGTGAATGTGCGAGCGGGACACTTGCCGCCGGCCGAGGGCAATGGCGTGACTTACCTGAAGATTCCGATCAACCAGCTCTAAGATCACCCCATATCCAATGTGGGGTGACTCAGGTCCCCAGCGTCAACCCATTCGCCGGCAACGGCAGCGCGGTCTTGTAGCGCACCTGCTTGAGGGCAAAGCTGGAGCGAATGTTCGCCACGCCCGGGACCTTGGTCAGGAAGTCCATCATGAACCGCTCCAGCGACTGGATCGTCGGCACCAGCACGCGAATCAAATAATCCGGATCGCCCGCCATCAGGTAGCACTCCATCACCTCCGGCCGGTCGGAAATAGCCTCTTCGAAATGCTGCAACGCCTCTTCCACCTGCTTCTCCAGGCTGACATGGATAAACACGTTGACGTGCAGCCCCAGCAGGTCGGCATCCAGCAGCGTGACCTGCTCACGGATCACCCCCAACTCCTCCATCGCGCGGACGCGGTTGAAGCACGGCGTCGGCGATAGATTGACCGAACGGGCGAGATCGGCGTTGGTGATGCGGGCGTTTTCCTGAAGGCTGTTCAGAATGCCGATGTCGGTGCGATCCAATTTACGCATGAGACAAATAATCCTGTTTTTTATCGTTGTGCAGATTTTTTATCTGCAAATGATCTGAACAGCAAGCCAACAGAGAAAAATATTCTTCTTCGTCGAGCCTATGATTGTTGTAGGACAATTTCCCACCTACCCAGGGAAATTCGTCAGCTAGCGCGCCCACTACAAGAAATTCACAAGATCGAGCGTAGAAAGCCATGAACCCAGCGTACGAACCGCTACGCCTGCACGTCCCCGAACCCTCGGGCCGTCCCGGCTGCAAGACCGACTTTTCCTACCTGCATCTGTCCGATGCCGGCACGGTGCGCAAACCACCCATCGACGTCGAACCCGCCGACACCGCCGACCTGGCCCGCAGCCTGATCCGCGTGCTCGATGACCAGGGCAACGCCTTGGGCGACTGGGCCGCCGACATTCCCGTCGAGATCCTGCGCAAGGGCATGCGTGCCATGCTCAAGACGCGCATCTACGACAACCGCATGGTCGTCGCCCAACGTCAGAAAAAAATGTCGTTCTACATGCAAAGCCTTGGCGAAGAAGCCATCGGCAGCGCCCAGGCCTTGGCCCTGAACATCGACGACATGTGCTTCCCCACCTACCGCCAGCAAAGCATCCTGATGGCCCGCGAGGTGCCGCTGGTGGACCTGATCTGCCAACTGCTGTCCAACGAGCGCGATCCGCTCAAGGGCCGGCAGTTGCCTATCATGTATTCGGTCAAGGATGCTGGTTTCTTTACCATTTCCGGCAACCTCGCCACGCAATTCATCCAGGGCGTGGGCTGGGGCATGGCCTCGGCGATCAAGGGCGACACCAAGATCGCCTCGGCCTGGATCGGTGACGGCGCCACCGCCGAATCGGACTTCCACACCGCCCTCACCTTCGCCCACGTTTATCGCGCGCCGGTGATCCTCAACGTGGTCAACAACCAATGGGCGATTTCCACCTTCCAGGCCATTGCCGGCGGTGAAGCCACGACCTTCGCCGGACGCGGCGTCGGTTGCGGCATCGCCTCCCTGCGCGTGGACGGCAACGACTTCATGGCGGTCTACGCCGCCTCGCGCTGGGCCGCCGAACGCGCCCGCCGCAACCTCGGCCCGGCGCTGATCGAATGGGTCACCTACCGCGCTGGCCCGCACTCCACCTCGGACGATCCGTCCAAATATCGCCCCGCCGACGACTGGAGCCACTTCCCCCTGGGCGATCCGATTGCCCGCCTCAAGCAGCACATGGTGAAGATCGGCCAGTGGTCCGAAGAGGAACACGCCGCCGTCACCGCCGAACTCGAAGCCGAGGTGATCGCCGCGCAGAAGGAAGCCGAGCAGTACGGCACCCTCGCCGGCGGACAGATTCCAAGCGCCGCGACCATGTTCGAAGACGTCTACAAAGAGATGCCGGAGCACTTGAAGCGCCAGCGTCAGCAGTTGGGGATCTGACATGAACGATCACAACAACAATATTGCGTTGGACACCGCCATGACCACTACCACCATGACCATGATCCAGGCCCTGCGCTCGGCCATGGACGTGATGCTCGAGCGCGACGACAACGTCGTGGTGTTCGGCCAGGACGTGGGCTATTTCGGCGGCGTGTTCCGCTGCACCGAAGGCCTGCAGAACAAGTACGGCACCTCGCGGGTGTTCGACGCGCCGATTTCCGAAAGCGGCATCGTCGGCGTGGCGGTGGGCATGGGCGCCTATGGGCTGCGGCCGGTGGCCGAGATCCAGTTCGCCGACTATGTCTACCCGGCATCGGACCAGATCATTTCCGAAGCGGCGCGCCTGCGCTATCGCTCGGCCGGCGAATTCACCGCGCCGATGACCTTGCGCATGCCGTGCGGCGGCGGCATCTATGGCGGCCAGACCCACAGCCAGAGCATCGAGGCGATGTTTACCCAAGTCTGTGGCCTGCGCACCGTCATGCCGTCCAACCCCTACGACGCCAAGGGCCTGCTGATCGCCTCCATCGAAAACGATGACCCGGTGATCTTCCTCGAACCCAAGCGCCTGTATAACGGCCCGTTCGACGGCCACCACGACCGTCCGGTAACGCCGTGGTCCAAGCATCCGCAAGCGCAAGTGCCGGACGGCTACTACACCGTGCCGCTGGACGTCGCCGCCATCACCCGTCCGGGCAAGGACGTGACCATCCTCACCTACGGCACCACGGTCTACGTATCGCAAGTGGCCGCCGAAGAAACCGGCATCGACGCCGAAGTCATCGACCTGCGCAGCCTCTGGCCGCTGGACCTGGAGACCATCGTCAAATCCGTGAAGAAAACCGGCCGCTGCGTGGTCGTCCACGAAGCCACCCGCACCTGCGGTTTCGGCGCCGAGTTGGTGTCGTTGGTGCAAGAACACTGCTTCCACCACCTGGAAGCGCCCATCGAGCGTGTCACCGGTTGGGACACCCCCTACCCGCACGCGCAGGAGTGGGCGTATTTCCCAGGGCCGTCCCGTGTGGGCGCGGCGTTGAAACGGGTCATGGAGGTCTGAATGGGCACGCACGTTATCAAGATGCCGGACATCGGCGAAGGCATCGCGGAAGTTGAACTGTCGGTTTGGCACGTCAAGGTCGGCGACATGGTGGTCGAGGATCAGGTGTTGGCCGACGTGATGACCGATAAGGCGATGGTGGATATTCCTTCGCCGGTGCATGGCCGGGTCATCGCCTTGGGGGGCGAGCCGGGTGAAGTCATGGCGGTGGGCAGCGAGCTGATCCGCATTGAGGTGGAAGGTGCGGGCAATTTGAAGGAGTCGGCGCAATCGGCTCCCGCTGCGGCGGCTGTGCCGGCGCCAAAGCCAGCGCCAGTGGCCACGCCTGAACCGATGGTGGAAAAAACCGCCGCGCCACGCTGCGCCCCGCAAGCTCCGGTGGCCCGCGACCCTGAAGAGCGCCCATTGGCCTCGCCGGCCGTGCGCAAACATGCATTGGACCTGGGCATCCAACTGCGCCTGGTCCAGGGCAGCGGCCCCGCCGGGCGAATCCTGCATGAGGACTTGGAAGCCTATCTGGCCCAGGGTTCGTCGCCACAGGCCAAGGGCGGCTCGGGTTATGCCGAACGCCACGACGAGCAGCAGATCCCGGTGATCGGCATGCGTCGCAAGATCGCCCAGCGCATGCAGGAAGCGACCCAGCGCGCCGCCCACTTCAGCTACGTCGAGGAAATCGACGTCACGGCCCTGGAAGAACTGCGGGTTCACCTGAATGAAAAACACGGCGGCAGTCGCGGCAAGCTGACCTTGCTGCCGTTCCTGGTCCGCGCGTTGGTCGTGGCCTTGCGTGATTTCCCGCAGATGAATTCACGCTATGACGACGAGGCCCAGGTCATCCACCGCAGCGGCGCGGTGCATGTTGGCGTCGCCACCCAAAGCGATGTCGGCCTGATGGTGCCGGTGGTGCGTCACGCCGAGGCTCGCAGCCTGTGGGACAGTGCGGCGGAAATCTCGCGCCTGGCCACGGCCGCACGCAATGGCAAGGCCAGTCGCGATGAGCTGTCTGGCTCGACCATCACCCTGACCAGCCTCGGTGCGCTGGGCGGCATCGTCAGCACGCCGGTGCTGAACCTGCCGGAAGTGGCGATCGTCGGCGTGAACAAGATCGTCGAGCGGCCTGTTGTGATCAAGGGCCAGATCGTGATCCGCAAGATGATGAACCTTTCCAGCTCCTTCGATCACCGGGTGGTCGACGGCATGGACGCGGCGCAATTCATCCAGGCCCTGCGTGGCTTGCTCGAACAACCTGCCACTTTGTTTGTGGAGTAGGCGATGCAAACTCTGAACACCAAGCTGCTGATCATCGGCGGCGGCCCGGGCGGTTATGTGGCGGCGATCCGCGCCGGCCAACTGGGCATCGAGACGATTCTGGTGGAAGGCCAGGCGCTGGGCGGTACTTGCCTGAACATCGGCTGCATCCCGTCCAAGGCGCTGATTCATGTGGCCGAGCAGTTCCACCAGACGCGCCACCACAGCCAGGGCTCGGCCTTGGGTATCAACGTGTCCGCGCCAACCCTGGACATCGGCAAGAGCGTCGAATGGAAGGACGGCATCGTCGATCGCCTGACCACCGGCGTCGCCGCGTTGCTGAAGAAGAATAAGGTCCAGGTCATTCATGGCTGGGCCAAGGTCATCGATGGCAAAACAGTCGAGGTCGGTGATACGCGCATCCAGTGCGAACACCTGCTGCTGGCCACCGGTTCGAAAAGCGTCAACCTGCCGATGCTGCCGATAGGTGGGCCGATCATCTCGTCCACCGAAGCCCTCGCGCCTACCTCGGTGCCCAAGCATCTGGTGGTGGTCGGCGGTGGCTACATCGGCCTGGATCTGGGCATTGCCTATCGCAAGCTCGGCGCCGAGGTCAGTGTGGTCGAGGCCCAAGAGCGGATCCTGCCGGCCTACGACGGTGAGTTGACCCAACCGGTGCATGAAGCGCTCAAGCAATTGGGCGTGAGGCTGTATCTCAAGCACAGCGTCGAAGGTTTCGATGCCCAGGCCAGCACCTTGCAAGTGCGTGATCCCAACGGCGACACGCTGAACCTCGACACCGACCGGGTGCTGGTGGCGGTCGGGCGCAAGCCAAATACGCAAGGCTGGAATCTGGAAGCGCTGGACCTGGCGATGAACGGTTCGGCAGTGAAGATCGACAACCGCTGCCAGACCAGCATGCGCAATGTCTGGGCCATCGGCGACCTGAGCGGCGAACCGATGCTCGCCCACCGAGCGATGGCCCAGGGTGAAATGGTCGCCGAGCTGATCGCCGGCGAGCACCGGGAGTTCAATCCGACCGCCATCGCAGCGGTGTGCTTCACCGATCCGGAAGTGGTCGTGGTCGGCAAGACGCCGGACGAGGCCAAGGCTGCCGGCCTGGACTGCATCGTTTCGAGCTTCCCGTTCGCCGCCAATGGCCGGGCCATGACCCTGGAATCGAAAAGCGGTTTCGTCCGCGTCGTGGCGCGCCGGGACAATCACTTGATCGTCGGTTGGCAAGCAGTTGGCGTGGGGGTCTCGGAGTTGTCCACCGCATTTGGCCAATCCCTGGAAATGGGTGCGCGCCTGGAAGACATCGCCGGCACTGTCCACGCTCATCCGACGCTGGGTGAAGCGGTGCAGGAAGCGGCGTTGCGAGCGCTGGGGCATGCGTTGCATCTGTGACAGCTGTGGGTGACTCCCCCTGTGGCGAGGGGATTTATCCCCGCTGGGTTGCGCAGCAACCCCAAACCTGTCAGCGCCAGGCGTCAGATATCTGAGCTAATGGGGCCGCTTCGCAGCCCAGCGGGGATAAATCCCCTCGCCACAAGCTGCGAAACACCCCCGGAATGAAGTATTGTTGTCCCCATTCAAAACGTCAGAAGCCTTGAACCGTTTCGACGGTTGTCAGGAAATAGAGGGTGTCATGGGTAACGAGAGCATCAATTGGGACAAACTGGGCTTTGACTACATCAAGACCGACAAGCGCTACCTGTCGCACTGGCGCGATGGCGCCTGGGACACAGGCACCCTGACCGAAGACAACGTGCTGCACATCAGCGAGGGCTCCACTGCCCTGCACTACGGTCAGCAGTGCTTCGAAGGCCTGAAGGCCTATCGTTGCAAGGACGGTTCGATCAACCTGTTCCGCCCGGACCAGAACGCCGCCCGCATGCAGCGCAGCTGCGCCCGCCTGCTGATGCCGCACGTCGACACCGAGCAGTTCGTCGAAGCCTGCAAGCAAGTGGTCCGCGCCAACGAGCGCTTCATCCCGCCGTATGGCACTGGCGGCGCGCTGTACCTGCGTCCGTTCGTGATCGGCGTGGGTGACAACATCGGCGTGCGCACCGCACCCGAGTTCATCTTCTCGATCTTCTGCATTCCGGTCGGCGCCTACTTCAAGGGTGGCCTGACTCCGCACAATTTCCTGATCTCCAGCTTCGACCGCGCCGCCCCGCAAGGCACCGGTGCGGCCAAGGTCGGTGGCAACTATGCCGCCAGCCTGATGCCCGGCTCCCAGGCCAAGAAAGCCAGCTTCGCCGATTGCATCTACCTGGATCCGCTGACCCATTCGAAAATCGAGGAAGTCGGTTCGGCCAACTTCTTCGGCATCACCCACGATGACAAATTCATCACCCCCAACTCCCCGTCGGTCCTGCCAGGCATCACCCGCCTGTCGCTGATCGAACTGGCGAAATCGCGCCTGGGCCTGGAAGTGATCGAAGGCGACGTGTTCATCGACAAGCTGTCGGATTTCAAGGAAGCCGGCGCCTGCGGTACCGCTGCGGTGATCACGCCGATCGGCGGCATCAGCTACAAGGACAAGCTGCACGTGTTCCACAGCGAAACCGAGGTCGGCCCGATCACCCAGAAGCTCTACAAAGAGTTGACCGGCGTGCAGACCGGCGACGTGGAAGCGCCAGCAGGTTGGATCGTCAAGGTTTGATCCAAGCCCCCTAGGCACTTGAGGGCTTTTTTGTGGCGAGGGGATTTATCCCCGCTGGGTTGCGAAGCAACCCCCAAGTACTTGGGTGAGCCACAAAAACCTTGCGAGCGCTTCGCACTCGAGCGGGGATAAATCCCCTCGCCACAGAGATTGCGCGACCGCAGTAAAAAGCCCACCCCTGCTTCAGGGGTGGGCTTTTTTACACCTTCGTTCAGTTACCCTCGCCGCAAAACCGGCCCTCGCCCCCAACGCTGGCGAAACCATCCATAACCGCTGACCAGCAAGATCCCACTCAATACCAAAGCCGCGCCAACGATAAAGTTCGGCTCCAGCGGCTCATCCAGCAACCAGACACCGAAACCGATGCCGAACAGCGGCGTCATGAACGACAGCACGCCCAATTGCGACGCCAGGTAGCGGCGCAGCAGGGAAAACCAGATCAGGAAGCTGGCGAAGGACACCAGCAATACCTGGAACGCCATGCTGGCAATGAGTTGTGGCGTGGGGTTGATTGTCGTTTGCCCCAGCGCTGCCGACATGCCGATCAACAGCACCCCGGCACCCACCAACTGATAAAGCAGCGTCTGGCTGGCCGGCAGGTCCGTGAGCCGCGAACAACGCACCGTCACCGTGGTTGCGCCCCACAGCGCGCCGGCCAGCAAGCCCATGCCATCGCCGAGCAATGAGCTGCCGTTCGCCGCACCCGAGCCGCCACTGAAGGCCACCACGATCCCACCGAAGGCAACCGCGATGCCCAGCCATTGCGCCGGCTTGAGACGCTCGCTCGGCAGTTTCCAGTGCAAGCCGAGGGCGGCGAACATGGGTGCGGTGTAGAGGAAAATCACCATGTGCGATGCCGTCGTATGGCGCAGGCCTTCGCCCACCATCACGAACTCCAGGGCAAACAACAACCCCACCAACAGGCCTGGGCGCCAACTGCCGTCGGCCAGGGACAGGCGTTCACCGCGCGCCAGCACTAACAGCCAGACCAGTACCGCGGCGATGGCCGAGCGCACGCCCAATTGCAGCATCGGCGCCATGTCGACGGCGCCGGCCTTGATCGCGACTTGCTGGAACCCCCAGATGGCACAGAGTCCGGTCATCAGGGCAATGACCTGGCCATCCAGGGCGCGGCGGGTGGTCATGGAAAAGGTCCTCGGGCAGAAAAGAGATGAAAGGATTGTCTGCCTGACACCTTTGCTGGATATAGTGATTACCCGACAAGCCATCCCGGTAATCCGCCATTGCGGTCGATATGCAGCCTCCAGCCCAACACCTGAAGATTCCTCCGTTCGACGCGGCCCTGCCCTCGCCGATTTTCTTCCGCAGCGCCTGCATGCCGGCCCATGCCACGTACCCCCGGCACCGGCATGCCTGGGGTGAGTTCGTCTACTCCTACAGCGGTGTGATGGAAATCGAGATCGCCCAGCACCATTACCTGGCGCCACCGCAGTACGGCATCTGGCTGCCGCCGGACATGGAACACGTGGGGTTCAATCGGCATGAAGCCTGCCATTGTTCGTTGTACCTGGCGGCCGAACTGTGCGGCGCGTTGCCGGCCGTACCTTGTGCGCTGACCTTGAGTCCGCTGATCCGCGCGTTGCTGGAAGAGCTGCGCAGCGACCCGCCGAGCCAGCCACAGACGCCCGAACAGCAGCGCTTGTTGCAGGTGCTGGTGGACAAGCTGGCCCGGGCGCCCCACGTCGGCAGTTACCTGCCCTCTTCGGATGATCCGCTGTTGGGCCCTGTGCTGCGGGCCCTGGAGGCGAACCCCAGCGACCCGCGCTCGTTGCCGCAACTGGCCCGCGCCGCCAACACCACCGAGCGCACACTGATGCGCCGGGCCCAGCGAGACCTGGGCATGTCCCTGGTGGAATGGCGCCAGCGCTTGAAAGTCATCGAGGCCCTGGCCCTGCTCGAACGTGGCCAGAGCGTGGAAACCATCGGCCTGGACCTGGGCTACAGCAGCGCCTCGGCGTTCATCAGCATGTTCCGCAAAATGATGGGCACCACGCCGGATGAATATCGGCGCAGGCATATGGTTGGATGATGTGGCAATGGCGGTGGGTCAGTTGCATGGAATGGCCCCTTCGCGAGCAAGCCCGCTCCCACAGGGATTTCAGGTGTTCATGACGCCTGTATTCACCGCAAATCCATTGTGGGAGCGAGCTTGCTCGCGAAGGCGGTGGCTCAGCTTGCATGGATGTTGGATGCGACGGCCCCTTCGCGGGCAAGCCCGCTCCCACAGGGAATTTCGGTGAGCAACGGTTCTCCGTTCAGCGCAGATCCACTGTGGGAGCGAGCCTACTCGCGAAAGCGCCAGTGGATTCAACCTCCGTCTCGGGACTGATCCCAAAGCGCGCCACCATTTCCCGCTGTCCAGCGGCCGTCACCCCCAGCGCACGGCTGTCCAGGTCCTGGACCACCCATTTGCGCTTGATCGCCACTTGCAGCAACGCCGCCCCCAAGGCACCACCCAGGTGCGGCCGGCGCATGCTCCAGTCCAGGCAGGGGCAGGCAAACCGCCGCCGTTGGGCCGCCAATGCCTGCACGTCAATCCCCAAGCCTGCAAACAGCGCCTCACCCGTTTCACTCAGCCGATAACCCTGCCCTTCTACATCGAGCAGCCACCCGGCTTCGAGCAAGCGATCATGCAGCCGCACCGCCAGGGTACCGGCCATGTGGTCGTAGCAAGTGCGAGCGAATTGCAGGCGATCCGGCGTGCGCGAGGTGAACGCCGGCGCGGCGTTCTGGCCGATCACCATCAATGCTTCAAGGGCTTCTGCCACACGCTTATCGGCGAGGCTGTAGTAACGATGACGGCCCTGCACATGCAAGCGCACCAGGGCCAACTCCTTGAGCTTCGCCAGGTGGGCGCTGGCGGTGGACGCGCTGACGTCGGCGATGCTCGCCAACTCCGTGCTGGTGCGGGCGTGGCCGTCCATCAGTGCGCAGAGCATTCGGGTCCGGGCCGGTTCGGCAATCGCCGCGGCCACCTGGGACACGCCTACATCGTGTTGCTCTGCGTTCATATTTCGCTCCCGGACGAATCAAGCCATGCGTCGACTGAAGATAGTAGCAGCACTTCTCCCGCATGAACGAGGCAGCCCATCATGGACCCGATCACCGCCGCGACACACGCCGATCCGTACCCCTACTACGCGACCCTTCGCGCCAGCGGCGGACTGCACTTCGACCCACACCTTAACCTCTGGGTAGCCAGCAGGGCCGAAGCCGTGTGCGCCGTCTTGCATCACCCCGACTGCCATGTGCGCCCCGCCCACGAACCGGTGCCGCAAGCGATTGCCAAGGGTCCCGCGGGCCAGGTATTCGGGCACCTGATGCGGATGAACGAAGGTGAACGACAACGCTGCCCGAGGGCGGCGATTGCGCCGGGGTTGCAAGACATCGATCCCCACCAGGTCGAGGCGTTGGTCAAGGCGCGCTGGCTCAGGCAGGGTGCCGAAGGCGTGCATCAGGCGCAGTTCATCGGCCCGGTCAGCGTGGTGGCACAACTGCTGGGCTTCAATCCGACGGACAGCCACCTGATCAGCGAACTCACGGGGGATTTCGTCGCCTGCCTGTCGCCCCTGAGCCAAGCCCCGCAACTGGAAGCTGCGCACCGGGCCAGCGAACAACTGGCGAAGCTTTTCCAGGAGCGGATCGTTGCGCAAGACAGCCAGTTGTTGAACGGCATCTGCCGAGGCTTCGAAGCGGGCGACGCGGACAGTCGGATCGCCAACCTGATCGGCTTGCTTTCGCAAACCCATGAAGCCACGGCCGGCCTGATCGGCAACGCGTTGTTGGCGTTGATCCGTGATACAGCGCTACAACGCGAGCTACGGGATGATCCCACGCAAATCAGCCCGTTATTGGCTGAAGTCCAACGTTTCGACCCGGCAGTGCAGAACACCCGGCGCTTCATCGCCGCCCCTTGCGAAATTCTCGGCACTGCCCTGCAGCAGGGCGACGTGGTCCTGGTGCTGCTGGCCTCGGCCAATCGCGACCCGCAGCTCAATCCGCAACCGGACGCCCTCCTGTTGGATCGGCCGAATCGGCGCAGCTTCAGCTTTGGCAGTGGCCGCCACGAATGCCCAGGCCAGGCCTTGGCGATGACCATCGCCCATGCGACGTTAGATGCCATTCTGGAACGCGAGCCGGGCCTGGACCAGTTGACCTGGCGCTACCGCCCCTCCGTCAATGGACGCATCCCGCTGTTCAGCGATCGGTAATCAATAAAAACGCCATCAATCGTCCCGCGTCAGGACTTCCAGCAATTCGATTTCAAAGATGAGGTCGGCGTTGGGCTTGATGTGGGCGCCCATGGAGCGTTCACCGTAGGCCAGGTGGGCCGGCACCAGCAGTTTGCGCTTGCCGCCGACCTTCATGCCCATGAGCCCGACGTCCCAGCCCTTGATGACGCGGCCCGTGCCGATCACGCATTGGAACGGCTTGCCGCGGCTGTAGGATGAATCGAACTCCGTGCCGTCTTCGAGGGTGCCGCGGTATTGGGTGGTAATCAGCGCGCCTTTGACTACGCTTTTGCCGTCGCCCTCTTCCAGGTCGATGATTTGCAATTCTTCAAGCATGGCTTCTTTCCCGTGTGATCCAGGCGCGGGGTTTTCGCAGATATTTGCGTGACAGGCAACCTTTTGCGGCAAAGGGAACCGCAACGGTCACTTCGGTTCACATGGGTATCGACCCTGCATTTCAGATAAGGATTTTCTGATGATCGACTCTCGCCCCCTCCACGGTTTCATCCCGCCTTACATTCTCAACCGCATCATCGCCCATGGCTCCGAGCAGCAGCGTTCCAGCGCCCTCGGCACCCTGACCCACGTGAACAACCTGCGCCACAACCCTGGCCCACCCATTCATCCACCCGTAGCCGCCCAATTGCCCAAGCCCGGCAAGGCTGGCCATCCCCAACGCAGCGTGCATGATGCGCAAAACACCATGGAGCTGCCGGGCCAACCAGTACGCCTGGAAGGCCAGCCGGCCAGCGGTGACCCAGCGGTAGACGAAGCCTACGACGCCCTCGGCGCCACCTATGATTTTTTCTGGCGAGTGCTGGAGCGTGACTCCATCGACAACAAAGGCTTTGCCCTGGTCGGCAGCGTGCATTACGGCCAAGGCTACGAGAACGCTTTCTGGAATGGCGCGCAGATGGTATTTGGCGACGGCGACGGTGAGATCTTCCAGCGCTTCACCCGCTCCCTGGACGTGGTGGCCCACGAGTTGGCCCACGGCGTCACCGAGAGCGAAGCCGGCTTGATCTATGCCAACCAGTCCGGCGCGTTGAACGAGTCGATTTCCGATGTGTTCGGCGTGCTGGTCAAGCAATTCGTATTGGGCCAGACCGTCGAGCAGGCCGACTGGCTGATCGGCGCCGATTTGCTCACCGACAAGATCAACGGCGACGGCCTGCGCAGCATGTCCAACCCCGGCACAGCCTACGATGACCCGCTGCTGGGCAAGGATCCCCAGCCGGCACACATGCGCCAATTCGTCATCACCCGCGAAGACAACGGCGGTGTGCACATCAACTCCGGCATTCCCAACCGGGCCTTTTATCTGGTTGCAACCGCGCTCGGCGGATTCGCCTGGGAAAAGGCCGGGCGAATCTGGTATGACACCTTGTGCGACAGGCAACTGGCCAACGATGCGTCCTTCAGTGCGTTCGCCCGCCTGACCGTCGAGCACGCCCGCCAACGCTTCGGCGCCCGGGAAGTCAAGGCGGTGCAGGACGGCTGGACGCAGGTGGGCGTTGACCTGAACGAGGAGAACGGATGAAAACCCTTCCAGACCTTGATGACAAAGCAGTCGTGAAGCTGTCGCGCCAGGGCGGCGTCGCGGCGATCCACGCCTTGACCCGTCCCCGGGAAATCGAGTTCGCCCAATGCGACCTCGACCAACGCACGCGCATCTGTTCGGTGCTGGAGGGGTGCCTGCCACTCACCTCCTCCACGCCCGGCCGGGGCGACCAGCGTTATTTCCAGATCGAGGTGCGTTACCGATCCAACGACCAGGACGACGAGATGGTGCTGCAGGTGCCCGAGGACCGGGCACCTGGCGACTTGGTTCATCTGTGGGATAAAGGCGAAGTGCTTTAGCGTGTCGCAGGGACAATCTTGACGATGGCGCCGGATACGGTTTCGATCAGCAGGTATTTATCGTCGATCTGCACCCATTGCTGCTCACTTGTCGGCTGTTCGAGTTTTTTCTGCTTCCAGTCCTTCACGGCCCTGTCCGCGCGTTGGTAGTCCGCCGGTACCCGGTCATTTTCCACCAGCCGGCGACCATTGCTCGGCGAATGCTCCAGGGCATCGCCGGTCTTCTCGACGGCTTGGGCGACAGGCCCAAAGGCTCCGAGGCCGGCGATCAGGACCAGGCTGGCGATGAGGGTGGGTTTGCGCATAGAAGAGCTCCAATTAATTCAAGGTACTGAGTCTGGGACTTCGGCGGCGGCGAATCATTCCGTTTACTGTGGTGCCTGGAAGCTGGGCCCCCCCCCTTTTGTGGCGAGGGGATTTATCCCCGCTGGGCTGCGCAGCAGCTCCAAGCCAAGCAACTCGGTGTGCCAGGAAGATTGAGTTCACTGCTTTAGGGCTGCTGCGCAGCCCAACGGGGATAAATCCCCTCGCCACATGACCTAGTTCACCGCGCGACAGCGCAGCGTCGAGACGCGGCGGGCTCCCTCACCACAGGTTGTGCCGGGCATGGCATAGTGGCGAGCCTTGGCCCAACACCCGCCGGACGGACCCAACATGAGCACCACCACCTCTTCCCCAGCCCTCAAGGAAATCTTCAACAGCACCCGCCTCGAACACATCGCCACGGAAATGCGTGCGGTTTACCCCGCCTTCGATGCCAAGGCGTTCCTGAACATGGCCAATGATGGACTGGCGCAGTTGTCGGTGATGCAGCGCATGGCGCGGGTCAGCGAATGCCTGCATGCGGTGCTGCCGCTGGATTACGAAGCATCGCTGGAAGTCCTGCGCGCCCTGGCTCCGCGGCTGAACAGCATGTTCGTCAGCATGTTCCTGCCGCACTACGTGGCGTCGTACGGTCGACATGCGTTCGAGTCCTCCATGGACACCCTCAAATACTTCACCCGATTCGGCTCAGCAGAATTCGCCGTACGGCATTTCCTGCGCGATGACTTGGCGCGCACGCTAGCGGTGATGCACGACTGGGCACTGGACACCAACGAGCATGTCCGCCGCCTCGCCAGCGAAGGCAGCCGCCCGCGCCTGCCTTGGTCGTTCCACCTGGAACCGATCCAGGCCAACCCGGAACTCGCCGCCGCGATCCTCGAAACGCTCAAGGCCGACGACAGCCTGTACGTACGCAAATCCGTCGCCAACCACCTGAACGACGTGACCAAGCAGCATCCCGAATGGGTCCTCGACCGGATCGAAGGCTGGCCGCTCCAGCAGCGCCACACCGCCTGGATCGCCCGGCATGCCCTGCGCAGCCTGATCAAGCAAGGCAATCCTCGTGCGCTGGCCGTGATCGGAGCGGGTGGCAAGGCTCAGGTCGAGGTCTCGGATCTGCAAGTGCTGCCGGCGGTGATTCGCCTGGGGGAGCAAGTCACGCTGTCGTTCAAAGTGCAATCGACGTGTCCCGAGAACCAGCGTCTGGTGATCGATTACGCCATCGACTACGTCAAGGCATCCGGCGGCACGTCGGCCAAGGTATTCAAGCTCAAGACCTTCGACCTGCCCGCCCTGGCGTCCGCCAACCTCAGCCGCTCCCAGCACATCCGCGAGCTGACCACGCGCCGGCACTATGAGGGCCGGCATTCGGTGCATGTGCTGATCAATGGCGAGCGGCTGGGCAGCACCGCATTCGACATCGTTTCCTGAGCAGTCGCCTCAGGCGATTGCCACGCGCGGGAATTGGCGGATGTTCTTGAGGAAGTGCTCGGCCGGCTGCGGATGCCCCAGTAGATAACCTTGCAGTGAGTCGCAGCCCAACTGGGTCAGGAAGTCCTGCTGCACATCGGTCTCCACCCCTTCGGCGACGATCCGCAGGCCCAGGGCCTGGCCAAGGGCGACGATGGCCGAGACGATAGCCGCGTCGTCGCTGTCGTGCTCCAGGTCGCGGACGAAACCGCGATCAATCTTCAGCTCATTGGCCGGCAGGCGCTTGAGGTACATCAGGCTCGAATAGCCGGTGCCAAAGTCGTCGATGGACAAGTCCACGCCCATGTCCGACAACTGCTGCAACACCGTCATGCTCGCGTCCGCGTCGCTCATGGCAGTGGTCTCGGTGATTTCCAGGGTCAGGCTGTTTGGCGGCAGATGGTGAGTCTCCAGCGCCTTGGCGACGCTCTGCACCAGGCCTACATGGCAGAACTGCAACGCAGAGAGATTCACTGCGATGCGCCAGTCGGTGTAGCCCAGCACGTACCATTCGCGCATCTGCCGGCAGGCTTCGTTGAGCACCCATTCGCCGATGGGGATGATCAGCCCGGTTTTTTCCGCCAGATCGATAAAGGTATCGGGCATCAACAGGCCCTGGGTCGGATGAGTCCATCGTAACAGCGCCTCGGCGCCCACCGGACGGCCGTTGGCGGCGTCGAACTTGGGTTGGTAATGCAGGCTGAATTGCCGCTGCTCAACGGCGATGCGCAAGTCTTGCAGCAGTTGCAATTGCTTGCGGGCGTTGCTGTTCATCGAGGCGTCGAAAAAGCTGTAGCCGTTCTTGCCGGCGCCCTTGGCGTGGTACATCGCCGCGTCGGCATTCATCAGCAATTCATCGGCGCTCTGGCCGTTACCGGGGTACAGCGAAATGCCGACGCTGGCGGAAATCTGCAAGTCATGGTCGGCGACACGGAACGTCTGGCCGATCAGCCCGACCTGCCGCGCAGCCAGACGCAGGGCATCGTCAGGATCAGCCAACTGCACCAGCAGGACGAATTCATCGCCGCCAATACGCGCGAGGGTGTCTTGGTTGCGCAAATCTTCACGCAAGCGCAGGGCCACGTCCCGTAGCAACAGATCGCCCATGTGGTGCCCAAAGGCGTCGTTGACCGGCTTGAAGCCGTCCAGGTCGATGAACATCAAGGCGAAACAACCGCCCTGCTCCTGCACTCGGTGCATGGCCTGGCCGATGCGATCCGCCAGCAATACGCGGTTGGGCAATCCGGTCAGGGGGTCGTGCAAGGCCAATTGGGTCAGTTCCCGATTGGCCTGGGTCAGCGACCTGGCCAGCTCCGCCGTGCGAGCTTCCAGGCGGGCGTCGAGGATGGAAGTCAGCAAGGCAATCGCCAGCACCGCCAGGGTGGTGATCAGCACCAGATTGTCGAGTCCCTTGCCGCTCAGGCCATCGAGGGAACCGCAGAAACTGCCCTCGCTGAACTGCGCCGCAGCCATGCCCGTGTAGTGCATGCCGACGATGGCAGCGCCCATCACCACCGCGGCGCCAGCGCGAGCCAGCCGAACATGAGGGGTGTTCCGACGCAGGCGAAAAGCGATCCACAGCGCCGCCGCACAGGCCACGACGGCAATCAGCAACGAAGCCCCGAACAACGTCGGGTCATAGTCGATACCCGGCTGCATCCGCAACGCGGCCATGCCGGTGTAATGCATGGCACTGATGCCGGTGCCCATCACCAACGCACCGAACGCCAGTTGCCAGGCCCGCAGTTGCGGCTGGCTGACCAACCACAAGGCAAAGCCGCTGGAAAGAATGGCGATCAATAGCGACAGCGCGGTGATCGCCACATCGTAGCCAAGCTCCACCGGCAAGGTGAACGCGAGCATGCCGATGAAATGCATGGACCAGATGCCCACGCCCATCGCCAGCGCACCACCGGCCATCCAGTAATGCTTGGCCCGGCCCTGGGCCGTGGCGATACGCCCGGTCAAGTCCAGGGCGGTAAAAGAAGCGAGGATTGCAACAAATAAAGAAATCGAAACAAGGGCGGGGGAATAACTGCCGATGAGCATGGATTTTTCTCGTGACCTGAAGGCCGTACTGCGTCCATGCCCGGTTGAAAGGCGGCGATTGTACACAATCGGGACGAGAGTGCACTGACCACACATCAAAAAGCCATCATCCTTGGAAAGTTTGCGACGAAAGACACTGGGGCAGGCGGCTGCCAGTGCGCTATCGCGAGCAAGCTCGCTCCCACAGAAGGCTGCGGACGTATGAAAATCTGAGGTTCGGCTCCGAGCCCATGTGGGAGCGAGCTTGCTCGCGATGCGGTGCCCGCGACAAAGAACAACCTGAGCCCGTGCAGGTTCGGCTAATCTCCACAGATCATTACCAGGAGCAGCCGGCATGACCCCTATGGATACCAAAGCCACAACCACCGCTTTACTCGTGATCGACATCCAGAACGACTTCATCCCCGGCGGCCAACTGGCGGTGCCGGGCGGCGACGAAATCGTGCCGCTGGTCAACCGACTCGGCCGCTCGTTCCTGAACGTTGTCTGTGCCCAGGACTGGCACCCCGCCGGGCATGCCTCGTTCGCCTCCAGCCACGAAGGCAAACACCCCTTCGACCTTATCCAGTTGCCCTACGGCGAACAAAAGCTCTGGCCCGAACACTGCGTCCAGGATACCCAGGGCGCCGCCCTGCATCCCGACCTGGACTTGCCTCATGCCCAACTGATCATCCGCAAAGGCTGCAACCCGGCCATCGACAGCTACTCGGCCTTCATGGAAGCCGACCGCCAGACCCCGACCGGCCTGACCGGCTACTTCAAGGAGCGCGGCATCGACACCGTGTGCATGGTCGGGCTGGCCCTGGATTTCTGTGTGATGTATTCGGCGCTTGACGCACGAATGGTCGGTTTCAACGCAATCGTCGTGCTCGACGCTTGCCGGGGCATCGATATCGACGGCTCAATGGACGCGGCCATGCGGCGCATGCAGGAGGCCGGCGTACGGCTGATTCAATCCAATGACATAACCAGCGGATGATTCATACTCCGAGCATTTCCACGCCACAGTGAGCCCCCATGCCCCGCCTCACCCGCACTCATCCGCGACTCTCCCTAGCCACCGTCATCGGCCTGGCAGCGGGCCTGTTGATTCCAACGGACTCGATCATCAGCAAGATCCTGATCGGCTGGAACGCCGGGGTCTGGACCTACCTGGTGCTGATGTTCTGGCTGACGGTGCGGGCCAAGGCGCCGGACGTGAAGCGCATCGCCGAGATGGAGGACGAAAACGCCGGATTGGTTTTGCTGATGGTCTGCATCGCGGCGCTGGCGAGCCTGGCGACCATCACCTTTGAACTGGCCGGCAGCCGCGACCTGGCAACCGCTGGCAAACTGCTGCACTACGGCGTCACCGCGTTGACCGTTATCGGCTCATGGCTGCTGATCGGGGTGATCTTCAGCGTGCACTACGCCCGGTTGTATTACACCTGGAACGGCAAGGAACCGGCCCTGCGTTTTGCCGAGGGGCTGACCACACCCAACTATTGGGACTTTCTGTATTTCTCGTTCACCATCGGCGTGGCGGTGCAGACCTCGGACGTGGGGGTTGCCACACGGCAGTTGCGCAAGATTGTCTTGGCGCAGTCGTTGATCGGGTTCGTGTTCAACACGGCGATATTGGGTTTTTCGATCAATATTGCGGCGGGGTTGTTTGGTTGACTGTTTGGGGCCACTTCGTGGCCCAGCGGGAGCAAGCTCCCTCGCCACGGGAATATCGATACCTTAAGTGAACAGCATTTCCCTTGTGGCGAGGGGATTTATCCCCGTTGGGCTGCGTAGCGGCCCCAAACCAGACAACTCGGTGTGCCAGGAAGATTGAATTCATTGATTCAGGGCTGCTGCGCAGCCCAGCGGGGATAAATCCCCTCACCACAGAGACTGCACTGGCCTCAAGACGGTGTGGGGAGCCACAGCCGGAAACGTGCCCCGCCCAGCGGCGAGGCCTCGACGGTCAGCGTGCCGCCCTGGGCTTGCAGGGCGCGGCGGCTGATCGCCAGGCCGAGGCCGAAGCCGCCGGTGGCGCGGTCACGGCTGCGGTCCAGGCGGTAGAATGGTTCGAAGACACGCTCGCGCTCGCTGTCGGGGATGCCGATGCCGTCATCGTCGACCCAGATTTCACAGCCTTGCTCGCTGACCAGCACCCCGACCTGGATGCGTTTCTCGCAATAACGCATCGCATTGCGGAGCAGGTTCTGCAAAGCGCGGGCGGTCAGGCGCGGGTCCAGCACAAAACGCTCCAGCGACCCGTGCAGCAGCACGTCGATCACCACCTCCGGCGCGGCCAGGTCTTCGTCGAGGCTGCCGAGAATGCTGTCGATGAACTCATCCAACGGCACTTCAACCCGCTCCGGCAAACGCTCGGGATTTTGCAGGCGGCTGTAGGACAGCAACTCCAACACCAACTCGTCCAGTTCACGAATGTGCGCCACCAACCCCTGCAGGCGCTCGCGACTGGCCGACGGCATCTCCTCCGACAACGCCAGGGCGAGGCCAAAATCGAGCCGGGTCAGCGGCGTGCGCAATTCATGGGATACAGCGTTGAGCAGGTCGCGCTGCTGGTTGAGCAGGTTCTCGATGTCCCCGGCCATCGTATCGAATACATGGGCCAGGCTGCCGATGTTGGAACTCGGCGCGATCTTCGTACGCTCACTTAAATGCCCCTTGCCGAAACACTCGGCGGTGCGCTTGAGGCGTTCCAAGTCACGCCAGTGCGGCCGCAGCCAGAGCAGCAGGCAGGCAAGCATCGTCGCGCCGATCAGCACGTTGATGCTCCAATACAGCCAACTGACGTCCGCCGGATCCGGCGGCACAACCATCTTCACCGCCGTGCGTTCGTCCAAAGGCGCCGCCGCCAGGGTGCGCCAGCCCCAATCGCCGATGCGCACCACGTTTTCTCCACGCTTTAGGCGCGCCTGCTCGATCGCAGTGAAACCGGTGTCCTCGGTGGCTGCCAGCTCGATGCGCAACGGCTCGAATTCCTTGTCCATCTGCGCAGCGAGCGCCGGCCATTGCGCGCTGGGTACGACGCGGAACTGCTTGACGATCAGGGTTTGCAGTCCACGGGAATAGTCGAGGTTGTAGGCTTGGAAGCGCTCCTGGAACAGGCGGATCACCAGTTCCGGCATCAGGTAGATCGCCGCGCTGTAGGAAACGATGGTGACGAGATAGAGGCGAATCAGCAGCTTCCACATCGATCAGCATTCCCACTCGGAACGGCTGAACAGATAGCCCTTGCCCCATACGGTCTTGATCTTGCGCGCTTCGCCGGCGTTGTCGTCGAACTTGCGCCGCAGCTTGGAAATCGCCACGTCCACCGAACGGTCGGTGCCATTGAATTCAATACCGCGCAGGCGTTGCAGGATCTGGTCGCGACTCAGCACTTCGCCGGAATGCCGTGCCAGCACCACCAGCAGGTTGTATTCGCCACTGGACAATTCCACCGGCTGGCCGCGCCAGGTCACCGTGCGTTCGGACAGGTCGATGCACAGGTTGCCCATGACGATGCGATCGTTGACCGTCTGCGGCTCGGTCAGGCTGCTGCGCCGCAACAACGTGCGCACCCGAGCGAGAAGCACCCGTGGCTCGCAGGGCTTGGTGACGTAGTCATCGGCGCCCATCTCCAGGCCCAGCACCTGATCGTGGCTGTCGTCCCGGGCGGTGAGCATCAGGATCGGCAGGGTCGCCGAATCGGCGCGTAGCAAGCGGCAGACCTGCAGGCCGTCCAGCCCCGGCAGCATCAGGTCGAGGATCACCAGGTCCGGCGGATTCGCCCGCGCACGTTCACGGACGTGGTCGCCACGGTTGAGCACGCTGACGTGATAGCCGTTGCGCTCCAGGTAGCTGGCGATCAGTTCACAGAGGGCGGCGTCGTCTTCGACGAGGAGGATGTTGGGCATGGGTGGGTCCAGACAAATGCTGTGGTGCTGGGCTAGGCCTCATCGCGAACAAGCCTCTTCCCACAAGTCTTCTGTATGGCACAGACCCACTGTGGGAGCGAGCTTGCTCGCGATGGCGATATCCAGGCGCAGAAATCTCAAGCCGCCAAGGATATACGCCCTCGCCCCCCCGCGAACAAAACCCTTACACAATTTCACAGTCCGCCCCTATTTACCGAAGGCGAGCTCGCGTTCTTTCAGACCTGCGCCGCTCCGCTTGAGGCCGGGGCGGCTTCGTACGAGATCTGGCCGCGCAGCTGGTCCTGGACCGCACTGCTGTCACCGCCGCGATCAGGTACGCCCCAGGTGACTACCCGGCCGTCGCCGGTCAGCGCCGCAAAGGCTTGGAAGTTGGAGTAGATAGCCCGCACATCGGTTAATTGAGCGACTATGGCGCTGATGTCGCCGCCACGCGACGCGTGCCCCCAGGCCACGACAGTGCCATTGGCGCGCAAGGCCGCGAATGCACCCCCTGACGCGGTCACGTTGACGATGTCGCTAAGCTCCGCGATTGGCCCTGGCACGCTGCCGCCAAAGCTTTCGATGCCCCAGGCGACGACCTGTCCGCCAACGCGCCGCGCCGCAAAGGCGGCTGAAGTACCGATTATCTCGACGATGTCGTTGAGCCCCGCGATCGGCCCAGGCACGCTACCGCCGCTACGTGTATCGCCCCAGGCGACGACCTGTCCGCCAACGCGCCGCGCCGCAAAGCTGTTCTGATTACCGGTTATCTGGGCGATGTCGGTGAGCCCCGCAATTGGCCCTGGCACGCTGCCGCCAGAGCTTGCGTGGCCCCAGGCGACAACCTGTCCACCAGTGCGCCGCGCCGCAAAGGAGGCCCCGGCACCGATCACGTCGACGATGTCGGTAAGCTCCGCGATTGGCCCTGGCACGCTGCCGCCAAGGCTTGCGTGGCCCCAGGCGACAACCTGTCCACCAACGCGCCGGGCCGCAAAGGAGCTCTGATTACCGGTTACCTGGACGATGTCGGTGAGCCCCGCGATTGGCCCTGGCACGCTGCCGCCACCATTTGGAGCGCCCCAGGCCACAACCTGTCCACCAGTGCGCCGCGCCGCAAAGGAGTCCCCGACACCGATCACGTCGACGATGTCGGTAAGCTCCGCGATTGGCCCTGGCACGCTGCCGCCAAAGCTTGCGTGGCCCCAGGCGACAACCTGTCCACCAGTGCGCCGCGCCGCAAAGGCCAAATCAGTACCGGCTACGTCGACAACGTCGTTGAGCCCCGCGATCGGCCCCGGCACACTGCCGCCACCATTTGGAGCGCCCCAGGCGACCATATCGCCGCGATTGCGGCGTGCCACAAAGGCGCCGACTTCCGACGATCCCCCCCAAACAAGACCACTTCCGAACAGGTTCGCGGGATTGATGCGGACCTCATCATCCATAATGCTGACCCGCAGGATTCGCCAGGGCTGGCTGTCGCGGAAGGTGGCGCCCTCGACCGGCGCGCCACTGTCGCCCTCGTATTGCCATCTCGCTACGAGCGGCGCGTGCGTTACCTTATCTAGCGATGACAGATGGCGCGAGCCTGAGCTGGTTTGCGTGGCGCGCGCGCCCATGACGAGCAAGTCCATGCCCGCACCAATGCTCATCGGCAGCACCTCCGACGGACTGATATGGCCATCGGCCTTGCGCTTGACCCAATAAGACGCCTGCACCGTCCCGCCCTCGTTGCCCTTGATCAGGTCAAAGCCGATGGAAAACGGCACATCATATTTGTCGGTAATGGCATTGAGCTTGACATAGTCGGTGTGGGTCCCGG
>NZ_JAUTYU010000029.1:0-53804 GCF_052112105.1 Pseudomonas sp. BP11-1-1
GGCCACCAGGTTACTGGTCGCCGTGCCGTTGGCTACGATGCTGGCCGGGGTCGCGGTCAGGTCCACGACCTTGGCGGTCGCACTGTTCGCACTGAATTCGACCTTTGCGGTTTCCTCCCCTGCCGAGGCTTTCGCCGTCACCGTGGCAGACCCCATTTTGGTCGACGATTTGAGCGCAACAAGCGCTTTGCTATTCGCGTCGGTAACGCTAGTAGCCATGGAAAGAGTGCCATCTGTTGTAGACCAGGTGACAGGTACACCGGCCCCGACTTGGTTACCGTTCGTATCGACAATGGTCGCGGTCAGAAGGCTAGTAGTCGTTCCATCCGCCGGTATAACGCCTGGAGCTGCCACCAAGGACAGAACGCGTGCATTGGCTATATCCGCAACGAAATCCACCTTGGTGTCAGCACTGCCAGCAACAGCTTGTGCAGTCACTGTTGCATCACCGATTTGTATCGGCGAGGTCAGCACTACCGTTGCCTTGCTTCCTTCATCGGTCACCGTCGACGCACTGGACAGAGTTCCGTTCGTAGACGTCCAGGACACAGGAACACCAGCGCCCAGCTCGTTGCCATTTTTGTCGATAACAGTTGCTACCAATGTGCTTGTGGACACGCCATCTGCAAGGACAGAGGAAGGGGTAGCCACCAAGCCAACCACTTTTGCCGAGGTAGGATCCCCAAGGAAACCAGCATCCGCCGATGCAGCCGCGCCTTGAGGCTCTTTTGCTGAAACCCGTACCACGCTGCTCGATCGGCTAACCAGTTTCAAATTGGCTTTGCCTTGCTTGTTTGTCATTGAATCTTTTTCGACGACAGTGGCCGATCCACTGACGGCCCAAGTAATAGCCGTGTTGGAACGTGGCGAGCCGCTTGGCTCCTGCAGAGAAGCAGTGAAAGTCACCTCATCGGCGCCGTCCGCCTTCGCCTCGGCCTTCGAGCGGTCCAGAGCAATGAGGAACGGCGTCACAGTCACCTGCATGACATTAGATTTAACTACCTCGCCGTACACGTCGGTGCCTATGGCCTGCAGCGAATAGGTATTCAGGCCGGTAGGGTTGTAAGCAGGCAAAACAACAGCGCCGACTCCGGAGCTGTTGTACGGACGGGCAAAGCTGCTTGCCGAACCGGTCCATGTGAAATTGCTTGCGCGGCCGCCCGTCAAAGTCACTGGAAACGAAACCACAGCTGTTGGTGTGCCGCTGATTTCAGGCGGCAGCATCAGTAACGCGTGTTCGGCTTTCTTGTAGTCCAGGACAATTTCATTGTTCCGGTTAACCAAGCCATAGCGCGAGTTGGCCAGGTTGTGGTTGACGCTGTAGGCCGTCGAAAGCTGTTTCGACAGTGGAACCCCGAACTGATAGTTGATCGCCAGCTTTACCGACGTTTCAGAAAGACCGTCTTGTCCTTGGCGATAGTCGACGCCACCGCTGATCATTGGAACAGGCGCGTAGCTCAAGCCCAAGGTAACTGCTTGCGGATCTTTCTGACGATTGCCGGCACCGAACAGACCAACCTCATCGCCATAGTATTTTTCATACATGGCCTTGGCAGTGACTTTCGGCAGCGAAGGCAAGTTGCCTTCAATGCGAAGGTCATAACCATTTGCCGGCCGCTCCAGGTAATTATCCAGATCCGGCGATTTCTTCCATTCCGACATCCGAACATAAACGTTCGCGCTTGCACGAATGTTATCGGTAAATGCCTCTGCGCCGATGCCCAAGCGCTCATTCTTGCCCGTCATGTCACGATCGTAGAAACCGTTAATGCCGGCGAGCCAGTTATCAAAATTGCGACGATAGCCGACACCCAAGTTGATGGTGCTGCGGTAGTCCTCAGTGCGAGCATTTGAATGACGCACCCCCACCTGTGCAAACACCAGGTCTTGTTCGCCATCGACAATCGGATAGAGCATGTCGAAGCTGGCAGTTTTGCCGCCCTTGCTGCCAACATTGAAGGCAACCTCAGTCGTAGCATTACGGGCTGAGAACCAATCTTTCAGACCTTGGGCAGCCGCCGAGTTCAGCATTCCCATGGCCATGCTGCCGAACTCGTCGCTGCCCTGATAGCCATTGTTGCGAGGGTTAGCAATCGCTTGCTGATCTGCAGCAGGCAAGCCACCTACGAATTCTGACAGCGGATCCGCGTTGCTAGATGGCGGTTCTTCTTTCACGGCGTCGCTGGCCAGCTCCGGCAGGTTGTACGGATTCGAAGCACTGGACTCTTCCACCAGCTCGCCTGGAATGGCATCGCCAGGGTAACTGTAGGAAGCTTGGTTTTGCTCAATGGCGGCGGCGTGCTCAACCTGCTGAACAGTTGTTGAGCAACCAGTGACAAGGGCTAAATAGCCAATGAACAGTTTTTTGATGAGCGAGCGCGGTCCTCCGCGCCATGAATTATGCGTGTCAGTAATCATCGGTAATTCCCTGGATGATGAACAGCGGAAACAGCTATTCGCGGCGCAGAAGCACCGTTAGTTGTTTCTAATTAAGTTGACCGGCATCTGACCTGGATCGGTTGGCCGATAAAAAGATGTGGAACGTTTTTAATCGAACGCGAACTGCGAACGCGTTATGCCAGGTGCGATCCAGTCGTCACGGTTCCAACTTGAAATTGCATCGTCTATCGTCCGTCCTGCACGTCCCACTGCGAATTGCTCATGGTTGAAACAGACGACGGCTCGTTGCCCATCAGCGGTGTGGCTTCCATCAATATCAGGTTTGCAGCGACAGTCGGGACATCCTTTGATTGAACCAAACTTAATCGCCAAACGCCGCAGCTCAGTAAGCCGATCTATACCATCTGCAAGCACCAATACATCACGCAGGTGCTCGACCAAATCCGTAAAACTCTCGGGATCATCCTTAAGTACCAGCTCTAACGCTTCATAAAGTAACGGACGGTCACCTAACGGAAGCGCGCCGTAACCCGCCTCGATCAGAGCATTTCGAACATAATCATTCGGTAGCAAATTGGCGCCTGGCAGGCGGCGCGCGATCGCCAATTTGCTACCGGGGTTGGTTGCCTTTTTTATCATCAAATCGCACTCCGAATTACAGAAACCCCCTCCACCTGGAGGGGATCATCCTCAGCTCTCTATTTCTAGCTCGTGGACTTCTTCGAGTTGGGTCGTCACAACCGAAGGGCTCTCAACGTTTACGCCAGGAGCCTGCTTTTCGTCAGCTGCTGGGGCCTTCTGACCTGCGCCTGCAGATTTTTTGCCTGCAGTTGTTTTCGGAGCGGATGGCTTGACCGAACCTGCTTTGGCGGACTTGGCAGGCTTAGCAGCTTTGGCAGGCTTCGCCACAGCTGTCACATCTGGTTTGGCCTGCGGCACCACTACTGAAGCTGCGCTTGCAGGAACTTCAATAGTGCTTTCAGCCACGCTTACGAGGCGTTGCGCGATTTCAAGAGCGGGCTCCAGGGCAACCAGCGCCTCGTCTGAAAGACCCGGCTCGCTCACTATCGCGTCAATCGTCTCCTTGAAGCTTTCGCGATAAAAATCATCGCTCATATAGGAAGCCAGAAACTCGCGGCCCTCGGTGCTGTTGTCACTGGACGCCACCAACCATTGCGCATGATCCGCTGCGCGCCACTCCATGACTGTCGACGAAGAACGGATCTCCGCTTCGGTCATACCGGCCATGGCCTCGCGGAAAGTCAATTCGCGAGCAATGATGAAGCTCTTGTCTGCGCTCTCAGCAGTAACCAAGGAGGGCACGTAATCCAGCTGGTCCACGATGTTGACTCGACGAACCTCTGCATCGTTTGCCAACCCGGGGAGCCGCTGCGACTTCTCAGCGGAAACGCCTGCTTCGGCAGTTGAAGCCTGAGGCACGATTGCGGGGCTTGGAACCGCACCAGATGGAGTGGTTTTTCGCTCGCTATCCGCCAACGGAACTACCGGAGCTGTTGCAGCGCCAGGTGAAGCCTTATCGCGTACGGGCTCCGGATCGATCTCCCAGACTCGACGAAATACCTCTTTCGACTCCCTGACACCGGTCTCCTTGTTCAGAACCATCTTCATTACAGGCAAAGACCCTTTGTCCGTTATCTGGATCGGTTGGCCCTGCTGGTAGCCGCCGTCTTTCATCAGCTCACCCAGTCCCACCCCCCATAGCGTGCGAACACCGCTAGGGGTTTTCACGGCGACGTAATAGCTCTCATCGTTTTTCTTATCCATCATGTACGGCGCACTACCGTGGTCGACGAGTGAACCTTTCGTCACATCGCTACGTCCCACTTCCTCGGCAGAGGATTGTCCAGTACTGGCCTCGCGTTCGGCCGTATCAAGAACAGGTGCATCGGGGGAAGCAATCATGTTGCTATCGCGCTCCAGTTCCAATTCAGCACGCCTTTCAGCGAGCCGTTCATTCATCACCCTGTCCGTGAAGTGAATATCAAGGTTATTTTTCGCAGCAGCTTCAATCACTAAACTCTTGAATTCAGCAGTACCATTAATCGTCAACGTACTACCGAACCGCTGTTGGGCCATTTGCAACGCAAGCTTCACCCCTGATTCCGTGATACCCGTACGGCGCAACGCAATGACTTTGCCGGTATCGACAAACACTGTTTTGTCCGTTTTTTTATCCAGGTAATGAACGGTCGAAGTAAATCGAGATTTTTTCGTGTAAAGGTCATGCGCTTCCAAGACCCTTTCCAGTTCTTGTTTCGACTCTTCATCCGTATCCTGATCAAGCCGTTTGAAAACCTGCTTGATCCTCTCCCTCACTGGAAGTTCTTTATCACCCTCCGGACCGCTTATTGTAAATTCCGGTATAGGATCCTCATCCTTTATTATTTGTCGAATATTCTCACTACCCATAATAGGTATCTCCATTAAATATTAGGGACGCATGAACGCCAGCCATTCAACAATGAAAGCTGAAGGAAGGTATCTACGTAGTGTATTCAGAGTTGTAAGGTATTAACCCAAACCCATAGCTATGGGTTGGCAAAAACTTAATCAGTCGTCGTCACGATCAACGCAATCGTTATAGTGCAGATCGTACCAATCTTGGTCTACATCGCTAAAATCCGTTTCATATTTTTGTTCCACTTCGACATCAGGAGAACTCGGTTCCGTCGACGGTACAATCGCGCGCAACCCGAGCGAAACCGCTTCCCCATTGAGCGTAAAATTCAGGGGCAGCGGTTTTGCCTCAACCTGGACGGGCGAAGCAGGCAGAACCGGCCGTAACCCCAGCGATACCGTTTCCCCTTCGAAGGTAAAGGCCAGAGGTAGCGGAGTCTCCTTGGTCTGGGCCTGGGTAGCGTCCAGATCGTTACCAACGATCGGGTCAACAGGCCGCAACCCCAACGAAACCGGCTCGCCGTTGTTGGTAAAGGCCAGGGGCTTCGGTCCTGTCTGCACCTCGACCTTAAGCGCCTCAACGGTCCGCTCCACAGGCATTTCCGCTGGCAGAGTGCCCAGGAACTCGCGGGTAAAGTTGGCCGAAACCCGGCTTTGTTCCTGCTTAAGACTGTCCAACTCACTCAGCCGTGAAGCTACCTGCTGGTTCAATCCTGAGTCGGTGTATTGAATCGGCAACTGCTTATCAACAGCAGCTTCAACAACCAGTTTCTTGAACTCAGAATTTCCATTAATGGACAGTGTATTGCCAAAACGCTGCTGTGCCATTTGTAATGCGAATGCAACAGCCGGTGCGCTTACTTCTGAACGACGAAGCGAAATCGAATTGCCAGTGTCGACAAACAACGTCTTATCAGTTTTTTGATCGACGTAATGAACATTCGAGCTGAACAGCGACTTCTTGGCATACAAACCAGCAGCTTCAAGTAGCTGCTCAATTTTCTCCTTGAAACTTTGATCGACCTCTTTACCGAAATTTTCTACCAAACTCTTAATACGATCCCGTACCGGTGTCGTACTCCCAGGGCCACTGATAGAAAAATCGGGAAAGCTCTCTTCCTCGGTGAGCAATTGCCGAATGCTTGCACTACCCATTAAAGATACCTCTCTAGTTGACTTCGGTTGTTTTATTGCTTCCTGCGCTTTCAGTCGCTCAAAAGTAAGGACTGAAAAAAGTTGAGCTTTGTCTTGCCGCGTCAATCGAACATCCGCAAAAACGAATCGGCGCAGCTCGTAGAACTGACTGTCGACACGGCGGATGGCATGGCGCTGCGCCGGCAAAAGTTGGTTCTGTTCTAGCGACCGACTCAACGATGCCGCGACCGTTGAAGCGCTGCGGGTCGCTGCCGTTGAAACCGGTTTTGCGGTCTGGATCTTGAATACCTGGGCGGGCTTGTCGCCCTGTAGCGCCGCAAACAACCGGCGCGAGTGCGCCTCGATGTCGGCAACGGTGGCAACCTTGTTCGGGTTGCGCGCGTACGGTGGAACCACGATTCGCACCGAACCAGCCTTGCGCCGCCGTTGCGGCTGCGCTTGGCCTTGAACAGGTCCGTCCTTAACATCCGCCTTCCTGGCCGGACCGGCCCGCTGATTGGCGTCCTCTGTAGGCTCCTTGAGCGGATCAAAGAGCCGGGCGCTGAAGGTCTCGATATCCGCGACGGTTGCTGGCCGGTGCGGGTTTCGTGCGTAGGGCGGAATGCTTGAGCGCCGGGCCTTGGTCTTGCGTTGCGACTTAGGCCGGTTACGGACCGGCCCGGCAGCCGGTTCGCCTCGTAGCGGGCCAAGCAATTGCGTGCTGTAAGCCTCCACGTCCTGCACAGTCGCGTCCCGATGTGGGTTGCGAGCATAGGGAGGGATTGTCGACATCGATCCGGTGCGAGGCTTACGCGGCCGGCGCGGCCGGGGGGTGAGGTCAACCTCAGAATCCGGCGCATCTTCATGCCGGTGCGGCTGCAGTAGCTTGGTGCTGAACGCCTCGATGTCTGCCACGGTGGGTACGCTGTGCAGATCGCGGCCGTAGGGCGGTATTACCCGTCGTGTTGTTCCCGAAGAAACGGCGGCAGTTCTGCCGGATCGTCTTCTTTCGGTTCTTCGTCGTCCGTCTGGTACAGGTGCTCGCAATCCAGAATCTCTTCCTGCTGCGTGGCGCTCCAAGTGAAGCTGTGCAGCACCGGGCAGAAGCAGCGCACCTGGACTTTGGTCGTCGATTTGCCCGTGGTCTGCCAGATCGCGTCCTGGCACGTCTTGCACGCCACGGGGAGATTCGCTAGTGCGCTCGGCTCCAGCTTTAACAGCACTTCGCTTACTACTTCGCGGCCGCTTGGGAGGATGTATTCCGCCATGATGTTCTCCATAGGTTTGATAAAAGGTCTGTTCGCGCTGAACGAGCAGTGAGGCTTGCTGCTCAGCAGATGACTGCTTGTAATAAAGCTCCCGGAAAGACGCCGTGGCCTTATCGACGTACTTCATTTCCCTGGCGCGTGTGGGCCACTCGCTCAACCGCTCCTGGATGACATGTTTTTCCAAAGGCGGGCGTTTGAGTTGCCGACGCACTACAAAATCATCTTTGAAGATGGTGTCTTTAAGGTTGGTGAACTTAGCGTCACCGGGCAGCTTTACCGCGATGTATTCGTTTTCCTTGCCCTCATTGCGAACACGGGTTTCGCCATGCGAAGCAACCAGCTCGTAAAAAGACGAACGCGACAGAATGTTCTGGTTGACGATTTCCTTGACCAGCTCCTGCTTGAACTCCCGATTCTTTCCATAGAAATCATCGCCCTTGTAGCGCGACAACACGCTGGCCGAATCCTTCGGATCAAAACGGATATGGTCACGCGGTGAGGCAAGGTTGTACTTCTGGTTGATGTACTCCTGAAACGCTTCCATGTACTTCTCAGTACGTTGGTGCATCCCGGCCGGATTTGCCTCATTGCCGTTGAACATGTTCTTACGCGGAATAATGATGTGGATATGCGGTTTGCGGTCGATCATTTCGCCCGTTTTCCGATCCCTCATTTGCTTAATTTTTGGAAGATGCGCTTCGGCGTAGAAGTTTATTTCGTGTTCTTTGTAGGCATGCAACAGAAACTGCTTAAACTCCGTGGTCACATCCAGCAAAGTATCATAAGAAATATGATCTTCTTTGAAGGCCATGGTGTAGGACAGATAGCGCTCCTGTCCGTTATCGGGGATGGACTGATAAATCTTTTGAGTCACATCTAAATCACCGTGAAGAATGACCCGCTCGTCGAGTTCATCCCGCGTATGCTCACGTCCCTGCTTGACCCCTTCTTCTAAATACTCCTTAGCACCATCGTTATAACCCCGAAGCCTAATCAGCATTGTCCACCCCGGCGCTTATTAGTTCGCGGATACTGATCAGCTCATTGAGAAACTTAGCGTATAATGCTTGAGAAATAATATCTCTTTTCCAGGCACGGTTAACGCTATGAGCTAACTGATTTAGGTTATTACTTGCTTTACTGTAATAAAACAGAAGGCGTTCATATTCTTGTGAGGATTGTTCAAAGACCGGATTCGCCTGGAGAAAAGTCTCCCGGAAGAATGCGGACTGGCTGAGTCCGGCTGCTTTGATTTTCTCTTCATAGGGCGCCATTTGCTCATCCGTGAGGCGGAAGGAAACGACGCGTCCTTTGTTGACTCGCTCTCGCTTTGCCATAGCTTCACCCGACAGCAACCGACAACAACGACAACCAGGCTTTTCCCGCTCTGCGGGGTTTCAAAGGGGGTATCCCCCTTTGGCACGAACGATGTTTAGAAAATGCGAAGCTATTTTGTAAACAATCGGTGACGTGCCTGGGTTTTGGCCTTGGAATCATCTGTACGGCTGGAGATTGATTTACGTCGCTCTAGATCGATCAGAGTCGATCTGATGTTCTCTATTTCCAGGGCAGTGGCCTATAATCGATCTGATTATCTCTAAGTAGCTCTATAGCGAGGCCATCACATGACCAATTGGCGAACCCTGCCCCGAACCGGGAAAAGCCAGTTCATCCCCCTGATGCCAGAGATTCAGCAGCGCCTGAATCTTGGCCAGACCTACAAACAGATCCACGATGCGCTGGTTGAATCTGAAAACATCACCTTGGGCTATCAGCAGTTTGTTAAATACATCAACAAACTGATGAACATCAGCACCAATGCGAAACCTGCTACGCCGATCATTCCTGGCGTCCCTTCAAGGCATCCATCAGGTGAACACCCTTTAGCGCACTTGGCGGCCAACCGTGAAAACCGGCGGAATCAGGACGCGGACATTCACAATCCGGTGCCTGACCCAAAGAAAATTTACGGAGAATAAATGCCGAAAACATCATGGCCGCTACAAACATGCGGCCTTTCTGCGCTGGCTATTCGGCCAGCAGTTTATTGGGCAGCAGTTTTTTAACACCAGGTGCCAATGACTTTAAAGCCTCCTGTTGGCCTGAGTACCGATCGAACCAATAGTTCGCAGCCTCCTGATTTTTAGAGCCTGCTGAATAAAGCAGAAACAGTCCTATCGAAAACAAACCCATCAGCCCTATAAGCGCAATAGCCAAAACCATGTTCAGCCTGGACGTTTTGGTATCGCGTAATCCGTTCGAAAGCGCTTTAGCCTGGCGCTCCACTTGCGTGATGTCGCTATTGGCGCGTTGCAACGCCGTCGTTAGCAACTCCGAAACGCTGGCTTCGACGCTGCCTTTTAGACGTTCCTGAGCGGCTTCAACTTCGAATTTTCCAAGTGCAGAGAGTGCTCCCTTCGTCTCGTGCATCAAGGTTTCAGCGGTTCGCTCTGCTTCTTCGACTGCGAACACTACTTTCGAAAGGCTCTTTTCAAGTTCACCAGGCAAACGTTGCATAGCCTCCACAATGGGTAGCGTGAATCTGTCCAACACAACCTGCTGACCGATGAAGTACGAAAATATTGGATCATCACCCGATAGTTTCACCCCGTGCTCTAAAAGCAGGCGAGACCGAATTTCATCTTTGAATACCTCATCCATGGCTGTTACTCGCTATGCACGTTGAACGCTCGATCCAGATCGGAATAAATATCGTTGAACACTCGATACAACCGCGACTTAGACATCACCCCGAATTGTTCGGACTCCATTACTTGGCGCAGCGTAAGGTGCTTCTCCGTCATGATCCGAATATCGGTGCTGAATGCGTCGCTGTTGCGGTCAATGATCTTTACCAGGCCCTGGATGACATCTGAGTTGTCTTTGAACCACGGCATTTCGGCGAGCGGCTTACCGTTGAATTCAGGAATCCCCCAAAATTCGTTTTCCCAAACGACAATCTTCGCGTTGGACTTGGACTTCTTCACCAAGTCAATCATCGACAGCAACCCGGTGACCGTGTCGTCCTTGGCCTGTCCACCGGTCACAACACAGTGAATAAACACCTGCTTGCCGGCCTGTTGCAGCGCCTCCAGCACGTAGTTGGTGCTGATGTATTTGGCGATAGGAAGAAACGTTGATGCTCCGTTGTCGATCACCGTGACCTGGTCAACTGTCATCAACGTTTCAAACAAGGGATCGAACAAACGCTGCACAACGGCCCCGCCGTCGGTGATCGGAACCAGTTGCACATTCAGGTCGCGAATCTGGTGAAAGGTGCTGTTGACCGGATCGGTGTCGCCACAAATCGGGGCACAGCCCCGGGACTTGAAATACTGGGTCAGAACGGACGCTTTGAGCGACTTTCCGCAACCACCTTTTCCCTGCAGGATGAAGTGGCTGGTATTGGCAAAGAAAGCAGCAAGCGCGTTGAGTGTCTGTTCCTGCTTCATCGTTTTAGGCATGGAAACCTCAGGTTTTGAATGGGATATGGGAGGCGTTGGCAAGAAACACCAAGGGCGCGGCCCTTGTCATCTCGCAACGGCCGCGTTGACCTCAGGAGCGCGGGGGCGGTAAAGCTCTACCCCCACACTCCCGAGGAAGCCTGTGTTTTGACGGTGTGCCGTCAAGTGTGCGCTTCGCCCGTGCTTCCGTTCGCCGGAACGATGGAGCTGTTCCGACGAGCCGGGAGCGCGGCACATGACGGTTCAGAACGGGATGTCGGGATCTGGAAGTTCATCGGGATTCGTTGCAGGACTTGGTGGGCTCGCGACCCTTCCTCCACGTCTTCCGGCTGGTTTGTTACCCGCTGTAGGCGCTTGAGCGGCTGCAGGATTCGGCGAAGGCTCATGAGCCCCCGTACTGCCACTGTCACCCTGTGGACGGCCTCCCAGGAGCTGCATGGTGCCTTGCATGTCGACGACGATTTCTGTCGTGTAGCGCTTGATGCCGTCCTTTTCCCACTCGCGGGTTTGCAGCTTGCCCTCGATGTACACCTGGGAACCTTTGCGTAGGTATTCGCCGGCAATCTCGGCCACCTTGCTATACAGCACCACACGGTGCCATTCGGTTTTCTCAACTTTCTGGCCGGTCTGTTTGTCCGTCCAGTGCTCGCTGGTGGCCAAGCTCAGGTTGGTCACGGCGGTGCCGTTAGGCAGATAACGCACGTCCGGATCCTGACCGCAGGTGCCGACCAGGATGACTTTGTTAATTCCACGGGCCATTTTCTACTCCATCAATTATTGGTTCAGCCAACACACGCCATCGGTTAGGCGCGTTGTTTCGCTGATGCTTTAGTTTTTGGAAACACAAACTCGACGTTGCCTTCGGCGGTCAGCTTCAACGAGGCGTCGAATGGCTTGCTGCCTTCCTTGTGGCCACGCATACCCTTGATCACCCCGGTGCGCGCGGTCGTCAGCAACTGGTGCATCTGTTCTTCGCTGAGTTCCTTGCCGCAAATCTCGCGGAACACCTTGAATTCACACACTTCGGCTTCACAGGCCACGACATTGCCGCGCGGGGCCATGACGCCGCCGCACATGGGGCACTTGGCCGTGACGTTGAAACCCTGCACAGCCCCAAGGTCGACGGCATTGATTTGCTCGACAATGAAAGCTTCCAGCTCGTCCAGGAACGCATCGCAGGTCAGCTCGCCGCTTTCGATCAGTTGTTGTTGCTCATGCCAGAGCGCGGTCATGTCCGGCTTGGTGGCAATGGCTGGCAACGCGTCGTGGAACTGCAGGCCGAGCTTGGTCGGAATCAGCTTGTTGTTGTCGACGCCGTAATAGTTGCGCTCCAGCAACTTGGCCAGCATCGCGCCGCGTGTGGCCGGCGTGCCAATGCCGCCGCGCTCGTTCTTGTCCTTGCCTTCGTCGCGGCTGAGTAACAGCTTTTTGATGCGCGGATCCGTGACGTATTTGGAAACCTGGCGCAGATCCTTGAGCAAGGTTGATTCGGTGTAGAGCGGGAGTGGTTTGGTTTTTTCCTTGGACACGCTCAAGCTTTCGCATTGACCGCTAGCCCCGGTGGCCAGCGACTCCAGCACATCGAACGGCGACTCAGAGACATCGCTGTCGTCGCCATCCTCGCCGTCCTCAGCCGCTCCAGCATCGTTGATCAAGGCCATCCAGCCCGGCACGGTGACTTTCTTGCCGCGCGCCACAAACTCGCTGCCGGCGACCTCAAACTGCACTTTGGCCGAGCGGTACTGCTTATCAGGCAGGAACTGGGCAACGTACTGTTTGACGATGGCCAGGTAAACCGCACGTTCTTCGCCCGTCAGGCTGTCCAGATCGATCCGCACCGCCGTGGGGATGATCGCGGTGTGCGCCGATATCTTGGTGTCATCGAACGCCCGGCTTTTGCGCTCGGAATCGACACAGGCAAAGGTGCTGGCCAGATCCGGCAACGCCGAGGCGAGAACGGCTAGCGTTTCCGGCGCCTCGTCGTACTGCTCATCCGACAAGTAGTTGCAATCGGAACGGTTGTAGGAAATGGCCTTGTGGTTTTCACGCAGCGCTTGCGTGATGGCCAAGGTTTTTTCCGCATTAATGCCGTGGTCATGGCTCATCTGCGCCTGCAGATCCAGCAAGGAGAACGGCAACGGCGGCGGCGTTCGTTTGTCCTCGACCTTGGCGCCAGTAACCTGCGCGACTTGTTGCTGACACGCCTTGACGATGTCGGCAGTAAACGCTTCGTCAACAATCCGCTTTTTGCTGTCGACCGGCGCACCGGCCGGCGGCTGGAGCTTGGCGGTGATCGACTTGCCGTCGAAGTCGAACTTGCCGAACACGCTAAAGAAAAAGGCGGCGCTGTGTCCGGTGTAGGCCTTAAAACGCGCCACGATCAGAGCCAGGATCACGGTTTGCACCCTTCCTACTGCGAGCACCCCCCGGATGCCTTTCGCCTGACCCGCGAGCGTGTAGGCCCGCGTCATGTTGAAGCCGTAGAGCTGGTCGCCGATGCTGCGCGCTTTGGCCTTTTGCGACAGACCGAAGTACTGGCTGTTGTCGACCATGCTGGCCATTGCCTTGCGCGCGGCATTGGCGTTCATGTCGTTGATCAGCAACCGCTTCACCGGCCGCGTATTCCCGACGTACTCCAGCACCTCGTCGACCAGCAGTTGGCCTTCCTCGTCCGGGTCACCGGCATGCACGATTTCCGAGGCCTGCTCGATCAGCGCGCACACCACAGCCAGTTGATCCTGGGTTTTTTCGATGGGAACGTAGATCGCGGGCCGCAACTTCAATGGCAGATCCGCTGCCACCCAGTCAGCGTACCTTGGGTTGTGATGCTCCGGCGGGGCAAGCTGCAGTAAGTGACCAATGCACCAGGTCACAATGTCCGAACCGCACTCGATGTAACCCGTCTTCCTGCGACCGTTCCCCAGGGCCTCGGCAATTACCTTGGCCAAGTCCGGCTTTTCTGCGATAAACACTCGCATATTCATTTCCTTGTTCTGAGCTGGTTAGCCGCGGGCTTTACCAAACTTGTCGTTGATTTTTTTGGTGATACCCCGGTCCGCCGTTGGGCAACTGTTCTGCTGCTTCAGCCTTTCTTTAGCTGTGGCGCTCCAACGGATTTTTCCCCTCTTCTTCACCAGAATGCTGAAGTACTCGGCTTCGGCCTTATCGCACTCACTACCGCCGTCATCGCCTGAACCGGTGACCTTGGAGTATTTGCCGAACATGCACAGCACCATCTTGCATGGGTCTTTCGCGTACACAGGCGGCGGGGTCAGTATCGCGGCGCCGATCAGCGCGGCCGTAAAACACTTTCCCAGGGCGAAACGCTTCGCGGCCAGGCAAAACATGCCGGCCGACTTAACGGTCTGTTTCATTGGTTGTCTTCCTGAAAAGGCACCTGACGGCGCCGGGACTGGCAGTGATTACTTGCGGACGTCGGCCGGTGGCTGACGCTTTTGTTGCTCTTGCTGGATGACTAGGTCGTGCGGGGTCACCATGGCGGCAGTGGGCACAACCACCCGCATCGGAACCGTCAAACTGTCCACCAAAGACGCATCGCCCATGGGCAGTGCCGGTGTCGGTAGGCCTTTACGTGCTTTGAAAACCTCTTCCTCGTAGTAGACGATCTTCCTGCAGCGAATATTGACTGGCTTGGTCTTCTTCGTGCCCTGGACAAAAATGATCTGCTCGTCGAAGGGCAGCTCATTGAGTTCCTGCGGCAGCAGCAAGGGGCGCGGTTGATCGCTGTAACTCGACGACCGGGTGCGCTCCTTGCCGTAGTTCACCGAATCGTTTCTGACCCGTACGGTTGTATTGCCCAGTCGTTCGCTGTAGGTCTTGGCCACATCGATGTCACCTGGCGCGAACACGACTTCAATATGGAAGGCTTTCATAATGGCATCGCCTGTTTCCTTGCCGTAGGTGCGTTCACCCCGCATCTGATCCTTGCTCTGGAAGATGATCAGGTAACGCAAGCCGGCACCGCGCAACAACGCAGGCCCGGTTTCCATTGCTTCCATCCGGCCCATTACCGCGATCTCATCCAGCACGAACAGAATCTGATACTTAAGCCGGAGCGTTCCATCCTCACAATGCCCGCCTTGATCTGGCAGGATTCTCGAGTTCTGCATCATCGCCTGAGAAAAAAACATGTTCATCAGCGGGCCAAACTTCTTGACGTTCTCGCCGGTGACACAGAAATAGATGCTCGTTTTTTCCTCACGCATCTTGTCGAACTTGATGTCATCGCCCGACAGCGCCCAGGCGACGGTCTTCTCTGAGTACAACGTCAGTTGGCTACGCACGATATCCGCCGTGGTCGACCAGCCACTTTTCGCTTTGGCCTGTTCAACGATGCTGCCGATTTCCCGCAAACACTCGGCGCTAAGTGCTTTGTCGCCTTCACTGCGTGCAGCCATCACCTGCTCAGCCCAGGCGCCCATGCCGACGCCCATCGAGGCGACTTCGTACACCTGAGGTAACGTAAAAGGCAGCTCAGGCGTTTCCATCAGGTAAAGAACAATGGCTGAGAACACCGACGCCGCCTTGCTGTACCACTCCTGGTTCTTTGGGTTGTCAGACACGTAGAGCGCAGCGGCCTGCGTCCGGATATCACCCAGCCGATACAACGGATCACGGCGTAGCGCAGAGAACGGATTCCAGCGGTGGGTATCCATGCGCTCGGGGGAGAAACGTCGAACCTTCTGCCCGGTCAGAGCCCGAAACCCGGCCGTGGCGTCCCAGTTTTCAAATTTCGGATCGTTGACTACCACCGAATCCGGAAAAGTCAGCAGGTTGGGAATCACCATACTGACGCCTTTCATGGTGCCGGGCGGCGCGGCGAGCATGACGAACGACTGGCCATAGGTGGCCAAGAACGAATCGCGTTTTGGGTGCTTGCCGATCAAGATCGGCGGGAAGTCTTCTATCCGCTTCTGCAGATTCTGTTGGCTGTACATTTAACCTCCTGGTCATTTCGAACTGTTACCAAAACACCACCCGGGCGCCCGCGCTCGATCGGCACTTTGGTAGCAACACAGGGCGGATTTACGTTTTGACGGAAGCGCACGCGGCGCTGGCAGGCTCGATCATTTCGAAATTCGAATCACTCGCCGGCACACCCTCACCGCGATTCAGCGCCTCCAATTGCGCGGGGCTGATGGCTTGGTAGCGCCAGAGTGCCGTCGAGCCTTTCGGGCAGTAGCTGAAACTGATCGGGAATGCAGCCTCGACCACCGTTGCGTCTTCGATGCCATGCTTTTTCAGCACCGTCGCCGCCCAAACGGAGAAGTCGTAAAGGGGTATCGGCAACATGGCCGCTGCACTGCCCGAGGCGAGCGCTGCAGCAACGGTGCAACAGGCGAGCAGCTTCATGGGCGTGCCTCCCGCGCAGCATCTGCGGCTTGTTGCACGGCCAGCGTTTTTTCAGCCGTCGCGTGAATCATCGACAGAGTTGCATTACCCAGGGCTTGATTAGCCTCCGACTTCACCTGGTTGGCGGCAATAGTCGTCAGTCCAGAGCTGATCGATTCGTACTGTTTGATTTGAATGAACACGCCCAGCATCAGCGTGCCTAATACCAGCACTTTAAACGTTGTGTTACTCATAGGGATTACCTTTGATGTCGATAGAACCCATGCGCGCCGGGGTGACGATTTGCCCAGGCACGCACGGGCCACCAAGCCAGTTTTGGCGCGGTAGCGATGTTGAGTTTATGGAAACCGGGAGCAAATCCCGGCGGGCTTACAGCTTTTGGTAGTCGCCCGTGTATTCAAAAGCCCGAAGCTCTTTGTCATTGGCGAAACGGGCATCACCGTGCAACGAGCGTTTCGGTTTGACCCGTGCGAGCAGGGCCAGCAGCGTCAGGCCGACCGGGAGGAAAGTCAGTGCAGCGGTGATGCACCACACCCAGGGCAGGTACACCAGACGGCTATCATCAAGCGCAAGGTGCCGGGCATCGAACAATGTCCGGTAGGTCACGCCAGAGTAATCGCCGGCTGTAATCTGCAAGAACACTCCCCCTCCCACATACAGCCCCAGGACGAAGCACACGGCCATCAGGATCAGGACAATCAACGTCACTTTCCACCACATAACCCCTCCTAGGCCGCTACGCCATTCAACAGATCCAGCTTGTGCTGTGGGTCGTAATGCACTTCATGCAAATACGTTTTTTCCATGTAGATCATGATGTCGAACGACGTCCTCACAAGCCGTTCGATGTAGGGGTAATCAAGCCCTTTACCGACTTCCGATTGCTTCACCAGGCTGCAGATCCGCGCAACACCCGCGACGCTGTCGTTCGCGTGCGCCGTCGTGACGGTGCCGGGCAAACCGGTGTTGAGACTTTCCATGAAATGCCAGGCCTCGTCCCCGGTCAGCTCGGCCAACAGCAGGTGGTCGGGCTTCATCCGCATCGTGATGGCCACCAATGACTTGGGGGTCACCCGCTGGCCGTACAGCAGGTGAACGCGGTTTGGATGTTTCGGCAACACCAGCTCGTTGACGGCTTCGATGGTGATCAGGCGGCGGCTTGGGTCATAGAGGTCAACCAATGCCTTGGCAAACGTCGTTTTCCCCGAGCCAGGTCCGCCAAAAATGATGATGTTTTGCCGATGGTGCATTGCCTGTCGGAAGAACCGATCCCAATCCAGTCGCACATGCGCGTCCATCATGTCGCGCTGCCAATCTTTCAATTCCACCTTGGACGTCGATATCGCGCGGATCTTCTCAAACCGTCCTGAGTCTTGGTAGTTGGGCAGCGAAAACCGATCAAGCGAAGGCTTCCGAATCGTCAGCGATATGGTGCCTTTCTCGCAGGCTGGCGGCATGACCAACGTGCCCCGCGTGCCCTGCGGGAAAATGTTGGGCAGATCCACAGTGTGCAAGGGCTCGTCGGCGGACAGCGCTATTCGGTTGAACGCCGCCAGAGAGGTCGCAACCTTCTCGCACAGGTCCAGGGTGAGCTGAGGCATAGGCTCCATCGTGTCAGCGAGCTGACCTTCTGCCGCCGTCCACAGTTCGCCCGGGCGGTTGAAATACACCTCGGTAACGCCCTTACGCTGCAATCGCTCAGTCAACCCCGCCTGTTCCATGAAGTCGCGTAACAGAGTCGAATCATTCAGTTCCTCGAATCCCTCCAGATCCTCGACGGGCTGGCTCATCATGTTCATCAGATCCTCCTAGCGGTTTTCAAGTACCGAAGAAAAGTCGATATCGCGGGCGATGATCACCGTCAGGATGGTGCCTGGCAGCAGATAACCCGTCGGGTTGATATTGATGTTGGCGTCCAGCGCCTTGCTGGCCATGTTTTCGACGTTCTGTTCACTGTTGTTGACCGTGTAACCAGATCCGCTCTGCTGGGTGGAGTTGGATGCAGCCGACAACACGTCCTGGAAAAGCGACAACGCGACAGCACCGCCGTAGCGGTCAAAATTGTGGTTGTCGATCCACGCCTTGGTTCCACTTGCACCCATTTGCCCGGCGCCCAAACTATCCAACCGGGCACGAATACCTGGCACACCCGCCACCCCGGAACTCGTTTCAAGCTCAGTCCACGTTGTGAACACGCGGGTCTGACCTGGGCGAACTTCAACTTTCTGCTCGCCACTGAGTGGTGCGCCTGCTTCAGCGATCACTGTCGATCCGTCTGCCGAGTACAGCGGTTCGGTCAGCCGACACTCCACCAGACCTGGTTGATCGGTGATGATCTCGGTGTACAGCGCACAGCGCCCATAGGTGTTGTGCCGCAGCAGGTACTTGCCATCCGGTGCCAAGACCGCTTTAGACGGCTTAAAACCAGTGCCAGAGAGGCTTGATAGGCTTCCACGATAAGGCGACGAACCAGAACCGCCACCGCCACCGCCATCGAGCACGCCCGCATCAGCCTCGCTACTGCCGACGGACGACTGGCGGGCGCCGGTCGCTGATTGCCCGTAACTGGAACCGGCGACTGACGTTGGTTTGACGTACACCCCACCGCCTAACTTGCGTTGCAGCGGTGTTTTTTCAGCAGGGGCAGAGCTGTTGCCTTGACCGGATGGGGCCGGTGCCTGCCCAGTGGACTTTGGCGGCGGCGCCGGCTTGGACTCCGGAGCCGGGGCGGGCTTGGCTTGTTGCTCCTGTTTGCGCTTCAACGCTTCCTCTTCGGCCATTCGGCGTGCCTTTGCTTCCTTGGCGATTTTCATCGCGTCATCGTTGCCCTCAGTACTGCGCAGCATGGTATCGGCCTGCACCTTGGATTCGTCGATGTCAGTGCTACCTTCGTTCATCACATTGAAGGCCACCGCCCAAAGCGCCACCAGTCCGGCGATCAACACCACGAACACCACGCCGGCAATCGCCCAATACTTCATGTTCTGCGGGTTTTTCGTAACGCTCGACCGGAGGTCGAACGCTCCGCGTGCCTGGGCTGAACTGCTGGATGCTGGTTCTGTTACGCCGTCAGGCGTTGGGTTGTTATTGGTCTGCATGTTTCACCACCCGAATATCGCCAGTCGTGGTGCCGTTGTAGTTGTAGAAGCCGCCCAGGCGCTGCCGCGTTTTGACTTCCAAGACCATCATGTTCAAACGAAAGCGGAATGCTTGGCTCACACCATGTACGACCAGGATGTTTTGCACCGTACGGGTGTTCACCAGGCTTTCACTTCCATCCGGCAAGACTTGGTAAACCACTGGTCGCGGCGTATTTGCCGGGAAGCGGAAACAGGTAAACGTACCGTTGTCCCATGCCTCGTAAGGTGAAATTTCCTTATCCCCTCGACGCTGATAGGCGCGGTTCATCGCGCCGCTGCACGGGTTGGGATTGAGGTCCCGTTCCACGACCAGTTTTTTAACGCCAATCGGCTCCGGGTATGTGAAGCGCAGCGCGTACGTCTTCAACGCGTCGTCTTTTACCAACACCAGTTCGAAGATATAGGTATGTCGATTGGTGTTGATGATCAGGTTGGTGTCCGGATCCTTGGGCACTTTCGGCTTGATACTGACCAAGTTGCCCGCCAGATTCGTGCCCAACTCCCAGGCATCCGGGTCGCCTGCAACCATAAGCCCGGAGTCCTCGGTGACAGTCTCGTTGACCGGGAACTGAATCAGCGACGTACGCCCGATCACAGCCTGAATGCGATACACGTTGTCAGGTGAGTAAACGGCCGTCTGTACCCGAGGATCCATGTACGAGCCGGCGCCCATCACTTCGGCATTGGCGTAGCGCGATACCAGGGTGCACAGCGCACCGGCAACGAACAGAAGTCCCGCGATGCCGAGCTTTTTTCTGAAGGTCATAGCTTGCCCCCCACTTCCTCGTTTTTCGAGTAAGTGACCGCTCCGAAGCCACTCGGCGACAGCCAAGCGTCGCCGCGCGTTTTCGGCTTCTTCTTGTAGTCGTAGGTGATCATTGCACGGTACTTGAGCGGCTTGATCGTCATGTCCGGCTCACCGTTGCGGTCAAGCACTACCTTGGTCATCAACACCTGGGCGGTACCGGTGCGATTCTTACGATCCAGAAAGGTGATGTCGTTGATTTCGGTGCGAATCATCCGCGAGTCGCCCAATACCTCCAGGTAGCCTTTTTTCGACAGTTGGAAGTTTCGGTATTCGGTGAACGTCTCATCATGAGACATCAATTCGACCAACTTATATTGCGCATCGTGATCGGCGAAGGTGTAACCCTCACGGGCGCGCACATACGTGGCCAGCATGAACTCATCATCGATTTGTTCCTGCGACTTCTTTTCACTGGCCGGGCGCAGCACATCCGTCGCACCGGTAACTTCGTTAACGCGAACCGCGAATGGGACGTACTCTTTCAAGGGCGTCAACCCCATGACAGCGCCGATAGCCATGAAAGTCAAAACACTGTTAAACATCGCGATACGACGCCACATGTTAGCTTTGGCTTTATGCTCTTTCGCGACGTTATCTTCAAACCAGCGTGCGGCCCATTGATATGCCTTTTCGTATGCGCTCATTTCTTGAGCCGTGAGCGCGTCCATTGGCGGCGGTGACGCTAAGAGTCGTTCCTGTTCAATGATTTGATCTTTACTTTTTCGCAGCATTGGGCGCCCCCCCTTTTAATTGACTTGCTTGAAGTACCGGCGGATTAAAGTCTTCCCAAGAACCGGATGGCTCCGGCAACTTGGGCGCCGAACTACAGGCAGAAATAAAAACCACGCAAAACAACCCGCTCAAGGCAAGTCTATATTTCATCGCAATAACCTTTAGGTGTTGGTACGAGTGCTACCCGAAGGGGCAGCTATTGGACTGTGTTGCGGCGTCTCATAACTAGCCTGGCGATAGCTTTGCCAGCAGCGCCGGCCATGCGGCCGGCCGTGCCGACGCCCGTGCCCTTGCCGAGAATCCCAGACACGCCCGTTGCGCCGGAAGGCGTCCCACCCATCACGGAAGCGGCGTAGCTCGGTAACTCAGTTGCGAGCAGCGTAAAAGCACCGAAGTAGAACAGTATCGAGAACGCTTCGGCCCAAGTTGCTTCAATCGCGCCATTTTTCATTATCACTGTGTTGATGAAGCCGATCTCCAAAGCGATCACAATGGAGAACAGCACACTGGTGAGCATAAATCCCCCAACCAGCGATACCCATCCGTAAAACCATTGGCGGGTTTGATCAAACAGCGCAAACGCAATGAATATCGGACCTACCACTAACATCAGTGTTGTCGCAACTTTCAAGGTGATAAGCGTTCCAACGCACACCGACAAGAAAGGAATCCCACCAAGCAACATGAAGATCAGCACACAAATGCCCATTATGACGATGTTAAAGTTGTCCAACAGATCGAAATCCATTGCCTCTACCAACTTCACCACAGCATCAACAAATGCACTAATCAAGGTATCAACTTGGTTAGTCTGATTCCCCTGTTGCCCTGATAGGACGCCGCCCATCCACGTCGGTAGATCCGTGACAAACGGAACCACGTTCTGGATGTACCAGGACACGTTAAACGCGAAGGACACGATGATCGCCATTTTGAAGATAGACCAAAGAATATCTTGATAAATGACGTCAATTCCGGTGAATAGCCATTGCAAACTTTTCAAGGCAAAGTGCACCATCCAGACTGAGCCGAACGATGCACCCACACCCAACATCACTTTCGCTGTGCCGGACATCAACGTACTGTTAAGACCGGTCTCAATTGCTTTAAATAACGGTTCCGCAATTTGAATATCCATAGGTCACCTTTAATTGCTGGGCTAAGACTTCTTCCCGTTGAGGTGATCCTTGAACGCCTGGGCACGCTGCTTACTTTCCAGTCGTTCTTTCTGCGCGACCAGCATCTGAGTCTGTTGCAGCCTCATTTGCTGATTTTGTAGCTCCAGCAGTTCTTGCTGGTAGCGCAGTTGCAGATCCTCCTTCTCTTGTGGTGTTTGGACCTCATCGAGCTTGGTGCGCAGGGCCTGGGCATTCTTGACCCGCTGGGTGCTCGCGTCGTAGTTACGCTCCAGGGCATCGGTCACCGCCAGTAGCTTGTCGAATGACTTCTGGACGTTGATATCGTCCGAAACCAGTCCGTAGCGGTCACGCAACGAACCGAGGTCACGCGCGTCCTGATAAATATCCTCCCAGCCATCGAGCGACAGCGTCTTGTTCAGCTCAGGATTATCGAGAAAATCACCGAGTTTGGAATTCCCGGTGACCAGGCTCTTGTAGTGGTCAAACTGAGCCTTGGCCTGCTCGATTGCCTCTTTTGCCGCGTTGAGCTGGTCCAGTGCTTCTTTAGCCTGGCGCTGCGCGTCCATCGCCATCTGTGCCAGGGACGCGACGTCGACGGTTGGAATGCCTGATCCGTAACTGCACGGCACTGTAACGGCAATGGCTAACGCCAAAGCGGATGCGAGTAGTCTTTGTTTCATGCGGACACCCCACCAGCATTGGCTTCTCTGGCTCGGCGTTCGGCGGCGGTTATTGCAGCCATTCGCTCCAGAAACGCCGGAACCCATAGATGTGGGTCATCGGTGCCAAGTGACCGCCGTACCTCTGCCGCGACCGCAAGGTTCTTCTCCGTCGACGACAGCAGCGGCAGCCAGTATTTCAGGTGATCGGGCAGTTCCATCTTGAGCTGCACCGCCTGATGCCCCTGCACCACCACCATTTCGCGGCTGAGGGGATGCATACCAGCGATGGTATCGAACACTTTGCCCTTGACGCCGAACTTGGCATAACCGTCCTTATCCGCTTTGGTATTGGGCAGCCAGATCGCCGTAATGACCTGCTGGACAACCGCCGGAGCGTACTCAGTGCTTAATGCATCCTCTGGCGACTGAGTGTCCATGATCAGGATTTCGCCACGGGTTCGTCCGCTCTTGAGGATTTCCTTGATCTTCTCGGCTGTACTCTCGAAGGACAACGGCACCCAATACTCAGCGATCGCGTTAATGAGCAGGCTGCCCGGTTTAGCCTGGTGCATGGTGCGTTTCACGAAAAACAGCGTGTTGAGCAACACTTCCATGACATCGGGGTGCTTGGTGGCATATTCCTTTTTCAGAATCCTCGTGCAATCAAACGCCAGACGCCTGAACGCTTTGGGATCAAACAGGTTTTTCGGCGAATCCAGTACCCAGGCATATTGGCCGACATGACCACCGGCCACCCGACACCACTTGGCCAAGCGGGTATGCAGGCAGTTGTTGCCTTTCTTGGTGATGTTCTGCAGCAACAACGACATGCCTCGATTGTCGACGTTGGAATGCTGCATCACCGCGTCGATGGAGCTCTGAATCTCCCGTTCTTCATCCTGGTTAGTCTGGTCCTTACCGCCGGCGCAGCAGAACACGATGTCGAACAAAAACTGGCGCAATTCCTCGTTATCCGGAAACTGGAACGGGTTCAAACCGGTGAATTTCCCCGGTGCGATGGTGAAATAGTGCGTGTTGAGCGCACGCAGCAGGTTCTCCAGCGAGTTGTTGTAATCGATGCAGAAATACATCGGATCCCAACGACTGAAGAACATCAGCAAAATCGCCTCGAACGTGGTCTTACCGACCCCCGTTTGCCCCGTGATAGAAATATGCCCTGGCAACATTTCACCCAGGTTGTTTTGACCGGGAGGGCTATCGTGCGCGCTGAGCATGAACAGCCCTTTCTTGACGGTCTGCATCGGGACCAACGCCGTTCCGTCGCCAATGGGGTTGCCCTTCGCCTTGCCGGCCGGCGTGGCATGCAACGAAAAGCCGCAGGCAAGGTTTTCGGTCGACTTCGACAAGGGGTATAGCGAACGGGTTTCGCCAGGAAACTGCGTGTACCAGGTTGTGTAGTTCGTCATGGTGGAGCGTACGAACGTGGCATCGCGAACGGTAAACACCGATTCCATCTTGGAGCCGTTGGTGATCGCCTCGTCCGGCGTATTGCCGAACACGATCATTGATGCGTGATATCGACCCATCGCCAATTCGCCTTGGGTGATTTCCTGCACAGCGGCCAACAATTCGTTGGTCTGTTTGGACTCCCCCTCTACCGAACTCAGATCGGAAACGTGCTTAGTAAAGGTCCGTTTGGCCGTGTTGCGATCATCGAAGATGAAGGTCTGCACCAACGTAAAGTCGAACGGCTGTTCAATCGCCTCATCCCACATACCAGGGTAGGAACCGGCGCTCGGGTAGTCGCGCAGATCGTAGGTGGTGCCAAAGCGAACGCCGCCCCGATTGGGGCGATTCTCGAGGAAATCGTATTCGCCGAAATTGGTCACGCTGTCGATCATCGCGTCACCCAGGCGCGTATCGCTGTGCAATATGTCTTTTTCATGCCCGTTGATCAGCAGGCTGAAATAGCGACCGGCTTGGGAGAAAAGCGCGCCGTAACGGTTCGATTCCATCCCCATGAAGGAGGGATCGTAATCGGCGAGCATGGTTTCCGATATCGTCAACAGCTCCTTCATCCGGCGAATGCCGTCGTCCTGGTCGCGGTATTTGAGAACCAAGCCCAGGGCATAACCCGTCTGCCGATAGGTCCCGTTGCGAAATGGCGCTGTGTACGCGTCGGCAAACTCCTGCAGTGGCTGCAGGTCGAACACATACTCGGTGTCCAGCTCGACTTTTGTTTTGGTGATGTAGGTCTGCAACATCAGGTTTTTGCCTTCTTTCTTACCCAGTGCAAGAAAGTAGGTATTGATCTGCAGGAACAGCCGGTCGAGTTCTTTTTTACTGACCGTTTCGTGAGAAATGCCTTTGAGTCGAATCAGGCTAAACAGCCTATACCCGCTCAGAGTCACCATGTGTTCGTGGACCGGATAGCACATCAACGGGACTTTTAACTGCTCCGGCGATAAAGCGCTGTTGTGAAAATCTCTTCCCATAATATTGGCTCCAGAGAGGACTATAGGGGGTGAGCAGCAATTGTTTTCCGTGTTTTAGGTTCAACCACAAACGATGAACTGAAAAACGAACACGGCGTATGTAACGATCATCGATAGACGTCATGATTCGCAGACCGCACACCGCAATAACGAATGGCAGTAGTGCAACCAGCGCCCAAACGAACGACAACAACGTGAACGTAATAACGAAGACAATCACTGCAGCAAGAAACAACCCGACAAGCGGCATGATCGGAATTCCCCAAAACATAGCGGGGCGGCTCATGGCGTTATAACTCGGGTAAAGCAGGACTTTTTCTTCTTCTTGCGACATTGGAAACTCCCTGACTTACTGATGTCAGTCAAACGTGCCTGTACCGAATATCTGCCAAGCACCCGCCGCCAATACCAATGCACCACCAACGGCAATAATTACCCAGATTTGTTCGAGGTAATCCTTGAAGGTCGTGGAATGGTCACCGTTAGCCCGCGCAAGCAGCCATTTAATGCCGCACCACAACAACGAAATCAATGCAGCCGAACCACCGGCTGCATACATACCGATTCGGATTTTTCGAGTTTGATCCAGAACGGTTTGATCCCAATCGGCCATTGCGAACAACGGCACGCAAGCAATTGCTACCACCAATAACTTAATGAACTCCTTTTGCTGGATGAAAAAACCGGTGATTTTTTGCTTAACGTTAAACATCATTGTTCTCCTGTGGAACTTCTTCGGGTGTTGGTACTGATTTAGGTTGTGGAGCGGGTGCTGGGCTGTAGCGCGGGTACTGACGCAACACGTCCCAACTTTCATAGGTAGGTGGAGGTTGAGGCACTGCGGGTTGTGCCAAGGGCTGTGCCGGATCGCCGCCATCCGCTGTGATCGGCCCGACTTTGTAAGACTCTGCATTGGCGACGATGCGCTGGACGTGGCTAGTTCCGCCAAACTGGGGCTCTGCCTCGAAGCCGGTGGTCTCGTTGCCGCTGTAGTAGCAGGAAATTGCTTTTAGTGTTTTCTCCTGGGGCGTATCTCCTTTCGATCCTACGCGCTCGTAGCAAGCCTCCAGATTGGCAGCTGCCATGCGCAAATTAGTACACGGGTCAAAGACCAGCTCCGGCTTGTTAACGTCGAAGTTGTAACGATTAATTTGACCCAGCCCAATACTAAAGTTTGCCCCTTCAGCGACCAGCTCTTTTACTTTCGCCACGGCCTCATCCAGCGTTTGCGGTTGCTGCGGTAAAACCTTACCTACCACACCAATCGCCCAAGGGTTAAATCCAGATTCAGTTTTGACGATAGTGATAGTAGTTTGAGGGTGGACGGCGGGAGCACATTGCAGCGCCAAGGTCATAACTGCGCTTGCAGTCAATATTGCCATAATGATCACCTAGGTTTTTGATTGTTCCTTCAACTTCGCTGTAGCAGCTTCCGCGTAGTTGTCGATCAGATACATAATGAACTGACCAGCCGTGTAGAGCCGACCACAGTTGTAACTGACATCAATCGCACAGTCGGTGAGAGCTTTAACCCTGTCAGCACCGACGTGAATCGTACGTGGGTATTTCACTTCCCCAGTTTTGCTGGGTTCTTTTGGCTGCATATTTCCTCCAGGCAAACAAAAACACACCGCCATGCGCATGCATGCAGTGTGTTAAAAATGTATTGGTGTGTTTACAGCTGACGTGTTACCAGACTTTTTCGTCGACTTTCGGTGTTTCAATGACCGAACTAATACGCGAGTAAGGCTGATTGCCCATCGCGATCAGTTTCGAATCATTTTGCAGCAGATTAAAAAACGCCGTCTGGCGCTCAATCTTAGACTTCATTAAAGCAATCTCAGCCAGCTTGGCTAAAACAGCCTGGGGCACATTGTGACATTCAAGGCGTTTAACTTTTTCGTCGGCCATGAGGATCAACGATTGCTTCAACGCCTCGATCAGCGCGTTGGACACGGTGCTGATGTCGCCACCGAACCGTACGAATTCCTTGACGCCTGGAATGTCGGCAATGACCGAGTGATGCACCACCTCAGGATCGAGGCGGACGAACAGGTATCCGGGGAAAAGCGGCGTAGAGGTGGTGCGGGTGCCGTTGCAGTCACGCCGCTTTTTCACTTCCAGTTTCATTGGGCAGTAAATCTCGACACCCAACAGCCTTGCTTTGTCCGTAACCAACTGAAGCGCATGCAGATTATGTGTAATCAAATGCCATCGAAACATCCCTATACCCCTGTATGCGGGCACGCGCCGCCACAAACGCGCCGTAGCCCATCCCTTTTAGCGACCGCTCCATGGAGGGTGCTTTCCGTCGTATCGACGGCGGCTGATTATATGTACAGTGCGCAAAATTGCAATGGCACCGTGCCAGTACGTAATTTTATTCACTTACCACAAAGTAATCAATCATAAATGCATATTGTGCAATTTTGCCCTTTAAAAACGCATGGGACGCCCGAAACTGACGCATTTCAGGCGGGAAAATGACTTCTCCGATTCGCACGCTCATCGGCTCACGGATCAGATCGCACCGAAAAGCTAGGCAGATCACCCAAGCGGCGCTAGCCGAAGCCCTCGATTGCGAGGTAACAACCATCGGCCGTTATGAGCGCGGCGACCACTCTCCCGATGGTGAACAACTGGTGAAGCTTGCGAACTTTTTCAACGTCTCTCCCATCGAGTTCCTACCGGCCGAGATCGACATCCGTTGGCAAACCGTCTGCGAGTTACGCTCAGTGCTGATCGATCTCGTTTATCGCATCCAGGATCCGGCCGAATTGCAGCGCTTAATCATTGCCGCCCGCGCAACAAAAACAGCTAATCTGCGTTGAACCGAACGGCTCTAACTGGATCCTATTCGGTCGGAGCTAGCACAATGCCACGTCAACTCTGGTAAAAAATGCGGCTTCACGGCATCTTATCGACCCCCACCGTCCGCAAGAGGCGTACGGGGGTATTTTCAACAGGTCTGAGGCGCAGATGAACTCCGTAAATATGGAACGTTTAATCAAGAACCTGGGCTGTTCGTACGATGCTCTAATTGCTAATAAAGTAATAGATAACCTTCCACTACAAGACTTGTATGAAGATGGTGAATCGCTAGAGATCGAGCCGGTTCCTGGAATTGAGTTGATATTCTGGCCCGAAACCTTACGTTTCGAGGTTATATACATCACTTTGAAAGATGATCAAAACAGCAATGTGCCGCTATTCACAGGGCAGTTACCTGAACCTTTTGGTTCTCTTTCGGATCAGTCACAGGTGCATAAAGCCTTGGGTGAGCCGATGTTCTCGAAAGGCGCAATGGAGCTTCAAGGCACCGATTTAAGCGGGTGGGACACCTACCAGCTTGAGTCTCATTGGCATCCTGCTGCGCTGGTTGAGTTCCAATATGTCAAACACATGCAGACCAGTAAAATACTGTTCTCATTAATCGACAGAAACGTGTAGGTCCAAGCCAAAACTGAGTAGGGTTGCACTGGTAGAGCGTCTTACCGGTCGCAACTGTCTCCCTGGGGTTATTGACCAGCAAGGCGCTCTCCAGTGCCTCCCTACCCTACTATGCGCTAACCGCATCGTATGCAAAAACGCAAAGTTCAAGATCAATGGTTTCCTGAGTTCTCGTGCCGTTTAGTTCAGTTCTAACCTGAATCAGCGAACCCTTGAAGCCATTATTCCGAAAAAAATCTATATTCCTTACGTTGCGATGAGCATTGCATGTGAATTCATTCACGGCGGTTTGCCGTCCTTCGCTATCGATCACAACTCCGCTCAAGCGGTAAGTGGTCATGCTTACGTCCCTCGTCAGCAGTGGCAACGAGGGAGAGTTTACCGATATCGGTTAACCTTCACAATAAAAGTTTACCGATATCGGTTAACTTTTTGAGTGCTCTCTGTAGAACGGCGCTATCTCTCGAACCGCGACGCTGACGCTGTTTATGTCGCCGATCTTCCGCGATATGAATGCCTTCCTAAACCCGTATACACGGCAGATATCCGCTTGTTTCACCCCGTCGACAAAATAGCTGTGCAGCGCCTCGATTACCTTTTCTCCTGTGATTCCAGTAAACCCGATCAAGCGCCGTAACTGCTCCGGATCGACCTTGCCCGGTTCCAGGTCACGTTTTAAATCTGCCATCACATCCCTCATCCAGCCTTCGTTCGCGGCGGCGAAGTCTGGCATTGTGCCCAAGTTGTCGGCAAGAAACACCAAGGGCGCGGCCCTTGTCATCTCGCAACGGCCGCGTTGACCTCGGGAGCGCGGGGTGGTGAAGCTCTACCCCCCACTCACGAGGGAGCCTTGTTTCATTGGGGGCTGTTCAAGGGTTCGCTTCGCACGGGACTCCGTTCATCGCGACGGAGAAGCGGTCGCGACGAGCCGGGGTCGCGTCCCTTGACCTGAGTTAAACCGGTTTAGTCTTAAGACGTTGGCGGTTTATCCAACCGCCATTCGATCCGCTGGATATTGACGCATGAACTCCGCGCTATCGTGGACCGGAGCGTCGAGCCAGTCGTTGTAGAGCCCTTGCGGCAGGATAACGACCATGCGTTTTTCGTCTTCCGGTTTGTGGTAGTTGCGCATAAAGGCGTGGGCGTCTGCATTGACGGTCATCATCGTGTAGCTGTGCAGGACCTGGCCGGTAGACGGATCGTGCCAGCGCTCCCACAAGCCGGCGATGCCCATAATTCTCCCATCAGCCCGAATGATGCGCGCCGGAAACGGTTTACCCTTGCGGTAATCGGGTTCATAGATGGCTGCTGCCGGAATGATGCAGTGCTGGGCCTTGCGCCAGGCGTTACGGTAGGAAGGTTTTTCGGCCACCGTCTCCGATCTGGCGTTGTAGGTCCTTCGAACGATCTTTTTTCGCTCCTTACTCCACCCAGGAATCAGGCCGAACGCGCCGGTTAGCAGTTCCAGGCTGGGGCTTCCCTCGTCCTGGGCGTCGGCGTTGGCCGGACGGCGGACAAACGGCCCGACGTAGCCAGGCCATAGCTCCAGCTCGCCTTGTGGGTAAAGCTCGACGCCGAAGGCCTGGGCAAGCTGGCTCGGCGTCGGCGGCTCGTAATGGCTGCACATGGCTGGTTGCTCCTGTCACGGGCGGGCCCTGGTGGCGATCCGCTGGTCTGGTGGAACGTACAATAAAATTGACCGCAGGCATTCAGCAAAGTTAACTGTATATCTGTACAGTTTTCGGAAGTCGTGCGTTATGAGTTTTTCCATTCATGGCCCATTGGCCGAAGGCGGCATTCGGCTGCCCTTGTGCCTGTTCAAGATCCCGGCCGGGTTCCCGTCGCCGGCGGCCGATCACATCGAACAACAGATCTCACTCGATGAGGTGCTCAATATCCGGGCGCCGCATGTCTACCTGGCCTCGATCAGCGGCGACAGCATGCAGGGGGCCGGCATCTTCGACGGGGACCTGGCCGTGGTCGATCGGTCAATGGAGCCAGCTCACGGCCACATCGTGGTGGCCCTGCTCAACAACGAACCGGTCTGCAAGCGGTTATGCGTGCGCGATCGCCAAATGATTTTGCTTTCGGAGAATCCCAAGTACCCACCGCGCTACGTCCTGGAAGGCGACGAGCTGGTGATTTGGGGTGTCATCACCAGCACGGTTCGCAGCCATGTCTGAGGCGCCTGTGTTTGCCTTGATTGACTGCAACAGCTTCTATGCAAGCTGCGAGCGCGTGTTCCGACCGGACTTGGCCAAGGTGCCGGTGGTGGTCCTGTCCAACAACGACGGTTGCGTGGTGGCGCGCAGTTACGACGCCAAGCCCTTTGTCAAAATGGGCGAGCCCTACTTCCAGATCAAGCACAAGCTGCAGCGCCTGGGTATCGTGGCCTTCTCGTCGAATTATGCCTTGTACGGCGACATGAGCCAGCGGGTGATGAGCGTGATTGAATCGCTAGTACCGGCCGTGGAGGTTTACTCCATCGACGAAGCATTTGCCGACATGAGCGGGATCCGCGGGCCCGAGGTCCTGGGCCGGCAGATTCGCCACCAGGTGCTGCGCTGCACCGGCATTCCGGTCGGGGTGGGCATAGCTCCCACCAAAACCCTGGCCAAGCTGGCCAACCACACGGCCAAGCGCCTGCAGGCACAAACCGGTGGGGTGGTCGACATCTGCGACCCCTTCAAGCGTGATTGGGTGCTGCGCAACACCGACGTGGCCGAAGTCTGGGGAGTCGGCCGGCGGATGAAAGCGCACCTGGAAGAGATGGGCATCAGAACGGCCATGGACCTGGCCCGGGCCGATCCCTGGACGCTGCGCAAGAAGTTCAGCGTGGTCATCGAGAAAACCGCCCGGGAACTGGGCGGCACCTCGTGCCTGGCGCTCGATGAGCCGGATCCGCCGAAGCAGGAGATCTGCTGCAGTCGAATGTTTGGTAAACGCCTGCAGGCGCTGCCGGCGATCCAGGAGGCGGTGGCCACCTACATGATGCGCGCTTCGGAAAAGCTGCGGGCCCAGCAGTCGTTGTGCAAGAAGATCCGGGTCAGCATTCGCACCGGCATGTTTAACCCGGCAGAAGCGCAGTATGCCAATGGCCTGGTGGTGGACCTGCCCTACCCCACCGACGACGTGCGTGTGCTCACCCGCGCAGCCACAGACGCCGTGGAGCGGATCTTTCGACCGGGGTATCAGTACAGCAAGGCCGAGGTCATGTTGCTGAACCTGTGCCAGCCAGGCGAGTTCACCGAGGATCTGTTTGCCCGCTCCCAACCCGGGGAAGCAAGCAAGGTCATGTCGGTGCTCGATGCCATCAATGGCCGGTGGGGTCGAGGTACGTTGCGGGTGGCCAGTGTACCCGCCACGCCGGAATGGGCCATGCGCCGCGACTTGCTGAGCCAAAGCTACACCACTCGGCTCGACCAGCTGTGGCAGATCCATTGCCGGTAGACATACTGGGCGCCAGGAGTTTTTGCAGGCGAAAAAAAACCACCCTAACCGAAGCTAGAGTGGCTTTTCCCACGGGTTCAATCCTTACAGCAGGTCGAGCAGATCGTTCCAATGGTCCCGCAGAAACTCATAGAGGTGATAAGCCCCTAATCCGTTTCTAACGAGGTCCCACGCACGCTTAAATTTCTTAAACATACTTTGGCCTCCTACAATGAGGCCAACCTCCGACGGGCTTGTCCGGCTTACCGCCCATCTTCGGGAATACATTGCGAGTGCATCCACTAAGGCGGCCGGGTGTGGGCCCTCATGCTGCACCGGCACGGCTCTCACCCCGTTTTAAGGGCATGGGAAACTGTTACGTACCTGGCCAGACCTCGTGGACGACTCACATGCAAGGAACTCGTCACCTCGCATAGTAGCCGATTTGCGCACGGTTTCCGCTACCAATAATGGCTAAATGCCGGTCAATTTGCGGACGGGCACCAGGGGATAGGCGTTATTTATGCTTGTCTGTAGGAGCAAAGGCGAATAAAGTAAGCCCATGCGAGTGCATCCACTGAGGATGTGCAGGCCTTGGCCTCACCGAAGCCTGCAACCAAAACCGCCCCCTCAAAGGCGGTTTTTTTTCGCCTGCCGTTTACTCGTGACCCGTCACGCGCACCCGGATAGAAAAAGAAGTAACCCCGCCGAGGCGGGGCTTGTATCAGTTCAGCCGGTCTAGATCGTCCAGCCGGTCGCGTAGCCAGGTGAAGGCATGGCCAAGCTGAATCACTCTCAGCACGGCGCCGAACGCCCGTAAAGCACGGCGAACCCATTTTTTCCATTGCATATAGCAGTCTCCTGATAGGAGCCTGACACCCGCTGCCCTAGAACGGTCAGAGCAATGGGTTTGCTGAAAGTTGTCGATACCTTCAGCGAGCCAGGTGTTTATCAGCCCTTCAGTTCCGGCACGTTTTCCAGACGTGGCGAAGGGCCCCCGGGCACAACATCGTGACCGTTGGGTTACTTGATACTCCAAAACCCCTGACAGAAAAAAGCACTTTGACGCTTTTTTGAAGTTTATTTTTCAAAGCGACGAAAACCCTTGACGGCGCCCTGTCGTGACGATCTAGGTTGACGCGTAGCCGGCGCGTTCTGCCTCTATCGCCTTGATATAGTGACATTTCCCGGTAGTTAGCGACGTTTCGCCATTTCGTCATGAGTGCCAATGAAGCAAAAAGATGGCCGATGAAGCGCGATTATTATCCGTGAACGTGTTGCGGCGACTATTGCGCAACAAACAGACCGTAATTTATGATCGATTCGTCGATACCTTCAGCGAACCGCCAAACGAACCTCCAATTCGAATGGCACAAATCAACCGCCCCTCCAACGGCGGTTTTTTTGTGCCCGCCGTTTGCGTCGGAAAACGCTCCCCCGAATGACACGATAGGAAACGCCGTGAAAATCACCCTCGATTTGAGCGAACACCAGCTCGACCTGTTGCGCCAGTTCCGCGAACAGCACGCGCTCAACCGGCGCACGCCAGCCAGCGCGCCCATGCTGGAATTGCAACGGATCTACAGCAGCTTGAGCACCACGGCCATCATCCTGGCCGAAGCGGTGGACCAGGCGGCCAAGGACCAGGGGATTTAGGCCGGCGCGCTACAGCTCGACGACAAAGCCGCGCAGCCCCACGGCGTCGGCGTACTTGATCACCGCCTTGGCGCTGGTCCAGATGCGCAGCGGCTCACGTCGCGAGCGCACCGGGATCAGCCGCGCCGTGGGTGCGCCCAGGCGCACCGACAAGGTCCAGCGGTGGTTGTCGCCCTCGAGGCGGCCCACCACTACTTCACGCACCACGTGCTGGCTGACCAGGGCCTTCAACGTGTCGTCGTGGATCGCTTCGCCGATCACGACAGCATCACCTGGCGCACGGTGGCCGCCTGCTCAAAGGCCAGGTAAAGCCCCTCCAGGCTCGCCGCGTTCAACCCCCGGAGCGTTTCCAGGCCCAGCACAAAACCTTCGGCGCGGTCGGCCGCGCGCGTGCAGTCGCCCGGCGTGCGCGCCTGGGCGATGGCCCGCAGCAATTTGACCGCCTGGGCGTGGACGTGGGTCGGCAGGTTCAAGCGTGCCAACGGCGCTTCGAGGTCGCTCATGCCGGCACCGCCGGCAAGTCGCCCAGCAGCGCGGCCAGCGCGTGCCAGGGGTGTTTGGCAAACTCACTGTCAATCGCGCAACCGGCGCCGTGCTGGAACGGCTCCCCGGCGTCCCGGGCGAACTGGCCGACGCTGCACAGGGCGCACAACAACATATTGCCGTCCAGCACCCAGCGCTGGGACCAGGCATTCAGGCCGTCGTCGCGCCGGTACCGGGCCGCGTTACGGTCACGGGCGCTCATTTGCCGGCCCCTTTCGGGTCGAACAGCTTGCGATAGCGCGCCAGGTCGCCGAACAGCTCCAGCCACGGCGTGGACGGCGTGGCCTGCCAGTACACGCAATCGCCGTCATGCTCGAACGCCTTCGCGGCGTCGACGGCGGCCTGGCATTCGTGGCACTCCTTGCAGAACATCAGGCCCAAGTCGAGCATCCAGCGTTGGCCGAAGGCCTGCATGCGACCTTCCAGGGCGGGCCGCTGGAAACAGTCGGGATCGGTGGACATGGGCGGTACTTTAAAGGCGGGCATGGGTTGGGCGTCCTTTTCGAGTGAGGGGCCCCCAGTGCGTAAAACCAGACCCTGGGGGTTTGGTTATCCAGTGTAGGGGGTTCTGGTCACCGTGGGCCTAAAAAAAGGCCCCCACACCTGGGCCGGATGTGGGGGCCTGTTTGAACATAAGCGGCGTTACGAGTAACGCGGCGGGCTACCCTTCGCGCTCCAGGCGCAGCGCCGCTTTTTCTTCGACCCACTCCGCCTTGCGCCGCCATTCCGTGGCTTCGGCCTGATCAATGGCCCCAGCCGCGACCAGGGCGTCAACATAGCCGGCGGCATAGACCTTGTTCCGCTCGACGTCTTCCAGGGATACGGCACTTTCAATATCGGTGATTTGCGCCTGCACCCGAGCGCGGAGGGTATCCCGGTCTTCGGCGGTAAAGGTCGGCATGGTGGGGGTTCCTTTCAGCGGGTTTCGTTACGGGTAACGGTCAGGTCACACCTGATCGCCGGCACCCAGCTCGGTCAAGCGGCGCGCCCGCCGCGCTTGCGCGTCGTCACGGTGCCGTTGCACCGCAGCGGCCTGCACCAGTTGCGCGTCATACAGGGCGTCGACATAACCAGTGGCGTAGGCCGTGGCAAAGCGCACCTCAAGCGATTCTTCGGCGGCATCGATCAGTCCCAGGGCGTGGGCAATGCGGGTTTCGGTCGTACTCATAATGGTGGGCGTTCCTTTAGGTTCAACGCGGCGCGTAGCCGGCTAGGGCCAGGGCGTTTTGCAGTTTGCCCACGGCGTCGCGGATCTCGTAGGCCTCGTCATCGTCCTTCGCACAGCCGCGCATGTCCGACCAGGTCAGGCGTTTGACGAACTGGGCCAGGGCCAGGGTCTGCGCGCTGCTCAATTCGTCGTAACCGGTGTGCTCGCCGGCGGTACGGGTAACGTGCAGGGTTATTCCTCAAGCGCGACCAGGTGAAAACGACTAGATTATCCAGCTTTCACAAACTCAAGATTGCGATAGAAAATCACGCCATCTTCAAGGCGGATGTTGCGCATCCCATTTTTCACCGCGATAACGGTTTTCGAGACGGGCTGACCTATTTCGCGTTGAGTCTTGTATTGGCCATTAAGATAAATTTCCTCGTCAATGCGATACGTCCCTTCTTCTCTAGCGATAGTTAGGACACGAGGATGCTTGCTATGGTCTTGCGTCTTCTCGACCCAGCGACCTAACAACGCACTGCCACTCTCTGCTTCACAGCCAGCGTTCAACAGCCCGGCCAGTGCAATAACCAAAACCGCAAGAGTATTTTTCACCATTTTCTCCAGACTTTTTTGGACGCGAAAACCTCGCTTCTCCTACGGGTCTAGCCCCAATCAAGGGGCTTTGGGACCGGGATTTTTCCTGCTTATTTGGCTCGGGGTGGGATGACCTGGAACGCCTTGCCCTTGCTCCAAGTACAGGCGCCTTTGATCAAAGTCAGGATCTGCTCATCGGTCATACTGGCCGACAGAGTGACAACGCCTTGGCCCGCTACAAAGCGCTGCTCCAAAACCGCCTTGAGGTCGAGTACCTCGTGATCGGCTTCCACCGTCACCGCAACTATGGTTCTGCCGCAGCTAGGGCACTGGTCACCGTTACAGACGGCGGAAGAAACCACCGAACTATCCGCAAAGCAACGGTATTGGCGCACTCCGTTTGTGGTGAAAAATTCACCATGGCAATTGTGGTTCATACGATTGTTCCTTCCACAACTCAGACTGCTGACAGTTTCACTGATACCACGTTGTTTCCGCGTGACAGGATCTGCTCTGCTTGCTCCGGTGAGGCGATGGCCAACTCTCGCCGGTCTTCTTCGCTGGTGAGGACAGACACGGCGATACCCAGCTTTCGCCCGGTGCGGACTAACGACTTAACTAGGTCTTTTTCATGGGGGCTTAGCATTGCGTAAATGCTGCCGTCGAGGCGCAAAAATGGCTCCAACGTCGAGCGCGCTCCGCCGCCGGTAATGAGTGAAACAGATGTCGACACTTCGGAATCGAGGAACTTGGGCATTGCCGCAGCTGCGTCCGAGGACTTTGCTTGACCGCCCAGAGTCCAGGTGTTGGGTTGTTCTTTGGTGGTATCCGGTTTTGTGGTCATATCCGGTCATTCCTTCGTTGTTGTGGACGCTAGAGGGGCATCCTTCTACTTGTTTAGCCCAACGTTTGACGGCTGGGCTTGTGGTGTACCTGGGCGGCAGATCCGCCGCGTTTTCCGCGATTAATCCTTGAACTGATGAACGCCTTCCAAGCCAACCAATGTAAGCCCGGCAATCCCATTCACCCTTCGCAAAAGCATCTTCTTGTAGTCGCTGAGCTGAGCGCAGTTTTTGCCATCGAACCCGTTGGCCAACAGGGTTTTGGCAATCAGGTATGACTCACCGCCCTCTTTAAGCAGTTCTGCCATTCCAAAGAGAAAGCCATGCTCAAACTCTGTAAGCGCTGGCGATGACTCTTGCGGTTCTGTCATAGATTTTCCTGCTCAATCCTGGGGAGCGAAAAGCATCCCTCTCTACTGCCGCTGCCCAGCTCGATGGCTGGGCATGGCGTGTACCTGTTGCGTTTTCCTTGAACTGGTGGGGTCGCCCGGCGAACCGGGCTTTCCGATCAATTGTCAGCGGAGCTGACGAATCCCACGGCCACAATAGTGCGCTCTTGATTGCAAGACACTACGCGGGCCAGTCGCTCGCCGTGGTGTTCCTTGTGGACGCTCTGAACGTCAACAAAATCAACGTCAAAACCGCAAATGGAACGAGCCTCAAAATCGGCATTACCCATTGCAGCGGCGGCGATGTATTCCATTGCGACTGACTTTGGGATGTGGCCTGAAACCGAGATATCGCGCATGTTTCTGCTTCCTTGGTAACGGCGTGGGTCACGCCTGGGCTTCTTTCAGGGCTTCCAGCATGCACACATACTCGGGCGCCGTTTCCTTGAGGTTGCTGTAGATAACTTTCTTGCTCTTGTCGGCCCGCATCACAGCACCAAACCGGCCGTAAACTACAAAACTGCTCAATGATTTGTGGACTTCGATCTGACCCAGCGCTGTGTTCATTTCCGCTTCCTCAGTGATTCGCTTCAATGAGGCTATTTTACGGTATAGCGTATAATTAGCATAGATTTATTTACGGTATACCGTAAAATTTTAACAAATTAATGACTCTGCTGTTTTCGTCCTGGATGGCCTTGAAACGTAAAGAGAACTGCCCTCGATTGGCCCCTGTCTGCTCGCATGCTTCCTTTGGCGTTAAACCGTGTACAAGGTGCTGCCGTAGAGCTTCGCGAACCTTCGGCCCTCGTATGTCAGTGCCAGCCAGCAGCAAATCAAATTGCTCGGCAGGGACGTTACCCGGCACCAAGTCATAAACACCCATCAAATGATTCTCCGAACTATGTCGCCTAAACGAGCTGGATCGCCCGCACAGAGCTTCTTGACCGCTTCCAATTTCCTCGATCATTTTACCGTTGGCTGTGGGCTTACCGAGGCGGTGTTCTGGTGCTTGATAAATACACGCTCATGCCCGTCAGGACTGATCAAAATCGCGTCCTGCAAAACCTCATTCACCACCATCAAATCGCCCTGGATACTGTAGCGCCAAGTACCAGTGCCATTCTTCACCAAAGACGGGGTGTCGAATTGCCGGAGCACGCCCGGACGAAAGCGAAGAAACGTTTTATTCCCCACGGTTAAGCGGTCTGTCATTCCCTCCGGGGACGGAAAATTCTCAAGAGCACCATCAACCTCGATCAAGTCGCCCTTAATGGTGTAGACCCACTGGCGGGCTGTTTCGGAATTGAACAGCGTCACCAAGGCGGACGAACTGAGAGGCTTCAGAACATCTTTGGGGAAACGAACATACGTTCTGTTGCCGTCAGTTGCGATGCTCTCTGGCATCCACAAAGGCTTAATTCCGCTGTCTGATTTATAGACATAACCGTAATCAAGTCGAGCGCAGACTTCAGGAAGGTTGACCCCCCCTTGCCGAAGCTCGCTCTCAGCTTCAGCGCTAATCGCACCGTGCAGATAGGATGGGCAAACCTCTGTCAGATCCACGGTGGGAATCAGTACCGCCCATACCGGAATGGCGAAAGCTACGGCCGTTGCAGCGAGGACCAAGGTAGTACGATTTTTCATCAGAAATTTTCCTATTGTGCAGGGCCTTGGCGCTCGGCCTGGCCGGAAAGAAGGTTCGCTCGATCCAACCAGAACTGTGCTTTCTGAAAGCAACGCTCAGCTTTTACTGTACGGCCCGCCTCTTGAGCTTGGTTGCCATCGGCAAGCCACTGGCTTGCCTTTGCCTCTGCCTCCAGCGCTCGTTCAGCCAGCGACGTTACAAGGGCTTTGGTGGGCATCGTCATTTCCTATCGCTGAACGCAAACGGCATGGCCCGGCCGATCATCCTTCGCGCGATCCCGGCCTTGCCAGATGTTGACGGCCTGCACGCAAGCCACCTCAGAGCTGAACCCCGGCACATGCGTTGCTGGCTGATTGATCGGAGTTAGGATCAGCACCCAATCCTTGCTATCAGCAGCGTAAGCACGGTTCGCAATCGCATAATTAGCGACTTCAATGTTCGTCAACTTATTGCCGCCCAACCGAAATTCGCCATCGCTACAAGTGACCGGCAATAGCTTCGAGTCAGTGCCCGAACGGGCCTGGATAGGCGCTAAGGAAACTTGTTCGATGCCGCTGTCGCGAGTGCGAATAGCAGCGGCAGCTCGACCACCGTAGCAGCTCACTTCTGTCTGCACGTAGCGGTCAGCGGCAACGCTTAAATCAGTGACTCCACTAGGGAGACCGGACGCACTTGTTGCGGTCGAAACGAGCGTTAAGCAAGGGAGTGACAGCACAGCCATCGAAGCGGCTAAGGTGATGCGGATGTTCATTATTGATATTGCCTCACAATGCGCCGGCCAGCCCAACGCTTCTACTGGCTCAGCCCCGGTTTCTAGGCCGGGGCTTGGGCGTACCTGGTGCTCAATTCCTTGGTGAAGGCGCCCAGCCTAAGCTGGGCGGCAGGGTCAAAGTGTGTCGTCGCCTTCAAGGTCCGACAGGCTGTCGGCCAGGTCGATATCGACCTTCACCAGGTCAGCATCATCGACCACCACGAACGAACAAGCGCTGTCCTGCTCGCCGGCTGCGATGTGGGTCGCGAAGTAGCGGTCTGCTACCAGCTGCGCAGCAGCCATGTGGTCCCCTTCACACTCCACATCAACGGTCCAAGTTACTTGATAGCTAGGCATTTTCCGCTTCCTCAGTGATTCGCTTCAATGAGGTTATTTTACGGTATAGCGTATAATTTGCATAGCACTATTACGGTATACCGTAAAATTTTAACAGATTAACGACTATTCCGTTTTCGTCCTGGATAGCCTTTACGGGCTATTCACCAGGCTGCCGGCGGTAGTCGGACGGCAGGCCGGCTTTCTTTAGTCGCGCCTGCAACACCGCGACCGCTTCAAAGGCCCGAGCCCGGTCGGCAATTTCAATGGCGTTGTTCTGCTCAAGACCGGCGATTCTCTCGCGCAACTGCGCCTCGACCTTACTCGAGACCGGGGCCACCACCGCATCGCCGCTGACCTCCTGAGAGATTGCTTGAAAGGCTTCGTGCAGCCGCTGATTCTCCGCGCGCAGGTGGACCAGCTCCTTGGCCTGCTCGTCGGTGCGTTTGCGCTCCTTTTCATAGCTGTCCCAGCCGCGCCTGGCTTGTTTATCGCGGTTTTTGTTGCCGTTGATAATCCCAAGATCCTGATCGAGCGTGGCCTTGGTCTGTTCGTTCCACAGTGGGCAGTCATGGAAAATGCGCTCCAGCCTGCTCAGCACATACGGTTTAGAAAGATGTTCCAGATCTGCGCGAGCGGTAAAAAACACGCTGAAGGCCCAAAACATCATCGCGTCTTCATCGCGGCTCAGTTGCACCGTGCGCGTCCAGTTACTCGGGTCGGTGGTATCCACTACGACCTCCGTCGGAGTCGTAGAGGCCGCGACCTGGGCCTCGCGTAACTCTTTGTTGTACTCCTGCAAGCGACTGACTATGGCTTTCTGGCGCTCGATCTCATCGCGCAGAAACGCTGCCGGGCGATATGTGCTGCGATTCGGTTCGGCCAGATAGCGGCCGTTGTCGCCTTCGGGCCACAACTTGCGCAACAAGGCGTCAAATCCTGGCTTCTTGCTGGCCGCCCAATCCTTCTGCCGGTGGTCAAGATCCTCGTGTGCCAGCAGCCCCAGGCTCAACACACAACGGTCGGTATGGGTCAGCTGAATGGCCTGGAGCCCTTTGGTTTCCTTAAGCTCCTTGAGCCGCTTCCGGTGGCGACGCTGCCGCTCCGCATTGCTCAGCGGCGCCGCCTTCTCGACAGCAGCTATGGCCGGCACCGCCCCAGACAGCGGCATAGCGAGTTGACCGTTACGAGTAACGCCTTGCAAGGCTGGCGCAAGCCACGCTGGAAGCTCCACCTTGGCGCGATCCTTCTCACGAATAGCTTTCGGCTTGTGGTCGCCGCGCAGCAGTTGCTCCACGGCGCTACGCACAGCCCGGCCGAACTCCTGGCCCACAAACTTATCCGCGTGCAGAAAATGACTCAGATAACCGCTCTCACTGATGAACGGCGCCGAAGCATCGACCGCGTAAAAACTCAGGCTGTGCAGACCGTTGAAGCTTCGCCATGGATCGACCTTGACCCGTAGCTGCATGCCGTCCACCTCAAGCAAATACTCCCCCACTTGTCCCCAGCCCGGCACCTTGCCGGCAGGCGCCGCAAAGCGCTGCTTAAGCCGATCGCCTGGGCCGTCTTTTACACCACTGCCAAAAAACGTATTGTTGTTAAGGCGGTAGAGCACGGCCTCATAGCGCAGCGTCGAAGTCTCGATTTCCCGAACGTTACCTGCACGCATCGCATCATCGAACAGTTCCAGCATTTGCCCGGCCAACTGCTCCAACTGATCACGACCGGCGGGCAGGAACTCAAGGGTTTTGATGAACAGCGGCTGTTCCTCAAGGGGTACAACCTTGGCGGTTTTTTTCCTAGCCATTGCGTCGCTTCCTTCTAAGCACCCCGGCTGACGGCCGGGGCGGTATCCGTCAAAGCCCAATTTCGTCCATGAGCGCGTCCAGAGCATGGTCGCCATTACGGTTCTGGTAAGCCGTAAGTAGCGCAGCGCGGGTCATGTTCTCGGCAGGCGGCAGGACAGCACCACCAATGTGACGGATAGCTTCAAGAAGACGCCAAGCAGGAAGTTGGTCGGCCACTTTCTGCATTTGAGCTGCAAGCTGTGCTGTTGTCATTGGTCTGCTCCAGCGGTGACCTTAGAGCTTGCAATAGCACCTTTTCTGGCTGGATCCAGGATGTTCATAAGCGCCTCTGCGATACACGGCGCCGCGAATTTTCCTGCGAACTCAAGCAAAAATTGACGGTATTTCTGATCCATCAGCTCCACTAAGGGGATTTCCATGATCCATAACAAGGCCCAAAGAGTGCTGTCATTCGTGATATATTTTGATCCGAACATAAATCACCTTACCGGTTTGTTGTGTTCCACGCTGGGGATGGTTGCAGCCATGCCCCGGCACTTTTTTATGCCATGAAAGCAAGTACAGGAATGATGTCTTGCGGCACTCGTCCTGTAATCACCAGAAATCGGCGCCACACGCCATAAGGCACCGAAGTACTCCCCTCCTTGAAAGTTCTTATCCGTCGATCACTCGACAACCCCAGCAGAGCAGCAAGCTTTGCATCGGTGTTGTACTCATCAAAGTTCGACTGAAAATGACGAAAGTAAGCGCTTACTACGTCAGGGTTGGGGGGCTCCCATCCTTCGTGTTCCCGTAGCAAGTGAGTACGCGGATACTTGCTCTCATCGATTTCACTTTGCGGCATCAGCCGTGGTGCATTGAGGTTGGCCTTGAGCTGTTTAATCGCAGCTTTCGTTCCCTCCTGAAAAACCAATGCCTGTTGTTCTGCTATGCCTGGCAACTCGATAATCATGATGCGGTTCCTTGTGATGCTCAGAACCGGGGGCTTTCGCCCCCTGCCCTACCGTGGTAACAGCTCGATACGTCGAACGTCTGAAACACGGATGTTGACCAAACTTAGGGTTCCCGTGACTAACGTTTTCCAGTATCCGACCTGGTGAAAGTGAACCAGGACATAGAAAAGGTAATCCGGTAACAGGAGGTCAAAACGCTCAATCCGAATGCCGATGTGTTCTGGATTAAACTCCCGAACAGGCTCTCCGCATCGATCCTCTGCCCCCCTCCGAACCAACCAGAAATGTGCTTCTGGAAGATTCGTCCTAATGGTCGCCACATCTGAAAGTCTCATCTCGTTCTCCGTCAGCGGCATGACTAGCCCCCTCAAGAGTCGAGTGGCTCTCTGCATGCCACCAACAGAAACAATGATAGGCTAAATTCGCCTAATTGGAAAGAAATATTTAGGCTAATTCAGCCTACACATACACAAGATTGGGATCTTTTCAGTGAATAGAAAAGGCCCCGCACCTGGCTTCGGTGGGGGGCCTTTTCACATAGTCGGCGTTATTGGTAACGCGTCCTACCCTTGCGCATCGAGCCAGGCGTCTTTGGCCTTGTCCAGCTCGGCGTCCAGCACTTCGTATTGCTCTTTGCTCAACAGGGCTTCGACGTGCAGCGCGCCGAGCCAGCCCTGGGCCACAGCTAAATCCTGCTCCATGTCATCCAGGCTACCGGCCTTCGCGACCGCCTCAATGCGCTGACGTGCGCGCTCGATGGTCGCGGCATTATCCCGATCACGGCTGCGGGGGGTTTCTTTACTGGTCATAGCGTGGGGGTTCCTTTCTACAGGCTACGCGCCGCCGTGATGGCCTGGGCAATCAGTCCCCCTAGTTCGGCACCGTCCTCGATGTTCAGCGTCAACTGCCACCATTGATTCTCGCTCGCCTCGGCGATCACCTTGCACACCGGAGCCCCGGCAAAGGTGGCGGACTCGATACGTATCCGGTCAAACGGCGCACGCAGGCTGATGTCGGGATTGCGCACGTCGAACTGGACGAAATTGATAGCTACCGTGACCTTGACCGGCAGTGCGCCGGACAGTTGGGCCAGGGGATTATATTCGCGGGTCATCATCATTTCTAAGGCTTCCTTTCAGTGGTTAAGGCTCGTCAGGGCCCAGGGTTAAGCCGAAATTGCAAAAATTCGGCCTTCCAAAATCGCGCCAGAACCATTTTGTATGGTTTGGTAATGCGATCGTCAGGCTTACTTTTTCAAAGCCCCCTACTGGCGTTTGGAGGCTTCCAAATGCTCTGCAGCTTCCAGTGCATCCAAGGCCTGCTCCAGCAGATCACCAAGAACCTTGATTCCACGTCTCTCGGCCATCTGATAGAAACGGTCTTTACACTCGACGGTAACTTTGATGTTGAACTGAGTCCTTGGCTCCCGGGCGCTGAATCGCGCACGCTTAGCCGGTTGCGCCTCTTGCGCAACACGCGATGGAAAATTGTTATCTTTAGATATCTTTTCGATAACTGATGGCTCAGCTGGACGCTGACTCTCACCTTTTGGCTTGAACGCACCGAGGTTGGAGAAAGGGTCAACTCTTTTTTCCGTCATTATTCACCCTCCTGCGACGGATGAAGTTTAGAGATCAGCTCAGCAGCGAACGCGGACGCGTTAGCAACAGCTTTTTCGATGCCCGGAACTTCAGAAGGATCCAGACTCTCCAGGGGCTGCTGAAATGAGAACATGGCTTTGAATGCCTCGCGTTCAGTCATTACCGTCTCAAAAACTGGTATCTGTTTTTCGGTAAGACTTTTTCGAAGGTTCGCCATGGTTCTTGTCTGGTACGCGGGAGGTGTACGAGTCAGAAGGATGGAGTACGGCAGCTTATAGTTCGGAACATGCCTTCTCATTGCCAATTCCTGGTCATGAATCAGCGACACCGCCCTACCCGCTTGCTCAGCATCGAGCAAGGAACCCTGCATTGGAACAACCACAAAATCCGCCTCTTGTAGCGCAAGGACGACGATCTTCGCTGCAGTACCCTCCAGGTCAACGATCACAAAGGGGTCAATCATTGCTGCTTCGCGGATTTTGCTGGCAATGTTGTTTTCGGTTACGCCTGAAATTACGTGCAGGTTCTGAGGACAATGACCACCTTCAGCCCATTTTTCGATCGGATAGTTGGGATCAGCATCAATGATCGTTACTCCAACACCTTTGGAGGCTAACTGCGTCGCTGCCGCTAGAGCGGACGTGGTCTTTCCAACACCACCTTTCGGACTGACAAACGGGATTGTAGGCATTCTGGTAGCTCCGGATTTCATCAGATAGCGATGGATATCTATAGCAATCCATCACGGTAGGCGCCCATCATACACAGAAAGATATCTAAAAGATATCCCTAAGATACCTAAACATATCAAAAGGATATCCAAAAGATACCAATACGATACGATAGGGATATCAAATAGGTATCTCATCGATATCTATTCGATATCTATTCGATATCCAAAGGTAACCCAAGGATATCTCATAGGCAACCCCAAGGTATCTTAAAGATATCCAGGTGTTGACAGGTTGTCGTCTATAGACGACAATTGCGCTCATGAAGACGATAAAACAAACAGCGACCTACATGACGTGGGAACGCAAACTCAAGGACCAACGTGCCAAAGCTGCTATTGCCGCACGGATCTTCCGCCTGGCGAACGGACTACCGGGTGATGTGTCACCAGTAGGGCAGGGTGTCAGTGAGTTGCGTATCCATTACGGCCCAGGCTACCGGGTCTATTTCGCACAGCGCGGTGAGGAGTTTGTTTTGTTGTTGTGCGGCGGTGATAAGTCCACACAAAGCCGCGATATCGAAGCGGCAAAAAAACTCGCGATCCAGTGGAGGCAAGAATGAAAGAAGTAATTTACGACTATGACCCAGCAGAAGCACTGGACGGCCCCGAGGCCATTGCCATCTTCATGGCTGACGCCTTTGAGACTGGCAACGCTGATTACATTGCCCAAGCCCTGGGCGTGGTCGCCAAGGCCAAAGGCATGAGTGAACTGGCTAAAGAAACGGGATTGGACCGTAAGCAGCTGTATCGCTCATTCAGCACGGACGGCAACCCCACACTGAAGACCCTGCTGGCTGTAACCCAAGCTTTGGGAATAGACCTGACCACTCGCGCGCATGTGGCACCTATTTGAACCACGCAGCGCCTCAAGCACCCGATAATTGCCTCGGCCACTTCCGGTCGGGGCAATCCCTCGCAACACACCTTCACCTGATCGGCCCGCGTTGATCGATCTGGCTGACGCCGGCCTCAAAAACGCCACCAATACTTATCAACCCGCCTTGCTCGTATCGCGAACAAAGTACGCTTTATGGTCACTTAACGACAAAACAGATCGTTTTGATCGCCTGCCACATAAGTAGTGATAAAATACGTTATCACCACTTTTAGCAGGGAGCGCCGTATGTCGTTTTTTGAGCCGCTGCGCGACTTTTTCCATAGACGTGCGGCAAAAACCCTGAATGACGCGTCGGCACGCGTGCACCTGGTCAATCGCCGGCAAGAATCGCCCCGGGGCAACTTTGTGTTTCCCGGTACCGACTACCTGGACGACATAGAGGTCGCTGGCCAGCGCGTTGGCCAGATCGATTACGGCATTAACCCGCTGGGCGATCGGCTGTACATCAACATGATCGAAATCGAACCCGCGCTGCAGGGGCAGGGCATCGGCCTGGGCGTGCTGTGGCAGCTGTGGCTCGCGCACCAGGTGCCGATCGTGCCGCTGTATCAGTACACGGCATCGGATGGGTTCTGGGACCGGGCACGCCGACGCTTTGCAGCGGCCGGTGCCGTACTCGCGGCCGAGCTGCGCGGCGTCGAGGATCTGGAGCTGGAACAACTGCGTTGGCAGCACCTGGTGCCCGAGGCTGAGGACAAACGCCTGATCCGTGAATACTGGGAATGGGTGGCCGCTGAACACGCTGCAGGTCGACCTGCTGGGCCGGGCATTAGATGAAAGACCTGAATCCCCCCCCGTCCACCGCCACGCTGATGCCGGCCGGCGAACGCCGCTTGAGCGCCCAGGAGTTCCAGCAGTTGGCCAGCGTGCCGGCCGCCGTCGAATGGTTCGCCAATATCGACAACCCACGCACCCGACGCGCCTATCAAAACGACCTGGAAGACTTCTGCAGCTTTGTCGGCCTCACCGGCGCCGAGGAATTTCGCGCCGTTACCCGCGCGCACGTGCTGGCCTGGCGCGCCCAGTTGGAAACCCGGGGCCTGGCCGGGGCCACGATCCGGCGCAAACTCGCCGCGCTGGCCAGCCTGTTCGACCACCTTCTGGAGAACAACGCCGTCGCCGGCGGCAACCCCGTGCACGGCGTCAAACGGCCCCGGGTAGAATCCAACGAAGGCAAGACACCGGCCCTCGGTGACGACCAGGCTAAATTGCTGCTGACGGCGCCGGACGGCTGGACGTTGAAGGGGATCCGCGACCGCGCGATTCTGGCAGTGCTGCTGTACCACGGCCTACGCCGTGAGGAAGCCGCGCAGTTGATGACCGGCGACCTGCAGGACCGGCGCGGCATCAAGCATCTGCAGGTGAGAGGGAAGGGCGGCAAAACCCGCTATTTGCCACTACACCCGGTCGCCGCCGAACGCATCCATGCCTACCTGGAACGAGACTGCGAGCGTGAACCAGGCCATGGGCCGCTGTTTCGCTCAATGCGCGGTCGCACGACTGGCGGGGCCGTTACGGGTAACGGGATCTACAAGGTGGTGGCCCAATGGGCCAGGGCGGCGGGCATCCACGTCGACGGCCTGGGTGTGCACGGACTCCGGGCCACGGCCGCGACCAATGCGCTGGAACATGACGCCGATATCGCCAAGGTCCAGGAGTGGCTGGGCCACGCGAATATCAGCACAACCCGGCTGTACGATCGGCGCGGCCAGCGGCCGGAGGATTCCCCGACTTACAAGGTGCGTTACTGATCGCCTTCGGCGAACTCGCTACACAACCAGGCGTTGCAGCGTGAAATTTGTGCCACCGGCACGCCTATCCTCCTGCACATTTCATGCTGCAGCGTGCAAAAAGGCCACTCGCTGGCCACGCCGATTCGGCCTTGAGCGCGATTTCAAAATGCATGCCTTCACCGAAGGCACCTAGCGGTCTTCCTTGTTCACATTTCCCAAGCCAGCCAGCGCGCACACGCGCCCGGTCGAGCCGGCAGGGGGCGTAGCCCCCTGGGGGCGATTAATCCGGGCCTTAGCGCCCGCAGGGTGGCCGAAGGCCAGGGCAGGCCGGCTTTATCGGCCTGGGCCGCTTAGGCTGGCGTTGACGCGGTAGTAGGGTTTGCTCTACACCGTGCCGTGCCGTAGGCACGACTTTGCACGGGCGTTATCTAAGAGGTGTTTACACCTCGTAAAGCCCTGTTTTTCCCGGAGGGGATAACTGAAGAGGGTATAAAATTCCATTTATTTCTAAAGCTCAGAGCCTGGCCAGGCCAAGGTACTAAAACCAGGCCTAATTCAGCTTGGACAAGGGGCATTTTAGCAACAGTCGGCGCCGGCCATACATACACGCTCGGAAGACACAAAATGCGGGCGTGACAGGGCCTCCGCGTGAGCGGATAACCAAAGGGGAAGGGGGTACTAGGAAGGATAGTTAAGAGCGCTTTCCCGCCTTTGCCACGTTGTCCAGCAGCTGACTTAACCTATCCTGAACGCTGGTTGTCGATTGACTTCTGCCTGGTGAGCTACCAGGTGGCTGCGATGGCTCACGCATTGACGGATTGCCCTGATTCTCCTTGGCCTGCCAGCGTGCCCGAGATACTTCACGTCTGTGCAGCTCTTGGGAGTAACGCGCTATGTCATCCAACCGCCGCTGTGCAATCGTGGCCAACTGGACCTGGCGACGCTTGCGCGCTGAGTTCTGCACACGCTCAAAGACGTGCAACAGGCCGAGGTCTTTCCAGAACAGTTTTGTGAGGCGAACTAACACGCGGGTGCGTACCAGGTGCAAGCCGTTGTCGTCCTTTTCATCCAGGCGAACACGCTCGATACGGCGGTATACATAGCCGGCAGCATCAAGGGTCTGAAATAACCGGCACAGGACCGGAGCTGAAATGGGCGAGTCCTCAGCGATTCGCCGCTGCGTATTCAATACATAGTGACCGTTATCTTCATCCAGGAAGCCCAGCACCCCCGTGGCCAGGTCCAATCGAACCAGGATCTGCTCTGCCACTTTCTCGATGGCTACGAACTTCTCAATGCGTGTGCGGCGATCGCCATTCACGCGATCAAGTCGACGAAGGTAACGACCTCGATGAGCCGTTATGTTGCTCAGTCGCTCGTATGCAGATCGGATCAGGGGGTTTTTCAGCTGCTGCTCGGATAAATGCCGGGGGGCTGCGTAAGACGGTGGCATCGGCCGCGCGGGGCGCCGTAAGGCGGAGTGCGGATTAGAGGGGTCAAGTCGTACGGCCTTTAGCTTTGCCATTACGCCTGCCCCCCTCGGTTGCAATAACCGTTCGGAGAAAAGCCTTTGTCTACTATGAGGTACGGGCCGTTGCCATATTGGACGCACACAGCCGCTGCGAATACGAATTCCATTTTTATACGCCGTTCGACGGCAAGCTAAATCGGTTGACATTTTCAGGGTTGCAAGAACCCGTAGTGCCAGCCATAATCAGCTCACCAATTGATGTGTTGAGCAGGCCTCTAACCGTCGAAAGAGAAAGGCCTGTTCTAGATTTTCCAAAAAGCCCGGTTACCAGCCGGGCTTTTTGGTTTCTGCTTTTTGGTTTTCTACACGATTGAACTCTCTGTAAAGGGCTGCCTCAGTGCTGCTCGGCCTTGTTATCCGAACCTTCATTTCCTAGATCCAGACGGAACTGTGGGTGCTTTACCCCCTCGTCCAGCTCCTTCAAATACCTCAACACCGCATTGCGCATGGTCTCGGACACCGTTGTACCTTCCAAACGCATGGCAGCATCAAATCGTCTTTTGGCTTGCTCATCGAGCTTGAAGCTGACGACAGTGGGTTTGTGTTCGGCGGTCATAGGCAGATACCAAAGTAATACGGTAATACACGCTTATGTGAGGTTAGAAGTTCTACGGTAGTACGTCAAGCGCTGGCCTAGATGGTAATGCTTGGCTAGTGAAGGACTTAGCGTAGAAATCTCAGCCTCTGTACCAGACATGGCCAATCGGGGACCACGTGGCTTTACCGGGTAGGTACTGGTGGAGGCTTGGGCTTTGATGCGGTAACGGCAGTGGATGGCCAGCGCCGTAGGCGGATCGAGGAGGTGCGCCAATAGCGAGAATCACTAAGACGAAGGCATAAAAAAACCCGGTTTTTGATCACCGGGTTAAACAAGAATTAGGCCATTTCTGAGAGGAGCCGGCCCGGAAAAGATATTATCAGAAGAAATTGTAGGTGTAACTCACGATCAATCGATTCTCGTCCTGATCGCGCTGGTTGGCCGCATCGGAGCGAAGCGAGGCATTACGCCAGGTCAAGCCAAGGCCTTTCAGCGTACCGGCCGGAACGACGTAGCCCAGGGAGAAATCACGCTCCCATTCGCTACGGTCATAGCCAGCGGCAGCAATGTTGTCGCCCTTCAAATACATGACCGATGTCGTCAGACCAGGCACACCAATCGTTGCAAAGTCGTAGGCATAACCTGCCAACCAGGTGCGTTCGCCGGCACGTTGGAACTTGCCAATCTGTACATCGGTAATCAGGTAGCTGCTGGAACCATCACCTTGGTTCAAGAATGGGAAATCACTGGTTCCATTCACACGTTGATAGCCGGCGGTCAGTGCATGGCCTTGCAGGCTGTATGTGAATTTTGCGCTCCAGGTGCGGTTATCAACTTCACCACCGTTGTTGTTGAAGCCCGACGAGCGATAACCCGCAATCCGACCTTCTTGGCTGGCATTCTTGCCATCAGAGTCGCTGTAGAAGTAGCGGAGATCGGTTTTCAGATTGCCAACTGGTAGCGCCCAGTTATGCAGCAAACCGAAGAAGTGTTGTTTGTAGAAGTCATCCAGGTTGCCGTAGTAATACTGAGCGGTCAGGTCCTTGGTGATCTTGTAATCACCCCCGCCGTAGTAGAACGCATTGCTGCGCTGGTTGGATCGGGTGGTTACTGGATTGCCATTCGAGCCCGCAATGGTCAGCGAGTCCATATTGGTCGAGTTCCGACCCTTGGCGTGCTCGAGCTTGCCACCCACCAATGTCAGGTTTTCAATGTCATTACTGGTGATCTGGCCACCCTCGAAAGTCTGCGGAAGCAGGCGGCCATCATTGGTTTGAACAACAGGAAGCTTTGGCTGCAAAGTACCCAAGCGCAATTCTGTCTTGGAAATTTTCACCTTGCCGGTAACGCCCAGGCTACCGAAGTCGCCAACGGCGCGTCCGTCACTGTCACTCGGGAAAACAGTACCACCCTTGCCCACGCTATTGGCGTTGTAAGCAGTGCCTTTGCCGGAGTCAAGACGAACGCCATACAAGCCGATAGCATCCAAACCGAAACCAACAGTTCCCTCGGTGTAGCCCGATATGAAGTTGAAGATGAAGCCTTGGCCCCACTCTTCTTGCTTCGAAGGATTGGCGGTGCCGTCTCGGTTGTCCGTGTTGATGTAGAAGTTACGGGCCGTAACGCTCAATTTGCTGTCTTCAACGAAACCATGTTGCTGGGATTCGGCGGCGTTTGCACCTAAAGAAAAGCTGGCAAGCGCGACAGCTATAGGCAAAGAACGGTTGTACATAGATAGCTCCTGGTGTGTCTTTTTTTGGTGATGCTGAAAGGCCGCCACGCTAAACGTAATTATTTGTTACGTCCATGATCGTTACGGTTTTTGCTTATGCATTTTGGCTATGAGCGCATCTACGAAAATGCCAAATACCTTCTAGATAGAAGTAAACCTAGTAAACCGTAAGGCATCAGTGTTTACTATTCCGTACACCTGGATCGCGTTTCGAACCAGGTCGCAATGAAGACTGGTATTGATCCGATGACAGAGCCGATACGAATGACCCTTGCGGATTTTGAAGCAAGCCAAGCAAAGCTGATAAAACTGTCTGCTGAGGTAAATAACCTGGCCCGCTTGATTCTTGTTGAGGGGTTACCCCCAACGGAAGCCGCAGCGGCGGTGGGTATGACCAAGCAGAATGCTTACAAGCATATGAAACGCGTTAGGGCTCTCCTACACGGGTTGCCAGCCAACTGGGTGCTTATGGAAGCGGAATGGATGCCAGATTGGTTAGCGGCAGAAACACGCGAAAAATTAAAAAAAGAGGTCGAAAAAATAAAAAATGAGTAAACCCGGTAAACTAATGGTTGACAGGGTTTACTCAAGTACATAGCATGGGGCCATCAGCGACAAACACGGCGCTGAACCCCAAACCAAGGAGTGTCACCATGAAAGCATCTATCAAAATCGCAGCGTTCGGCCTGGTTGCAATGGGCGCTCTGTTCAGCACCGGTTGCACTACCCTCGACAACCTGCATGCCGCCGCTGCTGCTGAGCGCGCTGCGAATCCAGAGAAGTACACCGAGATTCCAGAAGTTGCGCAGGCTCAGTACTCAGCTGGCCAAGACGGTGCGCCGTACCAGCCATCCTGCGCCTGGGGTTGCCCGGACGGTGTGCCTGAACTCACCCGTAACTTCTAAACCCAGCGATCCAAACAAAACCCCGCCGAAGCGGGTTTTTTTGTGTCTCACCTAGAAAACGCCCCGCATAGCGGGGCATTTCTAACTACAAACTAACAGCACGATGAGATTTTTAGGTCCCGCTACAGCCCCCTCCACAGCTGTACCACTTAATTGTTAGTGGAAGGGCGCGAGTTGACATTGCATCACCATTGAATGCCTTCAACGTGTAGGAGCGTACGTCACCGTCATTCGTTTTCAAATAAAGATCGGAGCCGAACTGTCCAGGTATGACTTTATTTGATAGTGAGAATGAGGTTCCCGAGCCTGAGTAAACAACGTTGTCCCATGGGTCAACTACTTCGTAACGAGTAGCCCCCGTGGCACTCCAACTAAAATTGTTTTCTTCGTAATACGCAATCTCCCTATCTAGATGAAGACGACTGGCACTGAACGTCGATGAGCCTGCCTGAGTAGAACGACCTTGCTCAGAAAAGCTGCTTATAACAGGCGCGGCACTCTGTAATGTCACCGCCGCCGTGGCCGATCCAGCTACCGCCGACGCCCTCACCGTCGCAGACCCAGCGACCGAACCACTCAGCGTCACAGTGACTTTACCGCTGGCATTGGTGGTAGTTGAAGTCGCAGACAATGTACCTAGGCTGGTGGTCCAGCTCACGGCGACGCCTGCACCAACAGAGTTGTTATTGGCATCAAGTACCGTTGCAACCAACGTACTCACATCAGAACCATTTGCAACAATAGAAGTTGGCGTTGCCTCGACATCAACGACACGGACTGTTGAAAGGTCAGCTGTAAAAGTAACCCCAGCGTTTGCGAAACCAGCAACCGCCGCTGCTTTGACTGTTACACCTACTGCGGCGGTTGAAGAACGCAATACGATTGTTGCTTGACCACTGGAATTGGTCACGCTCGATGCTGCGGAAAGCGTGCCTCCGGTAGTTGTCCACGTCACATTGATACCGGCCCCCAAAGTGTTGCCATTGGCATCCTTGACTGTCGCGACCAAGGTACTGGTTGAACTGCCGTTGGCTACGACGCTGGTGGGTGTCGCCACCAATGCCGTTACCGCTGCCGTGGCGCTGTCGGGCGTCAGGGTCACCGTTGCCGTTGCAGATCCAGCCACGGCCGAAGCCGTCACCGTCGCCGAACCGGCCACTGTGCCTTTCAGCGTCACCGTGGCCTGGCCACTGGCGTTGGTCGTGCTCGATGCTGCAGACAAGCTGCCCAGCGACGTCGACCAGGTCACCGCAACGCCGGCGCCCAGGGTGTTGCCGTTGGCATCCTTGACCGTGGCCACCAGGGTACTGGTCGTCGTGCCGTTGGCCACAATGCTGGTCGGAGTCGCTACCAGCGAGGTCACGTCGGCCGTCGCACTGTTCGGCGTCAGGGTCACTGCTGCAGTTGCAGATCCAGCCACGGCCGAAGCCGTCACCGTCGCCGAACCGGCCACCGTCCCTTTCAGCGTCACCGTGGCCTGGCCACTGGCGTTGGTCGTGCTCGATGCTGCAGACAAGCTGCCCAGCGACGTCGACCAGGTCACCGCAACGCCGGCGCCCAGGGTGTTGCCGTTGGCATCCTTGA
>NZ_JAUTYU010000030.1:0-45678 GCF_052112105.1 Pseudomonas sp. BP11-1-1
GGGCCAGGGGGGGCGCGCCGTTATTGCCCGTGCGTTGCTCCAGCAGTTGCCGCGCGGCATTGAACACTTGCAGGCACGAGCCACAGCGAACCACCCCGCGGGCCACGCTCAATTGAGCATGGCTGACGCGAAAACTGGTGTGGCAATGCGGGCACTGGGTGACGAAGCTGTCGGTCATGCGGCAATCCGGTTGATACAGGCGGCCATTCTAGCGCCGACGTCCGGTGATGCGCACCCAGCCATCACGATTGGCGATCGGGTCCAGGTCAAAGTCCGCAGCATAAGCGGCGGCGACTTCTTCGCCCTGTTCGGCGAGGATGCCCGACAACGCCAAGCGTCCGCCGGGCTTGACCAGGCCCGACAATTGCGGCGCCAGCGACACCAGCGGGCCAGCGAGAATGTTGGCCACCAGTACGTCGGCCTGCACGTTCGGCAGATCCTGCGGCAGGTACAGCGGGAACAGATCTTCGGCAATGTTGTTGCGCCCGGCGTTGTCGCGGGATGCTTCCAAGGCCTGGACATCGATGTCGGTGCCGACCGCTTCCTTGGCGCCCAGCAGCAGTGCGGCGATGGCCAGGATTCCCGAGCCGCAGCCGAAGTCCAGCACATTGCAGCCCTTGAGGTCCTGGCCGTCGAGCCATTCCAGGCACAGCGCGGTGGTGGGGTGGGTGCCGGTGCCGAACGCCAGGCCCGGGTCCAGCAGCAGGTTCACTGCGTCAGGTTCCGGCGCGGCATGCCAGCTCGGCACGATCCACAGGCGCTGGCCGAAACGCATCGGCTGGAAGTTATCCATCCAGCTGCGTTCCCAATCCTGGTCTTCGATCACTTCGCTGTGATGCTCGGGCAACGGGCTGCCGGTCAGCAGCGCCAGGTGGGCGAGCACGCTGGCCGCCTCGGTGCCGCCTTCGAACAACGCCAGCAAGTGGGTGTGGGACCACAGTGGGGTGGTATTGAGCTCAGGCTCGAAGATCGGCTGGTCTTCGGCGTCCATGAAAGTCACCGACACGGCACCGACTTCAAGGAGCGCATCTTCGTAGGTTTCGGCTTGTTCCGGGCTGATGGCCAGGCGTACTTGCAGCCAAGGCATGGCGGGCACCTTTGAAAAAATCGACAGGGGGCAGCGCGCAGCTGCAAAGGCGCGCAGTGTACGCCAGGTCGTCATCAAAGTGGATAAGCGAGTCGTGTGCTGTCCGAAGGGGTGGATGCGTATCGTGAAGCACACAAAAAAAGACCCCGGGCCAAAACGGACCAGGGTCTTTTTTACATCCTTTGAAACATCAGTGCTGGTTACCCAGCTTGTGTTCCAGGTAATGGATGTTGACGCCACCTTTGCAGAAGCCTTCGTCGCGGACGAGGTCGCGGTGCAGCGGGATGTTGGTCTTGATCCCGTCTACCACGATTTCGTCCAGCGCATTGCGCATGCGCGCCATGGCTTCGTCACGGGTCGCCCCGTAGGTGATCAGCTTGCCGATCAACGAGTCGTAGTTCGGCGGAACCGCATAACCGCTGTACAGGTGCGAATCGACGCGAACGCCGTTGCCGCCTGGGGCATGGAAATGCTTGACCGTGCCTGGGCTTGGCATGAAGGTCTTCGGGTCTTCGGCGTTGATCCGGCACTCCAGCGAGTGACCGCGGATGACCACGTCATCCTGGGTGAACGACAGCTTGTTGCCGGCGGCGATGCTGAGCATCTCCTTGACGATGTCGATACCGGTGACCATTTCCGAAACCGGGTGCTCCACCTGAACACGGGTGTTCATTTCGATGAAATAGAAACGACCGTTTTCGTAGAGGAACTCGAAGGTGCCGGCGCCACGGTAGCCGATGTCGATACAGGCCTTGACGCAGCGAGCCAGGACTTCCTGGCGAGCCTGCTCGTCGATGCCCGGTGCCGGTGCTTCTTCGAGGACCTTCTGGTGACGGCGTTGCAGCGAGCAATCGCGGTCGCCCAGGTGGATGGCATGGCCTTGACCGTCAGACAGTACCTGGACTTCGACGTGACGTGGGTTGGTCAGGAATTTTTCCAGATAGACCATCGGGTTGCCGAACGCCGCGCCTGCTTCGGAGCGGGTCAGTTTGGCCGAGGAAATCAGGTCTTCTTCCTTGTGCACCACACGCATGCCGCGACCACCGCCGCCGCCAGCGGCCTTGATGATCACCGGATAACCGACTTCGCGACCAATGCGCAAAGCAGTTTCTTCGTCTTCAGGCAGCGGACCGTCGGAACCCGGAACGGTCGGTACGCCGGCAGCAATCATGGCGTGCTTGGCCGAAACCTTGTCGCCCATCAGGCGGATGGTGTCGGCTTTCGGACCAATGAAGGCAAAGCCGGAGTTTTCGACCTGTTCGGCGAAGTCGGCGTTTTCCGCGAGGAAACCGTAGCCAGGGTGAATGGCGGTGGCACCGGTCACTTCGGCGGCGGCGATGATCGCCGGGATGTGCAGGTAGGAATGCGCAGCCGACGCCGGACCGATGCAGACGGACTCGTCCGCCAGGCCCAGGTGCATCAGTTCTTTGTCGGCCTTGGAGTAAACGGCGACGGTCTTGATGCCCATCTCTTTGCAGGCACGCAGAATCCGCAGGGCGATCTCACCGCGGTTAGCGATCAGAACTTTTTCCAACTTCGCAGTCATCAAAGGCTCTCCGCGGTTCAAACGATGGTGAACAGCGGTTGGTCGTACTCAACCGGCTGGCCGTCTTCAACGAGGATGGATTCGATCACACCGCTGGTTTCAGCTTCGATGTGGTTCATCATCTTCATGGCTTCGACGATGCACAAGGTGTCGCCTTTCTTCACGGTCTGGCCGACTTCAACGAACGACGGCGAGGATGGCGAAGACTTGCGATAGAACGTACCCACCATTGGTGAACGAGCGACGGTGCCGTTCAGCGCTGGCGCCGCAGGTGCGGCTGGTGCGGCAGCGGCTACTGGCGCGACGGCCGGAGCCGGTGCGGCAGCCGGGGCTTGCATCGGGGCCGGTGCATAGAACTGCTGGGCCGGGGTCTTGCTGTGGCGGCTGATGCGTACGGACTCTTCGCCTTCCTTGATCTCGAGCTCGTCGATGCCGGACTCTTCCAGCAATTCGATCAATTTCTTAACTTTACGGATATCCATGAATCATCAACTCCCAAGGGTCGGTCAGGGGCGTTTAACGCTTGTTGTTCAAGCTGTTGCCTGTTTTTCAAGCTGCTCTAGAGCGGCCTCCAGGGCCAGTCGGTAACCGCTGGCGCCAAGGCCGCAGATCACTCCCACCGCTACATCCGAGAAGTAAGAGTGATGGCGGAAAGGTTCGCGTTTGTGCACGTTGGACAAATGCACTTCGATGAATGGGATGCTCACCGCCAGCAGCGCGTCACGTAATGCGACACTTGTGTGTGTAAAAGCTGCTGGATTGATCAAAATGAAATCCACGCCTTCGCCACGCGCGGCATGGATGCGGTCGATCAGCTCATATTCGGCGTTGCTTTGCAGATAGAGCAAATGGTGGCCGGCATTGCGGGCCCGCTGCTCCAGGTCCTGGTTGATCTGGGCCAGTGTCACCGCGCCGTAGACGCCCGGTTCGCGGGTGCCCAGCAGGTTCAGGTTGGGTCCGTGCAGGACCAAGAGGGTCGCCATCTGCTGTTCCTTGTTATCCGTGAGCAGGTGTCAGAACCCGGAGACTATGCCGCAAAGCCTTAATGACTGTCCAGTTCTCGGCAATAGCCAGCACGTTGACCGATGTTTGCGCGAAATTTATGACCGAGGTTTCTGATCTGGTCATACGGTTGGAAGCCGAACCCACACCGGAATCAATGTGGACATTCACCCTGCGATCAACCGGATTACTGTGGGAGCGAGCTTGCTCGCGAAGACGGCGGTACACCCAACATCAAGGCAAGCTGATCTACCGCTTTCGCGAGCAGGTTCGCTCCCACAATGGATGTGTGGTGTTTGTTGAAGTCACACCCGAAACGCCTGCACCGCGGTATGCAGCCGTCCGCCGAGCACCAGCAGGTTGTCGCCCTGTTCTCGCCCCTGGCCGATGCGCTGCAGATTGTCTCCACCCAGTTGATGTATCCGCTCGCTGTGGTCGCGTATCTCGCTGACGGCGTCGCTTTGCTGGGCGGTGACATCGGCGATGCGCACGGCCGTATCGGCAATGGTCTGGATGGCCCCGACGATGGTGTCCAGCGCGCCGTCGGCCGCTTGTGCCTGGTTAGCGGTGGCTTCGGCGTGTTCGACCTGGGCACGCATGCCGTCCACCGACTGGCGCGCGGCCAGTTGCAAGCGGGCGATCAGCGCCTGGATTTCCGAGGTGGCGCCAGCCGTGCGCTGGGCCAGGGAGCGGACTTCCTCGGCCACCACCGCAAAGCCGCGGCCCATCTCCCCGGCGCGGGCGGCTTCGATGGCGGCGTTGAGGGCCAAGAGGTTGGTCTGGTCGGCAATCGAGCGAATGACCGTCAGCACGCCGCCAATGGTCGCCGATTCCTCGGCCAGTTGTTCGATCATCTGCGCGTTGCCTTGCACCTCGCCCACCAGCGCATGGAGGCCGGCGAGGCTCTGGCCGATGACTTTCTGCCCGTGCTCCACCGCATTCCCGGCGCTGCGACTGGCATCGGCGGCCTGGCTGGCATCGCCGGCCACCTGTTGGATGGTCGCCTCGAGTTCGCTGAGGGAGTCACGAATCAACGCAGTATCGCCCGCCTGGTGTTCGGCGCCGCTGTGCAGCTCGCCGCTCAGTTCGGCCAAGGCCCGGCTGCTGCCGGCCACTTGCTCGGCGTTCTGGCGGATGGCGCCCACCAGGTCCACCAGATAAGCCCGCAGGCGGTTGAGAGAGGCTTCGATATCCTTCAGTTCACGGTTGCTGGCGCCCACGTGGATATCGCCGCTGAAATCTCCTTCTGCCCAGGTCGACAAGGCTGGAGCAAGGCGGGTCAACGTCCGGGCCAGGCGCCGCTGCAGGGTATCGATCAGCAGTGCGATCAGCAGGATCAGGCCGATCATCACGCCCTGGATCATGCGTACCTCGCCCTGGATTCGTCCGTGCTGGGCGCGCACCGCGGGCTCCATGGCATCGATCGCTTGTTGTACATTGGTGGTTTTCAGGTGCGAAGCATCGCTCAGTTCGGTGCGTTTCTGAATCAATTCGCGGGTGCGGGCCAGTTCCGCCGGGTAACGTCCGAGCAGGCTGTTGAGCTCACGCTTGAGCGCGATACCGGCGTCTTCGGTAGCGGCCTTTTCCTGGGACTCCAAACCCATCATGGCGGCGAAATCATCACTGCCCGATTCGCTGCTGGCGGTGACGCCGAGCAATGGCAGGCTATCGAGCTGTTGGGCCTGGGCGCGGATACTGACAAGTTCCCTTTCGACGTCGGCGGCCAATTCGCTACGGCCACTGCTGACGAGTTTGTCTCGGGCGAGGGACAAACGGCCCAGATGCTGCGACGCGGCGAACAGCGGCGGCAGATAAGCGGGCGCGCCGTTGGCGTACTGGGCCAACTGATCGAGGCTGGCGCTCAGTTCCCGTTCGGCTTGCAACAACAGGGCCTGGGGGTCGCCGGCCAATTTGCCGGCGGCCAGCAGGTCGGTCTTGCTGAAGCTGTCGAGGTTCGCCAGGCTCGGGCGCAGGGTCTTGGCCAGGTCCGGGGGGAACTGGTCCAGTTCGTTTTGCAAGCTTTCCAGCGCTTGGGTGGCCGCGCTGAGGCGCAGGGCGTCGCCGCTGGCCAGGTAATCCTCGATATTGCGTGCCACTTCGCCCTGGAACTGCCGCGACAGGCCCAGGTAGCGTTCCATGAGTAGATACGGACGTTCCAAGGCGATCTGCGACCACCAAAGGGTGGCGCCAAGGCCAAGGCACACGGCAACTAAAAGAAGGGTGTTGAGATTGGTCAGCAGCTTCAGGCGCATCAAGGGTCTACCGGGGGCAGAATCGTAAGTGCCTGAAGTTATTGCGTTTACGTTACAAGTTTATGACCGAATCGGTGGATTCCGATGAAAAGGTGGCACTTTGCTTTGATTGCCTGGCGCTCTGTACCCGGTTGCGCCCTGCGTGCTTGGCGCGGTACAGCGCTTCGTCCGCCTGGCTGGCCATCATCAGGCTGTCGGACTCCTCGCTCATCTCCACCACCCCGGCGCTGAAAGTGCACCACAGGTCTTGCGGTTGGGCTGGGTAATGGATTTCGGCAAAACGCTGGCGGATTTCGTCCAGTACCTTGCAGGCCGCATCGATGTCGGTATCGGGCATGACGATGGCGAATTCTTCGCCGCCATAGCGCCCGATGAAATCGGTCTTGCGCAGCCGCTGTTTGAGAAACAGCGCCAGGCTCTTGATCACCCGGTCGCCCATGGGGTGGCCGTGGCTGTCATTGACTCGCTTGAAATGATCGATGTCCAGCATCGCGAAGCTCAGCGGCTTGCCCTCGCGGCGGGCGCGGAAGCTGCAGTCTTCGAGCAATTGCAGGATGTGGGTGTGGTTGTAGAGGCCGGTGAGGCTGTCGCGGACCATCCGCGCCTTGAGATTGCGCGCCCGGGCTGCGCGGTTGCGCACTGTGGTGATCAGGTGCCGGGGCTTGATCGGTTTGGTCAGGAAGTCATCGCCGCCTTCGCTCATGGCGTCGAGCTGCTTGTCCAGATCGTCTTCGGCGGACAGGTAGATGATCGGCACGCTGACATAGCGGTCGTTGTGGCGAATCACCTTGGCCAGTTCCGTGCCGGTGCAGGCGGGCATGTACATGTCGAGAATGATCAGGTCGGGCTGGAAATCCGCCAGTTCGGCCATGGCCTGGATCGGCTCGATGAGTGTGCGGGTGACGATGCCTGCGCTGTTGAGCAGGCGCTCGGTGTGCAAGGCCTGGGCGCGGGAGTCATCGATGATCAGCACTTTATAAGGTTCGTACTGGGCGACGCAGGTCAGCACTTCGATCTTTTCCAACAGGCTCGAGGCTTCGAGCGTGCCGGTGAGAAATTCCTGGCCACCGGCGCGCACCGCTGCCAGGCGGGTGGGTGTGTCGGTTTCGAGCAGGCTGAAGAAAAGCAATGGAATGGCCTGGTCGAGTCCTTCCTGGGCTTGGGCCGCTAAGGTCAGGCCCGCGCCGGGGCCGCTGAAATCCACATCCATGACGATCGCCGCGGGCAGGCGCTCGATCATCGAGGCCCGGAACGCCGCGACACTGTCCAGCGCCTGGGCACTGAGGCCGAAGAATTCCAGTTGCTTGGCCAGCCGTTCGGCGCGGTCGTGGTCTTGCAGCATCACGTAGATCGGCTTGCGCAGCGGCGGCAAGAAGGTCTGCTCGAGCTGGTCGCCGTGGCGCAGGCCGGTGCGGGACAGGCGTTGCATCAAGCGATTGATCTCGGTGATCAAATGGCTGCTGAGGCGCCCACGATTGGCGTCCACCGCCTGCAGCGACTGGCTGATGCCTTGGGCGAGCTGGCAATGCTCGGGCTGTTCGAAACGCTCGGCAAAGCGCAGCAGGCGCAAATTGGCTTCGCTGAGCTCGGACAGGTCGTTACTCGACCACTCGCTGCGTTGCAGGCGCTGCCATATCTCGAGGATCTGGCGAGCCTGGTGAATTACCCGCTGGGCAAAGTGGTGCTTGAGGCGCTCACGGCTGGGGTCTTCTGACTCGGTCATATCCTGACTACTAGTTAGGGGGCATGCTGAGATCGACTGGTGGCTCTATGCTAGCACCTCTTTTCCCTTACATGAGTGTCGTACGTCAATAAACTGCCAAGAGATGCCATTCAGTTTCTGACCGAGCGGTTTTCAATCGGCTGGCCTCTGTCCTTCAATGCCCTGAAATCAACAGGTGCAGCGGTTTTTTGGATCCTATTTGCATGCCTGCTCCGCTGTGTAAAAAGAACCGATCTGCCCGCACGCAGGCGTATGTGGAGATGACCGCCCTGAATTTTCGGCCGGCAGAGTTAAGGGAAACCCTTAGGAGTCACTTGGCTTCCTGGTGGTAATTCTCCGATAAGCCCAACGACGGATGCCGGCCAAGGCACGTTGATGTAAGGTTGTGGTCGAACCGTGAACTCAAGTGATTGAAGGGACATCGCCATGCTGGACTGGAAAAACCGCGCGGGCAGCGCGCCTGAACGCGCCGCCGAGCCGAAATCGGACACCCGCAGCTACCTGGGCGGGCTGTTTTTCAGCCGGGCACTGGCCACGCTCATCGGTCTCTATTTGCTGGTGACCATTGCGGTGGGTTGGTATTGGAGCCAGGAGCCTGCGCTGTTTCCGGTGCAGCAGAATGCCCAGGCAGCGGCCGAGAAGGATGGCAAACAAATGGTGGTCGGCTACACCACCGTCGAAACCCTCAAGACCGTGGCCGGAACTTTGCTGACCAAGCAGGGCGGCTACATCTCCAACGACCGTTTCCCCCCAGGCCTTTGGATGGACAACATGCCGAGTTGGGAATACGGCGTCCTGGTCCAGGTTCGCGACTTGAGTCGCGCCCTGCGCAAGGATTTCGCCCGTTCCCAATCGCAGTCCGCAGAGGACGCCGACCTTGCCAAGGCCGAGCCGCGCTTCAACTTCGACAACCGCAGTTGGGTGCTGCCCTCCAGTGAGTCGGAATACCAGGAAGGCATCAATTCCCTGAGCCGTTATCAGGCGCGTCTCTCCGATCCGGCCCAAAAGAGCGCTTTGTTCTATGCCCGCGCCGACAACCTGAACAACTGGCTGGGCGATGTCGGCACTCGCCTGGGCTCGCTGTCCCAGCGGTTGTCTGCCAGCGTGGGCCGGGTGAAGCTCAACACTTCGCTGAAAACCGAGGTCCCGGCTCCAGGCCAGGTACCGCAGGTGGATGAAGAAGTGGTCGAGACGCCATGGCTGCAAATCGATAACGTGTTCTATGAAGCACGTGGCCAGGCTTGGGCGCTGTCCCATTTGCTGCGCGCCATTGAAGTGGATTTCGCCGATGTATTGGCGAAGAAAAACGCCACGGTCAGTGTGCGGCAGATCATTCGCGAGCTTGAGGCTTCCCAGGAACCGGTCTGGAGCCCGATGATCCTCAACGGCAGCGGTTTCGGTGTGTTGGCAAACCATTCGCTGGTCATGGCCAATTACATCTCCCGCGCCAACGCAGCGGTAATCGACTTGCGGCAATTGCTGAACCAGGGCTGACCGATGGACGAAAGCACCCGGGAGGTCGCTCACCGAGCGGCCTCGGATGCCGAGCTGATCGCTTGGGTCGATGAGCATGACAACCTGCTCGGCAGCCTGGTGCGTTCAGACTTGCGCGAGCGCGGCCTGATCGGACGCGGCACCTACATCATGCTGTTCAATTCGGCCGGTGACTTGTGCGTTCATCGCAGGACGTTGAGCAAAGCCATCTATCCCGGCTATTGGGACGTCGCGGCCGGTGGCATGGTGCAGGCGCACGAGACCTACGCCGAGTCGGCAGCCCGTGAGCTTGAGGAGGAACTGGGTGTAAGCGGGGTGGATCTGGTTGCCCATGACCATTTCTATTTCGAGGACACCGGCAGTCGCTTGTGGTGCTCGGCGTTTTCGGCCGTGTGGGACGGTCCGTTGATCCTGCAGCCGGAAGAAGTGCTGGAGGCGCGTTTTTTGCCCGTCGAACAGGTGCTGGAGGAAATCCGCCACAAGCCTTATTGCCCGGACTCCCTGGCGGCGCTCGGACGTTATTTGCGAGCCCGGGAGGGCGGTGTCGCAAAGAAGCTGTAAATTGGCGCCGATTGGCCCTTAGCAAGTCGCCTTTTTGTCGTTACACTGCGCGACTTTTCAAGCTTGGCCGACATCGTTCGGCCCAGTTGCGCTGCCCCTGCCTGAGTGGGGCTTCGCGGTCGAGGCACTTTCGCCCCTCGACCAGTCTTTGTCCTCCCAAGAGGATTGCCGGTGGCCAAAAAAGCCGCATCCTTCGCCGCCCTGGGCGGCCTGGTATTTTCTACCGACGCCGGTCGTCATTGCCCTGATTGCCGCCAGCCGGTGGATGCCTGCATCTGCAGACAGACCGCCATTCCCGCCGGCGACGGTATCGCGCGCGTGCGCCGCGAAAGCAAAGGTCGCGGTGGCAAGACAGTGACTACGATTACTGGCGTGCCGCTGGCCGAAGACGCCCTCAAGGAACTGGCGACGACGTTGAAGAAACGTTGCGGTACGGGTGGCGCGTTGAAGGACGGCGTCATCGAGATCCAGGGCGATCACGTCGAGCTGCTGTTGGCGGAACTCACCAAACACGGCTTCAAGGCAAGGAAATCCGGCGGCTAGCAGCCTCTGTGAAAACCACCCCGGCTTGATCCGAACCCCGGTTCGCCAGTCGCCCGCATGGTTTTCACAGAGCCTGTTCTGAACGGGTTTTAAACTCAGCGCTGCGGGCAGGGTCTACCTTGCTTACAGGCAAATCGTCATTTCCATTCTCTAGACTGCGCCAGCCTCCGACCGGATGGTGCATTTTGACTTCTTTATAGGGGACTTCGATGTCCGTACGACGCACACGCAAAGACGATGGCAGCCAATGGACAGTTGCGGACAGCCGCAGTGTTTACGGGATCCGCCATTGGGGGGCCGGGTATTTCGCGATCAATGAAGCCGGTCGCGTCGAAGTCCGTCCGAATGGCCCCGACAGCTCGCCTATCGATTTGTACGAGCAAGTCGACCAGCTGCGCCAGAGCGGCCTTTCGCTGCCCTTGCTGGTGCGCTTCCCCGACATCCTGCAAGACCGGGTGCGTCAGCTCACCGGCGCGTTCGACAGCAACATCGCGCGCCTGGAATACCAGAGCCAGTACACCGCGCTCTATCCGATCAAGGTGAACCAGCAGGAAGCGGTGATCGAGAACATCATCGCGACCCAGAACGTCTCCATCGGCCTTGAGGCTGGCTCCAAGCCCGAGCTGTTGGCGGTGCTGGCCCTGGCGCCGAAGGGCGGGACCATCGTCTGCAACGGCTACAAGGACCGTGAGTTCATCCGCCTCGCGCTGATGGGCCAGAAGCTCGGCCACAATGTCTTCATCGTGATTGAAAAAGAATCCGAAGTCGGCCTGGTGATCGAAGAAGCCGCCTCGCTCAAGGTCAAGCCACAGGTGGGCCTGCGGGTGCGCCTGTCGTCCCTGGCGTCGAGCAAATGGGCTGATACCGGTGGTGAAAAATCCAAGTTCGGCTTGTCGGCCGCGCAATTGCTCTCGGTGGTTGAGCGTTTCCGCGACGCCGGCCTGGACCAGGGTATTCGCCTGCTGCATTTCCACATGGGTTCGCAGATCGCCAACTTGGCGGACTACCAGCATGGCTTCAAGGAAGCGATCCGTTACTACGGCGAGCTGCGCAACCTTGGCCTGCCGGTGGATCACATCGACGTCGGCGGTGGCCTGGGCGTGGACTACGACGGTACGCACTCGCGCAACGCCAGCTCGATCAACTACGACATGGACGATTACGCCGGTGTCGTGGTGGGCATGCTCAAGGAGTTCTGCGACGCCCAGAGCCTGCCGCATCCGCACATCTTCTCCGAAAGTGGCCGCTCGCTGACCGCCCACCACGCCATGCTGGTGGTGCAGGTGACCGACGTCGAGAAACATCACGATGACGTGCCGGTGATCGAAAACAAGGAAAGCCTGCCGGAAACCGTGCAATGGCTGGTGGACCTGTTAGGGCCGACCGACATCGAGATGGTCACCGAGACCTACTGGCGCGCCACCCACTACATGAGCGATGTGGCTGCCCAGTACGCCGACGGCAAGCTGACCCTGGCAGAAAAAGCCCTGGCCGAGCAGTGCTACTTTGCTGTGTGCCGCCGCCTGCACAACTCGCTGAAGGCCCGTCAGCGCTCGCACCGCCAGGTGCTGGACGAGCTCAATGACAAGCTGGCCGACAAGTACATCTGCAACTTCTCGGTGTTCCAGAGCCTGCCGGATACTTGGGCCATCGGCCAGGTGTTGCCGATCCTGCCGCTGCATCGCCTTGACGAAGAGCCATTGCGCCGTGCCGTGCTGCAAGACCTGACCTGCGACTCCGACGGCAAGATCAAGCAGTACGTCGACGAACAGAGCATCGAGACCAGCTTGCCGGTCCACTCGCTCAATCCGGGTGAAGACTATCTGCTGGGTATTTTCCTGGTGGGTGCCTACCAGGAAATTCTCGGCGACATGCACAACCTGTTCGGCGACACCGACTCGGTGAACATCTACCAGAACGCCGACGGTAGCGTGTATCACGCCGGTATCGAAACCCACGACACCATCGAAGACATGCTGCGCTACGTGCACCTGTCGCCGGAGGAGCTGATGACGCATTACCGCGACAAGTGCGCCAGTGCCCGTATCACCGCCGCCGAGCGCACGCAATTCCTGGATGCGCTGCGCCTGGGGCTGACGCGTTCGTCCTATCTGTCTTCCTGACAGGGTCGCGCAGCGGTTGCGTTAATGAATATGGCGAGGGAGCGTGCTCCCTCGCCATATTGTTTGCGTGGAAGGATTTTTCTCGCATTCGGCTACGTACTTTGCTGCGTTTGACCGGGCGAGGTCCTTATTTCATGTAGTCCCTTTCCTAATCTGTCCTTGAGCTCTCTACTCGACCAAGGCTCTCAGCGAGAATGCCCGGTCGCCCCTCCTGTAGAGAAACGCCGATGTCCGATCCAGCCTGCGAGCTGTCATTTCGTCTGGAGATAGCCGGTCTGCCTGAACCCTTCGTCGTCGTGGCCTTCACGGGCAGTGAAGCCATCAGCGAGCCGTTCGTTTTTGAGGCGCAGGTGCTGACCGGCGACCCGGCCCTGGATTTGGCGGGTCTGTTGTACCGAAGCGCCTGGTTGAGTTTTGGCCCCCCCGGTCGAGGCATTCACGGGCAGCTTCATGAGCTCGTGCAAGACCGACATGGCATCGGTTGCCGCGTGCGTATCGGGCCGAAGCTGGCATGCCTTGCACTGCGCTTCAGCCAGCGCGTGTTCAGCGCACGCTCGGTACCGCAGATCATCCGCCAGGTGCTCAAGGAGCACGGCATCAACGGCCGCGACGTTTGCCTGGACCTGAGTCGCGACTATCCCGTGCAGGATTTCTGTACCCAATATCGTGAATCCGACCTGCAGTTTCTCCAGCGGGTGTGCGCCCAAGCGGGCATTCATTTTCATTTCGAGCAGGGCCGAGACGGACACGGCGTGGTGTTCGCCGATACCGTGGGCAGCGCTTCTCCTGCTGGCAAGGCTGTTTACAGCAGTGGAATACAGGCTTCGGCAGTGCATGCGTTCAGGGTCGACATCGACGCTTCGAGAGGGCTCGTCGCTCGTGGGAGCAGCGATCTGACACATCTGTACGGCGGCCAGATCCTGTCGTTGACGGCGCATCCCTATAAAGAGTGGAATCAGCGTTGGTTATTGACCGAGGTTGAACATCGTGGACAGGGTGGGGCGTACACCAATCAGTTTCGAGGCGTCCCGTGGGGGTTGCCGTTCGTGGCGGGCAGGGTTCCCGAAAAACCTGTCATGGTGAGTCGGCAACGTGGATGGGTGGTGGAAGTCGAGGCTCCGGCAGAACAGGTGGCCGGGCGGCTGGCGGTGCAGTTCGACTGGGTTTATCAGGGAGAAGGTGCCAGCCCCAGCCATTGCTGGTTGCCCTTGGCGCCGGAGCTGGCAGGGTGTGCGGTGGAGGGCATCCGCGAGGGCACCGAGGTGGTGGTGAGCTTCATCGAGGGTGATCCGGATCGTCCTCTGATCAGTGCTTTCCTCGGTTCCCCCGCCAGCGCGGAGATTGCCTGCGACCCGCTTCCGAGCGAAACGCTGGAGGACATGCGCTTGCCGCCCGGCGTCGATTCGCCGTTGCTCTCCGCGATCCAGAAGGGTGAGCCGCTGGTCCTGCTCTGCCTGCTGCCCGGAGGGGGGCGCTTCAGTCACTGTACCCAGTCGATATGCACCTGCCGCATGGTCACGGACGCGGCGCCATGAATGCCGCCGTCATGCCTGGCCCCGCGCCTCAATGGTTACTGCTCGACGTGTCGGACGCCCCCGACGCCGCGCCGCGTCTGCAGGCGCAATTTGCCGAAGCCCGGCGCTTAGCCCTGTTCGAAGATACCGAATTCCATGGACTGCGGGCACACGGTCCGCTGCTGGTGGATCTGCGGCAGTCGCCTGCGCTGGCCAGCCTGTGTCATCTGGATGCGCGGTCCTGGCCGGGTTTGCTGTTGTTCACCGCCACGCCCGCCGAGCATCTCCTGGTACACCTTCGAAGAATGTTGACGGTGACGCTGGGCCTGCACCACAAAGCCTTGCTGAGTTACTACAACCCCCATACCGCCAGTTATTTCTTCGATGGTTGCGATCCTCGGGAACTCAGTCGCTGGCTGGGGCCGATCAACCAGTTGCGCTGGTTCGGCGGTACCTGGGCTGATCGGTCGACGGGGTGTCAGGGCTGGCAACAACTCTCCAACCCCGGGCTGCCGGTGCCGGCACTGGACAATGAACAGGGTCTCAGCGACAGGCAGCAGGGCAAGTTGCAGGCCTGTCTGCTGGAGCGCCACGTCTGGCGATGGTCGCGCTCCACGGGGCGCGACTATTGGTTGCTCTGGGGGTATTTGCAGCAGGGCTTGGCCCTTGGCTTCAGCGAACAGGCTGTACTCGACGGCTGGCTGTGGCTGCGCTTGCAATACCCTGACGCCCGGCCAGTGTCGAGCTTGCCAGGAGAGTCGCAGCGCGAACGCCTCGATCATCTGCGACGGCTATGGCAGGGCAAGCATCGCTGAACGTCATGTGCTGCGGGGTTCGAGCCAGCCGTCATTGCGTTGCAAACGCCAGGCGACGGTACCCAGGGTCAGGCTGCGCAATGACATGAACAGCAGGAAGGTGATCCACAAGCCGTGATTGCCCAAACCTTGCAAAATCCAGGCGAACGGCAGCGTGAGCAACAACGTCAGGAGCATGCCGTTGCGCATTTCCCGAGCGCGGGTGGCGCCGATGAACAGGCCGTCGAGCAAATAGCTCCAGACCGCAATCAGCGGCAGGGCCGCAAGGTAAGGCAGGTAACGGTAGGCGGTGTCGCGCACATCGGCGATGTCGGTTTGCAGGTCGATGAACAGGTGGCCTGCGAGCAGGAACAGCAGGGCAAACCCCACACTGGCGATCAAGGACCAACCGCAAGCGACCACCAGCGAACGGCGCAAGGCCAGACGATCGCGGGCGCCGATAGCGTGGCCGCACAGCGCTTCGACAGCATGGGCCAGGCCGTCCAGTGCATGGGCGGTCAGCAGCAGGCCGTTCAGCAACAAGGCGTTGGCCGCCACGGTTGCATCCCCCAGGCGCGCGCCCTGCACCGTGATCAGGAAAAACACCGATTGCAGCACCAGGCTGCGAATGAAGATGTCCCGGTTAACCGCCAGCAGCGGCTGCCAGCTTTTCCATAAGCCCAAGGCTGCCCAGGCTATTTGCCCCGGCCAGGCGCGCAGTGTGTTGCGCGCCAGGGCCAGGCCGACTAGCGCACCGGTCCACTCGGCGATTACCGACGCCCGGGCCGAACCGACCACGCCCCAGTCCAGGCCAATCACGAACCAGAGGTTGAGGGCGATGTTCACCAGGTTGGTCACCAACAGGATCGCAAGCGGCGCCCGGGCGTTCTGGGCGCCGAGGAACCATCCGACCAGTGCGTAACTGGCCAGGGCCGCGGGCAAACCGAAGAGGCGGGTGTGGAAGAAGTCCCGGGTCAGTTGATTGAGTTCTACCGACGGCTGCATGAAATGCAGCGCCACATCGCTCAAGGGCACCCCGACAGCCCCGAGCGTCACCGCCAGCCCCATCGCCAGCAGCAATCCTTGCAGCAAGACCTGTCGCAATGCCGCGCCGTCACCCCGACCGGCGGCCTGGGCGGCGAACCCGGTGGAGCCCATGCGCAAGAACCCCATGGCCCACGCCAGGACCGTATACAGACTTGCGCCGACCGCCACCGCGCCCAGTTGATGGGCGTGAGGCAAGTGGCCGATGACGGTGCTGTCGACCAACGCCACCAACGGCACGGAAATGTTGGAGAGAATCATCGGTGCGGCGACCGCCCAGACCCGGCGATGGGTGAAGCGGTCGCGCCAGTCGGCGATCAGGTTGGACATGCGGGCTCCTTGATGGAGCGCGATTGTAGCGGGTTATTGTTTGGTCGTTCCCTGCGGAACTTGGATTCATTGTGGCGAGGGAGCTTGCTCCCGCTGGACTGCGCAGCAGTCCCCCCCAAAAGCAGGGCCGCTGCGCGCTGGAGCGCCAGCCCGGCCCAGCGGGAGCAAGCTCCCTCGCCACAGGGTGTCAGGAAAGGGGACGAAGGAGACTTTAGTGAATGATCCAACTCAACAACCACAACCCGAGCACCAGCCAGATAATGCCCATGACGATCGACGCCCGCATGAAGGCGCGGATCGCCGAGTACAACAGCATCAGCCCGAGGATCAGCGCGACGATGCTGATGATCGAGGTGTCCATGCCCAGCGTGCGGGACAATCCGTCGACAAAATTGCCGCCCGCATTGGCCAAGGTGTTGAACAGGCCGCTGAGCAGGTCGACGATGAAACGGATCACCGAACCGAGCGCCTGGCCGAGCCATTCGAAAAAGCTTTCTGCCTGCATGTGTGCATCCTGATGAAGAGGAATCGAAATCGAGCCGTTGGCTCCTGATTGTAGGAGCTGCGACGGCTGCGATCGTTCGATTATGAGGCAATTCGCCGCTTCGTACCGAGACGCTTGCCTTCCCCCGTCATCCCCCCGAAGCTATGCGCATTCAGGAGAGCCCGATGAACCTTGTTGAACTGACCGAACGCCTGCATGCCATTCGTGACCGTAACGACTGGCGGCAATTCCACAGCCCGAAGAATCTCGCCATGGCCGCCAGCGTGGAGATGGCCGAGCTGGTCGAGATTTTCCAATGGTTGACCGAGGACCAATCGCGGCAGTTGTCGGCGGATAAACTGGCCCACGCGGGTCAGGAGGTGGGTGACATCGTGTTGTACCTGTTGCTGCTGTGCAGTGAGTTGGGCCTGGATATGGACGCCGTGGTGCGCAGCAAATTAGCCGACAGCGAACGGCGGTTCGTCCATGAGTGACCGTCATTTCGATCAGCTCGCCACGCGCTTCGCGGAAAAGATCTATGGCGGGGCCAAGGGGGCGATCCGCCTGGCCGTGCTCCAGGCCGATTTGCTGGAAAGCCTGCCGGAGCGGCCGCTGCGCGTACTGGACATCGGTGCGGGCCTGGGCCATATGTCGCTGTGGCTGGCCGAGCGCGGTCATCAGGTCACCTTGGCCGAGCCGGCCGAACCCATGCTCGAAGGCGCCCGTCAGCGCTTCGCCGAGGCCGGCCGGCACGCAACGTTCATCCAGGCGCCTTGGCAGGATCTGCTTGGCCAGCTCACCGAACCTTACGACCTGGTGCTGTGCCACGCAGTGCTCGAATGGCTGGCCGAGCCCCACGCGATCCTGCCGGTGCTGCATCAGCTCACGAAGCCTGGCGGCTGGTTGTCGCTGGCGTTCTACAACCGCGACGCGCTGGTCTATCGCAACCTGCTCAAAGGGCATTTCCGCAAGCTGCGCAAAAATGACATGGCCGGCGAGAAACAAAGCCTGACGCCGCAACAACCCCTTGATCCGCGGGAATTGGCGGCGCAACTTGAAGACCTGTGGCAGGTCGAAAGCCAGAGTGGCGTGCGGGTTTTCCACGACTACATGCCAGTGGAATTCCAAGGCCGCGTAGAACTTGCGCAGCTGTTGGAAATGGAACTGGCCCACCGTCGCCATCCGGCCTTTGCCGGTTTGGGACGTTATCTACACTGGGTGTGTCGGCCGCTCTGACCTGAAGAACCATCGGAGAGCGAAATGAAAGGTCGTTCAGGATTATTGGCGTTATGCCTCGGGCTCGCAGCCTGCCAGGGCAGCAACCCGTACGTCGCCACGTCCAATCCGTTGCCGCCGGCACCGCCCGAAGCCGCCACGGTGTTCGATCGCAGCGCCTACCCGGCGCCGCCCCGTGACTATGGACGCTATCGCAGTTGGGCCTGGCTCAACGGCCGGCTGCCACCGGGCACCGCCTGGGCGGATTCGGCCCAGGTCGCCGAAGCGGTGAGCGAGGCCTTGGACCAGCGTGGGTTGCGTCCACTGCATGACAACCGCCCAGCGGACCTCTTCGTCAGTGCCGAGCTGCGCCTGGAGACTCGCATCCGCCAGGTCCGGGACGATTACGACTCGGGGTACTACGGCGGCTACAACCGCTACGGACCGGGTTACGGCATGTACAACAGCGTTCCGATGGTACGGACTTACCAGGAGCAAGTGGTGGTGGTTCGAGTGGATCTGTTCGATGCCCGCAACGGCCAGCCGGTGTGGAGCACCAGTGCCGAGACCAGTCAGCGGGGCCATCAGAGCGAGCGCACCGATGCCATTCGTGAGGCCGTGGAAAAGGCCATGTCGGCTTATCCTCCCAGTTGATTACGCAACGGAGAAAAACCATGTTCCGCCGTCTTGTCCCGTTTGCCCTTGTCCTGCTGCTCGGCGCCTGCGCCAATAACCAGGTCAACCATGACTTCGACACCAGTCGGGATTTCGCGGCCTACCGCAGTTGGAGCTGGAAAGAGCCGGCCCTGCAATATCGCCCGGATGACCCGCGTATCAAGAGCGACCTGACCGAGCAGCGGATCCGCCAGGCGGTTGCCGATCAGCTTGACCAGCGCGGCTTGCGCCCGGCGCAGGCGGGGGCTCGGGGCGACGTGCAGGTCCAGGCCTATCTGATCGTCGAAGACCGCCAGCAGCAAGTGACGACAAACTATGGCGGCGGTTGGGGTGGCCCGTGGAATGGCTATTGGGGCGGGCCGATGTACAACGAGACCCGCAACGTCAGCTACAAGGTCGCCACGGTGCAGATCGACCTGCTCGATGGCAAGGACGGCAAGCTGGTGTGGCGTGGCAGCGACGAGCAACTGCTCAGCGATTCGCCCAACCCGGCGGAACGCAGCACGAAGGTGCGTGAGACGGTGGGGCGGATCCTGTCCAATTATCCTCCCCGCTGACGGCGCCATAACTGATGCAAGCTGACCCAGCGCCTTCGCGAGCAAGCCCGCTCCCACAGGTTGGTTAGTTTCTGTGGGAGCGGGCTTGCTCGCGAAGGCGGCCTTTCAGGCAACCGGCTGCCAACTTCCCAGCATATGCTCCAGCGCTCCAGCCCCCTCTAGTCGCAAATGCCCACTGGACCCCGCCGCACTTGCCAGCAACGTCACCTCGCTGGGCAGCCGCACCGGTTTCTTGAAGGTTACGTCGATCTCGATATTGGCCTCGGGCAAATGGTCATCCAGCGCCGCCAGGGCCCGGGCCTTGTTCCACAGCCCATGGGCGATGGCGGTGGGAAAACCGAACAATCGGGCGCTGGCGCCGCTCAGGTGGATCGGGTTGTAGTCGCCGGAAACCTTGGCGTATTGCCGGCCAATGTCCGCGGGCGCTGTCCAACGTGCCACTTCGGTCAGATCGAGGAGCGACGACGGCGGCTCCTCGACGAGCGCACCATCGAGCTGGACACCCTTGCACAGCATCTGGCTCTCGGCTTCCCACAGCGGTCCCAACTGATCTTCGATACGGGTCACCAGATCGAACACCGCACCCTTGGCGTGAGGTTGCAGGTTCTCGACGTTGACGCTGGCTCGCACTTGGCTGACTCCGCCCATGGGCCGCAGCACACGGATGCGGTTGCTCAGGTGAACCAGTCCCAGCAAGGGGAACGGGAACTCCCGGGCGGTCAGCAACTGCATTTGCAGGGCGAAAGCCAGGACATGGGGATAGGTCGGTGGCAGCAACCCGCTTTCGGCGAAGCCACAGACCTTGCGATACGCCGCGAGGCGTTGCGGGTGGACCTGGACCATCTGGCGCAGCCCGATGTCGGGCAAGATTGTGCCGGTTATCTTGCGGCGTGTCGCGGCCTTGGCGTACAGCCCGGACATCGACGGTGCGGTGTTTATCTCATGCCATTGGATCGTCATGCTCACGCCCCCAACAGGCTTTGCCCGCAGACCCGCAGCGCCTGTCCGGTCACGGCGCCCGTACCTGGCTGTGCGAGCCAGGCCACGGCTTCGGCGACATCCTGGGGCAAGCCGCCCTGGCCCAGGGAGCTCATGCGCCGCCCGGCTTCGCGCAGGGCGAAGGGGATGTCGGCGGTCATGCGCGTTTCGATGAAACCTGGCGCCACGGCATTAATGCTGATTCCCCGGGGCTGCAAGGCCGGTGCCCAGGCCTGCGCGAGGCCGATCAGTCCGGCTTTGCTCGCGGCATAGTTGGTCTGGCCGCGATTGCCGGCGATGCCGCTGATGGAGGCCAGCAAGATGACGCGGCCATTGTCCCGCAGGGTGCCGCTGTCGAGCAGCGCCTTGGTCAGCACTTGTGGTGCGTTGAGGTTGACCGCCAGCACGGCGTCCCAGAATTCCGGGGTCATGTTGGCCAGGGTCTTGTCCCGGGTGATGCCCGCGTTATGCACCACGATATCGATACCGTCGGGCAGGTGTTCGGTCAATTGCGCGGCGGCGTCTTCAGCACAGATATCCAGCGTCACGCTGCGCCCGCTCAAGCGTGCGGCCAGCGCGTCCAGGTCGGCCTTGGCCTGTGGAACGTCCAGCAGGATCACGTCGGCGCCGTCCCGGGCGAGGGTTTCGGCAATCGAAGCGCCGATGCCGCGTGCGGCGCCGGTCACCAGTGCCTTGAGCCCGGTGAGCGGTCGCGTCCAATCCTGGACTTGGGCCTCACAGGCCTTGAGGCGAATCACTTGTCCGGAAACGTAGGCGCTCTTGGGCGACAGGAAAAACCGCAGTGCCCCCTCCAGCTGCGTTTCGGCGCCCTCACCGACGTACAGCAACTGCAGCGTGCCACCGTGGCGAAGTTCCTTGGCCAGGGAACGGCTGAAGCCTTCGAGGGCGCGTTGGGCACTGGCGGCGAAGGGATCATCGAAGCTTTCCGGGGCACGGCCGAGAATGACGACATGGGCGCTGTGGTCGAGGTTTTTCATCAGTGGCTGGAAAAATTCGCGCAACTGCTTGAGTTGATCAACCTGCACCAGATGGCTGGCGTCGTACACCAACGCCTTGATTTTCGGGCCATGGCCGGGGATCCACTCGGTCGCCAGCGTCGGTTCGCCGCCGTAGATGAAGATCGCATCGGTCAGGCGCTTGGCAAACGTGCCGACCTGTTCGGTCAGCGGTCCACCGCCCAGAAGCAGGGCACCCTCGATTGGCCGCAACCGCCCGGCTTGCCAGCGCTCCAGGCGCACCGGCGATGGCAAGCCCAGAGCGCCAACCAGACGCAGGCCAATGGGCGAATTGGCAAAGTCTATGTAACGGTCTGACATGGAACACACTCCGGCTGATGAGGTTCCAAGTGTGGACCATGTTTGGCAATCAGTCGTTCGATCGCCGGGATAAAGCCTAAGCTTGTGGCTGGGGTACGTTACAGCAGGCTTATTTCGCATCTTTCGCGCATACAGGGGAGTTCTTCATGGCACAGCTACGCCGCGTTGCGATCATCGGTGGTAACCGCATTCCTTTCGCCCGCTCCAACGGGCCTTATGCCACCGCCAGCAACCAGGCGATGCTGACGGCCGCGCTTGAAGGATTGATCGAGCGCTACAACCTGCACGGTGCACACATCGGCGAAATGGCCGCTGGTGCGGTGCTCAAGTTTTCCCGGGACATGAACCTGACGCGTGAATGCGTGCTGGGCTCGCGCTTGTCGCCAAGCACGCCGGCGTATGACGTACAACAGGCCTGCGGCACGGGTTTGGAAACCGTGCTGCTGGTGGCCAATAAAATCGCCCTGGGGCAAATCGACAGCGCCATCGCCGGCGGCGTCGACACCACCTCCGACGCGCCTATCGCGGTCAACGAAGGGCTGCGCAAGATCCTGCTGCAAGCCAATCGGGCCAGGACCACCGGCGATAAGATCAAGACGTTCCTGCAATTGCGCCCTCGGCACCTGATCCCCGATCTGCCGCGCATCAACGAACCGCGCACGGGCCTGAACATGGGCCAACACTGTGAATTGATGGCGCAGACCTGGCAGATTCCCAGGGAAGAACAGGATCAATTGGCCTTGGAAAGTCATCAGAAAATGGCCGCTTCCTACGCCGAGGGCTGGCATAACGATTTGATGACGCCGTTTCTCGGCCTGACCCGCGATAACAATCTGCGTCCGGACCTGACCCTGGAAAAGCTCGCCTCCCTAAAGCCAGCCTTCGAGAAAAGCGCCAAGGGGACGATGACCGCAGGCAACTCCACGCCGCTGACCGATGGCGCGTCGCTGGTGCTGTTAGGCAGTGAAGAATGGGCCAAGGCTCGCGGGCTGCCGATCCTGGCTTACCTGCGTGACGGTGAAACCGCAGCGGTGGATTTCGTCAACGGTGCCGAAGGTCTGCTGATGGCGCCGGTCTACGCCGTGCCGCGGTTGTTGGCGCGCAACGGCCTGACATTGCAGGACTTCGATTATTACGAGATCCACGAAGCGTTCGCCGCCCAAGTGTTGTGCACGTTGAAGGCGTGGGAGGACCCCGACTACTGCAAGACTCGCCTGGGCCTTGATGCGCCGCTGGGCGCCATCGACCGCAGCCGGTTGAATGTGAAGGGCAGTTCGCTGGCCGCCGGGCATCCATTTGCCGCCACCGGCGGGCGCATTGTCGCCAACCTGGCCAAATTGCTGGATGCGGCGGGGAAGGGCCGGGGGCTGGTTTCCATTTGCGCGGCCGCCGGCCAGGGCGTCACCGTCATTATCGAGCGCTGACGATTGCCTCGTTTTGTCGAGCAACCTGGGCGCGCTGGCGGCTGACGTAGCGTTCGGCAAGGATCGAACAGACGATCAGTTGCAGTGGGTGGTAGATCATGATCGGTAGCAGGATCAGCCCGAGCCCGGGATTGTTGCCGAAAATCAACGCCGCCATCGGCACCCCCGCAGCCAGGGATTTCTTGCTTGCGCAGAACACCGCGGCAATTTCATCGGCGTTGCTGAACCGCAACGCACGAGCGGTGCGGGTGGTCATCCAGAGAATGATCGCCAGTAACACCGCGCTGCCGAGCACGGCGCTGAACAATACGCCATTGCCTTGTTGCTGCCAGATCCCCGAGACCATGGAGTTGCAGAACGCCGCATAGACCAGCAGCAGGATGACCAGTTTGTCGATGACGCTGGTGTAGCGCTTGTACCGGGCGAAAAAGCCGGCCAGCCAGCGCCGCAGAAACTGCCCGAGCACCAGTGGCAGCAGCAACATCAGGCACAGGTCGAGCAGTGTCGAGCCCAGGTCGATGCCGCCGGCGCCGCTGCCCACCACGAAACTGACCAGCAGCGGTGTCAGGAAAATCCCTAGCACACTGGACAAGCTGGCGTTGAGAATCGCTGCCGGCACGTTGCCGCCCGCGCTGCCGGTCAGGGCTACCGATGAAGAAATGGTCGAAGGCAGGGCGCACAGGTAAAAGAACCCCAGCATCAACAACGACGGTACGTGGCTGCCCAGCAACCATTCGCTGATCAGCCAGATCAACGGAAACACCCCAAAGGTAAAACCTTGCACCATCAGGTGCAGCCGCGTGTTCCTCAAGCCATGGCGGATCTGTTCGCCGGACAGGTTGACGCCATGGAGGAAAAACACCACGAAGATGCCGATGTTCACGACCCATTCCGCATGCATTGCGCCACCCGTGGCGCCGAAGCGGGGGAAGAAATACGCCAGCAGCGTGGCGAGCAACATGCCGCACAGGAACCAGTCGGTCACCATGCGTTTGAGGTGTCTGAAAATCTGCATAGGGCACCGCAAGTTGTAAGAAAAGTCGACTTAGCCTAACGTCGCTCAACACAGTCGTCTTGCGATATAAGGCCAATCAATGCCGACTAACGGACACCTGCAGCTCGAGCGACGCATTCCCGACCTGACGGAACTGCCCCGGCCACTCTATGCCCGGGTCGAAAGCTTGAGCGCGGGTTCGTGGACCCAGGCTCATCGCCACGATTGGGTGCAATTCTCCTACGCCATCAGCGGTGTGCTGGGCGTCCACACCGCCGAGGGCAGTTTCTTTGCGCCGCCGCAACGGGGCATCTGGATTCCTGCCGATCTTGAGCATCAGGTCGTGACGTCTACCCGCGCGGAAATGCGCAGTCTTTACGTGCATCGCCAGGCTTGCCAGTGGGCCGAGGCGCGTTGTCGGGTGCTGGAAGTGACCCCGCTGGCGCGAGAGTTGATCAAGGTCTTCTGCCAATTTCCCGCCACCTATCCACAGGGTGATTCCGAGGAGGCGCGCCTGGTCCAGGTACTGCTGGATCAACTGGCAGCGCTGCCGGAGGTGGGTTTTTCCCTTCCGCTGCCCCGACACGCACGCTTGCTTGCGCTGTGCAACGAGTTGATCGCACAGCCCGAAGACAACGTGACGCTACACGCCTGGGCTGCCCGCTTGGGCACTTCGGAGAAAACCGTGATGCGTCTGTTCCAGCGGGAAACCGGCCTGAGTTTTCGCGCCTGGCGCCAGCGTATGCGGCTGCTGTCTTCCCTGGGGTCACTGGAAAAGGGCGACAGTGTGACCAGCGCGGCGTTGTCCTGTGGCTATGATTCGACGTCCGCCTTTATCGCGGCATTCAAGGGCCTGTTCGGTTTCACCCCGGGCGAGTTGTTCAAGCACTGACCGGGGGCCTGCTCGCTTCGCCAAGGCCTGCCGGTTCTACGAGCAGCGTCACATCCAGTCTCGGTTATGATTTGGCTCCACTGAGCTGATCCGGCACATTGTGTGCATTCAGGGTTCATAGGTCGGACCCCCTCCCCGTGAAGGGTGGATTGCCGTATAACGACCTGTCATTCGCGTGTTTGGTAATAAAGGACCCAGAATAAAAGCTGATGAAGACTCCAAAACGCATTGAACCCCTGATCGAAGACGGTCTGGTCGACGAGGTGCTGCGCCCACTCATGAGTGGTAAAGAAGCAGCTGTTTATGTGGTGCGCTGCGGCAACGAGCTGCGTTGCGCCAAGGTCTACAAGGAGGCGAACAAGCGAAGTTTTCGCCAGGCGGCCGAATACCAGGAAGGCCGCAAGGTCCGGAACAGCCGCCAGGCCCGCGCGATGGCGAAAGGCTCGAAGTTCGGGCGCAAGGAAACCGAAGACGCCTGGCAGAACGCTGAAGTCGCTGCGCTGTTTCGGCTGGCTGGCGCTGGTGTTCGAGTGCCCAAGCCGTACGACTTCCTGGAAGGCGTGCTGCTGATGGAGCTGGTGGCCGACGAATACGGCGATGCCGCGCCGCGCCTGAACGATGTGGTTCTGGAGCCGGATCAGGCTCGTGAGTACCACGCCTATCTGATTTCACAGATCGTCTTGATGCTGTGTACCGGTCTGGTGCATGGCGACCTGTCGGAGTTCAATGTCCTGCTCACACCGACGGGCCCGGTCATCATCGATTTGCCGCAAGCGGTGGACGCTGCCGGTAACAACCACGCCTTCAGCATGCTGGAGCGGGATGTTGGCAACATGGCGTCCTACTTCGGTCGGTTTGCGCCGGAGCTGAAACGCACCCGTTACGCCAAGGAGATGTGGGCGTTGTATGAAGCCGGCACCTTGCACCCAGGCAGTCTGTTGACCGGTGAGTTCGACGAGCCGGAAGAACTGGCGGATGTTGGCGGGATCATGCGCGAGATCGAGGCTGCGCGGCTGGACGAAGAACGACGCCAAGCTGTACGCGCCGCCGACGATGCGCCGCCAGGCAAGACCGAGGAGCCGCCTCCGCCTTGGATGCAATGATCGGGTGACCAGAAACCCGGCCCAGGCCGCAATGCTGTTCACTTAAGGCAATCGACAAACCCGTGGCGAGGGAGCTTGCTCCCGCTGGGCCGCGAAGCGGCCCCAAAATCTGCCAATTGCGGCGTATCAGACACACCGCACCCGTCGGTTTACGACTGCTTCGCAGCCGAGCGGGAGCAAGCTCCCTCGCCACAGGGTCATCATTTTTCCTAAGTGAACGGCATTAGGCCCAGGCCGGGTTTTTCACGCCCAGAATCAACCCTGTGGGAGGCCCCCATAGTGCATCAACTCTTACAGCACCCTGACGCCAACTCCTTGAGAATCGGGCAGTCGGGACGATGATCGCCCTGGCAATGTTCCACCAGGTCCTGGAGGGTATCGCGCAGTTCCGCCAGCTCGCGGATTTTCTGGTTCAGCTCGTCGATATGTTGCCGAGCGAGCGCCTTGACGTCGGCGCTGGCGCGTTCGCGGTCCTGCCAGAGCGTCAGCAATTTACTGACCTCTTCCAGTGAAAACCCCAGGTCGCGGGAGCGCTTGATGAAGGCCAGTGTGTGCAGATCGTCCGTGCCGTAGATCCGGTAGCCGCTGTCGGTGCGATGGGCTGCCCTGAGCAGACCGATGGATTCGTAATACCGGATCATCTTCGCGCTAAGGCCGCTCTGGCGGGCCGCTTGGCCGATGTTCATCGCTTGTCCTCCAAGTGCTTGGGTGTCCAGAACTTCAACAATAATGCATTGCTCACCACGCTGACGCTGGACAGCGCCATCGCTGCACCGGCCAGTACCGGATTGAGCCAGCCGAAGGCTGCCAGCGGGATGCCGATCAGGTTGTAGACGAAGGCCCAGAACAGATTCTGGCGGATCTTGGCGTAGGTCTTGCGGCTGATGTCCAATGCCGCTGGAACCAGGCGCGGATCACCGCGCATCAGGGTGATGCCGGCGGCGTGCATTGCCACGTCCGTGCCGCCGCCCATGGCAATGCCGATGTCGGCGGCGGCCAGCGCGGGGGCGTCATTGATGCCGTCGCCGACCATGGCCACCACCGCGTTCTTTTTCAATGCTTGAACAATGGCGGCCTTATCAGCCGGCAACACTTGCGCGTGGACATTGGCGATCCCCAGCGCTTGCGCGACCACCTGGGCACTGCCGCGGTTGTCCCCGGTGAGCAAGTGGCTTGTGATATCGCGTTGATTCAACGCTTGCACGGCGGCGCTGGCGCCGGGCTTCAGGGTATCGCCGAAGGCGAACAGGCCCAGGACCCGTGGGGCGGCACCTTGTTCGATCAGCCAGGAAAGGGTTCGACCTTCGGCTTCCCAGGCTTGGGCCGATTCCCCCAGCGAACCGGAAGTCAGGCCCAGCTCCTCCAGCAGGCGTTGATTGCCCAAGGCCAGGCGACGTCCGTCGAGGCTGCCGGCAATGCCGCGCCCGGTGAGAGACTGGCTTTCGCTGATGTCCGGTACGGTCAAGCCACGCTCGCTGCAGGCGTCCAGCACCGCTTTGGCCAAGGGATGCTCGCTGCCGCGTTGCAAGGCGCCGGCCAGGCTCAGCAGGGTGTCTTCGTTTCCATCAAGGGCGGCCAGGTGAGCGATGCGCGGCGTGCCGGACGTCAGGGTCCCGGTCTTGTCAAAGACCACCGTGCTGACTTCATGAGCGCGTTCCAGCGCCTCGGCATCCTTGATCAGAATTCCATGGCGGGCGGCCACGCCGGTACCGGCCATGATCGCCGTCGGTGTCGCCAGGCCCAGGGCACATGGGCAGGCAATCACCAGCACGGCGACGGCATTGATCAGCGCGGTTTCCAGCGGTGCCCCGTACAGCCACCAGCCGATCAACGTGGCGAGGGCCAGGATCAATACGACCGGCACGAACACTTGGCTGATTTTATCCACCAGTTTCTGGATAGGTGCCTTGGCTGCCTGGGCGTCTTCCACGAGCCGGATGATGCGCGCCAGGACCGTCTCGGCGCCCAGGGCCTGGGTGCGCACCAGCAAGCGGCCCTCACCGTTGATCGCGCCGCCGGTGATTTTATCGCCGGGCTGCTTGGGCACGGGCAGGCTTTCGCCGCTGATAAGCGCCTCGTCGGCATGGCTCTGGCCTTCGATCACCTCACCGTCCACCGGGAAACGTTCGCCGGGCTTGACCAACACCAGGTCATCCAAGCGCAGGGCGCTGATGGCCACGTCCCGTTCTTCGCCGTCAATCACTTGGGTTGCCCGCTCCGGCCGCAAGGCTTCGAGGGCGCGAATGGCGCTGGCGGTCTGTCGTTTGGCGCGGCTTTCCAGGTATTTGCCGAGCAATACCAGGGCGATCACTACGGCTGAGGCTTCGAAATACAAATGTGGCATGCTGCCGGGCTGGGCAATCGCCCATTCATAGAGGCTCAGCCCGTAACCGGCGCTGGTCCCCAGGGCGACCAGCAGGTCCATGTTCCCGGCTCCGGCGCGTACCGCTTTGAAAGCTGCGATGTAAAAACGCGCCCCGAAAATGAATTGCACTGGCGTCGCCAAGGTGAATTGCACCCAGGCCGGCAGCATCCAGTGGACGCCGAACGGCTGTAACAGCATCGGCAACACCAACGGGACGGACAGCAGGATCGCCATCAGCAAGGCCAGGCGTTCGCGGCGCAGGTGATCGGTTTGGTTTTTTTGAGGCGTCTCGGCCTGCCACACGCTGGCGTCGTAACCGGCGCGCTTGACCGCATCGATGAGCGTTTGCGGATCAACCTGGCCGAGCAGTTCGAGGTGCGCCCGCTCGTTGGCGAGGTTGACGCTGACCCGGTTCACTCCGACGACTTTACCCAACGCTCGTTCGATGCGCCCGACGCAGGACGCGCACGTCATGCCTTCGATGCTCAATTCCAGGGTGTGGACAGGGACGCTGTAGCCGGCCTGTTCGACGGCTCGCATCAGCGCCGGCAAGCTGTCCGCCGGGGCCTGGATTCGCGCCTGCTCGGTCGCCAGGTTGACACTGACGGCACTGGCGCCGGCGACTTTGCTCAAGGCTCGCTCGACCCGCCCGGCACAGCTGGCGCAGGTCATGCCGGAGATCGGCAGATCGAAGGTAGTGGATTCGGACATGGGTCACGCTCCCTGTAGTGGATGACCACAGGATCAACCTTGCCATGTTGGCAAGGTCAAGCGCCATCGAGAAATCAGAAACAATCATGTGGGAGCGAGCTTGCTCGCGATAGCGGTGTACCCGTCAACAAATCTGTCGCCTGATCTATTGCTATCGCGAGCAAGCTCGCTCCCACAGGGGCAATCAGAAAATCAGTAACCGAGCCCGGCCTGCTTGAGATACATGCCTTGTTCATTCATGGCGATGCGGTATTTCAGAATGTCGCCGGCCTTGAGCGTAATCTCCTGCGACCCGGGGGCGAGCATGCCTGGGTTACAACCCGGCGCCTGGCCTGGCAACAACTTGAGTCGCAAGGAGAACCGACCCGGCGGCAGATTGAAAGACGTGCTGGCCTCCTGGAACAGCCGGGCGGTGAGTTGGTCCTGGATATAGATGCCGATTTCGCAGGACGTCGCCACTTCCAGGCGCTCGCGGGAAATGATCAGCACGCCGTAATCTTCTCCGGCAGCCGATGCCTGGGGGGCCATTGCTGAAAGACCGAGCATGCAAAACAGGCTGAACGCTGACCAGCGCATGGCTGAACCTCCGGTGTGAGATCTTCAATAAGTGCAGCTTGGCCGAGCTCGGCGCCGATTGCCAGCCCGGCAGTTTTTGGCAAAACTTGACCTTGCCATGATGGCAAGCTTGAGACTGTGGGCAACCCAATCCCAAGGAGTCATTTCATGCAGATTTTCAAGGTTCAAGGGATGTCTTGCGGACATTGCGTCAAAGCCATCACCCAGGCGCTCCACGCCAAAGATTCGAAAGCGGAGGTAGAAATCGATCTCGGCAGCAAGACCGTCAAGGTCGAAAGTGCGGTGCCGGCCGATACCCTGATCGAGGCTATCAGGGAAGAGGGGTACGAGGTCAGTCCTGCCTGAAGTTTTTAATCGTTAGCGACCTATCGGAATGTTCAAGCGCGCGCAGCCCGGCTAGACTGTCGGGCTGCCGACTGACGCTTGAACTGGACGCCCGATGAACCTTCGTACCATTCTGATTCTTGGCGCCTTGAGCGCTTTCGGTCCCTTGGCGATCGATTTCTATTTGCCCGCCTTCCCGACAATGGCCACGGCCTTCGGCACCGACGAAAAACATATCCAGTTGACCTTGGCGGCCTATTTTCTAGGGCTGTCCCTCGGACAATTGGCCTACGGGCCGGTGGCGGATCGCTTCGGACGGCGCATCCCGCTGCTGACGGGGGTCGGCTTGTTTACCGTGGCGTCCCTGGCCTGCGCCTATGCGCCGAGCCTCGAATGGCTGATCGGCGCCCGCTTCGTCCAGGCCCTGGGCGGTTGTGCCGGAATGGTGATCTCCCGGGCGGTGGTCAGCGACAAATGCGACGCAGTGGGTTCGGCCAAGGTGTTCTCGCAATTGATGTTGGTGATGGGGCTCGCGCCAATCCTCGCACCGATGCTGGGCGGCTTGCTGGTGAACCTGTACGGATGGCAGTCGATATTCGTGGGCCTGACGTTATTCAGCGCGCTGGCGGCGACCGCGGTTGCCTTGTGGTTGCCTGAAAGCCTGCCTGACCACGTGCCCCGCCAACCGTTATCCGGCGCGTTGCGCCAATACGGGCGTCTTCTGACAGACTCGGTCTTCCTCGGTCATGCCCTGACGGGAGGCATCGCGATCGCCGGGATGTTCGCCTACATCGCGGGTTCACCGTTCGTCTTCATCAAGCTCTACGGCGTCCCCGCCGAGCATTTCGGCTGGCTGTTCGGCACGAACGCGGCGGGCTTCATATTGGTAGCGCAGGTCAATGCCCGGTTGCTGTCCAAACGCGGCCCGGCATTCCTGCTGGCTCGTGCGGTATGGGTGTATTGGCTTGCCGGGCTCGGTCTGTTGGCGGTCAGCGCCTTGCAGCCGGAGCGCTTGTGGCCGTTGTTGATTCCGTTGTTCATCTGCATCGCCAGCCTGGGTTGCATCATTCCCAATGCCTCGGCCTGCGCCATGAACGGGCAGGGCGCCCGGGCGGGGAGTGCTTCGGCCATGTTGGGTTGCCTGCAGTTTTCCGTCGCCGCGGGGGCCGCCGCGCTGGTGGCGGCATTGCATGACGGCACGGCGGTGCCGATGGCAATCGTCATCAGCCTGTGTGGGTTATTGGTGGTGAGCGCCGCGATGCTGACCCGCCGTCTGCAAAACGCCCGGGCGCTTGCTCAGGCGGGTCGGCAGGAATGATTCATCCAGCCGCGCGCTGCTGATATTCGGGGAAATGATGCGGTGCGTGAATACGCGCTTGCAGGGTGGTGGCGAAAGCCTGGGCTTCGGCCTCGGTGCGAAAAGTCACGACGTGCTGGTCAAGGCGCACTTGCCATTGCGATTTTGCCACTTCTTTTATCAGGATCTTCATTGCTGACCTCCTCACGTAAAAGACTGCGTTGCAAAGGCCTCGAGTGTAGACCGGAATGCAAGCGCAATTGTGACAACGGTCAATTGTCGGACTGACGGTGCAGCTTTTTTGTGACGAGGGAGCAAATCCCTCGCCACGGTCGACAAGCCAGGTTGATCAGAACCCTTCGAGCACGATCTTGCCCTTGGCCTTTCCACTTTCAAGCAAGGCGTGAGCCCGGCGCAGGTTGGTGGCATTGATGGTGCCGAAGTGCTCGCCAACCGTTGTCTTCAGCGTGCCTGCGTCGATCAGTTCGGCCACTCGATTGAGCAATTTGTGCTGTTCAAGCATGTCAGCCGTCTCGAACAGGGAACGGGTGTACATGAACTCCCAATGCAAAGACAGGCTCTTGCGCTTGAGCTTGGTCACGTCCAGCGACTGCGGATCATCGATCAGCGCCAGTTTGCCTTGCGGCGCCAGGGCCTCGACCAGTTGATCCAGATGCTGGTCGGTCTGGGTCAGGCTGGCCACATGGGTCACTTGGGGCTGTCCCGCTTTTTTGAGGGCCTCGCTCAGTGGCTGACTGTGGTCAATCACCAGGTCGGCACCGAGGCCGCGCACCCATTCCTGCGTCTGCGGCCGGGAGGCGGTGCCAATGACTTTCAAGCCGGTGAGCTGGCTGGCCAGTTGCGTCAGGATCGAACCCACGCCACCGGCGGCGCCGACGATCAGGAGGCTCTGGTCCTGGTTGCTATGGCCTTGCTTGACTTGCAGGCGATCGAAGAGCAATTCCCAAGCGGTGATGGCGGTCAACGGCAGCGCGGCCGCTTCGGCGAAACCGAGGGTCTTTGGCATGTGGCCCACGATGCGCTCATCCACCACATGCAATTCGCTGTTGCCGCCTGCCCGGGCGATCGAGCCTGCGTAGAACACCTTGTCACCCGCCTTGAACAAGGTGACTTCGCTGCCAACCGCCGTGACCACACCGGCCACGTCCCAGCCCAGCACCTTGGCGGCCCCGCCTTCGGGTTGTACGTTCTGGCGGACCTTGGTGTCGACGGGGTTGACGGAAATGGCTTTGACTTCCACCAGCAAATCCCGGGGGCCGGCGATGGGGGCGGGCAGGTCGATGTCCTGCAGCGATGTTGGATCGGTGATGGACAACGATTGGTAATACGCGATGGCTTTCATGGGGCGGCTCCGTGATTGAATTCGATGGCGCTCATGTTTAGCGATTAATGGCCTTGATAAAAGCGCCTGGAACAACAGGCTCTTTCAATGATTTTTTGATAATCAAGGCTGCTGTTTTCACTCAAGGAATGGTGCCGGGCAATAGTCGCTGGCAAATAGAGATTTTTCCCTCAGGAACTATCGCCTCCAAAGGTTTCCGGAGGACAGGAAACCGTGCGCCGCACGCTTATACTAGCGGCCGCACGTATCGGTGCGGTTTCAACGGTCTTGGATCCTGCCGACTGCGCTGATACATGGCTGCGGCACAAGCGGGCATGCCGTTCGTTCGGGCAGTACTTGAGGTCCGGAGTCACTATGCCCCAGAGCGGTAGACGAATGATTCAACAGGGAGTGAATACATGGAACATGCACCTTGCATCAGCCAGATCGCCACGCTGCTGGCTGACCCCAAGCGCAGCGCAATGATGTGGGCATTAATGGACGGTACGGCCCGACAGGCTGATGAGTTGGCATTGCTGGCCGGATTGTCGCCATCCTCGGCCAATGCCCATCTGGGGCGGCTGTGCTCCGGTGGGCTGTTGAAGGTCGAGACCCGGGGCCGCAAACGGTTTTTCCGCCTGGCGGCCCCCGAGATCGGTGCTGCCGTCGAGGCCTTGGCGAGCGCAACCCTGGCAAGTACACCGCGTCAGGTTCCAGAGGTTCTCAAACGCGGTCTCATGCCGACCAAAGCGCCGACGGCCCCCGCCTCGCTGATGCGGGCAAGGCTTTGCGATGACCATCTGGGTGGCCTGTTGGCGGCGGACTTGTATCAGCGACTGTTGGATTCCGGTTGGCTCGAGCAATGCGAGCAGCGCGTGATCGTTACCCACAAGGGCTCCAATGAGTTCGCCGGGCGCGGCTTGTTCATCCAGGCGCTGGCCCATCGCAACGCTCGCATCGCGTGCGCCTGCCCCGACTGGAGTGAGCGTCGCCCGCACTTGGGGGGAGCCTTGGGGGCCGGATTGCTGCAACTTTTCATGCAGTCGGGCTGGCTGAGCTTGCCTAATGATTCCAGGGCTTTGCAGGTGACGGCTCTAGGTCAGCAGGAAATTCATCGTTTCGCCAGGCAGGAAGACTTGGAAATGGCGCTCTAGAGCTAAGACAGGTCGCAATCAGCAATCGTCGCCAGCGTGGTTCGCGCACACTCGGTCCGGGGATCTATCGGATTGGGGGAAGGCAAATGGACACTCACGTCTACAGTGCGGCAGAGCGCCTGGAGCGGCTGCCCATCAGCGGCTATCACCGGCTCATTTTCATCATCATTGCCCTGGCGTTTTTCTTTGACTCCATGGACCTGGCCATGATGACGTTCCTGCTGGGCTCGATCAAAACCGAGTTCGGCTTGAGCACCGCCCAGGCCGGGTTGCTGGCCAGTTCCAGTTTCTTCGGCATGGTGCTGGGGGCGTCGCTGTCAGGCATGCTGGCCGATCGTTTCGGCCGCAAGCCGGTGTTCCAGTGGAGCATCGTGTTGTGGGGACTTGCCAGTTATCTCTGCTCCACCGCCCAGGACATCGAAGCACTGATACTGTTTCGCATACTGCTGGGCATCGGCATGGGCATGGAGTTCCCGATTGCCCAATCCATGCTTTCGGAGCTGATCCCGGCAAAGCGTCGCGGGCGCTACATTGCCTTGATGGACGGCTTCTGGCCCTTGGGTTTCGTGGCCGCGGGTGTGCTGTCTTACTTCTTGCTCCCGGTGATCGGCTGGCGTGACATCTTCCTGGTGCTGGCCGTGCCGGCCGTCTTCGTCCTGGTGATTCGCTTTTTCATTCCAGAGTCGCCGCGTTGGCTTGAACAGGCCGGTCGAGGCGATGAAGCGGATGCCGTGCTCCAACGGATCGAAGAGAAGGTCCGGGCCTCGCTGGGGCGTCGAGATCTGCCCGAGCCCGTACGCCTGCCGAGGCTGGCGACCCAACCGGGCAATTTCTTTTCCGCCCTGGCGCAGATCTGGTCTCCTCTATATCGCCAACGCACGGTGATGATCTGGAGCGTCTGGTTCTTTGCGTTGCTTGGGTTCTATGGCTTGACGTCCTGGCTCAGTGCATTGCTGCAGCAATCCGGGTTCGCGGTGACGCAGTCGGTCTACTACACCGTGCTGATTTCCCTGGGCGGGATTCCCGGTTTCCTGATGGCGGCCTGGCTGGTGGAGCGCTGGGGGCGCAAGCCGGTATGCGTCATCACTTTGCTCGGCGGGGGAGGCATGGCGTTTCTGTATGGCCAGAGCGCGGTATTTGGCGGCAACGTTGGCCTGCTGGTCGGCACCGGGCTACTGATGCAGTTTTTCCTGTTCGGCATGTGGGCAGTGCTCTACACCTATACGCCGGAGTTGTATCCCACCTCGGCGCGGGCCACGGGATCGGGCTTTGCCTCGGCGGTCGGTCGCATCGGTTCGCTGTTGGGGCCTCTGGTCACCGGGCTGGTTTTTCCCATCACCGGCCAGGGTGGCGTGTTCGCCCTGGGCGCCTTGTGCTTTGCCGTGGCGGCGGGCGTGGTCTGGCTGTTTGGAATGGAGACGCGGGGCAAGACGCTGGAGGAGTTGAGCGAAGGCGCAGTCGCTGATTGAACACGATCCCTTGTGGGAGCGAGCTTGCTCGCGATAGCGGTCTGACATTCACCATTGATGTCGACTGGTAGACCACCATCGCGAGCAAGCTCGCTCCCACACGGGGGTAACACCGGGCTTAAGGTTTTACCAGCCGCGCATCCAGGCTGTTTTGCGCGAGCCGCTTGGCCTGGTCCTGGGTCATGCCCAGATGCGTGTGTAGCGCGTGGAAGTTCTCGGTGACGTAGCCGCCGAAATAAGCAGGATCATCGGAGTTCACCGTGACCTTCACGCCGCGTTCCAGCATGTCGAGGATGTTGTGCTGCGACATGTCGTCGAACACGCACAGCTTGGTGTTGGACAGCGGGCACACCGTCAGCGGGATCTGCTCGTCAATGATCCGTTGCATCAATCGCTCATCCTCGATGGCGCGCACGCCGTGGTCGATGCGTTGGATCTTCAGCAGGTCGAGGGCTTCCCAGATGTACTCGGGCGGGCCTTCCTCGCCCGCGTGGGCGACGGTCAGGAAGCCTTCGTTGCGAGCGCGGTCGAACACGCGCTGGAACTTGCTCGGTGGGTGGCCCATTTCGGAACTGTCCAGGCCGACGGCGACGAATGCGTCGCGGAACGGCAGCGCCTGGTCGAGGGTTTTTTCGGCTTGTTCTTCGCTCAGGTGACGCAGGAAACTCAGGATCAGGCCGCTGGTGATGCCCAGTTGCTGCTCACCGTCCTTGAGCGCGGCGGCGATGCCGTTGAGCACCACTTCGAATGGAATCCCGCGATCGGTGTGGGTCTGCGGATCGAAGAACGGCTCGGTGTGGATGACGTTCTGCGCCTTGCAGCGCAGCAAGTAAGCCCAGGTCAGGTCATAAAAATCCTGGGAAGTGCGCAGCACATCGGCACCCTGGTAATACAGGTCGAGAAATTCCTGCAGATTGTTGAAGGCGTAGGCCTGGCGCAGGGTGTCCACGTCATTCCACGGCAGGGCGATCTTGTTGCGTTCAGCCAGGGCGAACAGCAGTTCGGGCTCCAGCGAACCTTCCAGGTGCAGATGCAGTTCGGCCTTGGGCAAGGCGTTCAGCCAGTCGTACATGTTCTTTTCTCATCAGCGAATCGATGGCGGCATTCTACAGGGGCGGGCGCCGATGTCTGAGTAAAACCTGACCGGCTAATCCACTACCGCCTCGTCCCGGCAATCATCCTCAGACAACGGCTACGCCACATTCGGACGAAACGTTCCCGGTCCGTCACAGTCTAGTAGCTCATGACCCGTCCATGGTTATAGGCTCGCGATGCTCTCGTTGATCAAGCAAGAAAAACTGCTATTGCTGGCGCTGCTCGCTGCATTTGCCGCCTACCCACTTGAGCATTGGCTGCTGGGCAGCGGGCAGGTCGTTGCGCTGATGGGCGGGTTGGTGCTGATTGGTTTTATCGTCTCGGCCTCCATGCGTGTGGCCCATCACGCGGAATTGCTCGCGGAAAAAGTGGGCGATCCCTACGGCACCATGATCCTGACTTTGTCGGCGGTGCTGGTGGAAGTCGTGATCCTGGCGATCATGATGAGCAACGAGGCGTCGCCGACCCTGGTACGTGACACGATTTATTCGGCGGTCATGCTCGACATCAACGGTATTCTCGGGCTCGCGGCGCTGATGGGCGGGCTCAAGCATGGCGAGCAGGTTTACAACGACGATTCGGCGCGGACCTACAGTGTGATGATCCTCACGGCCATGGGGGTGTCGATGGTGGTGCCGGAGTTCATTCCCCGGGAAAGCTGGAAAACCTACTCGGCGTTTACCATCGGCGCGATGATGGTGCTGTACGCTTTGTTCCTGCGCATGCAGGTGGGCCCCCACAGTTATTTCTTCAGCTACAGCTACCCGGAAAAGCGCCGCAGGAAAGAGCCGGTGGAAACCGAGCCAAAACCCATCAGCCTGGCCTTTTCAATCGGTGCGCTGGTATTTGGTGTGATCGTGATCGGTGCGCTCGCCGAGATCATGTCCAAGGCCATCGACTTGGGGCTGGAGGGTTCCGGCGCGCCGCCGGTCGTCACGGCGATCCTGGTGGCCGCCATCTCCGCTGCGCCGGAAATTCTCACTGCGCTGCGGGCAGCCCTGGCCAACCGCATGCAGTCGGTGGTCAACATCGCACTGGGTGCGTCGCTGTCCACGGTGATTCTGACCGTGCCGGTGATGGAAGCGATGGCGCTTTACACCGGCCAGCCATTCCAGATGGCAATGACGCCAGTCCAGACGGTGATGATCTTCATCACGTTGATCGTCAGCGCCATCAACCTCAACGATGGCGAAACCAACGCCATCGAGGGCATGACCCACTTCGTGTTGTTTTCGACGTTTGTGACGTTGTCGTTGCTGGGTCTTTAATTTTTCATAGTCTTTGTGGGAGCGAGCTTGCTCGCGATAGCGCCGGGTCAGTCAACATCGATGTTGAATGTTAGGCCGATATCGCGAGCAAGCTCGCTCCCACATGGTGGTTTGATCAGGAGGCTGCTATCAACTCCCGCGCCGCCTGGCTGTGATCGGCGATCAACCCTTTCAGGTCAAGGCCTTCGACCTGTCCGTCAATCACTCGCCACTCACCGGCGATCATCACCCGATCCGCCCGATCAGCGCCGCACAGCAGCAGGGCGGAGATCGGGTCATGGCTGCCGGAGAAGCGCAACTCATCAAGCTTGAACAGCGCCAGGTCGGCCTGTTTGCCCACCGCCAGTTCACCGATGTCGCTGCGTCCCAGCAGTTGCGCCGACCCTCGGGTTGCCCAGCCCAGCACCCGTTCCGGGGTGATCGCTTGGGCGCCGTAGCGCAGGCGTTGGATGTAGAGCGCCTGGCGGGTTTCGAGAATCATGTTCGAAGCGTCGTTGGACGCCGAGCCGTCCACGCCCAGGCCAAGCGGTGCGCCGGCGGCCGTCAATTCAAGCGTCGGGCAAATGCCCGAGGCCAGGCGCATGTTCGAACTCGGGCAGTGGCAGATGCCGGTACCGGCGGCGCCGAGGCGGCTGATTTCATCCGGGTTGAAGTGAATGCCGTGGGCCAACCAGGTGCGAGGGCCGAGCCAACCGACACTGTCCAGGTAGTCCACGGTGCGCAGGCCGAATCGTTGCAGGCAGAAATCTTCTTCATCGAGGGTTTCGGCGAGGTGTGTGTGCAGGCGCACATCGAGCTCTTCGGCGAGTTCGGCGCTGGCGCTCATGATTTCGGTCGTGACCGAAAACGGTGAACACGGCGCCAGGGCGATCTGGATTTGCGCGCCCGCACCGCGTTCGTGGTATCGAGCGATCAGCCGCTGGCTGTCATCGAGAATCACCTGCCCCTGCTGCACGGTCTGCTGCGGCGGCAAGCCTCCGTCGGCCTCGCCCAGGCTCATCGAGCCGCGGGTCAACATCGCGCGCATGCCCAGTTCGCGGACACTTTGCACCTGCACGTCGATGGCGTTTTCCAGCCCTTGCGGAAACAGGTAGTGGTGGTCGGCCGCCGTGGTGCAGCCCGACAGCAGCAGTTCGGCGAGTGCCACTTTGCTGGCCAGGGCGAGTTTTTCCGGTGTGAGTCGCGCCCATATCGGGTAAAGCGTCTTCAGCCATGGGAATAGCGGCTGGTTGACCACAGGCGCCCAGGCGCGGGTCAGGGTCTGATAGAAGTGATGATGGGTGTTGATCAGCCCAGGCAGGATGACGTGCTCGCGGGCATCGAAAATCTTGTCGCAGGGCCGGGCAGGTTGCTGGCCGGCTCCCAGCAGCTCGACGATCACGCCGTCCTGCAGCACGAGGCCACCACGGGCATCAAGCTCGTTGGCGGTAAAAATGGCGAGGGGGTTTTTCAACCAGGTACGGGTCGCAGGCATGATGGCCGGCTCCTCTGAAAATGGGTTCAGGTTAGCCAGCTCAGTGATGCCCTGTCTGCTGATCCAGGGGCGCCGTGGGAGGGCGCGGTTCGGAGTTTACTCAGGTTGCCGGACGCATTTCCAGTGCCCGCTGAGAATCCAGGTGTGGGAGCGAGCCTGCTCGCGAAAGCTCGCTTCCACAGGTATTGGTGTGCAGCACAGATCGGCGGGTTACCAGGGAATCGTCTCGCCTCTGTAATTGACGAAGTGATGTCCGCCCTTGCCGGCGAAGGCATTGACCTGATCGATCAGTCCGCGGGTGCTGGTCTCCACATCGATTTGCGCATCTTCCCCGCCCATATCGGTTTTCACCCAACCCGGATGCAGCGACAGTACGGTCAATGATTGCCCGTCCAGTTGGCTGACAAAACTGTTGGTCATCGAATTGAGCGCGGCTTTGCTTGCCTTATACAGCGCCAACTCCGGCGCGTCGGGCATGGTGACGCTGCCCAGCACGGAGCTCATGAAGGCCAGTACGCCGCTGCCTTCGCGGATTTGCCCGACGAAACGCTGAGCCAGGTTGATCGGGGCCACGGCATTGGTGAAAAACAATTGGCCGACCTCAGCCAGCGTTGCGCCGCCCGGGCTTTGGTTCGCGGGGCCCTTGACCCCTGCGTTGACGAAAAGCAGATCAAAGGTTTCGCCTTTGAGCTGCTGGCTCAAGGCGATGACGGCTTGCTGGTCGTCCATGTCGAGCTTCTCGACGTGTACCGGCCCCAGCGCTTTCAAGGACTCTGCACCCTGCGGGTTGCGCACGGTGGCGGTTACGTGCCAGCCATCACTCAGAAGCGTCTTCACCAAGCCAAGGCCCAGGCCCCGGGAGGCGCCGATGATCAATGCTTTTTTTACCGAATTCATGAGTGCTTCCTTGAGAAGAAAAAGTCACGGATTTAATGGACAGCGTTTCTTGAGCCGTTGTTTCAACGCGTGACGCCACGCGTCGGATTTGGCCGTGCTGCCCCGTAACGCCTGGTTAAAAAATGAACAAGCGGCTACGAGCCATGCTGCTCTTGGGGATGCTGGAGCCATGAACGGGTTATCCACAGGTTGCTCCACAGTAATTGTGCGCAAGCGTTATCGTCAGGCATAAGCCCTGTACGGCTGTCTCCTAAAGGTGATAAAGCGCCGCAACCGCTTGTTTTTGGTGTGGATTCGAACAATCTTGATTTCCCTGTACGAAAAATGAACAAACCTCTGGAAGCCGCATGACAGAAGGGTTACAGCGTGATGCGCCCAGGTTATCCACAAGCGGGTGCACAGCGCATGTGGGCAAGTCTGGGACGTACGTCATGGGGTTTCGCGCTCCAGGCGTATCTGCCCGCGGCTCAAGTCGGCCAGCCGCGCCTGCAATGTTTCGATGTGTTCTTCGCCTACCGCTAATTGAAGTTCCACACCATTGGCAGTGAAGCGCTCGGCATTCACCACGCCACCGCATTCGGCTGTGCGCAGTTTTACCAGGGCCAGCTCCGCGAACCCGCAAACACACTGCAGCGACACGCGGCTGATCAATTCAACTTTCTCAGCGTTTTGCAGGCATTTGTTTGCTCCGCCGCCGTAGGCCCGGGCCAACCCGCCGGTACCCAGTTGGATTCCGCCGTACCAGCGAATGACCAGCACCACGACCTGGTCGCAGGCCTGGGCCTGGATGGCTGCCAGGATCGGACGCCCGGCGGTGCCGCCAGGTTCGCCGTCGTCGCTGCTGCGATACTGCTCACCCAGTTTCCATGCCCAGCAATTGTGGGTGGCATCGTGGTCGCTGTGCTGCTCGATAAAGGCCAGGGCTTCGGCAGGGCTGGTGATGGGGGCGGCGAGGGTAATGAAACGGCTTTTGCGAATCTCTTCTCGGTATTCGCAAAAACCGACGAGGGTATAAGGCATGTAATCCTAGAGATCAGGTGTCAGGCCGCAGCCTTTGAGAATGATACGGATGAGGTTGTCGCCGGCGTCGATCATGTCTTGCTTGGTCAGCTTGCTGCGACCGGTCACGCGACAGATCTGGGTGGCGAAATCTGCGTAATGTTGAGTGCTGCCCCAGAGCAGGAAAATGAGGTGCACTGGATCGACCGGGTCCATTTTGCCCGCATCGATCCAGGCCTGGAAAACAGCCGCCCGGCCCTTGAACCAGGCGCGATAGTCCTGGTTGAAATACTCGCTCAGGCACTCGCCTCCGCTGATCACTTCCATGGCGAAGATCCGCGACGCCTGGGGTTGGCGGCGCGAGAACTCCATCTTGGCGCGAATATACCGGGTCAATGCCTCTGCCGGATCGTCTTCGGCGGTCAGGGAATTGAACGTGCTGTCCCATAGCTCGATGATATTGCTCAGCACCGCCACATAGAGCCCGAGCTTGTTGGTGAAGTAGTAATGCAAGTTCGCCTTGGGCAATCCGGCCTTCAGGGCGATGGTATTCATGCTGGTGCCCTTGAAACCGTGACGGGCGAACTCATCCTCGGCGGCCCTGAGGATGGTCTCTTCGTTCTGTTGACGAATGCGGCCGGTAGGCTTGCCACCATGGGCGGGAACTTCAAAGGTCATGGACATTTCCGGGCTGGGTCTGTGGGGGCGGGCAAATGCGTTCATAGCGCACCGGCGCGGATCCGACAAGTGTTGCGGCGATAAAAGCCATGCGAGGCGGAGAATCAGCGCGTTGCCGCCAGGCTTTCGAGAAAACTTTCCAGCACCAGATGAGGACGACGCCCCTTTCGCGTCACCGACGCCAGGCTCAGGTCGTAGAAACGCGCCAAGGGCTTGAGGGCTCGCAGCCGTCCTTGCTGGACCCAGAGATTGGCATAGTGGTCCGGCAGATAACCGATATAACGCCCGGTCAGGATCAAGAACGCCATGCCTTCGCGATCCGATGCGCTGGCGGTGCAGTTCAACGCCTGGTAATGGGCCTGGATGTCGGCCGGCAAACGGAACGTCGGCGCGATGGCGTCCTGGCTATTAAGGCGAGCGTCCTCGAGTTGCTGGTCATCCACATAAAACAGCGGGTGCCCCACGGCGCAATACAGCAACGAACGCTCACTGTAGAGCGGTTGGTACTCAAGCCCGGAAAGTACACTGGCCTGGGGAACCACACCGACATGCAGGCGACCATCCAGCACGCCTTGCTCGACTTCGTTGGGGGCGATCATGCGAATCTGGATCTGCACGTCCGGCCCGCGTTCTTTCAACTGGGCAAGGGCGTGGGTGATGCGCATGTGGGGCAGGGTGACGAGGTTGTCCGTCAGGCCTATGGTCAGTTCTCCGCGCAGATGCTGGTGAAGACCGTTGACTTCGGTGCGGAAACTTTCCAGCGCACTCAATAGTTGCAGGGCCGATTGATAGACCTCACGGCCTTCTTCGGTCAGTGAAAATCCCGCGCGGCCACGCTGGCACAAGCGCAGCCCAAGGCGTTGTTCCAGATCGTTCATCTGTTGGCTGATGGCCGAGCGACCGATGCCAAGCACCGTTTCGGCGGCGGAAAATCCACCGCATTCCACCACGCTGCGAAAGATCCGCAGCAAGCGAATATCGAAGTCGCTGACCTGGGCCAGCGGATCGGGACGGCGAATGCTCATAGTTTAGTGATCCGCTGACTGAAGGTTAGAAAAGCTGGATTTCACCGACTTTATCGCCGTGGCAACTTAGCCGCAAGAACGCTTCTGATTTCATACCGTTTATGTCTTGCGAGGTTTTGTCGATGAACATGCCCGAACACGCTGTCGGTTCCCTGGCCAGCCAGCTCAAGCTGGATGCCCACTGGATGCCTTACACAGCCAATCGCAATTTCCAGCGCGACCCCCGGCTGATCGTCGCGGCCGAAGGCAGTTGGCTGACGGATGACAAGGGGCGCAAGGTCTACGATTCGCTGTCGGGATTGTGGACATGCGGCGCCGGGCACACCCGCAAAGAGATCCAGGAGGCGGTCGCCAAGCAACTGGGCACCCTCGATTATTCGCCGGGATTCCAATATGGGCATCCACTGTCGTTCCAGTTGGCGGAAAAAATCACCAGCCTGACCCCGGGCAATCTCAACCATGTGTTCTTCACCGACTCCGGGTCCGAATGCGCCGATACCGCTGTGAAAATGGTTCGCGCTTACTGGCGCCTCAAGGGGCAGGCCACCAAGACCAAGATGATCGGACGGGCCCGCGGTTATCACGGCGTGAACATCGCCGGCACCAGCCTGGGCGGCGTCAGCGGTAACCGCAAATTGTTCGGCCAGGCCATGATGGACGTCGATCATTTGCCCCACACCCTGCTTGCCGGCAATGCGTTCTCCCGTGGCATGCCGAAGGAGGGGGGGATCGCCTTGGCCGATGAACTGTTGAAGCTGATCGAGTTGCACGACGCTTCGAATATCGCCGCGGTGTTTGTCGAACCTATGGCAGGGTCCGCCGGTGTCCTGGTGCCGCCAGAGGGATACCTCAAGCGCCTGCGGGAAATCTGCGATCAGCACAACATCCTGCTGGTGTTTGACGAAGTGATTACGGGTTTTGGTCGTACCGGCTCGATGTTTGGCGCCGACAGTTTTGGTGTAACGCCGGACCTGATGTGCATGGCCAAGCAAGTCACTAATGGCGCGATTCCCATGGGGGCTGTGATCGCCAGTTCCGAAATCTATCAGACCTTCATGAGCCAGCCGACGCCCGAATATGCCGTGGAATTTCCCCATGGCTATACGTATTCGGCGCATCCGGTGGCGTGCGCAGCAGGCTTGGCGGCCCTGGACCTGTTGCAGAAGGAAAACTTGGTACAGAGCGTGGCCGAGGTCGCGCCGCATTTTGAAAAAGCCTTGCATGGTTTGAAGGGCTCGAAAAACGTCATCGACATTCGCAACTTTGGCCTTGCGGGGGCGATCCAGATCGCACCGCGCGATGGCGACGCGATCGTTCGCCCATTCGAGGCGGGCATGGCACTGTGGAAGGCTGGCTTCTATGTGCGATTCGGTGGTGACACGCTGCAGTTCGGGCCAACGTTCAACAGCAAGCCCCAGGACCTTGATCGACTGTTCGATGCGGTTGGCGAAGTGCTGAACAAAGTCGACTGATTCCTCTTTATATAAGGACGCTCCTCCGGGGCGTCCGCTGTCCGATTCGTCTGGAGTCCCCATGAGTCTCATTCCGCATTTGATCAATGGCGAGTTGTTGAGCGACAACGCGCGCACCGCCGACGTGTTCAACCCATCCACCGGGCAGGCGATCCGTAAAGTACCGCTGGCGGATCGCGCAACCATTCAACACGCCATCGACGCTGCCAAGGCGGCTTTCCCGGCCTGGCGCAATACGCCGGCGGCGAAGCGCGCCCAGGTCATGTTTCGTTTCAAGCAGTTGCTGGAGCAGAACGAGTCGCGCATCGCGCAGTTGATCAGCGAAGAACATGGCAAGACTCTGGAAGATGCCGCCGGTGAGCTCAAGCGCGGTATTGAAAACGTCGAGTTTGCCTGTGCCGCGCCGGAAATCCTGAAGGGCGAATACAGTCGCAACGTAGGACCCAATATTGACGCTTGGTCAGACTTCCAGCCTTTGGGGGTTGTGGCGGGTATCACGCCGTTCAACTTCCCGGCGATGGTGCCGTTGTGGATGTACCCACTGGCTATCGTCTGTGGCAACTGCTTCATCCTCAAGCCTTCCGAGCGCGATCCGAGTTCGACACTGCTAATCGCCCAGCTGTTGCTGGAGGCCGGTTTGCCCAAGGGAGTTCTGAGCGTGGTCCACGGTGACAAGGCCGCGGTGGATGCATTGATCGAGGCACCGGAAGTGAAGGCGCTGAGTTTTGTCGGATCGACGCCGATTGCCGAATACATCTATGCCGAGGGTACTCGCCGCGGCAAGCGTGTGCAGGCATTGGGCGGGGCGAAGAACCATGCGGTGCTGATGCCTGATGCTGACCTGGACAATGCCGTCAGCGCGTTGATGGGTGCCGCGTACGGTTCGTGCGGCGAGCGTTGCATGGCGATTTCGGTGGCGGTGTGTGTCGGCGATCAGGTGGCGGATGCGCTGGTGGCCAAGCTGGTGCCGCAGATCAAGGCGCTGAAGATCGGCGCGGGGACTTCGTGTGGGCTGGACATGGGGCCGCTTGTTACTGGTCAGCATCGCGACAAGGTCAGTGGCTATATAGAAGAAGGCGTATCGGCGGGGGCCTCGCTGGTTGTCGACGGTCGCGGCTTGAGTGTGGCAGGGCATGAAGAGGGCTTCTTCCTCGGCGGTTGCCTCTTCGATCGCGTGACGCCCGAGATGCGTATCTATAAGGAAGAGATCTTCGGACCGGTGCTGTGTCTCGTCAGGGTCAATAGCCTCGAAGAGGCGATGCAACTGATCAACGATCACGAGTATGGCAACGGCACCTGTATCTTCACCCGTGACGGCGAAGCTGCGCGGCTGTTCTGTGATGAGATTGAAGTCGGCATGGTAGGCGTCAACGTACCGTTGCCGGTGCCTGTTGCTTATCACAGCTTTGGTGGTTGGAAGCGTTCGCTGTTTGGCGACCTGCATGCCTATGGCCCGGATGGCGTGCGCTTCTATACCCGTCGCAAGGCGATTACCCAGCGCTGGCCGCAGCGTGCCAGCCACGAGGCTTCACAATTCGCATTTCCCAGCCTGTAATTGATAAGTGAAGAAGCCGGCACCTTTGGGTGTCGGCTTCTGCGTTTAAGGGCTTTTTTGACTGATATGACAGAATTATGAAAATAACGGTTGACGGCAGATTCCAGGTGTCTATAATTCGCCCCACTTCCGGCGCAGTCGAAACGGAAAACTTCTTGAGTTTCAATGAGTTAAGTAAGTTTCGATAGGTCAGGCGCTTCAGTTCATCGAAGCGTTGAAGGAGTTGATAGAGTGGTGTTGTTTGGCTCTATTGGCGATTCGATCCTCTCGGTCGAAAGCGGTGAAAAAGAGGTGTTGACAGCAGC
>NZ_JAUTYU010000031.1:0-41222 GCF_052112105.1 Pseudomonas sp. BP11-1-1
TCCCGGCATCCACGCGCTGGCCGGCGACACCGATGGCATCGACGGTTCCGAGGACAACGCCGGAGCAATCATGACCCCGGACAGCTATCGCCGCGCCGCCGAGCTGGGCCTGTGCGCCAGCGACGAGTTGGATAACAACAATGGCTACGGCTACTTCGCCGCGCTGGATGCGTTGATCGTCACCGAGCCGACCCGCACCAACGTCAACGACTTTCGCGCCATCCTGATCCTCGAGAACCCGAAAAATGACGCCTGATAAAAAGGTCAAGATCCTCGCGACCCTCGGCCCCGCCACCCGTGGCATCGATGACATCCGCGAACTGGTGCAGGCCGGTGTGAACATCTTTCGCCTGAACTTCAGCCACGGCGACCATGCCGACCACGCCCAGCGCTACCAGTGGATCCGCGAAGTCGAGCAGCAGCTCAATTACCCCTTGGGCATCCTGATGGACTTGCAGGGACCGAAACTGCGGGTGGGCAAATTCGCCGACGGCAAGGTCCTGCTGCAGCGCGGCCAGGCCCTGCGGTTGGACCTGGACCCGACACCCGGCGACCAGCGCCGGGTCAACCTACCCCACCCGGAGATCATCGCGGCGCTGGAGCCGGGCATGGATTTGCTGCTGGACGACGGCAAGCTGCGCTTGCGCGTGACCGCCAGGCACAGCGACGCCATCGACACCGAGGTGCTCAACGGCGGCGAGCTGTCGGACCGCAAGGGCGTGAACGTGCCCCAGGCCGTGCTCGACCTGAGCCCCCTCACCGCCAAGGATCGTCGCGACTTGAGCTTCGGCCTGGAGCTGGGCGTGGACTGGGTCGCGTTGTCGTTCGTGCAGCGTCCCGAAGACATCCGCGAAGCCCGCGCGCTGATCGGCGACAAAGCGTTCCTGATGGCCAAGATCGAAAAACCATCGGCCGTCACCCAACTGCGCGAGATCGCTGAACTGAGCGACGCGATCATGGTTGCCCGCGGGGATCTTGGCGTCGAGGTCCCGGCCGAGAGCGTGCCGCAGATCCAGAAGACCATCATCGGCACCTGCCGTGCCCTCGGCAGACCAGTGGTCGTGGCAACGCAGATGCTCGAATCGATGCGTTTCTCCCCGGCGCCAACCCGCGCCGAAGTCACCGACGTCGCCAACGCCGTGGCCGAAGGTGCCGATGCGGTGATGCTGTCGGCGGAAACCGCTTCCGGCGACTACCCCCTCGAAGCCGTGCAGATGATGAGCAAGATCATCCGCCAGGTAGAAAACGGCCCGGACTACCAGGCGCAGTTGGACGTCAGCCGGCCGAAAGCCGAGGCCACGGTGTCGGACGCCATCAGTTGCGCGATCCGCCGGATCAGCAACGTCCTGCCGGTGGCGGTGTTGGTGAACTACAGCGAGTCGGGCAGTTCCAGCCTGCGGGCGGCGCGGGAACGGCCGACGGTACCGATCCTCAACCTGACGCCAAATCTGCAGGCCGCCCGCCGACTGACCGTAGCCTGGGGCGTGCATTCGGTGGTCAATGACCGTTTGAAGCAGGTCGATGAGGTGTGCTCCACGGCGCTGGAAATCGCCCAGGCCCAAGGCATGGCCCAGCGTGGCGACACTTTGCTGATCACCGCGGGCGTGCCGTTCGGGCAGCCGGGGTCGACCAATTCGCTGCGTATCGAGACGTTGATCTAGCGCCTGTACTGACCTCATCGCGAGCAAGCTCGCTCCCACAGGGTTTTGTGAACGCCGCAAACCCAGTGTGGGAGCGAGCTTGCTCGCGATGAAGTCGACCCGGTCCCTCTGACACTCACCTATCATGTCCAACACCCACTGCCCCGACTGGGCCACCGCCCTGCTCAACGGCTTCAGCCAGATTTTCCTCCAGCGCCATCCGCTGTGCGGCTTGCTGTGCCTGTTGGCAATCCTGCTCACCGCGCCGGCCTTGCTCGGCGGCGCGCTGCTGGGCGGCGTGGCGGGATTGCTGACGGCGCAGCGACGCGGTTATGCCAAGGAGCATCGGCAAGCCGGCCTCTTCAGCTATAACGGGATCCTGCTGGGATTGATGTTGAGCCTGAAGCTGCCCTGGTCGCCCTTGTTGCCACCGCTGATCATTGCCGGCGGCGGCATCAGTGCGATGCTGACCCAGCAATGGCTCAAGCGAACCCCTGGCCCTCGCTGCCTGCCCGCCTACACCGCGCCATTCGTGGGGCTGGGTTGGTTGCTGCTGGGTTTCGCCCCGCTCTCCCCACCGCCCGCGTCGGTGGAGATCAGTTTGCCCAATCTGCTGCTCGCCCCTTTGAACGGCCTGGGCCAAGTGATGTTTCTCGACCACCCACTGGCCGGCGCGCTGATTGCAATCGGCCTGCTGGTCGCCAATCGTCGCGCCGCTGGCTGGGCGCTGTTCGGGTCCATCGTCGGCGTTGCATTCGCCTGGCTGCATCACGACGGCAACCTGGCCCTGTCGGGACTGGGCGGCTATAACCCGGCGTTGGTGGCCCTGGCCCTCGGCCAACACACCCGCAAACCATGGCCGCCACTGACGGGCATTGCTCTGGCAGTCTTTCTCGCGCCGGGTTTCGCAGCGCTAGGCGTGGCGCCGCTGACGGCACCGTTCATCCTCGCCTGCTGGCTGGTTCAGGCGACTGGGCGGCTCTGGCATCAGGTAATCCTCGATACCGCGCCTTGCACTGCGCAGGGCAATCGCCCTAGGCTTCGCTGATTATTGATTCAGGCGAAAGTCATGGACAGCAGCAACAACTGGCGGGAACGCCTCTACGTCATTATTTTCCAGACCGATACCGTGGCGGGCCGACGCTTCGACAGCACCCTGTTGCTGATCATCCTGGCCAGCCTGGTGATCGTGATGCTCGACAGCATCGACAGCGTTCACAAGAACTACGCGGCCCTGCTGGCTTACATCGAGTGGGGCTTCACCTTCATCTTTCTGGTCGAATACGGCCTGCGCCTGTACTGCTCGCCGAAGCCGCTGCGCTACGCGTTCAGCTTCTACGGATTGGTAGACCTGCTGGCGATCGTGCCGGGCATCCTCGCGCTGTACTACAGCGATGCCCAATACCTGCTGATCGTGCGGATCATCCGTATGTTGCGGATCTTCCGGGTGCTGAAGCTCAGCCCGTACCTCAAGCAGGCCAATTACCTATTGGCCGCGCTACGGGGCAGCAAGCAGAAGATCATTGTGTTCCTGGTCAGCGTATCGACCCTGGTGACGGTGTTTGGCACGCTGATGTATGTCATCGAAGGGCCCGAGCATGGCTTTACCAGCATCCCCAAGGGGATCTATTGGGCTATCGTGACACTCACTACCGTAGGCTTCGGCGACATCGTGCCGAAGACGCCGTTGGGCCAGGTGATTTCGTCGCTGGTGATGATCACCGGCTATTCGATCATCGCCGTGCCGACGGGTATCTTTACTGCGGAACTCGCCACGGCCATGCGCGGCGATCAACTCCAGCATGACTGCCCGGTGTGCAGCAAAAACAACCATGAGCACGGTGCGGCTTTCTGCTCCCGTTGTGGCAACGCGCTGTTCAAGAAAATGGAATAAGCAAAGCACTTTTTAGTGCTTGAAGGCTTATAAGCTTATCGCTAGTGTGCTGGCTTATCGCCCGCCCCCTTTCCAATAAAAAGGAATTCGCTGTGAAGAAATTCTTTGGCGCCTCTCTTCTTGCCGCTGGCCTGACCTTCGGCAGCCTGGCCCACGCCGCCCCGACCCTGCTGAACGTTTCCTATGACGTGATGCGCGACTTCTACAAGGATTACAACGCCGCGTTCCAGAAACACTGGCAAGCCGAACACAACGAGAACATCACCGTGCAAATGTCGTTCGGCGGTTCCAGCAAGCAGGCGCGTTCGGTCATCGACGGCCTGCCGGCGGATGTCATTACCATGAACATGGCCACCGACATCAACGCCTTGGCGGACAACGGCAAGCTGGTTCCGGACAACTGGGTCACCCGCCTGCCGAACAACAGCGCGCCGTTCACCTCGGCCACGGTGTTCATCGTGCGCAAGGGCAATCCGAAAGCGCTGAAGGATTGGCCCGACCTGCTCAAGGATGGCGTGCAGGTAATCGTGCCCAACCCGAAAACCTCCGGCAACGGCCGCTACACCTACCTGTCGGCGTGGGGCTATGTGCTCAAGAACGGTGGCGACGAGAACAAGGCCAAGGATTTCGTCGGCAAGCTGTTCAAGCAAGCCCCCGTGCTGGACACCGGTGGCCGCGCAGCGACGACGACCTTCATGACCAACCAGATCGGCGACGTGCTGGTGACCTTTGAAAACGAAGCGGAAATGATCGCCCGCGAGTTTGGCCGCGACCAGTTCGAAGTGGTCTACCCAAGCGTGTCCGCCGAAGCCGAGCCACCGGTGAGCGTTGTGGATAAAGTGGTCGAGAAGAAAGGCTCCCGCGAAGCCGCCGAGGCGTACCTCAAATACCTGTGGTCGCCTGAAGGCCAGGAAATCGCCGCCGCCAACTACCTTCGTCCACGGGCCCCGGCGGTGCTGGCCAAGTACACCGACCGTTTCCCGAAAGTTGACTTCCTGTCGGTGGAGAAGACCTTCGGCGACTGGCGCACCGTGCAGAAGACGCACTTCAATGATGGTGGGGTTTTCGACCAGATCTATAGCGGGCAATAAAGGAACAATGAGCTGCGCGCGGTCCTGTGGCGAGGGGATTCATCCCCGTTGGGCTGCGCAGCAGCCCTGAAAGCGCAAGCTCCGGTGTATCAGACTGATTGCATTGAGCCGCTCTCTTGGGGCCGCTGCGCAGCCCAGCGGGGATGAATCCCCTCGCCACACAGCTTTCCTACATATTGAGATCCATCATTAACAACAGGCATGACTGATATCAGCCACAAAGCCCTGTTCCAGAGCCCTGCAAGTCTTTAGCCTCACGCCATCCTTTCAATTGATCGACGAGATTGCCATGAGTGCTCATCCACCCACCTCGCCCGGCAGCGCACTGACCCGCGGCATGGTCCTGTTGTTCGCTTTCTGTTGCGGCGCCATCGTTGCCAACATCTACTACGCCCAACCCATTATCGAACTGATCGCACCCGACGTCGGCCTGAGCAGCACCATGGCCAGCCTGATCGTCTCGCTGACGCAGATCGGCTATGCCCTGGGCCTGTTTTTCCTCGTGCCGCTGGGCGACCTGTTGGAAAACCGGCGCTTGATGATCCTCACCACCGTGGTCGCGATTGCCAGCCTGCTGGGGGCGGCTTTCACCGATCAGCCGAATGTGTTCCTGCTGGTCTCGCTGCTGGTGGGTTTCAGTTCCGTCTCGGTACAAGTCCTGATTCCGCTGGCCGCGCACCTGGCGCCGGAGGAATCCCGGGGACGGGTCGTCGGTGGGATCATGGGCGGCCTGTTGCTGGGGATTCTGTTGGCGCGGCCGGTGTCCAGCGTGGTGGCCGATCATTTCGGCTGGCGGGCCATGTTTATCATCGCCGCCGCGCTGATGGCGGCCATCAGCGTCGTCCTGGCGTTGACCGTGCCCAAGCGCCAGCCCGACCACAGCGCGTCCTACGGCCAACTGCTGGGTTCGCTCGGCACCTTGTTGCGCCAGCAGCCGCAGCTACGGCAACGGGCCTTCTACCAAGCCTGCATGTTCGCCACATTCAGTCTGTTCTGGACCGCCGTACCGCTGGAACTGGCGCGTAACCATGGCCTGTCCCAGACGGAGATCGCGCTGTTCGCCCTGGTCGGAGCAATCGGCGCCATCGCCGCGCCCATTGCCGGCCGCCTGGCGGACGCCGGACACACCCGGATCGCTTCGCTGCTGGCCATGTTGTTCGCCAGCCTGAGTTTCCTGCCGGCGTTCATCCACCCGATCTACAGCGTGATTGGCCTGGCAGTGACCGGCGTGGTCCTGGATTTCTGTGTACAGATGAACATGGTCTTGGGCCAGCGCACCATCTACGCCCTCGACGCGAAAAGCCGCAGCCGACTGAATGCCCTATACATGACTAGCATTTTCATCGGCGGTGCATTTGGCTCATCGATCGCCAGTGCGGTCTATGAACACGGCGGCTGGCTGTGGGTGGTGATCGTTGGCAGCGCCTTCCCGCTGCTGGCATTGCTGCGCTTCCTGAGCGCTTCGCAGAAGGCTTCGCTGGCGGCCGCCTGAAACCGTCGCGCAAAAAAAATGCCCGACAGGTCACGGCCTGTCGGGCATTCTTTTTATCAGGGAGTTATTGGCGAGCGGTCAGACCCGCACGTTGCCACGCGGCCCGGCAATCGCCCAGATGATCAGGCCCAACACCGGCAACAGCAGGATCAGCAGCACCCAGAGGATTTTCATCCCGGTTTCCGCGCCACTCTTGAGTACGTTGATGATCGCCCAGATATCGAGCGCCAGGATAATCAGGCCGATCAGGCCGTTGAAGGTGGAACCCATGGTGTCGCTCCCAAATGGTGACATGCCCACTTAGGATAGCGGGGCCTGGGCAAGGGTTCCGTTTTATTGCTTCAGACGTGGACCGCAACCTTGAGGGCTTCGAGGGCCGGCGCCGCAGCGATGCCGACTTCGGCACACAACTCCAGCACGCGTGGCAGGTCATTGCCGTACACCAGCACCATCTGTAATTCATCGTCGAGCAACTGGCTGATGTTCATCAGCACATAGCCGCCGTTTTCCTTGTTCAGGCTGCTCATCTGGATCTGGATGCGGTTGAGCGCGGTCAGGGCTTCAGTCTTTGCCAGTTGCTTGGGCTTGAGGTTGAACGCAACGCCGGGGCCGAACGAGGCGACGATCTGTTCGAACAATTCGACGTAGGTATCGGCCTGGAACAACACGGTGTCCGGCAGGCTGCCGACCACCACCCATTCGCCCAGCGGGATCGGGAAAGTGTCGTCGTAGTTGATGTCCGGGTTGGCCGCCAGGAAAGCCACCGGGTCGGCGTAGGCCTGGGCCGCTTCATCGGCGATCTTCTCGATGTCCGCCTCGCCCAGGCAGCCGGAGCTGATTTTGCTGATGAGTTCGACGAGTGCGGCTTTCATGGGGCTATTCCTGTGGCGATGTATTTTTGCGGCCGCGAAGGATAGCGCATCCCCCAGGCCAAGTCAGGGTCCCGTGGCGAGGGAGCTTGCTGTGGCGAGGGGATTTATCCCCGCTGGGCTGCGAAGCGGCCCCCGATTAATCTGACATACCGAGTTGCCAGATTTAGGGCCGCTTCGCGCCCCAGCGGGGATAAATCCCCTCGCCACAAGAGCTCCCTCGCCACAAAAAGCTTCATTGTCAGCTCAACAATTTTTCCAACTGCGCCGTGGTGTCCACCGCGCCCATGGTCCTGGCCGCATCCAGTGCCGAGACGCCGTTGGCATCCTTGGCCTTGGGGTCGGCGCCTTTGCTGATCAGGTAATCGACGATTTCCACCCGGTTGAACATCGCCGCCATCATCAACGCCGTGCGGCCATCGAACGAGGAACCTTCCACTTGCGCGCCACCGTCCACCAAGGCTGAAACCACCGCCAGGTCACCCTTGAACGCCGCCCCGGCAATCGGGCTCTGGCCGTTGTCGTTGCGGATCTCCGGATCGGCCTTGTGTTCCAGCAGGACTTTCACCGTTTCAACATGCCCGTGGTATGCGGCCAACATCAGCAAGGTATCGCCCTTGTGATTGCGCAGGTTCGGCGGCAAGCCCTTGCTCAGCAGCGCGGCCATCATCGCGGCGTCGCCCTGGCGGGCAACGTTGAAGACCTGCTCGGCAAACTCCGCAGCCTCTTCAGGGGTCATCTGGCGGCTTGTATCGGACATGGAAACTCCATCGGTTCGTTGCAAAGCCGCTAGTTTCCCGAGGGACCCGGGGCCTGTCATCCCTTTTTTATCTGCAGCGGTCATAGCCAGAATCAATAGCGGTACTGGCCGCCCTGGATCCCTGTCGACAATTGCCGGTCCACACGCACATAGGTCGAGCTGTCAGGCAGCCAGGCGTAGATCGGCTCATCACCCGTGAGGCAGGGGTCAAAGGCCTCAGCCTTGAGACGGGTCTTCTGGTATTTGAAGGTGCCGGTGGTGTCCATCTTCACCTTGATGCGCAAGAACAGTGGCACCGCGTAAGCAGGCAACTTGCATTGCAGAAACCGCAGCAGCTCGCTGAAGTCCAGGGTCGCCAGGGATTCGGCCGGCGTAATCGCGGCCATGCCGGCACGGCCATTGGTGCCGTTGATCTCAACGCCATAGGCCACCGCCTCGGCAATCTGCGGATGTTGCAGCAGCACGTTCTCGACTTCGGTGGTGGAAACGTTCTCGCCTTTCCAGCGGTAGGTGTCGCCAAGGCGATCGACGAACTGCCCATGGCCAAAACCGATGTTGCGCAGCAGATCACCGGTATTGAAGTAGCGATCGCCCGGGATAAAGACGTCCCGGTAGATGATTTTCTCGGTCTTGGTCGGATCGGTGTAACCGTCCAGCGGTGCCTTGTCATCAATGCGAGCCAAGAGCAGGCCCGGCTCACCCCTGGGGACTTTCTGCATGCGTCCCTGCAGGTTGCGCAATGGCGCGCCGCTGTCGTGGTCGTAGCGCACCAGCGCCCAGGCCATCAGGGAAAACCCGACCGTGTTGTCAAAGTTGAGGATGTTGGTGAAACCGATATTGCCGTCGCTGGCTGCGTAGAGTTCACAGATATGGTCAACGCCGAAACGTGTCTTGAACGCAGCCCACGCGCCGGGGCGCAGGCCGTTGCCAATCATTTTCGTCACGCTGTGCTCCCGGTCCGTGGTGCTGGCGGGCTGATCAACGAGATAACGGCACAACTCACCGACGTAACCCAGCGTGGTTGCCTGATACCGTCGCACGTCGCTCCAGAACTGACTGGCGCTGAATTTGCGGCGCATGGCGAAACCCGAAGCACCGCATATCGCCGCGCCCCAGCACACGCACAGGCCGGTGGCGTGATACAGCGGCAGCGTGCAATAGACGATGTCCTCGGGCTGCATGTCCAAGGCAATCAGGCCGAAACTGGTGGCGGTGCGCATCCAGCGGCCATGGCGAAAGACCCCGGCCTTGGGCAGCCCGGTGGTGCCGGAGGTGTACAGATAGAAACAGGGATCATCGAAGAATACGTGCTGGCTGCTGGCCGGGTTCTCGCCCGGGTATTGCTCGCTTGCACGCATCAAGTCGACGAATCCGGACGGCGCAGGGACGTTTTCCTGATCCGCCACCCACCAGGTTCGCCCGTGCGATAGCCCGACCCGGCCACGCACGTCGTCGAACGCCGCAACCCGTTCGTCCCCGACCACCACGGCCACCGGCGTGACCAACGCAAGGCTGTGCACCAGGGCATCGCCCGTCTGCGCGGTATTGATCATCGCGCTGACCGCACCAACCTTCGCCACGGCCAGCACGGTGATCAGCAACTGTGGACGGTTCTCGATAAAGATCGCTACACAATCGCCCTTGCCCACGCCTTGCGCCGACAGGTAATGGGCGATGCGATTGGCCTGCTCGTTGACCTGTGCATAACTCAGCACCGCGTCGCCGCACAGCAGCGCCGGGCCTTGGGGATTGCGTTGCGTGGCCTGCTCGAAGCACCAGCCCAGGCCGCAGGGCTGCGTCGGGTCCTGGACGTTGGCGAGTTTCATGCCTTTGACAATGCGGGGAACCGCCCTGGCGATGGTGGGCAGCTTGCGCAGCATCATGCCCCAGGTAATGGCGTCGCTGGGTGTACGACTCATGGGTGATCCTTCCCCGCTCGACCTCGTGGGCCGTGGTTCTTGTCATGGGCGTGTGCGGATTTCGGCTCGAAAGTACCCAGCCGTTTGACGGCTGTACATGCGGTTTTTGCAATGTTTTGTATCCACGGCCCGGCACAGGCGAGGCGTGAGCGCGAGGACACGGTTTGGTTCCATAAATAAACGCCCGACCACGCAAAATGCAGGATGCACGATGGCCGTTCATGCAAGTTGCACGAAAGCAAAAATACGCGAAATCCGTATCTCGTTGTTTTTTAATGGTTTTTAAATTAATCGAATGCTGGCACAGACACTGCAACTACCCCTCCACGGTTTGCCACACCATGGAGCAATGAACGATGAATATGATTCAAGAGAAGTTTGCATCGCTGTTTTCCAACTACGAAGTCACCACCCAGGCACGCCCGGATGGCGGCATCCTGCTGACCTTGCGCAACAGCGACGGCAAACTGTTCAAGCGCACGATTTCCTACGCGCAATTGCACGCCGGGGACCAGTTGTCTTGGGCCATCAGTGCGATTCGCCGCGATCTGGCTGAGCAAGCCAGCGAGTTGCCGCCCGTGGCGATGCTGCAAAGCCAGCACCGCTTCGCGCTACCGACCTACCACAGCGCCTGACACGCTGTGTTGGGATCAGGCCTGGAGCCTTACGGTTCCATGGCCTGATTTTTTTTGCCTGCCGTTCAGGCGCCGAACCGGGACGGCTCGATGTCCGCAAAGCTTGCCAGGGTTTCGTGACCGGCCAGTTCGCCACCTTCACGCGCCAGGCCACAGGTGGCCATCCCGGCGTCACGGGCCGCCTCCAGTTCCTGGACGATGTCCGACAGGAAAAGAATCTCCCCTGGCGCGATGCCCATCGCCTCGCTGATCCGCTGGTAGGACTGCGCCTCTCGCTTGGGCCCGGACGTGGTGTCGAAATAACCGCTGAACAACGGCGACAGGTCGCCCGCCTCGGAACAGCCAAAAATCAGTTTTTGCGCCTGGATCGAGCCCGAGGAATACACAAACAACCGATAGCCTTGCTGGTGCCAATCTTTCAGTGCCTGCACCGCATCCGGGTAAACATGACCTTTCAACTGCCCGGCCTGGTAGCCCTGCTCCCAGACCATGCCCTGCAACGCCTTGAGCGGCGTGGCCTTGCGGTCCTCGGCGATCCAGCCCAGCAGGATTGTGATGACCCGCTCCACATCGGCGTCCGGCTCATGGCTGTCGCGACGCACAGCGGCCAATTGTTCCGCCACGTCGGCGCGACCGGCGTTCTGCCGGACGAAATCCGGCAGGTGCTCGGCGGCATAGGGAAACAACACGTCGAAGACAAAACTCACCGCGCTGGTGGTGCCTTCGATGTCGGTGAGGATGGCTTTGATTGTCACGAAGTCAGTCCTCCAGGCGCGGGAAGCGGCTGGCGATGTCGTCGCCGGTGAACTTGGCGACCCAGCCTTCCGGGTTGTTGAACAGGCGAATGGCAACGAAATGTGGGTGTTCGCCCATGTCGAACCAGTGCGGCGTACCGGCGGGCACGGAAATAAGGTCGTTCTTTTCGCACAGGACCGCGTAGACGTAATCGTCGATGTGCAAGGTAAACAGCCCACGACCGGCGACGAAAAATCGCACTTCGTCCTCGCCGTGCCGATGTTCATCAAGGAACTTGGCGCGAAGTTCGGCTTTCTGCGGATGGTCGCTGTTGAGGCTGATGACATCGACCGTGACGTAGCCGCGCTCGGTCATCAGCTGGTCGATCTGGGTCTTGTAGGCGGCGATCACTTCATCCTGGCTGGCGCCGGGCTGGATTTTCGTCGCGGCTTCCCAACGGTCGAACCGCACGCCTTTTTCGGCCAGGGTCGAGGCGATGTCCTCGAAGTGGGTCAGGACCTTGTTCGGAATATCGGGACTCGAAACGTGGTAGACGGACAGGCTGCTCATGGCAATGGCTCCAGCAATTATCGGTTCAGGAGTGCGCGGGTCTTGAGCTCGCACTCGAACAGGAATTCAAACGCTTCGATCTGGCGCAGCGCATCGTTCATGCCCGGCCCCCAGGTGTACAGGCCGTGGCCGCGGATCAGGTAACCGGCGCAATCGGGATGCGCTTCCAGCCAGGGTTGGACCTTGGCGGCCAGGCGGGCGATGTCCTGGTCGTTGTCGAAAATCGGCACACGGACGCGGGATTCATGGGTGGTTACACCGCTGAAGGCTTTTTGCAGTTCATAGTCTTCAAAGTCAATGAACGCTTCGCCGGTCAGGCGCGACAGCACCGTGGCGTTCACCGAATGGGTGTGCAACACCGCACCGATCTGCGGGCGCCAGCGATACAACTGGGTGTGCAGCAGGGTTTCGGCCGACGGTTTCTTGCCTGGCTCCAGGCTGTTGCCATCCAGGTCGGTGGCGAGCACATCGTCGATGCACAACTGTCCCTTGTGCTTGCCCGACACGGTGAGCAAGGCCTGGTCAGCGGACAACCGGGTCGAATAGTTGCTGCTGGTGGCCGGCGACCAACCGCGACCGTATAAAAAACGCCCGGCGTCAATGATCTGCTGGGCGAGCTGTTCACGGGTAAGGCTCATGGCCTGTCCTCTTGCATGCGTGTGGCAATGATAACGGCTGCAGCGAAGGCTGCGAGGCTGGCGATGCTGAATGTCCAACCGGCGCCCAAGGCATTCCAGCTGTAGCCGGAATACAGTGCGCCCAACGCCCCGCCGGTCCCGGCCAGCGCGGCGTAAAGCGCCTGGCCCTGGCCTTGCTGGCGCGGGCCGAAACTACGTTGCACGAAATGGATGGCAGCGGCGTGAAAGCTGCCGAACGTCGCCGCGTGCAGCACCTGGGCAAACAACAGTATCCAGAGGAACTCGGCCAGCGACCCCAGCAGCAACCAGCGCAGCGCCGCCAGCAGGAAACTCGCCATCAGCACCCGGCGCACGGAGAACCGCGCCAGGATCCGGCTCATGAACAGGAACACCAACACTTCGGCCACCACGCCGACGGCCCAGAGCACGCCGATCAATCCACGGCTGTAACCCAGGCGCTCCAGATGCAACGTCAGGAAGGTGTAATACGGCCCATGGCTCATCTGCATCAGGCCGACACAGGCATAAAACGCCAGCACCCCCGGGTTGCGCAATTGCCGCAGGAAACCGTCCCCGGCCACTCGCGGCCCCTGGACCGGCTGGGCGTTGGGCACCCAGAAGCTGCTCAGTACGATGCCGCCCATGATCAAGGCCAGGGCGACGGGATAAATGTCCAGGCTCAGCCATTGGAACAAGCGGCCAAGGACCACCACGGTGATGATGAAACCGATGGAGCCCCACAGGCGAATCTGGCTGTAGCGCGAGGCTTGCCCACTCAAGTGGGCCAGGGTAATGACTTCGAACTGCGGCAGCACCGCGTGCCAGAAGAACGCATGCAGCGCCATGACCATCGCCAGCCAGGCGTAGCTCTTGTCGATGAAGATCAGCGAGAAGCTCAACAGCGTACAGATCGCGCCGAACCGCACGATCGCCAGGCGCCGGCCGGTATAGTCCCCCAGCCAGCCCCAGAGATTCGGCGCCACGCAGCGCATCAGCATGGGGATCGCCACCAGCTCGCCAATGCGTGCCGCGTTGAACCCCAAGTGATCGAAGTACAGCGCCAGGAACGGCGCGGTCGAACCGAGCAACGCGAAATAGAACAGGTAGAAACTGGAAAGCCGCCAGTACGGCAACGCCGCCATGCGCGTCAGGCCAGGGCGGTCGGCAGGCCAGCCATCAAAGCTGACCCAGCACCGGCGTACCGACTTGCACGTCGGCGTTCTGGCCGCGATGGCGCAACAGATGATCCATCAGCACGATCGCCATCATCGCTTCGGCGATCGGCGTGGCGCGGATGCCCACGCAGGGGTCATGGCGGCCCTTGGTGATGACGTCGACCGGGTTGCCATGAACGTCGATGGAGCGTCCCGGCGTGGTGATGCTGGAGGTCGGCTTCAACGCCAGGTGCGCGACGATCGGCTGGCCCGAGGAGATGCCGCCGAGGATGCCGCCGGCATTGTTGCTGAGGAAACCTTGCGGGGTCAGTTCATCACGGTGCTCGGTGCCGCGCTGGGCCACACAGGCGAAACCGGCGCCGATCTCCACGCCCTTCACGGCATTGATGCTCATCAGCGCGTGGGCCAGTTCGGCGTCGAGGCGGTCGAAGATCGGCTCGCCCAGGCCAGGCATCACGCCTTCGGCGACCACGGTGATCTTCGCGCCGACCGAATCCTGGTCCCGGCGCAACTGGTCCATGTAGGCTTCCAGCTCCGGCACTTTGTCCGGGTCGGGGCTGAAGAAGGCGTTCTGTTCCACCGAATCCCAGGTCTTGAACGGGATTTCGATCGGGCCCAACTGGCTCATGTAGCCACGGATGACGATGCCCTGGCTGGCCAGGTATTTCTTGGCAATCGCCCCGGCCGCCACGCGCATCGCGGTTTCCCGGGCCGAACTGCGCCCGCCGCCGCGATAGTCGCGCTCGCCGTATTTGTGGTGGTAGGTGTAGTCGGCGTGGGCCGGGCGGAACAGGTCCTTGATGGCCGAGTAGTCCTTGGACTTCTGGTCGGTATTGCGGATCAGCAGCCCGATCGCACAGCCGGTGGTGCGACCTTCGAACACGCCGGAAAGGATTTCGACTTCATCGGCTTCCTGGCGCTGGGTGGTGTGGCGGCTGGTGCCGGGCTTGCGGCGATCCAGGTCACGCTGCAGATCTTCCAGGGAAATCTCCAGGCCCGGCGGGCAGCCGTCGACAATGGCGACCAACGCCGGGCCATGGCTTTCGCCCGCGGTGGTGACGGTGAACAGCTTGCCGTAGGTATTGCCGGACATGCAGGGCGCTCCGTGAAATCGCTGAGAGTCGAGATGGGCGCCAGTATACGCAGGCTCCCCGAGTAGTTCATCCTCGAACCTTATCGGTGCCCGCCAGTCCAACCGGCACCTTCGTAACTAATGGCGTCATGATGTTAAGAGCGTTTGCCTTGAGCCTTACCCTGTTGACCGGCCTGCTTTCGGGCTTCGCCCAGGCCACCGTGCTGCAACGCCCCATCAGCCTCGACACCGGCAACGGTGAACTTTTCGGCTCGCTGTTGTTGCCCAAGTCCGACACACCGGTGCCCGTTGTCCTGATCATTTCAGGGTCAGGTCCTACGGATCGTGACGGAAACAACCCCGAGGGCGGGCGCAATGACAGTCTCAAGCGCCTGGCCTGGGTGCTGGCCAAGCACAACATCGCCAGCGTGCGCTACGACAAGCGCGGCGTGGCCGCCAGCCTTGCGGCGACACCGAACGAGCGCAACCTGAGCGTCGAAGCCTACGTTGCCGATGCCGTGGCCTGGAGCCACAAGCTGGCCGCCGATCCGCGACTGGGCCCGTTGATTCTGCTGGGCCACAGCGAAGGTGCACTGATCGCTAGCCTCGCCGCGCCCCAGGCCAACGCGGCGGCGGTCATCTCGTTGGCCGGCAGCGCCCGTCCGATTGACCAGGTACTGCGTCAGCAGCTCGGTAACCGCTTGCCACCGCCGCTGATGCTGCGCAGCAACGAGTTGCTCGACAGCCTCAAGGCCGGTCGCCCCGCCCCCAACGTTCCGCCGCAACTGCAGGTCATCTTCCGGCCAAGCGTGCAGCCGTATCTGATTTCGCTGTTCCGCCAGGACCCGGCCCAGGCGTTCGCGGCATTGAAGATGCCGGCCTTGATCATCCAGGGCAGCCACGATATCCAGGTCAGCGTCGACGACGCCAGACAGTTGAAAGCCGCCAAGCCTGACGCCGAACTGGCGCTGATCGAGGGCATGAACCATGTAATGCGCATCGTGCCCAACGATGTGAAGCGGCAATTGGCTTCGTATAAGGATCCCAACCTGCCGTTGGCAGCCGAACTCAGTACTCGCATCCTGGGTTTTATTGGCACGTTGGCCGCCCGTTAAGCGGATTTAGTGGCCTATAGCCCTCCAGTCTTGGCAAATCCGGCCGATAAACCGGTGTCGGACAGCGCAACGGCTGCCGACAAGCCGGCCTGGACAGGATTTTGCCGTTATGACTGAGACTGAAACTTCACCCGACACCGCTGCCGAAACGGCCACCCCAGCCGCAGCGGAACTGCCTTGGGCGGACGTGCAGGCCGAGCATCACAAAATGCTCCGGCTGGCCCCGCTCAAGACCGATCGCGCCACTGGCGTGCGACCCCTGCGGTTTGTCGAGTTCAGCTATGCCGAACGCCATAGCAAGGAACGCAGCTTGCTGCGCATGAGCATCAAGTTGCCGGGCCAGCGGGTGCGCAAGGAACAGAACCACCTCGACGTCTGGGCCGACCACGTCGAGAAACGCCTGTTCTTCTCGCCCGACAGTTTGCAAGTCGAACCCCTGAATCGGGGCATCGGCCGCTTCCTCGCCGCCCAGGGCATCACCTGGGCCAAGAAGCGTTGGTCGAGCTATCGGGTTGACGGCACCGATTTGAACAACAAGGACGCACTGAACGAAGACACGCGCCTGCGCCGTGATCACTTCCTCAAGGCCCACGGTTTCGAAGTGGTCTACGCCGACGCGCAGCACCTCAAGGGCAGCGTGAAACAAGCCCAGGTCGGCGATCTAACGGGCGACTGGAACACCGAAAAACTGCAATTCGTTGAAATCCTCGAAGCCGCACAGATGCTCCAGCAAGCCGAGCAGAACCTGGCGGAACAGGAGGTCAAGCTTAAGCAGCAGGAAGAGAAGGTCAACAAGTTCAAGCGCGAAGACACCGGGTTGCGCTTCACCATCACTTGCCTGGTGGCGTTTGCGATGTTCCAGGCGGGGCTGTTGATCTGGATTGCGACGCGGCATTGACGGCTATCAGAAGTGTCTGACGCACCCGGTGGCGAGGGGATTTATCCCCGCTGGGCTGCGCAGCAGCCCCCGACACTCGTTCTGATACACCGCGGCGTTAGATTTAGGGGCGCTTCGCACCCCAACGGGGATAAATCCCCTCGCCACAAAAGCGGTCGCCAACACCGCCGGGATCAAACCCTGGACGCAAACAACGCCTGGTGCTCACGGCACTGCTCGGCGCTGAGCATGAACACACCGTGGCCGCCGCGCTCGAACTCCAGCCAGGCGAAGTCGACTTCCGGGTACAGCGCTTCGACGTGCACTTGGCTGTTGCCCACTTCAACGATCAACAGTCCCTTGTCGGTCAGATGATCGGCCGCCTCGGCCAGCATCCGCCGAACCAGGTTCAAGCCATCATCGCCACAGGCCAGGCCTAGCTCCGGCTCATGCTGGTATTCCTGGGGCATGTCGGCGAAATCTTCCGCATCGACGTAGGGCGGGTTCGACACGATCAGGTCGAAACGTTGCCCCGGCAGCCCATCGAAACCATCCCCCTGAACCGTGAATACACGCTCATCGACACCGTGGCGCTCGATGTTCTGATTGGCGACTTCCAGCGCTTCGAATGACAAGTCCGCCAGCACCACCTCGGCTTCGGGGAATTCATAGGCGCAAGCGATCCCGATGCAACCGGAGCCGGTGCACAGGTCAAGGATTCGCGCAGGTTCCTGGCCGAGCCAAGGCTCGAAACGTTTTTCAATCAACTCGCCGATGGGCGAACGCGGAATGAGCACGCGCTCGTCGACGATGAAGGACATTCCGCAGAACCAGGCCTCACCCAACAAGTACGCGGTCGGAATGCGTTCCGCGATGCGCCGGCGCAGCAGACGTTGCACATGCACCAACTCCTCGTCTTCGAGGCGGCAATCCAGGTAGCTGTCGGCAATTTCCCATGGCAGGTGCAGCGCGCCCAACACTAACTGGCGTGCCTCGTCCCAGGCGTTGTCGGTGCCATGGCCAAAGAACAGATCCTCCCCATGGAAACGGCTGACGGCCCAACGGATATGGTCGCGCAGGGTGCGAAGGCGGGAAGTGATCACGGCGGCAAACTCCAGAAAAATCGACGGGCGAGTCTATCAGCCAAACACGCGGTCACCCAAACGTGCCTGAAGTCAGGACGAAATATGCCGGACAAACTGTAGGATTCTTCCGTTTTATGCGCGGCCCATTGAACAAAGCGCAGATCTTGACAAGGCTGTAGGCCAGCAATGACGGCCCTTGCGATGGAAGCGATTCACAGAACCGCTCAGCCAGAGGAGAATGTCGCAAAAGCCCCACTCGAAGGAGCCCCAGAATGTCCGTTCCAAAAACGATGTTTCAACTCAGTGGTCGTGGTTATGCGGCGGCCAACCTGAGTCAAGCGACCCTGATCATCATCGACGCCCAGAAAGAATACCTCGCCGGCCCCCTGGCCCTGAGCGGCATGGATGCGGCGGTCGCGAACATCAAGCAACTGCTCGGTGCAGCCCGCGCCGCCGGACGGCCGATCGTGCACGTGCGCCACCTGGGCACCCATGGCGGGCTGTTCGATCCACAGGGTGAACGCGGGGAATTCATTCCAGGCCTTGAACCACAAGGCGACGAAACCGTGATCGAAAAGCTGCTGCCCAGCGCTTTCCACGGCACCGACCTGAAGAAGCGGCTGGAAGAGCTGGGTCCACTGGACCTGATCGTCTGCGGCTTCATGAGCCATTCCAGCGTCAGCACCACCGTGCGCGCCGCCAAGAACCTGGGTTTCCGTTGCACCCTGGTGGAAGATGCCTGCGCCACGCGCGACCTGCCGCACAAGGGCGGCGTCCTCAGCGCCGAACACGTGCACCAGACCGAAATGGCAATCATGGCGGACAACTTCGCCACGCTGGCCATGACCCGCGACTTCGCCTGATCCCGCCCTGGATGAGCGGTCGCTGTGCCGCTCATCCGCAAAAGCCTCTCATTTGCCGCAATAGGCTTGGCTTCAGGAACAACCCGAACATCTTCCGGTCGAAGGGCCGATACCCATTGAGGAAGGTCGGAATGAAGATATCCGATGGTTTTGACGCACGTCGCTTGCGGCCCAAAGGCCCGAGCAACTGGCGATTTCGTATCGGCGCGGGCATCGCGGCGCTGCTGGCAACACTGGGTGTGCTGCTGGCAATGGCAGGTGCCGCCAGCCTGCTTGGTCGTCCGCCCGCACTGGGCGAGTTGAATGCCACCCCGCTGGGTTCGGCGGTCATCCTGGCAATCGGTCTGTTGGTACTGCTGCTGGGCGTCTGGCTCTGGCGCCGTTGCCGCCGACGCGCCCGCCAATCCCTGGAGCTGGCCATGGCTCCGCACCTGATGAAAAAGCACGACTGATCCGCCATCCGACGTTTTGTCGCGCCCTATCCTACCGGAGTTGGGTAAACTGGCCGGCCTTCGCGGAGGCTGACATGCAAGACGACGACTTTTCCCTGTTCAAAAGTGCGATCCAGGGCGTAAAACCAATCAAACACGATCGCGCCGAAACGGGCAAACCCAAGGCCGATCGCGCACAGATCGCCAAGCTGCGCCAGGCCGCCACCGTACGCACCGACGCCACCACCGTGGACGGGTTGTCCGATCAGTTCGTCATTGACGTCGGTCCCGAAGACGAATTGATGTGGGCGCGCGACGGCGTCCAGGAAAGCCAGATGCGCAAGCTGAAGGTTGGCCAGATTCCCTTCGAAGGCAGCCTCGACCTGCACGGCATGACCGTCGAAAAGGCCCGCGAGACCCTGTGGGCGTTTCTCGCCGAAGCCACCAAGTTCGAAATCCGCTGCGTGCGCGTCACCCACGGCAAGGCCGTGCGGCTGGACGGCAAGCGGCCGATGATCAAGAGCCACGTCAACACCTGGCTGCGCCAACACCCACAAGTGCTCGGCTTCACCTCCTGCCAGGCGAAGCACGGCGGCGCCGGGGCGGTCTACGTGATGCTCAAGCGCACCATGATGGAAGGCCGCGACGAGTAGCCCCTGATTGCCGAGCTTGCAGCGCCGTGTCCGCCACCGTACCCTTGCCCTTTGCGTAAATCCCCACAGGTAGTTTCATGTCTCTGGAACAGAATTACACCGCGATTCTCGGCCAACTGGGCGAGGACGTTTCCCGCGAGGGCCTGCTCGACACGCCCAAGCGCGCTGCCAAGGCCATGCAGTACCTTTGCCGCGGTTATGAACAGACCCTGGAAGAGGTCACCAACGGTGCCTTGTTCAGCTCCGACAACAGCGAGATGGTGCTGGTCAAGGACATCGAGTTGTACTCTCTGTGCGAGCACCATTTGCTGCCTTTCATCGGCAAGGCCCACGTGGCCTACATCCCGAGCGGCAAGGTGTTGGGCCTGTCGAAGGTCGCGCGCATCGTTGACATGTATGCCCGTCGCCTGCAGATCCAGGAAAACCTCAGCCGCCAGATCGCCGACGCGGTCCAGCAGGTGACCGGCGCCCTGGGCGTGGCGGTGGTGATCGAGGCCAAGCACATGTGCATGATGATGCGCGGCGTGGAAAAACAGAATTCCTCGATGATCACTTCGGTGATGCTCGGTGAGTTCCGGGAAAATGCGGCAACCCGCATGGAATTCCTCAGCCTGATCAAGTAAAGCGTCTCGCGAAGAAAACCGGCATTGATCGCCGGTTTTTTTTCGCCCGCGAAAAATCAGGTAAGCTGCGCGCCCTCTTCTTTCCGCCGTGAGGCTATAACGTGATCGTCAAAGCGCTTCGAGTTGGCCTGGGCCAGCTCATCATCTTCATCGACTTCATCACCCGCCCCGGCAAGAAAAAGCGTCCGGCCGACGCCCAGGCGCAAGTCGAACAGGCAGCTCGCGGCCTGACGTTGTATCAATTCCATGCCTGCCCGTTCTGCGTGAAGACGCGCCGGACCCTGCGTCGCCTCAACGTACCGGTAGCCCTGCGCGATGCAAAAAATAACCAACAGGATCGCCAGACGCTGCTGGAACAGGGTGGCCGGATCAAGGTGCCGTGCCTGCGCATTGAAGAGAATGGCGAGACCACCTGGATGTATGAGTCCAAGGTGATCATTGATTATCTGGATAAGCGGTTTTCTGCCGTCTGAGGATTTGATGGTGGGCTGAGGGCCTCATCGCGAGCAAGCTCGCTCCCACAGGAGGCCAATGCTGATTATAAATCTGCAATCACGCACGGTTCCCTGTGGGAGCGAGCTTGCTCGCGATGGGATCGGCCCAGCCGCCGGATATTTCAAGCCGCCTTGGCCGCCAAAGCGCCCCGCACCACCCCGGCCAATCGCTTCAGGCCCTCGTCCAGTCGCGCCGGATCGATATGGCTGAAGTTCAAGCGCAAGTGCCCCAGGTGCTTGTCCGGCTCTGGAAAGAACGGCTCACCCGGCATGAACGCCACGTCAACCGCCAACGCCTCGGCAAGCAAAGTCCGGGTGTCCAGCGGTTGCTTGAGCGTCAGCCAGAAAAACAACCCGCCCTGTGGCATGTTCCAATCCGCGATATCGGAAAAATGCCGCTGTAGCGCAGCCTGGAACCGATCGCGCCGATCCCGGTAGAAATCCCGCAGCGCTTGCAGGTGGCTGCGGTACTGCTCGGTGCCAATCCACTGCAGCGCCTGCCATTGGCCGATGCGATTGGTATGCAGGTCCGCCGATTGCTTGAGCCGCAGCAGGTGTGGGAACAAGTCCGGGCTGGCGATCAGATAACCCACCCGCAGGCCCGGCAACAGGGTTTTCGACACAGTGCCGGTGTAGATCCAACTGGCCTTCTTCAAGCGACTGGCAATAGGCGTGGCGCTGCCGCCGTCGAAGGTCAGCTCGCGGTAAGGTTCGTCTTCGATCAGCGTCACGCCGAACTCATCCAGCAGCGCCGCCACCGCATCGCGCTTGGCCTCGCTGTAGCGCACCGCCGAAGGGTTCTGGAACGTTGGAATCAGGTAGATGAAGGCCGGTCGATGCCGCTCCAGCCGGGCCCGCATGTGCTCCAGGTCCGGGCCGTCCGCCTCAAGGGGGACAGTGATGCAGTCGGCGCCGAACAGCTGAAAGATTTGAAGGGCCGCGAGATACGTCGGCGCTTCGAGCATGACTTCGGTGCCGACGTCGATGTGCAGTTTGGCCGCCAGGTCGAGGGTTTGCTGGGAACCGCTGACCACCAGCACCTGGCTCGCCTCGCAAGCCAGGCCCAACGACCGCGCCTGGGCGGCCAATGCTTCGCGCAGGGCCGGCTCGCCCTCGCTCATGCCGTATTGGCCCATGGACAGCGGCATCGCGCCCCACTCCACCTTGGGCAGCATGGCTTCGGCCGGCAGGCCACCGGCGAACGACATCACTTCCGGGCGCTGCGCCGCAGCGAGGATTTCTCGAATCAAAGAACTTTTGAGGCGCGAGACACGTTCGGAAAAAGCCATGGGGGTCACCTGTAGCGAGGCCTTGGAAAAATGAGTCAAACTGTTTGACCGAAATTACCTCGCCGCCCTTGGAAACGTCAATATGCTTGACCTTAAAAACCCGTCCTCCCAACAAATGGCCATGGAAGCATTCTTCTTCGGTTACCAGGCGTTCACCGCCAAGGCCGATGAAATGCTCGAGCGTCGCGGGCTGAGCCGGGTGCACCAGCGCATCGTTTTTTTCATCGCCCGCTACCCCTCCTTGAGCGTGAAGGAACTGCTGGCATTGCTGGGCGTGACCAAGCAGGCATTGAACATGCCCTTGCGGCAATTGATGGAGATGCACCTGGTCAGCAGCGTCGCGTCCGAAACCGACAAGCGTAAGCGGCTGCTGGAATTGACGGCGGAGGGCCAGCGATTCGAACAGGCGCTGCGCCGTGAACAGGTGAAATTGCTGGAGCGGGTGTTTGCCGAAGCCGGGGAAGCGGCGGTGGATGGGTGGTTGGCGGTGAACCTGGCACTGGGGAAATCCAGTGATTGAAGGCGTCTGATCAGACGCTATCGCGAGCAAGCTCGCTCCCACAGGGGTTCAGTGGTGAAGACAAATCTTGCATTCATCACAGTCCGCTGTGGGAGCGAGCCTGCTCGCGAAGGCATCCGCATGGCCGATATATCCCCATCTCCATAAATTTCGTCGACAAAACAGAAAACATTATTTGCATTATTTGTATACAAAAGCATAATTCGCTTCGTGCGAGTTCCTGACCATCAGGTCAACTACTACGCCAGCCTTACCTGCCTCAAAGCTTCGCCGTCACCCTCAGGGGGCGTGCGGGGCTGGAAATAACAATAAAACTCTTGAGGAGTACTCGCTGTGGAAAGCCGCAAACCCGAAGCCCAGACCCTGGACCTCTCGCCGCCACTACGCAGTGGCTGGCTGGAGCGCCTCTTCAAACTCAGCTTGCATGGCACCACGGTGAAGACCGAGCTGATCGCCGGTCTGACGACCTTCATCACCATGGCCTACATCATTTTCGTCAACCCCAACATCATGGCCGACGCGGGCATCGATCATGGTGCAGCGTTCGTCGCCACCTGCATCGCCGCCGCCCTGGGTTGCCTGTTGATGGGGCTCTATGCGAACTGGCCGGTGGGCCTGGCACCGGGCATGGGCCTGAACGCCTTCTTCACCTACACCGTGGTCGGCACCATGGGCTACAACTGGGAAACCGCGCTGGGCGCGGTGTTTATATCCGGTGTGCTGTTCATGATCCTGACCTTGTCGCGGGTGCGTGAATGGCTGCTCAACAGCATTCCCGTGAGCCTGCGGTTCGCCATGGGTGCAGGGGTCGGGTTGTTTCTCGGGCTGATCGGCCTGAAGACCGCCGGCATCATCGTCGACAGCCCCGCTACCCTGATCAAGCTCGGCTCGCTGCGTGAGCCCGGTCCGTTGTTGGCCGCGGTGTGCTTCCTGATGATCGCCGTGCTCAGTTATCACCGCGTGTTCGGCGCGATCCTGATCAGCATCATCGCCGTGACGTTGGCCGGCTGGGGCCTGGGATTGGTGCAGTACAACGGCGTCATGTCGACACCGCCAAGCCTGGCCCCGACCTGGATGGCGATGGACGTGGCCGGTGTGTTCAACATCAGCATGATCAGCGTGGTGCTGGCCTTCCTGTTCGTGCACATGTTCGACACCGCCGGCACCCTGATGGGCGTCGCCCAGCGCGCCGGCCTGGTGAAGGCCGATGGCAAGATCGAGAACCTGTCCCGCGCCCTGAAAGCCGACAGCGCCTCCAGCGTATTCGGCGCCATGGTCGGGGTGCCGCCGGTGACGAGCTACGTGGAAAGCGCCGCCGGTGTCGCCGCCGGTGGCCGCACGGGGCTTACCGCCGTGACTGTCGGTGTGCTATTTATTGCCGCCATGTTCTTCGCACCGCTGGCCGGGATGATCCCGGCCTATGCCACGGCCGGCGCCTTGATCTACGTCGCCATGCTGATGATGGGCGGCATGGCCCATATCGAATGGGACGAACCCACCGACAGCATCCCGGCCATCGTCACGGCCATCATGATGCCCCTGACCTTCTCGGTCGCCGATGGCATCGCGCTGGGTTTCATCACCTACGTGGTGCTCAAGGCCGGTACCGGTAAACACAAGGAAATTTCCGTTAGCCTGTGGGTGCTCTGCGCGATCTTCATCGCCAAGTTCATCTTCTTGTAAGCGCTGCCGTATCCACCCGCCTCACCCCTTGGGTGAGGCTTTTGTACATCAGGAGCAAGCAATGAATCTGGAAACCTGGTTATTGTTCAGTGGCGCCGCCTTGGTGGTGATCCTCATCCCCGGCCCGTTGTCATTGCTGATGATCGGCAATAGCCTGAACTATGGCCTGCGCCGCTCGTATCCGGCGTTCCTGGGTGGCGTGATCGCGTCGATCTGCCTGTTGAGCGCTTCGGCGCTGGGGCTTGGTGCGTTGTTGATGGCGTCGGAGCAATTGTTCAGTGCCCTGAAGATCGTCGGTGCGTTATACCTGTTCTACCTTGCCTGGCAGAGCTGGCAGCAATCGCGCCAGCCTTCCCAGGGCGCCGAGGTACCACAAGCGGCCGCCACTCCGCGCTTTCGCGCCTTGTTCGGCCGGGCGTTCGTCCTGGGTGCCAGCAATCCAAAGGACATCTTGTTCTTCGCCGCGTTCCTGCCGCAATTCTTGAACGCCGGACAGCCATTCCTGCCGCAGTTGCTGGTCATGATTGCGACCTGGACCGTGCTGGACCTGCTATGCAAGCTGGCTTATGGGCTGGGTGCCCATGGCGCTGCCCGGTATCTGCGCACCGGTAAGGGCCAGAGCTGGTTCAACCGGGTCAGCGCCGGTTTGTTTGGTGGCGCGGGGGCCGCATCCTTGTTGAGCCGCTAAAAAAGCAAACGCTTCGCGAGCAAGCCCGCTCCCACAGGTTTTTGTGAACGACAAAAATCCAGTGTGGGAGCGGGCTTGCTCGTGAAGGCACCCTCCCAGACACCGTATTCTCATGGGCGAAAAAAAGCCCGCAGTGTGGGCGGGCTAAAAACCAAAGAAGCTCTATGCGCAGTCGCCTCCAGGGCAAGGCAGCTGTTGGGGGATCAACTGCCTCGATAGGTTGAATAGGCGTAGGGCGAAATCAGCAACGGCACGTGGTAATGCTCCTGCTCTTGCGAGATACCGAAGCGCAGCACCACCACATCGAGAAACGCCGGCTCGGCCAGTTGAACGCCACGGGCGCGGTAGTAGTCACCGGCGTGGAACTGGATCTGGTAGACCCCGCTGCGGTAATCATCCCCCTGCAGCAGCGGCACATCGCAACGGCCGTCGCCATTGGTCAAAGCACTGGCAACCAACCGCAATTGCGAACCCTCGACACGGTACAGCTCGATCTTGATCGAGCTTCCAGGGCAGCCGTGCGCTGCATCCAAAACATGAGTAGTCAAACGTCCCATTGATTGTGCGCGCCTCGCTGCAGAACAGTCCGGCCCGACGCCTCCTGAATCAGTTGAAAGACAGGCCGCACCGTTTCGGAGCACGAAACGCTACGGCAATGAGCGAATTAAGACACTTTAAACGCAAATTGTACACAATACAAAATACTTATTTTACCCCCAGGTCACGCGACGACAGCTCAACGTCGTGTTCAAGCCAAACCAACGGATACGTGACCCTCCAGGCGATAAATTGACCAAATGGGCAGGTTTCTTGCAGTGTAGACATTGTGGGGGACACGGTGAAAAATGCAAAAAATCAGGCTTACAAATCGCGCATAAAGTTGTATACAATCACTCCATCGTCGTGACGCCAGCCTGAGACTCATCGCCAGGGCGCCACCCACATGGTTCGAACAAGAAGGAAAACTGCAGTGAGCGCTGACTACCCACGCGACCTGATCGGTTACGGCAATAACCCTCCGCACCCACACTGGCCGGGCAATGCCCGCATCGCCCTGTCCTTCGTGCTCAATTACGAAGAAGGCGGCGAGCGCAACGTCCTTCATGGCGACAAGGAATCCGAAGCGTTCCTTTCGGAGATGGTCGCGGCGCAAGCGCTGCAGGGCGAGCGCAACATGAGCATGGAATCGCTGTACGAGTATGGCAGCCGTGCCGGCGTCTGGCGGGTCCTCAAGTTGTTCAAGGAATTTGACGTTCCGCTGACTATCTTCGCGGTGGCGATGGCCGCCCAGCGCCACCCGGACGTGATCCGCGCCATGGTCGCCGCCGGTCACGAAATCTGCAGCCACGGCTATCGCTGGATCGACTATCAATACATGGATGAGGCCCAGGAGCGCGAGCACATGCTCGAAGCGATCCGCATCCTCACCGAAATCACTGGCGAGCGTCCGCTGGGCTGGTACACCGGCCGCACCGGCCCAAACACCCGGCGCCTGGTGATGGAAGAAGGCGGTTTCCTCTACGACAGCGACACCTACGACGACGACCTGCCCTACTGGGAGCCGAACAACCCCACCGGCAAGCCGCACCTGGTGATCCCCTACACCCTCGACACCAACGACATGCGTTTCACCCAGGTGCAGGGTTTCAACAAGGGCGACGACTTCTTCCAATACCTCAAGGACGCTTTCGACGTGTTGTACGCCGAAGGCGCCGAAGCCCCGAAGATGCTTTCCATCGGCCTCCATTGCCGCTTGATCGGCCGCCCTGCACGCCTGGCCTCCCTCAAGCGTTTCCTCGAATACGCCAAGGGCCATGAACAGGTCTGGTTCAGTCGTCGCGTCGACATCGCCCGTCATTGGCAGCAGACCCATCCGTATCAGGGAGCGTCCAAATGACCGCTTTCCAGACACTCAAGCCTTCCACCTTGAGCCGTGAAGCGTTCGTCCGGGCCTTTGCCGATATCTACGAACATTCGCCATGGGTGGCCGAAAAGGCCTTCGACCTGGGCCAGGATGCATCGATCGACGAGATCGAGACCCTACACCAGCGCATGAGCGACATCCTGTTGAGCGCCGATCATGCCAGCCAGCTGGCCCTGATCAACGCTCACCCGGACCTGGCCGGCAAAGCCGCCGTCCAGGGCCAGCTGACCGAAGCCAGCACCAACGAACAGGCTGGCGCCGGTATCCACCAATGCACGGCCGAAGAGTTCCAGCGCTTCACCGAGCTGAACGAGGCCTATAAAGCCAAGTTCAAGTTTCCCTTCATCATGGCGGTAAAAGGCAGCAACCGGCACCAGATCCTCGCTGCGTTCGAAACGCGCATTCACCACTCGGCAGACGCCGAATTCAAGTGCGCATTGGCGGAGATCAACAAGATCGCGTTGTTCCGATTACTGACCCTTTAGCGAGCGGCCCCTGACACCAGGTCCTGCAAGCATCCCCAGCCAACTTATCAAAGGCAGACAAGAAGAATGAAAGCTTACGCCGTACCGTTCGAAAAGTTCGTCAACCTGGCCGACGCCCGCCTGGGCACCAAGATCATCTCGGTAACCGATGACTGGTTTGCCGACGCCAATCGCCTGTTCCAGCCGACTCCGGCCGTGTGGAAGGAGGGCGTGTTCGACGACAACGGCAAGTGGATGGACGGCTGGGAGTCGCGCCGCAAGCGCTTCGAAGGCTACGACAGCGCGGTCATCCGCCTGGGCGTGCCGGGCTCGATCAAGGGCGTGGACATCGACACTTCATTCTTCACCGGCAACTACCCACCGTCGGCTTCCCTGGAAGCGTGTTTCCTGGCGGACGGCGAGCCGGACGAAAACACCCAGTGGACTGAAGTGCTGTCGGCCGTCGAGCTGCAGGGCAACAGCCATCACTACCACGAGATCAGCAACGACCAGGCCTTCAGCCACCTGCGCTTCAACATCTACCCCGATGGCGGCGTGGCCCGGCTGCGGGTCTATGGTGTGCCGTATCGCGACTGGTCGGCCGTGGGCGACAACGAACAGATCGACCTGGCCGCCGCCCTCAATGGCGGACGCGCCCTCGCCTGCTCCGATGAACACTTCGGTCGCATGAGCAACATCCTCAACCCAGGCCGTGGCGTGAACATGGGCGATGGCTGGGAAACCGCCCGTCGTCGCACACCTGGCAATGACTGGGTGATCGTCGCCCTGGGCCATGCCGGTATCGTTGAAAAAGTCGTCGTCGACACGCTGCACTTCAAAGGCAACTACCCGGACAGTTGCTCGATCCAGGGCGCATTCGTCAAGGGCGGCACCGACAGCCAGATCGAAACCCAGTCGCTGTTCTGGCGCGAATTGCTGCCGAGCCAGAAGCTGGAGATGCACGCCGAACACACCTTTGCCGAGCAGATCAAGGAACTGGGGCCGATTACCCATATCCGCCTGAACGTGTTCCCAGACGGTGGCGTAAGTCGCCTGCGCGTGCTCGGCAAGGTATCGAAATAAGGGTGAACCCAAATCGCGAGCAAGCTCGCTCCCACATTTGAAATGCATTCCCCTGTGGGAGCGAGCTTGCTCGCGATGGCGGCAGAATAAACAACACAGAATCCAAGGTAAGAAGACCAGCATGCGCACACTCAAGATCGAACCGTTGACCAAAGAAGCCTTCGCCCCGTTCGGTGACGTGATCGAAACCGACGGCAGCGATCACTTCATGATCAACAACGGTTCGACCATGCGCTTCCATCGCCTGGCGACGGTTGAAACCGCGACGCCGGACGACAAGGCGATCATCAGCATTTTCCGCGCCGACGCGCTGGACATGCCGCTGACCGTGCGCATGCTGGAGCGCCATCCGCTGGGCAGCCAGGCCTTCATTCCGCTGCTCGGCAACCCCTTTCTGATCGTGGTCGCGCCACTTGGCGATGCACCTGTATCAGGTTTGGTCCGCGCCTTCGTCACCAACGGCAGGCAGGGCATCAATTACCATCGCGGCGTCTGGCACCACCCGGTGCTGACGATCGAAAAGCGGGATGACTTCCTGGTGGTTGATCGCAGTGGCACAGGCAATAACTGCGATGAGCATTTTTTCCAAGAGGATGAGTTTCTGATCCTCGCCCCCCACCAATAAGAGAAGGTCCGATCACGCGAAAACAAGCGTGACGGGCGAGAGGTAAAGACTGTGGAAGCACATTTGCTGGAATGGCTGAACCTGAGCATTCGCTGGGTTCACATGATCACTGGCGTTGCCTGGATCGGCGCGTCGTTCTACTTCGTCTGGCTGGAAAACAACCTCAATCGCGTCAACCCCAGGAGCGGCCTGGCCGGCGACCTCTGGGCCATCCACGGTGGCGGCATCTACCACCTGGAAAAATACAAGCTCGCACCACCGTCCATGCCGGACAACCTGCACTGGTTCAAGTGGGAAGCCTATTTCACCTGGATGTCGGGCATCGCGCTGTTGTGCGTGGTGTTCTATTGGAACCCGACCGTCTACCTGCTGGCGCCCGGCAGCAGCCTGAGCGGCCTTGAAGGCGTCGCCCTGGGCATCGGCTCGTTGTTCGTCGGCTGGTTTGTCTATTCATCGCTCTGCGATTCAGCCCTGGGCAAGCGCCCCGCCCTGCTCGGCCTGATCCTTTTCGTGCTGTTGATCGCCGCGGCCTACGGGTTCAGCAAGGTGTTCAGCGGTCGCGGTGCCTACCTGCACGTCGGCGCCGTCATCGGCACGATCATGGTCGGCAACGTGTTCCGCATCATCATGCCGGCCCAGCGCGCGCTGGTAGCGGCCATCGCCGAAAACCGCACGCCCGACCCGGCGCTACCAGCCAAGGGTCTGTTGCGTTCGCGCCACAACAACTATTTCACCCTGCCAGTGCTGTTCATCATGATCAGCAACCATTTCCCGAGCACCTACGGCAGCCAATACAACTGGCTGATCCTGGCCGGGATCGCCGTGGCGGCGGTATTGGTGCGGCACTATTTCAACACGCGCCATGACAGCAACCGGTTCGCCTGGACGCTGCCGGTCGGCGCCCTGGCGATGATCTGCCTGGCGTATGTCACCGGGCCCAAGCCGATGCCCACCGCGCCGGAAGTCGCCAAGGTCCCGGGTGCGATCGAATATCAGCCACTGCCCGAGACTGCCGTGGGCGGCGGCGCCAAACCGGCGGCACCGGCGCAGGCACCCGCGCCAGCACAGGCGTCCAATGCCCAGGGGCCGTCATTCGAAAAAGTCCACAGCGTGATCCAGGAACGCTGCTCGGTCTGCCACTCGGCCAAGCCCACCAGCCCCCTGTTCAGCGCGGCGCCGGGCGGAGTGATGTTCGACACCCCGCAGCAGATCCAGCAACAGGCCGCGCGCATCCAGGCCCAGGCCGTGACCAGCCAGATCATGCCACTGGGCAACATCACCCAGATGACCCAGCAAGAACGCGATCTGATCGGCGCTTGGATCAACCAGGGCGCGCAAACCAACTGAGCCACTTTTTTCGACAAATGTCATACCGCTGACAGGCCGACCGGCAACTACCGGTCGCCCGTCAGCGACTGTCTGCGCCTCAACAATAAAAACAAGAGGAAAGCATCAGATGATCCAGCCCCGCCATCACGCCCAGGATTCGCCGCGCATGCGCCGTTGCAGGGCACTTGAGCCCTTCAAGGCAAGTCCGTATCCTGCGCGGCCGTTCGACGCGGGCCGACAACAAAATCCCTTCCGATCCTGACCGGACCGCCAGCTTATTGCGGCGCTGGCGGACCTGAACGCGCCCCTGAACACAACGTTCCGACTGTTCCATTACTGCAGGGCAAGCCATTTCCAGTTTTTGCCGAACTTGGCTCAGCGCTTGCTATCAGCATTCGCCACGCTCAAAAAGCTGACCGAACGGATGTTTTTCATCCATGGAAAAAGGCGCCACACCAGAGCGCTGACCTGAAAAAAGAAACGCGGTACCACTTACCTTTGGGAGCAAACCGAATGAAACGTACGTGCACCAGCCTGATCGTTGCGGGATCTTTGTTGGCCGGGGGGCAGGCCCTGGCAGGCGATCTGCTCCAATGGCAGAACAACAGCCTGAGCTACCTCTATGGCAAGGATTTCCAGATCAATCCACGCATCCAGCAAACCGTGACGTTCGAGCACGCCGATGCGTGGAAATACGGCGACAACTTTTTCTTCCTCGACCGCATCTTCTATAACGGCCAGGACGACAGCCAGTCCGGCCCGAACACGTACTACGGCGAGTTCAGCCCACGCTTGTCGTTCGGCAAGATTTTTGATCAGAAGCTGGAAATGGGCCCGGTCAAGGACGTGCTGCTGGCAATGACCTACGAGTTCGGCGAAGGCGACAACGAGTCGTACCTGATCGGCCCGGGCTTCGACCTGGCGATTCCCGGTTTCGATTATTTCCAGCTGAATTTCTATAACCGCCAGACCCAGGGGGCTCGCGCCGGCGACAACGTCTGGCAGATCACCCCGGTCTGGGCCTATACCGTGCCGGTGGGCTCGTCCGACATTCTCATCGACGGCTTCATCGACTGGGTGGTGGACAACGACGCCAACTCGAAGGGCACCTACCACGCCAACCTGCACATCGTCCCGCAGATCAAATATGACTTGGGCAAGGCCTTGAAGCTGGGCGCCAAGCAGCTGTATGTCGGCGTGGAATACGACTACTGGAAGAACAAATACGCGATTGAAGACAGCGATGGGTTCAAGACCAACCAGAGCAATACCAGCTTCTTGCTGAAGTACCATTTCTGACCCCGGGTTCCAAATCCGCAGCAATACCCTGTGGGAGCGAGCTTGCTCGCGATGGCGGTGGGTCAGCCTGCCCAGATGCTGGATGTGCCGCCGTCATCGCGAGCAAGCTCGCTCCCACATTGGCTTCGTGGAGGCCACAGAATTTAGCGTCCACCGCAAATTCCTTGTGGGAGCGAGCCTGCTCGCGATAGCGGTAACACCTGCGTGCATCACGCCTCAGGACAATCCCAAGAACCGACTCAACGCCTCACGCTGCGCCAGCGCATCCTGACGCCCAAGCTCGATCAATTCACCGCAGTATCCCGCCTCGAACAGCAGATAGCTCAACACGCCGGCACCGCTGGTCTTGGTCGCGCCCGGCCCACGCAAAAACACCCGCAACGCGCGCGGCAGTTCCTGGCGATGACGGGCGGCGATTTCATCGATCGGCTGGCTCGGTGAGATCACCAACACTTCCACCGCAGCCGCACCAAGCGCATGGGCCGGTACATCGTCGGGCAGCAGGTGACTGAACTGGTTAAGACGCTCGAGCAACTCGATGTCGCTTTCCAGGCTGTCGATGAACGTACTGTTGAGCATGTGGCCGCCAATCTGCGCGAGCGTCGGTTGCAAACCGGTGTAGCTGCGCTCCTGGGGCCTTTGCCCACCCGCACCGCGGGGGTTGCCACTGACACCGATGACCAGCACACGATTGGCCCCCAGGTGCAAGGCTGGGCTGATCGGCGCCGATTGGCGCACCGCACCGTCGCCGAAGTACTGGGGACCGATCTTGACCGGCGCGAATAACAAGGGGATCGCCGAGCTGGCCAGCAGGTGCTCGACGGACAATTGCGCGGGCACACCGATGCGCCGATGTCGCAACCAGGCATCAATGGTGCCGCGCCCTTGATAGAACGTTACCGCCTGTCCGGACTCGTAGCCGAACGCGGTGACTGCCACCGCCCGCAATTGGTGCTCGGCAATCGCCTGCTCGATACCCGACGCATGGAATTGCGCCTGGAGCAACTCGCGCAGTGGCGAACTGTCGATCAGCGCCACCGGCAACTTGGCCCCCAGGCCCAGCAGGCTGTGGATGATGAAACGCGTCGCCTGGGCAAGCACGCCGCGCCAGTCGCTGCGCATCACCTGATGGCTGCGCACCGCCTGCCAGAAAGCCGTCAGCCGCTCGATGGCGGTCTTGAAATCGGTCGCCCCACTCGCCAGGCTGACCGCGTTGATGGCGCCAGCCGACGTGCCGACGATCACCGGAAACGGGTTTCGCGCCCCGTCCGGCAACAGCTCGGCGATGGCCGCCAATACGCCCACCTGATACGCCGCCCGAGCCCCGCCGCCGGAAAGAATCAATCCTGTCACCGGTTCAGCTGGGGTCATCGCGATGCTCCGTGCTCAGTCAATTGGACTACATACTCAACCGCGTTTTTCGTACAACTTCGGCTCACCCGGTGGACGGGTCTTGAAACGCCGATGGGCCCAGAGATATTGCTCGGGACAGGCGCTCACCGAGCGCTCGACCCATTGATTGATCCGAATGCAGTCGCCTTCATCGGTCTCGCCGGGAAAGTTTTCCAACGGCGCCTGGATCACCAGGCGATAGCCGCTGCCATCGGCCAGCCGTTCCTGGACGAACGGCACGACCAGCGCCTTGCCCAGGCGGGCGAACTTGCTGGTTGCGGTAACCGTTGCGGCCTGAATGCCAAACAATGGCACGAACACACTCTGCTTGGCACCGTAGTCCTGGTCCGGCGCGTACCAGATCGCCCGACCGGCGCGCAGCAATTTGAGCATGCCACGCACGTCATCGCGTTCCACCGCCAGGGAATCGAGGTTGTGCCGCTCGCGTCCCCGGCGCTGGATATAGTCGAACAGCGGATTATTGTGCTCGCGGTACATGCCGTCGATGGTGTGCTGCTGGCCGAGCAGCGCCGCGCCGATTTCCAGCGTGGTGAAATGCAGTGCCATGAGGATCACGCCCCTGCCGTCGCGCTGGGCCTGCTTGAGGTGCTCCAGCCCTTCGACATGGGCCAGCTTCGCCAAGCGCGGACGCGACCACCACCAGCTCATGGCCATTTCGAAGAAAGCGATACCGGTGGAGGCAAAGTTTTCCTTGAGCAGACGCTTGCGCTCGGCGGCGGACTTCTCGGGGAAGCACAGCTGCAGATTCCGACTGGCGATGCGCCGCCGGTCGCCGGCCAACCGGTACATCAGCACGCCCAGCGCCCGGCCGATCCGCAGCAGCAGCGGATAGGGCAACTGAACGATCAGCCACAACAGCCCCAGGCCGCACCACAGCAGCCAGAAACGCGGATGAAAAAATGCAGCTCGAAAACGCGGGCGATCCATTACAGCTTCCATTAAGACATGGGCCGCGCATTCTACATTGTTCGACCCGGGTTGCGGCTGACGGGCGATCTCGTTATAAGTCTCGGCACTTTTAGTGACAAGTCGTTGTACGCCGACCATGAGCCAAACCGAACCGCTAGACCAAGATCCCGTGTTCCAGCTGAAGGGCAGCATGCTCGCCATTACGGTGCTGGAACTGGCCCGTAACGACCTGGAAGGTCTTGACCGGCAGTTGGCGGCAAAAGTCGCCCAGGCCCCGAATTTTTTCAGCAATGCCCCGCTGGTGCTGGCGTTGGACAAGCTGCCGGCCGGCGAAGGCTCGGTGGATTTGCCAGGCCTGATGCGCGTTTGCCGCCAGCACGGCCTGCGCACCCTGGCGATCCGCGCCAGCCGTATCGAAGACATCGCCGCCGCCATTGCCGTGGATATTCCGGTGCTGCCACCCTCGGGCGCCCGTGAACGGGTGCTGGAACTGAGCCCGGCCGAACCGAAAAAACCGGAAAAACCACCCGAGCCCACCATCAAGCCCACCCGAGTCATCACCTCGCCGGTGCGCGGCGGACAGCAGATTTATGCCCAGGGTGGCGATCTGGTCGTCGTATCCTCGGTCAGCCCGGGGGCGGAACTTCTGGCCGATGGCAACATCCATGTATACGGCCCGATGCGCGGCCGTGCGCTGGCCGGTGTCAAGGGCGACACCAAGGCAAGGATCTTCTGTCAGCAGTTGAGCGCTGAACTGGTCTCCATCGCCGGGCAATACAAGGTTTCCGAGGATTTGCGGCGCGACCCGTTATGGGGGGCCGGCGTCCAGGTCAGCCTGTCGGGCGACGTGTTGAACATCATTCGGCTTTAACGGATACTGCCGCATTTTCCAAGCATCTCTAAAACCTAGCGAATACGGCTTATACGACGTAGGAAAAAGGATCAGGCAGCGTTTACCGGAGGTAGACCCCGCCCAATCCCCGATTCCAGCCAAGCCTGTCCAATTGCAGCAGTTTTCCAGAGATGTTTTTCAGGGGCTGACAAAGTCCTTTTTCCTTAGGGGTGAAACACCTTGGCCAAGATTCTCGTGGTTACATCCGGCAAGGGTGGTGTGGGTAAGACCACCACCAGCGCCGCTATCGGTACCGGCCTCGCCTTGCGCGGCCACAAAACAGTCATCGTCGACTTCGACGTCGGCCTGCGTAACCTCGACCTGATCATGGGTTGCGAGCGCCGCGTGGTCTATGACTTCGTCAACGTGGTCAATGGCGAAGCGAACCTGCAACAGGCCCTGATCAAGGACAAGCGCCTTGAGAACCTCTACGTATTGGCTGCCAGCCAGACCCGCGACAAAGACGCGCTGACCCAGGAAGGCGTGGAAAAGGTCCTGATGCAGCTCAAGGAAGACTTCGAGTTCGTGGTCTGCGACTCCCCGGCCGGTATCGAGAAAGGTGCCCACCTGGCCATGTACTTCGCTGACGAAGCGATCGTCGTGACCAACCCGGAAGTCTCCTCGGTCCGTGACTCCGATCGCATGCTGGGCCTCTTGGCGAGCAAATCCCGCCGTGCCGAGCAAGGCGAAGAGCCGATCAAGGAGCACCTGCTGCTGACCCGCTACAACCCGCAACGCGTCAGCGACGGTGAAATGCTTGGCGTCGAAGACGTCAAGGAAATCCTCGCGGTGACCCTGCTGGGCGTGATTCCAGAATCCCAAGCCGTACTCAAGGCCTCGAACTCCGGTGTGCCGGTCATTCTTGACGACCAGAGCGACGCCGGCCAGGCATACAGCGATGCTGTCGATCGCCTGCTGGGCAAAACCGTCGAGCATCGATTCCTCGACGTCACGAAGAAAGGTTTCTTCGAGCGCCTGTTTGGAGGTAGGTAATGAACCTTTTTGACTTCTTTCGTGCCAACAAAAAGCCCAGTACCGCCTCGGTCGCGAAAGAGCGTCTACAGATCATCGTGGCGCACGAACGCGGCCAACGCAGCACACCCGACTACCTGCCTGCCCTGCAGAAGGAACTGGTCGAGGTGATCCGCAAGTACGTCAACATCGGTAGCGATGACGTGCACGTGGCGCTGGAAAGCCAGGGCAGTTGCTCGATCCTGGAACTCAACATCACCCTGCCGGATCGCTGATCGACCCGGCTGGAGCCACGGCGGCTCGGCCCCAGCTTTTGTGGGAGCGGGCTTGCTCGCGAAGACGGTGGCACATTCAAGATCAATGTGCCTGAAAAACCGCTTTCGCGAGCAAGCCCGCTCCCACGATAAGGCTGTGGGGGCCGAGCCGCCGTTGGCGTTTGTAACGAGACTGTTTTCAATGCCCCTGTCCAACATCCGCATCATTCACCAGGACGCCGCCGTGCTGGTGGTCGACAAGCCGACCCTGCTGCTCTCCGTGCCCGGCCGGGCCGACGATAACAAGGACTGCCTGATCACTCGCCTGCAGGAAAACGGCTACCCGGAAGCACGAATCGTGCACCGGCTGGACTGGGAAACCTCCGGCATCATCCTGCTGGCCCGCGACCCCGACACCCATCGCGAACTGTCACGGCAATTTCATGATCGAGAAACCGAAAAAGCCTACACCGCATTGTGCTGGGGCCAACCGGAACTGGACAGCGGCAGCATCGACCTACCCTTGCGCTATGACCCGCCGACCAAGCCTCGCCACGTGGTGGATCACGAACAGGGCAAGCACGCCTTGACGTTCTGGCGCGTGCTGGAACGCTGTGGCGACTGGTGCCGAGTCGAGCTGACACCGATTACTGGGCGCTCGCACCAATTGCGCGTGCACATGCTCTCCATCGGTCACCCATTGCTGGGCGACGGGCTCTATGCCCACCCGCAAGCCCTGGCCGCCTGGCCACGCCTGTGCCTGCACGCCAGCATGCTCAGCTTCACCCATCCGCAGAGCGGCGAACGCCTGCGCTTCGAGTGCCCGGCACCGTTCTAAGAAACACCACCGTCATTGTGGCGAGGGAGCTTGCTCCCGCTGGGGTGCGAAGCAGCCCTAAAGGCGCATCTCGGTATGCCTGCTTGATTGCGTTGCCGCTGTTGGGGCTGCTACGCAGCCCAGCGGGAGCAAGCTCCCTCGCCACGGGTTCGACATCCCCAAGTTCCCCATATACATACCCCTAACCCCTCCCCATCATCCACCAATACGGTAAACTCCCGCCCATCGCTGTCTGGAGTTACTTATGCGCGCAGAGTTGAACCAGGGCCTGATCGACTTCCTCAAGGCCTCCCCTACCCCGTTCCACGCCACCGCCAGCCTCGCCCAGCGCCTGGAGGCGGCGGGTTACCAGCGGCTTGATGAGCGCGAGACCTGGGCCACAGAGGCCAACGGTCGTTACTACATCACGCGCAACGATTCATCGATCATCGCCTTCAAGTTGGGCCGCAACTCACCGCTGCACGACGGCATCCGCCTGGTCGGCGCCCACACCGACAGCCCTTGCCTGCGGGTCAAGCCGCAGCCGGAACTGCAACGCCACGGATTCTGGCAACTGGGCGTGGAAGTCTATGGCGGCGCGTTGCTGGCGCCGTGGTTCGACCGCGACCTGTCCCTGGCCGGCCGCGTGACCTTCCGCCGTGATGGCAAGGTCGAGAGCCAGTTGATCGATTTCAAGGCACCGATCGCCATCATTCCGAACCTGGCCATCCACCTCAATCGCGAAGCCAATCAAGGTTGGGCAATCAACGCCCAGAATGAACTGCCACCGATACTCGCCCAGTTCGCCGGCGACGAGCGCGTCGACTTCCGCGCCGTGCTCACCGATCAACTGGCCCGGGAGCACGGCTTGAATGCCGACGTGGTGCTCGACTACGAGTTGAGTTTCTACGACACCCAAAGTGCCGCCATCGTCGGTTTGCATGGCGACTTCATCGCCGGCGCGCGCCTGGATAACCTGTTGTCGTGCTACGCCGGCCTGCAGGCCCTGTTGACCGCCGACACCGAAGAAACCTGCGTGCTGGTGTGCAACGACCACGAAGAAGTCGGCTCGACCTCGGCCTGCGGTGCCGACGGTCCGATGCTCGAACAGACCCTGCGCCGCCTGTTGCCCGAAGGTGAAGAGTTCGTACGCGCCATTCAGAAATCCTTGCTGGTCTCGGCGGACAACGCCCATGGCGTTCACCCCAACTACGCCGACAAGCACGACGCCAACCACGGTCCCAAGCTCAACGCCGGACCGGTGATCAAGGTCAACAGCAACCAGCGCTACGCCACCAACAGCGAAACCGCCGGATTCTTCCGCCACCTGTGCATGGCCGAGGAAGTACCGGTGCAAAGCTTCGTCGTGCGCAGCGACATGGGCTGCGGCTCGACCATCGGCCCGATCACCGCCAGCCAGTTGGGCGTGCGCACGGTGGACATCGGCCTGCCGACCTTCGCCATGCATTCGATCCGCGAACTGTGCGGCAGCCATGACCTGGCGCACCTGGTGAAAGTGCTGAGCGCGTTCTACGCTTCTCGCGAATTGCCCTAACCGCTGAACCTGTTCATGCAGCCTCCTGTGGCGAGGGGATTCATCCCCGCTCGGTTGCGCAGCGACCGTAGAATTTAGGGCCGCTGCGCGACCCAGCGGGGATGAATCCCCTCGCCACAACAGTGCCCGTCTCAAATTCTGGGGAGGCTGTGACATACATCAGCCCACCCCAGCCAAACCCCAACTAGACTGACCTTATCCCCCCGACAAGGCTGTCGCCATGATCTCCATGTCCTCGCTCAACGCCATGCTGGTGCCCATCATCGCTGGCATGATCCTGCTGGCCATCGGCTTCAATTTCCGCGACAAGAACGTCGGGGTGTTCGCCATGTGGATCGGCATGTTGCTGATCCTCGCGACGGTGTTGTTCAGGATCCTGGCGAAACTCAACGAGTCCTCCTGAACACGCCTCAGGCGGGTTGCTCCGGCACATCCACGCCCACGTGAATCGCGTCGTGCCGCCAGAACTCCAGGTCACAATCGATCAGCCGTTGATGCTGGTCATAGTTGACCCGCGCAATCCGAAGCCCGGGGCTGCCGACCGATACTTTCAGTGCCGCTGCCGCTTCCGGCTGTAGCGACGTAGGCACGATCTCGAATTTCACCCGGCCATAATGCAGGTCGTAATGGCGGGCATACAGCTCGGTCATCGACTGGTTGAGGTCAAAGTCGAGGATGCCCGGGAAATACGCCGGATTCAGGTAGTGCTCGACGTACAGCACCAATCGCTCATCGATGCGCCGGGTGCGACAGATCTGGATGACGCTGGACAGCGCCGGCAATTGCAGCCAGGCACAGACCGCTGCCGAAGCGGGTTGCAGGCGGGCCGAGATCACCTGGGTCGAAGGCACTCGGCCCTGGGCAGCGACCATCGCGTGGAAATGGCTACGCTGCATCAGGTTGTAGGCCAGCCTTGGTGGCGAGACAAACCAGCCCCTGCGCTCTTCCCGATAAATCTGTCCCTGGGCTTCAAGCTGCAACAAAGCCTCACGCACGGTGATCCGGGTGGTCCCGAACAACTCGCTCAACTTGCGCTCGGCCGGCAACTTGCTGCCCGGCGCCAGCAAGCCGTGGTCAAGCTGCTCCTGCAGGACCTGCCCGATGGTTGTCACCGCTTTGGTTGTTTCAACGCGCATCAACGTTACCTATCTGGACTAGACCAGCACTGTTTCGGGGCAGGATTCGATGCTGCATCGATCCACGTCTCATGCCTGCAAGCCTAGGCACTGCGCATGACTGATAGATGACACAACCGCCGAACGGTCAACACATGCGCTTGCAAATAAACGGCCAAGGCCTTGCAGATCAGGCGGTTACTCATGGTCTACGCTTATCCCACAGCGACCCTCCGTGAGCCCGATGATTGCTGGCGAACGTCCCACCGACATCAAAATGTCATGGGACCCGCCTACATTGGCTCAGGTATTGCTGACCTAGACCAACACAACCGCAATCGCAGCGTTGAAAACGCCCATAGGAGCTTCGGATGAAACAGCTTTTCCTGGCATCACTGTTAGGCTCGACCATTGCCATGTGCACCGCCGCCATGGCCGCTGATACCGATCTGAAAACGTTGGAAGCCGCTGCGAAAGCGGAAGGCGCCGTGAACAGCGTCGGCATGCCCGATGACTGGGCAAACTGGAAAGGCACCTGGGAAGACCTGGCCAAGAACTACGGTTTGAAGCACATCGACACCGACATGAGCTCGGCCCAGGAAATCGCCAAGTTCGCCGCTGAAAAAGACAACGCCAGCGCCGACATCGGCGACGTCGGCGCCGCTTTCGGCCCGATCGCGGTCAAGCAAGGCGTGGTCCAGCCTTACAAACCGAGCACTTGGGAACAAGTGCCGGATTGGGCCAAGGACAAGGATGGCAACTGGGCCCTGGCCTACACCGGCACCATCGCATTCATCGTCAACAAGAAACTGCTGCACGGTTCCGAAGTGCCGACCAAATGGGCCGACCTGAAATCGGGTAAATATAAAGTCTCGATTGGTGACGTGAGCACCGCGGCCCAGGCTGCCAACGGCGTACTGGCCGCAGCCCTGGCCAACGGCGGCAACGAGAAGAACATCGAGCCAGCGCTGTTGATGTTCGCTGACATCGCCAAGCAAGGGCGCCTGTCCATGGCCAACCCGACCATCGCGACCATGGAAAAAGGTGAAGTCGAGGTCGGCGTGGTCTGGGACTTCAACGGCCTGAGCTACAAGGCCAAGATGGCCAACCCGGATGACTACGTGGTACTGATCCCATCCGACGGCTCGGTGATCTCCGGCTACACCACCATCATCAACAAATACGCCAAGCACCCGAACGCCGCCAAGCTGACCCGCGAATACATCTTCAGCGACGCTGGCCAGATCAACCTCGCCAAGGGCAACGCCCGCCCGATCCGCGCCGAGCACCTGAAGCTGCCGGAAGAGGTCAAGGCCAAGCTGCTGCCGAACGAGCAGTACAAGGGCGTGACCCCGATCAAGGATGCGGATGCGTGGGAGAAGACCTCCAAGGCACTGCCGCAGAAGTGGAACGAAGAAGTCATCGTCGAGATGAAGTGAGGCGCTAGCTCCCGCTCCCGGATCACCGCTGATCCATTGTGGGAGCGAGCTTGCTCGCGATGAGGGAGTATCAGTCGACATGAGTATTGGCTGACACACCGCAATCGCGAGCAAGCTCGCTCCCACATTGGGCGCTTGGTGAACCGGTTTTTTTGGTTCTTGTCCGGAGTCCCGGTCCCCATGAAGCACAACGTCATCCTGGTGGTGCTCGACGGCCTCAATTACGAGGTTGCCCGGCACGCCATGGGACATTTGCAGGCTTATGTCGGCGCAGGACGCGCGGCGCTCTACAAGCTGGAATGTGAACTGCCCGCCCTGTCC
>NZ_JAUTYU010000032.1:0-31710 GCF_052112105.1 Pseudomonas sp. BP11-1-1
AATGCGGTGTGTCAGACATATAAATGCTGACTGACACACCGCATTCGCGAGCAAGCCCGCTCCCACATTTAGACTGTGTTTACAGTTGTTGAAAGCGGGCGCGATTGTAGAGGTTTCGCGCCGCTTTCCGTTAACGCGCTGTGTTCAGCTTGAAGATGAGGCGATCTCAGGCTGACGATTCAATCGGGTGACGAGCCGGTCCAACAGCCACACCACCACCAGCGAAGCCCCCACCAGCGGGAACACCACCGCCAGGGCCAGCATGATGAACACGCCAGTCTTCCACGTCGGCAAATCGTGGCGCAGCGGCGGCACGCCGAACTTGCCCTGGGGCCGGCGCTTCCACCAGATCACCAGGCCACTCACGGCGCTGAGCAGGATCATCAGGCAAACCAGCAGCACGATGATCTGGTTCAGCGGGCCGAACATCTTGCCTTCGTGCAGCATCACGCCGGTTTCGGTGGCGCGGGCCACGACGCTGTAATGCTCCCAACGCACATCGGCCAGGACCTTGCCGGTGTATTGGTCTACGTGCAGGGTCGCGTCGTTGCGCGGGTCATCGGCGAACACGGCGATGGTGAACACGCCGGAAGCGGTCGTAGGGAACGTGATGCTGTAGCCGGGTTCGACCTTGCGCTCGGTGGCGATATCCTGCACCGCTTGCAGGCTGGCGGTCGGCGCCGCGGGGCCTTCGTGCATGCCGCCGTGGGCCATGTGCTCGGCGTGGTCACCGGACATCGGCATCGGCGTATTCTCCACGGCCCATGGCACGGTCTGGCGGTGGGCGTTGTTGAGGCTGCCGGCCTCGACGTCGGACTTCGGCACGTCATTCCACATCGCCGCCGGGAAGCGGTTCCACAGGTCCGCGTATTGCTTGCCCCAGAAGCCGGTCCAGGTCATGCCGCTGAGCAGCATCACCAGCAGGAACGCGGCGCCCCAGAAGCCCAGGACCACGTGCAAGTCGCGCCAGAACAGCCGACCGCGCGCGCTCCAGCGCGGCCACAGCACGCCGGCCGATGATTGCCCGCGCGGCCACCACAGGTACAGGCCGGAAACCACCAGCACCACGCCCCAGCCCGCGGCCATTTCCACCAGTCGGTCGCCCACCGTGCCGATCAACAACTCGCCGTGGATCGCCCGGGCCATGGCTTGCAGGTTGTTTTTCGCATCCTGCTCGCCAAGGATGTCGCCGTGGTACGGGTCGATGAACACATTCAGTTCCCGGCCTTGGTCGATCACCACGAATTGCGCGCTGCGTTCGGCATTGACCGGTGGCAGGTACTGCTTGACCTGGCCTTCGGGGTAGGCCTGGCGGACCTGCTTGAGCAGGTCGTCCGCCGCCAGGGCGTGATGACTGGGCGGCACGTTCAGTAAGTCGCCGTACATCAGTGGATCGAGTTGCGGCTTGAACAGGTAAATGATCCCGGTCAGGGCCAGCATCACCATGAACGGCGCGACGAACAGCCCGGCATAAAAATGCCAACGCCAGGCCAGGTTGTAGAAATTCGGTTTCGGTTGGCTCATTGCAAAGCGCTCCGCAGGGCAAATTGGGTTGTTATGTTGTGCGGTCAGTCAAGGTGGAAACGAACCACTGTGGGAGCGAGCTTGCTCGCGATAGCAATGGTTCAGCTTGCATCGATGTTGAATGTGCCTTCGCCATCGCGAGCAAGCTCGCTCCCACAGTTTGTGTTCTTGCTGACAGATCTCCGGTGCTGGTCAGAAACTCATATCCACCTTCGTCCAGAGCGTGCGCCCCGGTTCGTTGATGGCCTGGGGATCGCTCGCCGGGTAGCCGAACCCGGCGTTGCCGGCCAGGTTCAAGTGCTCGGCGTAGGCTTTGCCGAACAGGTTGTCGACGCCGCTGCTGACCTTCCAGTTCGAATTGATGCGATAGGCGCCGTTGAGCGAGAAGACCCCGAACCCCGAGCTTTTGCCGTAGTCCTTGCCGACCACGTTGCCCTTGTTTTCATCGACCCGGTGCTGCGCCGCCACCACCCGCCACAAGGCCCCGGCGCTCCAGCGGTCTTCGCTGTAGGTCAGGCCCAGGCGCGCGTCCAGCGGTGGCATCTGCGCCAGGGCGCTGCCGTCGCTGCTGTTCTTGCCCCAGGCATAGGCCAGGGTGGCGTCGGCTTTCCAGCGCTCGGTGAGCTGGTAGGCCGCACCCAGTTCACCGCCCATGATCCGCGCATCGATGTTCTCGGCCCGGGAAGTGGTGCCCATCATCCCGGGCGTGTAGTCGAACAGGATGTAGTCGCGAACCTGCCCGACATAACCCGATGCCCAGGCTTCGAGGGTTTCGGTCTTGTACTGCAGGCCGAAATCGAGCTGGGTGGTTTTCTCCGGCTTGATCGCGTCGAAGGCGTTCAGCGAACCGCTGGGGCCGGCGTTTGGCGAGAACAGCTCCCAATAATCCGGAAAGCGTTGCGCGTGGCCGATACCTGCGTAGAGGGTGGTGGGGCTGTCAGCCAAATCATGTTCGTAGCGTACGAATCCGCTGGGCAGCGTGTCGGCGCGGGTGTCATCGGCGGTGGGATTGGGCTGGGCCGACATGCCGGAACCGATGCTCTGGCGATAGTCCTTGGCCGAGGCGCGGTCGAGCCGGGCGCCGGTGATAACCCGGTCGCGGTCGGCGGCGTACCAGGTCAGTTCGCCGAACACCCCGTAATTGTGGAAGTCGGCGTCCTTGGTGTAAGGCAGGTCCTTGTAGGTATCCACGCCCATGCTGCTGCGTTGGCGATGCTCGTTGGTCTGCGCGTCGAGGCCGCTGATCAATTGCACATCGGCCCAACGCCAGGTGGCCTTGATGCGGGCACCGAGGGTGCGGCGGTCGACATTGGACGCCATGGGGCCGGCCATCATCCCGGTGCCGGACGGCGTGCGCAGGCTGTAGTTGTCCATCACATGGTCGGCATAGTTGTAGTAGACCTGCGCTTCGACTTTATCCAGCACCTCGCCGATGTTCGAGCGCTCGAAACGCAGCCCGAGGCTTTCGCGCTTGAACTGCGAACCGTCCATGCCGCGCCCGGCGTAGCGTGCCTCACCGTCGCCCTTGCCGGCGGTCAGCTCCAGCAAGGTATCGGCGTCCGGGGTCCAGCCGAGGGTGACATCGCCATTCCACTTGTCGTAGCGCGACGGCACGGTGTCGTTGTTGCCGTCGCGGTAATCGTCCGAATGGGCAGTGTTGCCGATCACCCGTACATAACCCCGCGGCCCGCCAGCGGCGGCGTCCACCACTTTGTCGAAACGGCCGTTGGAGCCGGCCAGCACACTGGCGTTGACCCGGGTGCCGAGCTCGCCGAACTGCTCCGGCTCGCGCTCGAATAGCACGGTCCCGGCCGAGGCGCCGGGGCCCCAAAGTACGGTTTGCGGGCCCTTGATCACGGTGAGCTTGTCGTAGGTTTCCGGCGAGATGTAGGACGTTGGCGCGTCCATCCGGCCCGGACAAGCGCCCAAGAGCATGCTGCCGTTGGTGAGGATGTTCAGCCGCGAGCCGAACATGCCGCGCAGCACCGGATCACCGTTGGTGCCGCCGTTGCGCACCAGGGCGAAGCCGGGAATGGTCTTGAGGTAGTCGCCGCCATCGCTGGCCGGCACCGGTTGGCGCGGGTCCTTGGGGTTGGTGACGACGGTCAGCGGCGAGCTGGGGGCGATGGCGGTGATGACCGTCGGGCTCAGCTCTTCGACCGGATGGTCGTGATGCTCGTGCTCATCAGCCAGCGCGAGCGGGGTGAGCAGCAGGCCGCACAGTGCGGCGATGGTGTGGCGTGAACGAGCCGGTGGCGCGTTCAGGAGGCAGCGAACCTGGGCAGAACCCAACGCGATGCCAGCAGGAAACCTGGACATGATGATTCCATCGAACAAACGTAGACGACACGGTCGGGCAGCCTGGGGCTGTCTTGTACGACCGGGTGAGTAAGTGTCGGGAGCTACGCTGCGAAGGGCGGTGCGCGGGTGCGGGCACCCGGGAAGAACGCGGGCCGGGCATGGCCCAGGCGTGGGGAGGGGCTGGTGAAGGTGTTGGTGTGCGGCGTGTCGAAGGCGGCGAAGGTATGACCGCCGGGCAGCGCGGGGCAGTTGAACAGCAGGCTGCAATAGCCGCACTTTTCCCACAACGCATGATGCTCGCCCTGGGGCGGGCAATGTTCGGCTGCCGGCGCTTCGTGCACCGCCATTTCCATGCTCATATCCATGTCCATCGGCATGGACATGGACATGCGTTGATCCATCGGCATCGACTGGGAAACCAGCGGACCGATGAAGATCATCAGCATGGCGAACAGGCTGATCCAGCTACCGCGGGTCAGGCTCATGGGCTGACGACGGCGGGTGGGCAGGCTGGCGCGACGAGGTTGCATGGACGGCTACGTCTTATTGGCCGTGCATATGCGTCTTGGTGCCGTCGGGTGCTTTTTTCTGCACCGCGACGTCCACCGTGACATCCCCGGCCTTTTCGAAGTGCAAGGTCATGGGGAAGCGTTTGCCGTCGCTGAGCAGGCTGCGGTCTTTCAGGTCCAGCAGCATCACGTGATACGCCATCGGCGCGAAGGTGACGGTCGCACCGGGGGCGACATTCACGACGGGCACCTGTTGCATTTTCATCAAGTCGTTTTGCATCACGTGCTCATGAAGTTCGGCTTTGCCGGCGATGGGCGAGTCGACGCCGAGCAGTTTGTCAGCGGTGGTACCACTGTTGTGGATCACGAAATACGCGGCCACGGTCGGTGCGTTGGGTGGCAATTCCTGGGACCACGGATGAGCGATCTCAAGCTCGCCCGCTTTGTATTGGTGAGCTTGGGCGAAGCCGACAGGAAGCAGCAGGGCGGCCAGCAGGATAAGTCTGTTCAACATGGCAATTCTCCGGAACGATTCAGGGCGCAGGTGTATGCGAAAGAATCAGGCCAGAGGCGAGGCGCGGGGGTTGAGGCTGGGCCATTGCTGGCGCGGGGTGGGGCTGTCGAGTTTCGAATGGATGGCGGCACGATGGGCCAGTTGAGCATCCAGATACAACTGCGGGACATGCCCGGCAAGCGCCACCAATGGCGCCGGACCTGAGCAGCACCAGCAATGTTGCATGGTCGAATGATTGTCCTGTTGCGGCGTGCCCTGTTCGAACGTGCCCAGGAAAATCGCCACCATTTTCGTGCCGCCGGAGGAGCAGAAACTGCCCCACAGCACTTGCTCGGCTGGCGAATTGGCGGTCGCACCCCCGCTGTTGGAAAGCGGCATGGCAAGCATGTTGAACAGCACTGCGAAGCAGGCGATCCAGGCAAATGCAAGCCGTTGTCGGGACATGGGGCAATCCGCTCGGTTGGGCGATCAGGTGGCGGTATTTAGCCTGATCGGGGGTGAGAAGTAAAAAAGCCATGTGCGGTGTAGGGTCGCAGGGCTGGTCTTAACAGTAGCAATAGATTTTCAAGTTGGCGTTTTTGTGGGATTGGGGCCTTGTTTGGGAATACACCCGGATGCTTCCCGTTCGCACAACCTCAATGCGCCGGTACGGCATGTACCTGCATGTCGACTCCCAGAGTCGTACGGATGACTGCAAATATTGCGGCCAGGTTATCCATGCTTGGATTACCTTTGGCTGAAAGCATCCGGTGCAGGCTTTTGCTGGGTTTGGACGTTTCCTTTGCCAACTCTTCAAACCCCACAGTGGCATTCACAAGATCACGAAGAATCATCCTCGCCATCTCGGGTTCTCCGTTTAAAAATAAAGTAGCGGCCTCGTCCAGCAGGATCTGGGCAAACTCAGGATCTCGCTGGGCGCGTTCGGCAATCGTATGTTTGTAGCTGCGTGTGAGAGCCATTGCATTACCTCATGTTCCTTTCTGCTTTTTTCCGGGCTCGGAATTCTGCAACAAGCATTTTTGCCTGTTTGATGTCTTTTTTCTGAGTGGACTTGTCTCCCCCACCAAACAAGATGATCAGGCGCTTGCCCTCCTGGGTCAGGTACACCCGATAACCTGGGCCCCAGTTGATACGATACTCGCCCAAACCGTCGAACCATTTGATATTTGAGGTGTTGCCCAACTCCAAACGCATCAGTGCGTTGGAGACCTTGAAAGCCGCTTGGGCATCCAGAGTGGAAAACCAACGCTTGAATGGGCTTGTATCGTTGTCTTGTAGATATTCTTCGAGTGTGATCACGTGCGGCCTTGAAGGTAACAAATAGGTTACTGTTCACGCAAGGCAGTGATCTTGTCTCATCACCTCAGAAGCGCCAACGCCTCAAGTGTTTCTTCAAGCTTCTCGAACTCCCGATCCACCCCCGGCAACACCGGCCGCTTCAACACCAACACCGGCACCCCCCGCTCCCGCGCCACGTCCAGCTTCGGTTCAGTCGCCGTGCTGCCACTGTTCTTGCTGACCAGCACATCAATCCGCCGCCGTTCGAACAATTCACGCTCGCCCTCAATGTGAAATGGCCCACGGGCGCCAATCACTTCGCAGCGCTCATTACCGGGATAAACGTCCAAGGCTCGTAAGGTCCAGAATTGCCCTGGCGGAATTTCGTCCAAGTGTTGCAGCGGCTCACGCCCGAGGGTGAACAAGGGGAGGTGGAAGGGTCGCAGGGCCTGGATCAGTTCGCTCCAGTCGGCCACTTCGCGCCAGTCATCGCCGGCTCGGGGTTGCCAGGCCGGGCGGCGCAGGGCCCAGCAGGGGATGGCGCAGGCGCGGGCTGCCAGGGTGGCGTTGTGGCTGATCTGTGCTGCGTAGGGGTGGGTGGCGTCCAGCAGCAGGTTGATGCCCTCGGTGCGGATGAACTGCGCCAACCCTTCGGCGCCGCCGTAGCCGCCGACGCGCACCTGGCAGGTCAGGTCGGTGGGAATGCGACCGATGCCGGCCAGGCTGTAGATGTGCTGGGGCCCGAGGGTGCGGGCGATGGCCAGGGCTTCGGTGACACCGCCGAGCAGCAGGATGCGTTTCATTTCAAGGCTCTTCATGACAAGGCTCCCGCGTGACCGACAATCCCACCCTGGCGGTCGATGGCGAAGACTTCGACCTGGACCTGGGCCGGCACCACACTGCGGGCGAAGGCCAGCGCGTGCTCGCACACTGCATCGCCGAGGGCGATGCCGGCGGCGCTGGCCATTGCCAAGGCTTGCTGGCTGGTGTTGGCCTGGCGAATGTCTTGCTGCAAACGTTCGTCGGCACCGATCGCGGCGGCCCATTCGGCCAGTTGCGGCAGGTCGATGCTCGAGTGGCGGCTGTGCAGGTCCATGTGGCCGGCGGCGAGTTTGCTGATCTTGCCAAAGCCGCCGCAGAGGCTGAGTTTTTCCACCGGCACCTTGCGCACATGCTTGAGCACGGCGCCGACGAAGTCACCCATTTCAATCAGGGCGATTTCCGGCAGGTTGTAGACCCGGCGCATGGTGTCTTCGCTGGCGTTGCCGGTGCAGGCGGCGATGTGCAAGTAACCGTTGGTTTTTGCCACGTCGATGCCCTGGTGGATCGAGGCAATGTAGGCCGCGCAGGAGAACGGCCGGACGATGCCGCTGGTGCCAAGGATCGACAGGCCGCCGAGGATACCCAGGCGCGGATTCATTGTTTTCAGCGCCAGGGCTTCGCCGCCCTCGACGTTGACCGTGACTTCGAAACCTCCGGCATAGCCGCTTTCTTCGGCCAAGCGGCCGAGGTGATCGTTGATCATCTGGCGCGGCACCGGGTTGATTGCCGGCTCACCGACGCCCAGCACCAATCCCGGCCGTGTCACTGTGCCCACGCCGCGCCCGGCGACGAAGCGCACGCCGGGTTCGGCGATCAAGCGCACCTGGGAAAACAACAGGGCGCCGTGGGTCACGTCCGGGTCATCGCCGGCGTCCTTGATCGTCCCTGCCTCGGCGCCTTGCTCGGTCAGTCGGCAGAACTCCAGGCGCATCTGCACCTGCTTGCCCTTGGGCAGGATAATTTCAACGGCATCGGCCTCGGTGCCGCGCAGCAGCAAGCGGGCCGCCGCCAGGCTGGTGGCGGTGGCGCAACTGCCGGTGGTCAGGCCGCTGCGCAGGGGCGCGGGTTGTTCGGCGGTTTCGTCACGCATCGAGAGGTTTCGTCAGGTCGAGCAAGGTGATCGGCAAGGCCTGGCGCCAGGTGTCGAACTCGCCCAAGGGCTGGGCCTGGGCGATGTGGATGCGGGTCAGCTCACCGCCGTGACGTTCGCGCCAGTGCATGAGGGTCATTTCGCTTTGCAGGGTCACGGCATTGGCGACGAGCCGGCCGCCGGGCTTGAGTTGGGCCCAGCAGGCGTCGAGCACGCCTTCGCGGGTGACGCCACCGCCGATGAACACCGCGTCCGGCCGCTCCAGGTTCTCCAGCGCCTGCGGGGCGCTGCCGCGAATCAGTTGCAGGCCCGGCACGCCGAGGGTGTCGCGGTTGCGTTCGATCAAGCGTTGGCGGCCTTCGTCGGCCTCGATGGCCAGGGCCCGGCAGCTAGGGTGGGCGCGCATCCATTCGATGCTGATGGAGCCGCTGCCCGCGCCGACATCCCACAGCAGCTCGCCGGGTGTGGGGGCGAGGCGGGCCAGGGTGATGGCGCGCACGTCGCGTTTGGTCAACTGGCCGTCATGTTCGAATGCGGTGTCCGGCAGACCGGCCATGCGGGACAGCCGCGATGTCGATGGTTCGGCCCTGCATTCAATCGCTATCAGGTTCAGGTCGGCGACGATTTCATCGGACCATTGCGCGGCGCACCCATCGATCCGTCGTTCTGTTGCACCACCCAAATGCTCCAGTACCGTCATGGCGCTTGGGCCGAATCCCCGCTCACGCAGCAAGGTCGCCACGGCGGCAGGGCTGTGGCAGTCGTTGCTCAGCAGCAACAGCCTGACGCCTGTGGATAAATGCACATTGAGTGCCGCCAGGGGACGCGCCACCAGCGACAGCGTGACCACCTCCTGCAACGGCCAGCCCATGCGTGCCGCGGCGAGTGAGCAGGAGGAAGGCGCGGGGATGATCAGCATTTGATCACAGGGCACGTGTCTGGCCAGGCTCGCGCCGACGCCATAGAACATCGGATCGCCGCTGGCCAGTACGCAGACAGGTTCGCCCTGCCGAGCGAGCAGCGGTTCCAGGGAGAACGGGCTGGGCCATAGCTCCCGTTCGCCGCGGATACACAGTGGCAACAATTTCAACTGGCGAGTGCTGCCCAGGATCCGCGATGCCTGCAGCAAGGCATGGCGAGCCGTTCGGCCCAGGCCCTTGAAGCCGTCTTCACCGATGCCCACTACAGTCAGCCAGGGGGTCATCTCTGTTCCTCGAATGGATGGGTTTGTTCTGCCGGCTGTTTGTAGCCGCGAACTGGGCCGCCATCATACCGCGCCCCTCCGGCCAAGGCGCGAATCCGAGGATTCAGGCCTGGTCAGATTTTGCGATCGATGTATTTGAAAATGTAGCCATGCAAATCCCTGTAAAGAGAATCCGGAATCGTTGCCGTGGCTGCCTGGGCGTCGGCTAGTGCGCCATGGCAGTCCCGTACCATTTCGTCTTTATCTGTCAGTTCGCGGATCCGGCGATGGGTGATCGTGTCAAAAAGGCTCGCGTAGTGCAGTACGTCCCCAGCGATTCTCAAACTTCCATTGACGTCCTTGAAATAAGTGCTTTGCCCACGCGAAACTCGATCCTTGAGCGTGCCGAGGCCGCGTTCATACAACTGGATGGTCGAACCGCTGACTGCCTTGGCGGCTGTTTCCAAGGCGGAAACGGCGGCTTTTGCCTCCTTCAGACTGGCGTCGAGCGTCGGCATCGTGACGAACCTTTCCAGCTCTCCCTTTTTGACGCTTTTGAACGCTCTTTTCATGCTCGATAGATGAACGAAGTCCTTGGAACAAGCGACAATATGCGTTTCGAACTGATAACCGGCTGTCGTTGCTTGTGGAGGAAAGGCCGAAAAACCAGGAGTGTCGAAGGCGCTCTCCATGACGATGTTGTTCTTTTGGGTAAACGCTTTCTCGAAGATCTTCTTGCCGATGTCCCGAATGAAAGCTTCGGTATGTTCATAAGCGTACAAAGCACCTTGCGCTTTCAACTGTTCGTAGTTGGGGTGTTTTTCCCGATATTGCGGCAAGTACAACCGAACATAATTTTTGTAACGCTCGGAGGGCAGCAGGTTGTTTTCGAGCAGGTAGGTTTTACCGGAGCTTTGCAGGCCTGCGACAACCAATAGCTTGGGGACCGGCTCGGCGGTGATGTCCTTGAACAGCGTCAGTACTATTTCATCAAATGCAGCGCTGAGCTGCTGCTGAGTGTAATTCGAGGCGTGTGGCATATCTTGATTTCCTTATCGAAGATGCGCAGAAGTGATTGACTGCCTTTTGAATACAGCGGGTTTTTGCTGATTATTCAAATGCCAGGGGGTTTCAGAATGTGTGCATGTTTTTAAAGTGAAACAAGTCCTACAGGAATAACTCAAAAGCGCCACGATCAGTTGCGATTCTTCGGCGGGCGGGAAATCCCCTGGACGCCAGCTCGTTGGCGTCGCCTACGAAACCAGCACCTACCAGCAGCAATCCGACCAGCAAGCTTTTCATGACCCCCGGCAAAGCAGGCATAATGACGGCCCCTCGCCGTCGTGGCGTTTCTTATCTGCCGGTCCTGCCTTGAACGAACATCCATCCTCAAACGTCATTCGCCCCTCCGGTTGCCCGGGGTTGCTACGTGTCGTCCAGGCGCTGGACGGGGGGATCTGTCGGATCAAGCTCGATGGCGGTTCTATCCGGGCGGATCAGGCCGATGCCGTGGCCTCGGCGGCCGAGCGGTTCGCCGGTGGGGTGATCGAGGCGACCAACCGGGCCAACCTGCAAATCCGTGGGATTGGCCCTGGGTATGACGCGCTGATCGAGCCATTGCTGGCTGCCGGGCTTGGTCCCCGCAAACCGTCCGGCGATGACGTGCGCAACCTGATGCTCAGCCCTTCGGCAGGAATTGATCGGCAGATGCTGTTCGACACCCGCCCATTGGCCGGACAGATCCTCGTCACCCTGCAAACCCACGAACGTTTCCATGAGTTGTCGGCCAAGTTCGCCGTGCAACTGGACGGTGGGGAAGCGCTGGCGATGCTCGAACATCACCACGACCTGTGGCTGTCGGCCCTGGTCCGCGACGGCGAGCCCTGGCTGGCCTTCGGCTTGGCCGGCACCCCGCTGGACAAACCGGCGGGCCGGGTGCCCCTGGCCCAAGGGCACGCCTTGGTGGTGGCGGTACTTGAGGTGTTTCTGGACTTGGCGCGTCCGGACCAGATTCGCATGCGTGACTTGCTGGCTGAACTTCCCGCGGACGAATTCATGATCTGCGTGGCCCGCCGCGTCCCCCTGCAATTTTGCCCGGACTGGCAGCGGGATGTATCCATCGATGGACTGCACCTCGGCGTCCATTCCCAGCACGACGACCGTGTCTATGTCGGCGCGGCGGCGGCTCTTGGCCGGCTCGACGCCGGAATGCTGCGAGGAGCGGCGCAGTTGGCACGGGAGAAGGGCGACGGCAGCTTTCGTTTCACGCCCTGGCAGAGCCTGTTGCTGCCCAACGTGCATCGCGAATATACCGATGAAGTGTTGGCGCGGCTTGAAGAACTGGGATTTTTAGGTTCGAGTGATCAGCCCCTTGCACAACTCATCGCCTGCACCGGTTCCAGTGGCTGTGGCAAAGCCCTCGCCGACACCAAGGCCGACGCCCGCCGACTGGCCGAGGGACTGCAACGCCGAGGCCAGGCATTGAAGATCCATTTTTCCGGCTGCCCGCGCTCCTGCGCGGCGGCCCATGTCGCACCCGTCACTTTGCTGGCGGTCGCCCCCGGTCGTTATGACCTGTATTTTCGCGATGCCACGCTGCCGGGTTTCGGCGCGTTGCAGGCACACAATCTGACTATCGAAGCGCTCGACCACTGGCTCGACGCTCATCCCCGGAGCCCCCTTGATGCTTGATTACATCCGCGACGGTCAGGAGATCTATCGCAATTCCTTCGCGATCATCCGCGCCGAAGCCAACCTGGCGCGCATTCCGGCCGACCTGGAGAAGCTCGCGGTGCGGGTGATCCACGCCTGCGGCATGGTCGAGTCTATCGACGGCCTGCAGTTTTCCGAAGGCGCGGGCACGGCTGGACGCCAGGCGCTGGCAGCCGGTGCGCCGATCCTGTGCGACGCGCGGATGGTGTCCGAGGGTGTGACCCGGGCCCGTTTGCCGGCCAATAATGAGGTGATCTGCACCTTGCGCGACGACACTGTGCCGGCGTTGGCCCGCGAGCTGGGCAACACCCGCTCGGCGGCGGCGCTGGAACTGTGGCGTCCGCATCTGGAAGGCAGCGTCGTGGTCATCGGCAACGCGCCGACGGCGCTGTTCTACCTGTTGGAAATGCTCGATGCAGGTGCGCCAAAACCCGCCCTGATCCTCGGCTTCCCGGTGGGCTTTGTCGGCGCCGCCGAATCCAAGGCCGCGCTGGCGGCCGACAGCCGTGGCGTACCGTTCGTGATCATGCAAGGCCGCCTGGGCGGTAGCGCCATGGCTGCCGCCGCCGTCAACGCCCTCGCCACGGAGATTGAATGATGCAGCAGCCTGGACGTCTGATCGGCCTCGGCGTTGGCCCCGGTGATCCGGAACTGATTACGGTCAAGGCCCTGCGCCTGCTGCGCGAGTCGCCTGTCGTGGCGTACTTCGTCGCCAAGGGCAAGAAGGGCAACGCCTTCGGCATCATCGAAGCCCATTTGCAGGACGCGCAGACGTTGCTGCCGCTGGTCTATCCGGTCACCACCGAGGTGCTGCCAGCGCCATTGTCCTACGAGCAAGTGATCGCCGATTTCTACGACACCGCCGCCGAGCAATTGGCCGTGCACCTGGACGCAGGGCGTGACGTGGCGGTGATCTGCGAAGGCGATCCGTTCTTCTACGGCTCCTACATGTACCTGCACGATCGTTTGGCCGAGCGTTACGATGCCGAAGTCATCCCGGGTGTTTGCTCAATGCTCGGTGGTGCCTCGGTGCTCGGTGCGCCGCTGGTCTATCGCAACCAGAGCCTGTCGGTGCTTTCGGGCGTGTTGCCCCACGAAGAACTCAAGCGTCGCCTGGCCGACGCCGATGCTGCCGTCATCATGAAGCTGGGGCGAAACTTTCCCAAGGTTCGCCAGGTGCTCCAGGAGCTGGGCATGGACGGACGGGCGCTGTACGTCGAACGAGCGACCATGGCCAATCAAAAGATCGTGCCGTTGGATGAAGTCGAGCCGATGTCTTCGCCGTATTTCTCCCTGATCATTGTCCCTGGCGAACGGTGGCAGGGATGACTTCAACGGTTCCGGCAATTGTCATTCTCGGCCAGGGCAGCCTGGCGACGGCCCGGCGAATCCAGCAGCGTTATCCCGAAGCCTTGATCCACGGCCTGGCCGGTCGGGTCGAGGGCAGTGACCGGCCATACACGGAATTCGGCGCGACATTGCGCGAGCTCTATCAGCAAGACTCGCCGATCATCGCCCTGTGCGCGGCGGGCATTGTCATTCGCAGCTTGGCGCCGCTGTTGTTGGAAAAAGGCGCCGAGCCGCCAGTGCTGGTGGTCGCCGAGGATGGCAGCGCCGTGGTGCCGTTGCTGGGCGGGCTCGGCGGCGTGAACGTCATGGCCCGTGAAATCGCGGCAGCGCTGCAAGTCGCGCCGGCAATCACCACCAGCGGTGAATTGCGTTTTGGCACGTGTCTGCTCAACCCGCCAAGCGGCTACCGCCTCGGCGATCTGGAGCAGGGCAAACGCTTCGTCTCCGACCTGCTGGCCGGTGAGCCGGTGCGCATCGAAGGCGCGGCGCCGTGGCTGGACCAGGCGCAGTTGCCGCAAGATGCACAGGCTCGGTTGGCGATCCGAATCGACAGTGCTGCAGGAGTGCCTGCGGCGAACGAGCTGCGCATTTATCCGCGCAGTGTCGTGGTCGCAGTGAGCGCTGGCGCGACGGATGTGTTGGCCTCCATTGAGCAAGCGCTGGCCCAGGCCGGACTCGCGATGCAGTCGGTGGCGTGCCTGTTGGCGGCGGACAGCGACATGGTGCGCTCCGAGTTGCAGCAAGCTGCGTCGGTCCTGGGTGTGCCGCTGCGCTTCGTTACGGCCAACGGCAGTGTGGCGCAGTGGCTGGGTGACGCCATCGGCCATCGGGCATCCCCTCGGGTCTCGGGCGACGTTGCCATTGCCGTGGCCGCACAGCCCCTCGATCCGCAACGGATCGGCCGCCCGCGCGGGCGTCTGGCGGTGATCGGTCTGGGCCCTGGCGCGGCTGAGCTCATGGTTCCGGCTGTACGCGCGGAACTTGACCGTGCCACCGACGTGCTGGGTTATGAAACCTATGTGCGCATGGCCGGGCCTTTCCGTGCCGATCAGATACAACACTGCACCGACAATCGTGAAGAGATGCAGCGCGCCCGGCACGCCTTCGAACTGGCGGCCCAGGGGCGGTCGGTGGTGGTGGTATCCTCGGGCGACCCTGGCGTGTTCGCCATGGCGGCGGCGGTGCTCGAAGCGCTGCACGAATCCAGCGATCCGTCCTGGCACCAGGTGGACCTGGAAATCCTGCCGGGCGTATCCGCTTCCCTGGCCACGGCCGCCCAGGCGGGCGCGCCGCTGGGGCATGACTTCTGCGTGATGTCGCTGTCGGACAATCTCAAGCCGTGGTCGATCATCGAGAAGCGCCTGGACCTGGCGGCCGAAGCCGACCTGGCCCTGGCGTTCTACAACCCCATCTCCCGCTCTCGTCCTTGGCAGTTGGGACGGGCGCTGGAAATCGTCGCGCAACATCGCACTCCAGGCACTCCCGTCGTCTTGGGGCGGGATATCGGTCGACCGGGCCAGACGTTGCGCGTCACGACGCTGGGGCAATTGACCCCGGATCAGGTGGACATGCGCACGATGGTGCTGGTGGGCTCTTCCACGACGTGCGTGTTCCCCCGTGCCAAGGGTGGCGATTGGGTGTATACACCGCGGTGGTATGGCGACAAGCCCCTCTGATGAAACATCGCGGCCCGTTCGGGCCGCCGTCATTACTTTGTATTTCCTGCCATATCGCGTCACTTCGTCAGTGAATTGAACGGCGTTTTATTGAGCGTTCCATAGCCTGGTTCGTAACGTTGTCGTTTGTAAGTTGGGCAGTCGTTCTAATTAATGTTTGAAGTTTGTTTTATTTGGATATTTATTGGCCGTGCCTGGGTGTTGTGCTTCCGCAAACCGATAGAGTACTTTCCTTTTCGTTGATGTCGTCGATATTGATCGGGCGACGGACAAGCTAGCTATTGTAATGTCCGCTTCAATGCGTGGGCGTTGATAAGTTTTTACTTGGTTGAATCTTGGGTGTCAGTTTGTTGGTCAGTGCTTGTTGCTCTGGCTTTGCTCGGCTGCACGCCTGCAATAAAAGGAAGTATTGTAAGTGAGCGAGACTCAGTCGTTGTCAGTAGATAATTATGTCGATTTTGTTGATTTGTTGAAGTTGAAGGAGATCGATCAGCTGTTAGTTCCATATCAGGGCACTCCCGAATATGACGCGGTGCATCGTTATTATGCCAGCTGTGTCGCCTTGAGGGATTCTGCGCAATTGCTCGAGCCCCTGGGCCTGCTAAAGCAGGCGTTGGGCGATCTGCAGGGGCGTAGCCGAGTACGCCGTACGCCAACGGAGCCCGATAGTTCCGGGGCTGCTGGCTTGACAGGGATTTACAATAAGCTGGAGGGCTTTGAAGCACGGTTATACAACAATATCGAGCGGCTCCCCGCCACCGCGGTGCCAAAGAAATTGAACTTCGTTTGGCTAGGAGGAGGATTGGGTGACATTCAACTCGATTACCTGCGTATCTGGAAGAGCGTCATGCCGAACGACTACGCCATAAATGTCTGGTATGACAAAGACGGTTTATTGGCTCACGAAACCACGCGGATTATTGTCGAGGCGGCAAAGGCAGATACTTGGTTAAATGAAGCGGACGCCATCAGTTCGCCTGACAGTTTGGCTGACCATTATGAGGCACGAATCACCGCGCTTAAACGCCAGATGTACATGCACGTCAATCGAGCGTTGAAGCAGAACAAAAGTGCGGATGAGGCACGCATCGATCTACTGGTGCGCGGGTATGGTTGTGATGGAGATGTTCTGCGCGCGCTGAAAGATAAAAACGCGCACATCATGCGCAGCCTTGATCGCGAAGGGCTGCGATTGCGCAATATCAATGAACTCCAGACGTATTCTCGATTGGAAGAGTTTTACAATCGTGAAATGTCCTTGCGCGGAAATCTCGCGACAGCCTCGGACATTGTGCGGCTGCTGGTGGAGCACGATGAGGGGGGCGTCTACAGCGACGTGGATTTCTTGCCGTCGTTTGTTCAGGAAATCGCGGGTATCAATGCCAACCAACTGGCGAAAAGCGCTCGGTTGGGCGTATTGCAGTTGTTGTTGAACAATAACCCCCAGTGGATGCCGGGCCGTCAGGCACTGGTCGGTCGCTACACAGATTTCACCTCACACATTCCCGTGGAGCATCGCGAGATGTTGGAGCGGTTCGCAAAAGGTAGCCCATCCCTGGATCAGGTATTTGCTCCGTTCCAGGAAACCAGCGTTCCGACGGACAGTTTGCGATTGGCATTTATCGAGGGGGGCGAGTCCAATGCGCTAATTGTCAGCCACCCCCACTCGGCTCCGCTCGAAACCATCCTCCAGCGCATCGAGACCCACTATCAGGCCTTGCTAGCCGTGGAGCGAGAAGCCGCGAGGGCCAATGACGTATTTCATGGGGTCGACCTCATGAAGATACTAAAGGACGAGTTCGGTATCGTTGATCTAAAAGCCGGTAATGAAGACTACCGGGCCATGAGTTTGTATAAGGGGATTGCCGACTATTTCAGCGATGGCATCCGTCCCGGGACTGAGGGATCGATATTTCTGACAGGACCGGGCGCGCTGCGAGCGGGGCTGCTGGAGTATGAAAGCAGGGTCTACACACCAAGCGGTGCTAACGCGGTGCGGAATTCCATCAGGTTGGAAACCGGTTTTAGCAACGTCACGGAAGAGGAGCAAGATCATTCCTGGAAAGAAAACGCGAGTCCTGAACAGTGGCTCGAAAAAGAAAAAGGCAATTGGCTAGGCGGTCGATTCCAAGCCCGCTATGCGAAAGATATTGAGCCGTTGCTTAAATACAACAGCCTGGAATTCGATAGCGGCTGGCCCGTGATCGAAGGACGCCATTTGCTGTCCACCGACCTGCTGCAGCACTTGGCCGATGAGTTGGGTGAGCCGTTCATGCAAGCCATGAACAATGGCCATGACGGTGTGCTGACGTTCGACAAGGTCATCCCCCTGGGTTTCGATGATCGTCAAACCATCCTCGCTCAAAACCCCAGCATGTTGCCACCTGGATCGCTGAGTGACCCGCGGACGCAACAATGGTCTGTCGGTGAACTGTTGAATCGGTTCGCCGATGGTCGGGTGAGTGTCGGTCAGCTAAGTCCATTGCAGCGCGTTCAGTTGGGGCCGTTGATTGGAGCCCAGGCATTGGACAATCGCAGCTTCGAGGCCGCTCGACCGAACTTGATCAAACTGGCCGAAAACTTCAGCAAATTGGGCACCGCTGGCGGCTACGCGATGATCGAGCGCGCGCTTTACCAGTACAAGGCGCCGGTATTCATGGCGGGTGTTGCCCGTGCGGCCACGTATTCACCCGAGCGTGGTGAAACCGCGTTGAAACTGAAAAAAGCAGCGCTGGAGCAGCGACTGACGTTGCGTCAGTGGGGCTGGCATGTGGGCAGGGTCAAGCAGTTAGCTGACTTGGAAAACAATACAAGAGTCAACGAACGTGTCGAAGCTGTCCTGAACGGTTTGGATTACGGCGGGATGAAGGTGGCGCCGCAGGATCTACTGCTGTGGGGAGACGGCGAACGATTGGGCGGGCGTTGCTATCCGCTGGCCCTGGTGATGGCTGCCGCATTGTCGGGCGAGCAGACGGCGGTCCGTAGTTTGTTCAACCGATTTTATCTGGCAATTGACGATCGTGAGGCAAGCGATTCGGCAACCTTTTTAAGCAGCCTGGAGTCGTTGCGCGACGTGCAGGTCAGTGAGGTCGGCGAGGCACTGGCGCGCTCGAGTCTGCAGGAAGTCGTAGCTGTTCTGCAGTCCAGGACTGCCACTGCGACGCTGATGCTCAACTCGGATAACCATTCCATGCTGGCAGCCAAGGTGTTTGAGGGCGAGCGCAGCACCTACCATTTTTACGATCCGAATTTTGGTTTGTTCGTATTCGATGATTCGACACAGTTCCACCTGGCGCTTGAACAGTTTTTCGTTGAACAGAAAATGGCCATTGACTACGCCGCGTATGGCGATGCAGGCCATCCAGCTTTCGATCTGATCGAGCTGGAGGGCGCCCGGGTATCGAGCGTGGCGTTGCCTGGCGAAATGACCGTTGCGCAACTGGTACGCCCCGAGGCGTTGCCTGGGCAGCCAGTGCGCCCGATCAGGCAACGAATCGCCAGCGCTCGGGGGCAATCACTCCAGAGCAATCCTCGACTCGGCAGTAGCCTGTTGGCCCTGGATAGCCATTGGTGGGCGCAACAGATCAGTGAGACGACCAATGACCTCCACCAAGCGAACAATCTGGGGGCTCAACTCGTGCCCTTGTTCGATACCTTGGAGGACGTTCCTGGCGGGGGGTACCGGATCACCTTGATAGACCCTGCCAATCCGGCGCAGTTGATGCGGATCAGCACTGACGACCACAGGTTCTTGCGTATAAAAAACTACCTTTCCGAACGTTTCTCGACCTTGGCCAATCACGAGGTCATTTCGAGAGACCCCACGGCGGTAGGCGCTGTCCACACGCTGAACGCCGGTTTCGCCATACAGGCGTTGATGAGCGCACTGAGAGCGCGCGAAGGAGACGGTCGGTCCCTTACCCTGGCGGTGCGGCTGCATGCTTATGTCAATTACACCCAGATGGCTCACGGCGTCATCACTGATATCGCGGCGCTGGTCGGTCTGGTCCGGCAAGCCCTGGCAGAAGAAAAACTGATTGCCCAAGCCGTCGCGCCAGTGGTCAAGGCCTCGGTGGGTGGCCGGATAGGCGAGGGGGTTGGGGCGTTGTTGCAGTTGGCGAACGTCGGGTTCGACATCTACCAATTGTCGACTGCGCGAAATGATGTCGAACGTGCCGAATTCGGTACTCAATTGGCTTTCGACTCGGCGAGCCTGGCGGTAGCGGTTGCAGCTTATGCCGCCGGTGCCACCGCCGGGGCGATACTGGGCGGGGCTGCGGTGATATTGGGAGGGCTTGCGGTGGGGGTGGCCGCGGTGGTCAGGGGGTTTGCGACCATTGCCGAGGAAGCTGAGCAAGTCGGGCTGTTTTTCCTTGACGTCGAAAAGGCGCATCTTGACGCTTATCGCTTTGATCCCGCCCATAATGCCTGGACACCTGGTCCTTCCTTGATCATCGAGACGGTAGATCTGGCGAACGGCGCACTCGGATTGGGTAGTCCAAAGCTATATCCGCTGCACGACCACTTTGGGGTGCCTACGTTCGAGGCGGATTACGCCCGTGCAATCAACATTCGCCAGCAACTGGAATTGCCCAGTCGAATAAAATTCGCGCCGGCTTCTGGCCAGGCTATTGTCCTGCCTTGCACGCCGCAGACCTGTTACGGCTATGCATACAAGGCCTTGCCGTTTTCCAGTTGGCACCTTCCTCCCGGTTTCGACACGGCACGACGCCTGCAGAAGATCAAGCCGGACGGTGGGTGGCTGTTTTTGTGTTCCTTCTATTCGTTTCCCTGCGACCACATTCTCCACCGCCTTCACAGCCCGGACTATCGGCCCACGACAATCGACGTGCTGCTGGACAGTATCGATCGTTCATTGGTGGTGCCCGTTCTACTGCCGAGTTGGCACGGAAAAATCAACTATCGGATCCGGGGAGCCGGCAAGCGATGCGCAGTGCTGATCAATACCGGCGTGAGCCTGAGCCTTGAAGCGCCCGCCCAACTGACTTCAAGCTGGGTATTGGATGCCCCGTGGGCAAAGGAAAGCGACGTGCGGTTTGAAGGTGTCGCCAAACTGTTTATTCGCGACGTTGCCGTATCACTCACCGGAGCGGGGCACCATGGGACCTTGCTACGGCTTTGTGACGACCAAATGTTCAAGGTCGAGGCAGGCCAACTGTCCGCTGTCGAGTTGACCGAGGCGCCAGGAATGGATCAGCAAGCGTTGCACGCACACATGAAGACCTTGGCTCGGCAACATCGCCTGGCGATGCCGTATACGGCGATACATGACTACCTGGTTCCATTCGAGAAACCGGATGAGCCCCGACACGTCACGGCATGGTACGACGGGATGAATGATCGTTTCCTCTACATTCGTGACGAGATACCGGGCGCCGATGAAACGATACTGGGCGCGGTAACCGGCGGTTACGCCTGGTTCTATGACCCGGAAAATGTGCTGGTCTGGCAGGTCGATGCCACTACCGGCGTGTTGGTTCGGCGTTACTGGTTGTGGAGGTCGTTCAGCGAATTCGGCGTGATCAAAAGCCTGGAGGTGGATGAGCAAGGTGTGATTCATATCGTGCAGCAGATCAGTCGCCAAAGCCGCACATATCAAGAGCTGGGTTATGTGATTCACGCAGGAGAATTGCTGCTCATTTCAGCGACTCGAGACGTGGACACTGCGCTGGAGCCTACCATCAGTTCCAGCGAGAAACTGAGGGCCTGGCCCGATGTGCTGGGAGATTATTATGACTATCCACCGTCGTTCGCCGATCAATATCCCTATGAAAACGTCGACTGGAAGCCTGCGCCTTTTGTCTCGGTTTGCTGGAAAAATAATGATCTGAATCGAAACATGGCTTGGATTCGTCGCAGTGACCGGTTGATCATCCGTCCTACGCCTGAACCCGAATATTCTCGAGGCTGGCCCGATTCGATCAAGAACCTGACTGATTTGGTGCTGATCACCCCGACGGACGGAAGCGATTCGTTTGTCATTTACAACAGGCTCATACAACGGCTGTGTCATCTGCAGCGCACCCTGGTAGCGGGTAAAGGACAATGGACCGTTCGATGGTTACCGTCGGACAACCTCAAGGATGTCATCGCTGTTGAGGGTGGTTATGTAGCGATGCGTACCGACGGGTTGTTTTTCACTCTGGCGCCCCAGGGCGAACTGCAATTCGCAGGCCTGAACGAAACGTGGCTCAAGGGCCGGAATCATTGGCTGTCTGAGTTGGCACCGTTGACCAGCCAATACAAAACGAAGCGCTTCGCCATTGTTGGTTTGCTCAATACCAGGGGCGACGGAAATCTATGTGCCTGGTACGTCGATGACAAGTTGTTGCTGAGTGACCTGGGCCAAGGAAAGGAAGTCCGCTTGCTCAACGTGACGCCAGATGGCGAGGCCGCCTGGTTGTTCGATGTTTCAAATGGTGGAGTCTATCGCCAGGCGTTTGTCGACCCGCAGAAATGGGCGGGCGCGTTCGGGCAAGGTGTGCGGTTGCTTCAGGCTGACGCGATACCCGCCGCAGAGCGTGAATGGGCCTCGTATCAATTTGCCGAGTTGACGGTCGAAGGGCCGGGCCTGAAAGGCATCACCCACGAGGGCTTGGTGGTTATTCTGCGGGACCACGAACCCGCGATGATTACAGGCGTTACTCATGAGTGGGTTGTCGCCCAGGGCGACCAGGTGCTTGAAGCGCTTGGGCAGTTGGCGAGGCATCCGTCCCACAGTGCCCTGATGACAGTCGAAGAGCCCGGTAGCCTGGCATGGTTCGTTGCTGGAACCGGGCACATGATCCGGGTCCCCAAAGCGGCCATCCAGCCTTCCTTCGAAGTGCTGGGGACACAGCGACAAACCAACGTACTGATTCATGAAGGCGAACGGGATAAATTGTTGACCCTGCCAGAGGCGAGACAGGCTTGGGCACTCAGTTATGCCCGGCGCGAGGGTGAAGTGTTGGTTGTCGAGGGGGACGACACGGGGCCCATTGATCTGTTGCCGCTGTTGCCCGACGGTATCAAGACCCTGGTACTGCGCATGGGCCAGGGGGCGGTCAGCTACAGGTTGTCCAGGGCATCCTGGTTGCGAATCAACTCGGTCATTCTTGACTGCCGACATTCATTGGCCGGCGCGGGGATGGTTCCTGGCAAACTGGCCTGGGAACTCGATGAGCCGGACCAGTTGCTGCTGAGCCGCGTTGGAGAGCATCTCATGATCATTGATCCGAACAGTGGACAAAGTGTGATCTGCCGTGACGCCTATGCGACAGACAGCGATTTTCATGGGGAAGTCTTACTCAGCTTTGGCAGGAAAGGACGATACAATGTCTCGGCACTGGCCACATGGTTGGGCGCGTCGCCGAATGCTCAGGACGGTACCACGCTCAAGGCATTATTGGCGGTACCGTCGGAGGTGGAGACCAATAACGTGATTTGATTGTTTGCCGCGCAGTGCCTGACCACCGATTCAGGGCGTGACCGTGGCTGTGCGGACTCAGCCACGGTCTGGATCAGGGCGAGAGGTAGCCTTTCACCCCGGTAAAGATGATCTGCGCTGCCAGGGCACAGACAAATAGCCCCATCAAGCGGCTGACGATCTGCAAGCCCTGGTCGCCGAGAATCCGCTCGATGCGGCTGGACAGGTACAGCACCACGCCAACGGTGAAGCTGGCCAGGGCGATGCTGATGATCGCCATGAGCTTGTCGTCCCAGTGTGGCTGGCTTACGCCCATTACCAGCAGGGCGCCGATGGTGCCGGGGCCGACGGTCAACGGAATGGTCAGCGGGACGATGGTCACGTCCTGCTGCACATTATCGGTCTGTACGGCCGATTTGCCTTGGGCCATGCCCAACGCCGAAATGAACAACACGCTGCCAGCGCCGATACGGAAAGCATCCACCGTAATGCCGAACACACTGAAAATCACCCGCCCGAACAGATACAGCAGCACGCTGGAAACCAGCGTTGCGGTCGCGACCTTCCAGGCCAGGCGACGTTGTTCCTTGCGTGAATAGCCACGTGTCAGGCCGATAAAACACGACAGAACGAAGAAGGGGCTGTAGAGCACCAACATTTTCAGGTAAACGCTGAACAGCACGTGAAGCATGGTCGAGGGCTCGGGACGGAGGAAGACGACCGGAGTCTATCAGGCGTTTTGGCGTCTGTCGGCTCAGGACGTATGCGCTGTACGGTTCTGCTGGTCGCGCTGGGCCACCCAATGCTCGATCAACTCGCGCAGTTGCGACAATTCGACCGGCTTGGCCATATGCCCGTCCATTCCTGCCTGGCGTGCGCGCTCCTTGTGTTCGGCCAGGATGTGCGCCGTGAGCGCCACCACAGGCGTGCGGGTCCGCTGGTTGCCAACCTCCCAGGCGCGTAACTGCTGGGTAGCGGAGAAGCCATCGAGAACCGGCATTTCGCAATCCATCAGGACCAGGTCGTAGCGTTGTTCCTTCATGGCCTTGAGGGCTTCTTCGCCGTTGCTGGCCGTGTCGGGTTGCAGGTTGAGCTTGCCGAGCATGCCGCGGATGACCTTGGTGGAAATGGTGTTGTCTTCAGCCACCAGGATGCGGAAGTCACTGGGCACTTTCGCCGGTATGGGCGGGCCTGGATTGGCCGGGACGTTTGGCGCCTGGCCTTTGTTGCGCTGGTTCAGCTCATCCGCCAGGGTGGTCTTGAGCGTATAGCCGGCCACCGGTTTGGCGAGGATGCGCTTGACGCCACTGTTGCGCGCCACGATCTTGCTCGGCGCGTTGCTGATGCCGGTCAGCATGATCAACAGGATGTCGTGGTTCAGGCTCGGATCTTCCTTGATCTTGGCGGCCAATTGCGTGCCGGTCATGCCGGGCATGTTCTGGTCAAGCAGTACCACGTCGAAATAGTCGCGCAGGTGGGCCTTGGTGCGCAGCAACGCCAGTGCCTCCTTGCCCGATGGTACGGCGCTGACGTTCAAGCCCCAGGCGCTGCATTGCTGGACCAGCACCTTGCGGCAGGTATCGTTGTCATCCACCACCAATACCCGCGCCCCTTGCAATGGGCCGTCGAGGTCAGACGTCGGGTGTTCAAGGCGATCTGGGTCCAGCGGCAGGGTCAGCCATAAGGTGCTGCCCTGGCTGCTGCCACTCTTGATGCCGAATTCGCCGTGCATCAGCATGATCAGTTGGCGGGCGATGACCAGGCCCAGGTTGCCCCCCAGGCGCGTGGCCGAAAGGAAGTTCTTGCTGTGCAGTTCCGCATGCATCAGCGTATCGCGCTCCTCGGCGTCCATGGGCGACCCGCTGTCCTGCACGGCGATGCGCAGGCGAGGCTGGTTGCTGCGTTCATCGAGGGCCACGACGATCAGCACTTCGCCTTCGTCGGTTTTTTTCAGGGCATGTTCCAGCAGACTCAGCAGTGCCTGGCGCAGCCTTGTCGGATCACCGCTGATCACCCGCGGCACCTGGGGCTGGATGAAACTGATCAGCTCGACATTCTGCTGTTCGGCCTTGGCGCGGAAGATACTCAGGCAATCCTCGATCAATGCGTTGAGGTCGAACTGCACATCATCCAGTTCGATCTGGCCGGATTCGAGGCGGGAAATGTCGAGGATTTCGTTGATCAGGGTCAGCAATTCGTTGCCGGCGCTGTGGATCGTCTGTACGTAGTCGCGCTGCTTGACCGACAACGGCGTGCCCAGCAGCAGTTCGGTCATGCCCAGCACACCGTTCATCGGGGTGCGAATCTCATGGCTGATCTTCGCCAGGAATTCGGCTTTGGCGTTGATTTCCGCGTTGCTTGCCGCGAGATCGCGGCTGAGACTGAAGCGGTTTTCGTTGATTGACCGCTGTCGTTCACCCAAGGCGACGCTCATCAGCAGACCACTGACGCAGATGAATACCAGCAATGTAACGATCAACCCTTGGGGCGCGACCTCCGTCAGCCCTTGCAGGGCGGGGAGAATGATCAACGTGCCCAGGTTGAACACCACCATGGCGGCGACAAACAGCCGTGCCGGGCGGTAGCCCTTCTGCCAATGCCAGGCGCTGACGAACAGCATGCTCAGGCCGGCCAAGGCCACCAATGCGTAGGTCATGATGTTGAGGGGCAGCGTGTTGACGAACAGGAGCAACAGGCTGCAGAGCATGATGAAGACGATTTCGCCCAGCAGCAGCCGGTTCAGCGGGTGCGGCCCCAGCGGCGCGAAATAGCGATAGGCGAACATCAAGCCGCAGGGCGCTGTCAGCAACAGGGCCAGGTAGGCACCCGGTGTCTGGATCGCCGGCCAGTCCGGCAGCCAGGCGCCTGCCAGGTTCAGCAGCAGTATCAGGCTGAGCATCAGCAGCCCTTCGCAGGCTGCCAGCCACAGGCAACTGCGTGAGCGGGTGTAGGCGTAGCGGGTGAGGTTGTGCAGGATCAGCATTGCGATACAGCCGAACAGCAGCCCATAAACCAGGGTCTGGTTCTGGTTGGCGGCTGCCATCACGGCCGGTTGCAATGAGACGAACGGGCGCAACTCATATCGCGAGGCCAAACGCAGGTAGACGTCGAGTGGTTTATCGCTGCGGGGCAGCGCCAGCATGAAATCGCTGCTGGGCACGGACTGTTCGGTGCCTGCCGTGGCGTTGCCGCTGATCTGCTGATCGACCAGGGTATCGCCGTCCAGCACATAGAGATTCAGGCGTGAGAGGTCCGGCGCGAAGATGCGCAGTATCTGTTCATGCTTGTCGGGTGCCAGCCGGAAGCGCAGCCACAATGCGCCGCCAGGTTCGGCGGCCTTGAGGTGGTCAAGGTCGATGGGGCTGAATTGATTGGTGTAGCGAGCAGAGCGAATGTCGCTCAGTTTCAGATCGCCCTGTTCGTCGAGCAATACCGCCCAGGCACTGCCCGGCGCGGCCTGGGCCGGGAGCACGCAGAGCAGCGTCAGCAGCGTAACGGTCAAGCCTATGGCAATCCTGAGCCAGCGCACGGCGAAATCCCTTCGTAGGTTGATGCCAGATTATAACTATGCGCGGCGCCTGAGCCGACAGGCAAGGGCCATGGACCCTTGCCCGGCTGAATGGCCAGGTTATTACAGGTTTTCGCCACGCTCGCGGGCAATGGCGCGGTAGCCAATGTCCTTGCGATAGAAACAGCCTTCCCAGTCAATCTGCGCGGCCAGCTTGTAGGCCTGCTCTTGAGCGGCACCGACACTCTCGCCCATGGCTGTGGCGCACAACACGCGCCCGCCCGCAGTAACCACTTGGCCATCCTTCAATGCCGTACCCGCGTGGAACACCTTGCCTTCCAATTGTGCCGAGGCATCCAGGCCCTTGATCGCATTGCCCTTGGCATAGTCGCCCGGGTAACCACCGGCGGCCAGGACAACGCCGACGCTCGGACGCGGATCCCATTGGGCTTCAACCTTATCCAGCGCCTGGGCCAGGGCGGCTTCCACCAGCAGCACCAGGCTCGATTGCAGGCGCAACATGACCGGTTGGGTCTCAGGATCGCCGAAACGGCAGTTGAATTCGATGACTTTTGGGTTACCAGCCTTGTCGATCATCAGGCCAGCATAGAGGAAGCCAGTGTAGACGTTGCCTTCCTCGGCCATGCCACGCACGGTTGGCCAGATGACCTGGTCCATGACGCGCTGGTGCACGTCGGCGGTGACCACTGGCGCTGGGGAGTAGGCGCCCATGCCGCCAGTGTTCGGACCGCTGTCGCCATCGCCGACGCGTTTGTGGTCCTGGCTGGTGGCCATCGGCAAGACGTTCTTGCCATCGACCATGACGATGAAGCTGGCTTCTTCGCCATCGAGGAACTCTTCGATCACGACGCGGGAACCCGCGTCACCGAAGGCATTGCCGGCCAACATGTCGCGCACGGCGTCCTCGGCCTCGGCCAGGGTCATGGCTACGATCACGCCTTTACCGGCGGCCAGGCCGTCGGCCTTGATCACGATCGGTGCGCCTTTTTCGCGCAGGTAAGCCAGGGCTGGTTCGATTTCGGTGAAGTTCTGGTAGTCGGCGGTCGGGATCTTGTGGCGTGCCAGGAAATCCTTGGTGAAGGCCTTGGAGCCTTCCAGCTGCGCTGCGCCGGCGGTCGGGCCGAAGCAGTCCAGGCCGCGGGAGCGGAACAGGTCGACGACGCCGGCAACCAGCGGTACTTCCGGACCGACGATGGTCAGCGAGACGTTTTTCTCGGCGAAATCAGCCAGCTGTTCCAGGGCCAATACGTCGATGGCGACGTTTTCGCACTTGGCTTCGATGGCGGTGCCGGCATTGCCCGGCGCGACAAAGACCTTTTGCACGCGGGGATCCTGAGCCACTTTCCAGGCCAGGGCGTGTTCGCGGCCACCGCTGCCAATGATCAAAACATTCATTTCAAAAACCTCAAAACTGTGGGAGGCGCTGCAATCCCCTGTAGGAGCTGCCGAGTAAAACGAGGCTGCGATCTTTGATTTTGCTTTTACAGCCAGATCAAAAGATCGCAGTCTCGTTTCACTCCGCAGCTCCTACAAGGGGAGCGGTGTATCAGTGACGGAAGTGGCGCATGCCGGTGAAGACCATTGCGATGCCGGCTTCATCGGCCGCAGCAATCACTTCAGCATCACGCATCGAACCGCCCGGCTGGATCACCGCAGTGATACCCACCTTGGCCGCATTGTCGATGCCATCACGGAACGGGAAGAACGCATCCGAAGCCATGACCGCACCCTGTACCTGCAAGCCGGCATGTTCAGCCTTGATCGCGGCGATGCGGGCCGAGTTCACGCGGCTCATCTGGCCGGCGCCGACGCCGATGGTCTGGCGGTTCTTGGCGTAGACGATGGCGTTGGACTTGACGTACTTGGCGACTTTCCAGGCGAAGATCAGGTCGTTGATTTCCTGCTCGCTCGGAGCGCGCTGGGTCACGACCTTGAGGTCTGCGCTGCCAATCATGCCGATGTCGCGGCTCTGGACCAGCAGGCCGCCGTTGACGCGCTTGTAGTCCCACGCCGGTGCGCGATCAGCCGACCATTGGCCGCAGGCCAGCAGGCGCACGTTGGCCTTGGCGGCGACGATGGCGCGGGCCTCTTCGCTGACGGAAGGGGCGATGATCACTTCGACGAACTGGCGCTCGACGATGGCCTTGGCGGTCTCGGCGTCCAGTTCACGGTTGAAGGCGATGATGCCGCCGAAGGCCGACTCGGTGTCCGTGGCGTAGGCCAGTTCGTAGGCCTGGCGGATACCGCCCTCGGCGTCCGGGCTCACGGCCACGCCGCACGGGTTGGCGTGCTTGACGATCACGCAGGCCGGCTTGACGAAGCTCTTCACGCATTCCAGCGCGGCATCGGTGTCGGCCACGTTGTTGAACGACAGTTCCTTGCCTTGCAATTGCGTGGCGGTGGCGATGCCGACTTCGGCAGGCTTGGCTTCCACGTAGAACGCCGCGCTCTGGTGCGGGTTCTCGCCGTAGCGCATTTCCTGGGCCTTGACGAATTGGGTGTTGAAGGTGCGCGGGAATTCGCTGCGACCTTCGGTGCTCAGGGTGTCGGCCGCCTGGTTCACGGTGCCCATGTAGTTGGCGATCATGCCGTCGTAGGCAGCGGTGTGTTCAAAGGCCTTGAGCATCAGGTCGAAACGCTGGGCGTAGGTCAGGCCACCGGCCTTGAGGTTTTCCAGGACGCTGGCGTAGTCGCTGGCGTTGACCACGATCGCCACGTCCTTGTGGTTCTTGGCTGCCGAGCGGACCATGGTTGGACCGCCGATGTCGATGTTCTCGATGGCGGTCGGCAGGTCGCAGCCAGGCTTGTTGATGGTGGCTTCGAACGGGTAGAGGTTGACCGCCACCAGGTCGATCGGCTTGATGCCGTGCTCGTTCATGATGGCGTCGTCGATGCCGCGACGGCCGAGGATGCCGCCGTGGATTTTCGGGTGCAGGGTCTTGACGCGACCGTCCATCATTTCCGCAAAACCGGTGTAGTCCGCGACTTCCACTGCGGCAACGCCGTTGTCCTGCAGCAACTTGAAGGTCCCGCCGGTAGAGAGGATCTCGACGCCCAGCTGTTGCAGCTCGCGGGCGAATTCAAGGATCCCGGTCTTGTCGGAGACGCTGATCAAGGCGCGGCGGATCGGCAGGCGGGTGGTCTGGTCGGTCATTTCAAGTTCCATCAAAAGCAAGGGAAGTCAGCAAAAAAGGCGACCGTTTTTTACGCGGACGCCTTTCTGGTTTGATTGAATGCTTACAGCAGATCGTACTGCTTGAGTTTCTTGCGCAGGGTGCCGCGGTTCAGGCCCAGCAGCTCACTGGCCTTGGTCTGGTTGCCCTTGACGTAGTTCATCACGCTTTCGAGCAGAGGCGCCTCGACTTCGGAAAGCACCAGGTTGTACACATCCGTGACGGCAGCGCCCTCAAGGTGGGCGAAATAATTGTGCAGCGCTTTCTCGACACTCCCGCGAAGGGTCTGGCCTTCTTCGCTGGGCGTGTTGAGGTGCTGTTTCAAATTCACGTTGTCGCTCACGGGTGTTATTCCACTCACTAAAGTCTCGGTCATCATCGTCATGCGGCCACCCCTTCGTCCCCTGTCAGGCTCTTGTAACGTTCGGCGAAGAACGCCTGAACGTCGGCGCATTGTGCTTGCGTACCATCCAAACGATTGAAACGGGCGCGAAACTCCCTGGCGCCCGGCAGGGTTGCGAGATACCAGCCCACATGCTTGCGAGCGATGCGTACGCCCATGACTTCTCCATAGAAGGTATGCAGCGCGGCCAGATGCTCTAGCAGAATACGTTCCACCTCGGACAACAACGGCGCAGCAAGCTTTTCGCCGGTGCGCAGATAGTGTTCGATTTCACGAAAAATCCATGGCCGCCCCTGGGCGGCCCGGCCGATCAACAGGCCATCGGCACCGGTCGCGTCCAGCACGAACCGGGCCTTCTCGGGCGAGTCGACATCGCCGTTGGCAAAGACCGGAATCGACACTGCCTGCTTGATCGCGGCAATGGTGTCGTACTCGGCCTCGCCGGTGTACAGGTCGGCACGGGTGCGGCCATGGACCGCCAGCGCCGTGATGCCTGCCTGTTCGGCGATCTTCGCCACCGTCAGGCCGTTCTTGTTCTCCCGGTCCCACCCGGTGCGGATCTTCAGGGTCACCGGCACATCAACTGCGGCGACAACCGCCTGCAGGATCTCGGTGACCAGCGCTTCGTCCTTCAACAGTGCCGAGCCTGCGGCCTTGTTACAGACCTTTTTCGCCGGGCAGCCCATGTTGATGTCGATAATCTGCGCCCCCAGCTCTACGTTGGCCCGGGCCGCTTCCGCCAGCATCTGCGCATCACCCCCGGCGATCTGTACCGAGCGCGGCTCGGGATCACCTTCATGGATCATGCGCAGGCGCGACTTGCGGGTGTTCCACAAACTCATGTCGCTGGTCACCATTTCCGACACCACGAGACCGGCACCCAATCGTTTGCATAACTGACGAAAGGGCTGGTCGGTGACGCCCGCCATGGGGGCGAGGACCAGACCGTTCTGCAATGTATAAGGGCCGATGCGTACCGCCGACATAGGACTTCCCTGAAGTGGGGCCGGATCATGAGACTTCGAAAAAGGGTTGGCATGATACCCGCTCTCGATGACTGGATAAAGGTCGAATTGGATAAAATCTGAACAGCTATTTTGTTATCGCCAGCGGTTTGGTCCGGGCGGGGTGAGTCAGAAAGCTGCCGTCAACGGACCGACCCTGGCGCGTCTCATTCAGGCGAATGGAAGCTCAGGCTGTAGTTCACCGCTTTCGGGCCAGGGTCCAGGATGTCCAGCGCGATATGGATCGGCGTCTGCGGTGGCATTTCCCCCAGGCCTTCAAGGTCGCCGCCCAGGTATTCGCCCGGCTTGAAGCGCCGGCTGGCGATCAGGTGGCCGTTGAGGTCGGCGAAGCGCAGTTCCAGCAGCGGGAAGGGCTGGGAGAAGGGCGCGCGGTTGTAGATGATCGCATCGACAATCAGCGCACCGCTGAATTCCGGATGGCTGCGCACCACCAGGTTGCTGCTCTTGATCTTGGCGATGTCGACCTTGGACGGAACGTCGCAGCCAATGGCCGGACAGATTTGCAGGAACCATGGACGATACTGGTCCTGGCGGGCCAGTTCCTCGAAGTGGTAGGCAATGTACTGGCCGGCCAGGGCTGCGGCCCCCAGCAGTATCAATAGGCTCCAGAGCAGGCGTCGACCCCAGGGCGAACGGCGCTTGCGCCAATCCAGTTGTAGCGGGTCATCGTCCAGGTCCTGAAGGGCTTCGGCGCGTATGCCGGGCTCCTGGCGCTCGCGTTTCCTGGATGACGCTGCCAGTGGCTCCGGTTCGTCGTCCAGGTCGTCAGTGGCTGAAAGGCGTTCGAGATGTTCGTGAGGCTCGTCATCCGGCGCGAGGCTTAGCACAGCGACAGGCGTATCGTCCGGCTCCAGCGGTTCAAGGGCAAGCGACAAGGACGGCTCGGTGCGCGGCGGCCGCGCGGGTTCGTGGGGCTCGAACGGCTCGACAGGCGGCTGGATCGCGGCTTCTGCGCGTTCGATGGGGGATTCGCTGTACAGGCCGTCGACCCATGGCTCCTGCTCGTTCGAGGGATGCTCGCGCTGGGCACTCAGGTTGTCTTCCCGGCGCCGTCCGAACGTGTCCGGAGCACGCTTGTCACGCCTTTCCAGGCGAGCCAGTTCCTTGTCCAGGTCATCGAGGTCCAGCTCGGCGGCGGTCCATTGTTTCTGGCTGATGGCGCGGGGCGGTGCGTCCACGGCAGGCTTGGGGGGTG
>NZ_JAUTYU010000033.1:0-22359 GCF_052112105.1 Pseudomonas sp. BP11-1-1
GCCAGCAGGTCGGCCGGGGCCGGGTCGTGGTGCTGGGACAGGAACAGGCTGTGACCGGCTTTTTGCAGGTTCAGTGCCATTGGGTGGCCCATGATGCCGGTGCCGATGAATCCGATTTTAGCCATGAGAAAATCCTCTTGTTGTTATCGCTGCTTCAGGCAAATGAGGGACTGCTTTCCTGTGGGAGCGAGTCGGGTCAGATCGCGTTATGGGTCTTCAGCCAGCCCAGGCCGGCTTCAGTGGTGGTCAATGGCTTGTATTCGCAACCGACCCACCCCTGGTAGCCGATGCGGTCCAGGTGTTCGAACAGGAAGCGGTAGTTGATCTCGCCCGTGCCTGGCTCGTTGCGGCCCGGGTTGTCCGCCAGTTGCACGTGGTTGATCTCGCCCAGGTGCGCCGACAGTGTTCGGGCCAGGTCGCCTTCCATGATTTGCATGTGATAGATGTCGTATTGCAGGAACAGATTGGCGCTGCCCACCTGCTCACGGATCGCCAGGGCCTGGACGGTGTTGTTCAGGTAGAAACCCGGAATATCATGGGTATTAATGGCTTCCATCACCAGCTTAATGCCTTCGCCTTGTAGCTTTTCGGCGGCGTACCTCAGGTTGGCAACGAAGGTTTGTTCTAAAACTGCCTCATCACAGTTTTGCGGACGAATCCCGGCCAGGCAATTGACCTGGGTATTGCCCAGCACCTTGGCATAGGCGATCGCCCGGTCGACCCCGGCGCAGAATTCCTCAACCCGGTCCGGCAGGCAGGCAATGCCGCGCTCGCCTTTAGCCCAGTCGCCGGCCGGCAGGTTGAACAGCACCTGGGTCAGGCCATTGGCATTGAGCAGGGTCTTGAGTTCGGCAGGGCTGTAGTCGTAAGGGAACAGGTACTCGACACCACTGAAACCGGCCTTGGCGGCTGCTTCGAAACGGGCGAGGAAGTCCTGCTCGGTAAACAGCATGGACAGGTTCGCGGCGAAACGCGGCATGATGGTCTCCCATAAATTTGCAAGCCCCCGTGGGAGCAATCAATTGTTAGTCCAGCAATGAAGTGGCCGTCGGTGCATCGTTGCCGACCAGCGCCAATTCTTCGAATTCATTGACGGCGTTGATCTCGGTGCCCATGGAAATGTTGGTCACTCGCTCCAGAATAATCTCGACGACCACCGGAACTTTGAACTCTTCGATCATCCACTCGGCTTTGCGAAGAGCAGGGGCAATTTCAGACGGTTCGAACACACGTATAGCCTTGCAGCCAAGGCCCTCGGCCACAGCGATGTGGTCTACGCCATAACCGTTGAGTTCCGGGGCGTTGAGGTTGTCGAACGATAGCTGCACGCAGTAATCCATGTCGAAACCGCGCTGTGCCTGGCGAATCAAGCCCAGGTAGGAATTGTTCACCACGACATGGATGTAAGGCAGCTTGAACTGCGCACCCACCGCCAGCTCTTCGATCATGAACTGGAAGTCATAGTCGCCCGACAGCGCCACGACCTTGCGGCTCGGGTCGGCCTTGACCACCCCCAGCGCGGCCGGAATCGTCCAGCCCAAAGGACCCGCTTGGCCGCAGTTGATCCAGTGGCGTGGTTTGTAAACATGAAGGAACTGTGCCCCGGCGATCTGCGACAGACCGATGGTGCTGACATAGCAGGTGTCCTTGCCGAACACTTGGTTCATTTCCTCGTAGACACGCTGCGGCTTCACCGGCACGTTGTCGAAGTGGGTCTTGCGCTGCAGGTTGGCTTTGCGTTGCTGGCAATCCTGGAGCCAGGCAATGCGATCCTTCAGCTTGCCATCGGCTTGCCACTCACGAGCCACTTCGATGAATACGGTAAGGGCCAAGGCCGCGTCGGAAACGATGCCCAGGTCAGGCGTAAACACGCGGCCGATCTGTGTGCCCTCGATGTCGACGTGGATGAACGTGCGGCCTTCGGTGTAGACATCCACCGAGCCGGTATGGCGATTGGCCCAACGATTACCGATACCCAACACCAAGTCGGATTTGAGCATCGTCGCGTTACCGTAGCGATGGGACGTCTGCAAGCCGACCATACCGACCATCAGCGGGTGATCGTCCGGTATGGTGCCCCAGCCCATCAAGGTCGGAATCACCGGGATGCCGGTCAGTTCGGCAAACTCCACTAGGAGTTTGCTGGCATCGGCGTTGATGATGCCGCCTCCAGCTACCAGCAATGGGCGCTCAGCCTGATTCAGCATCGCCAAGGCCTTCTCGATCTGCACCCGGTTGGCGGCTGGCTTGGCCAGGGGCAGCGGCTGATAGGCGTCGATGTCAAATTCGATTTCGGCCACCTGCACGTCAAACGGCAGGTCTATCAGGACTGGTCCAGGGCGACCGGAGCGCATTTCATAGAAGGCTTTTTGAAACGCGTACGGCACCTGACCTGGCTCCATGACGGTGGTCGCCCATTTAGTCACTGGTTTGACGATGGCGGTGATGTCGACGGCCTGGAAGTCTTCCTTGTGCATACGAGCGCGGGGGGCTTGCCCAGTGATGCAGAGGATCGGAATTGAGTCGGCCGACGCGCTGTAAAGGCCAGTGACCATGTCGGTCCCAGCAGGGCCGGAGGTGCCGATGCACACGCCAATGTTGCCGGCCTTGGCGCGGGTATAACCCTCCGCCATGTGCGAAGCGCCTTCCACGTGACGAGCGAGGACGTGATCAATACCACCGTTTCTCTGCAAAGCGGAGTACAGCGGGTTGATCGCGGCACCCGGGATGCCGAAAGCGGTGTCCACACCTTCACGGCGCATCACCAAAACGGCTGCATCTATTGCTCTTATTTTTGCCATGGTGTAGTCCTAGGGCCGAACCCATATCTTTTGTAGAGGTCTGCAGTTTGGATTAGCTTTTTAAGGCGATGAACCCCCAAATAATGCTTTCTGTCGATATAAAAGGTATCGAATGGCTCGTTACACAGAACTCCACAGCTTCATTCAAATTGCTCAAAAGGGCAGCTTTGCAGCCGCGGCGCTCAGCGAGGGAGTAACGCCTGCCATGTTGGGGCGGAGGCTGGATTCTCTTGAGAGGCGTCTGGGTGTGAAATTGATGCATCGTTCCACCCGTGGGCTGCACCTGACCGAATTGGGTGAGCAGTTGCTTGAGAGAGCGAGGTCGCTGATACGGGAATTTGATGATATAGAGGCAGACATCAGCAGCAGTGCGAAACGGGTTACTGGAAACCTGCTTTTGTCCGCGCCGGCTGGGTTTGGACGCTTGCACGTTGCGCCACATGCTTTGGCTTTTCACCGGCAATTCCCGCACTTGAAGCTGTCTTTCAATCTCACTGACAGCCTGGTGGATTTGGTGGGGGAGGGATATGACATGAGCATTCGGATCGGTCCGGTGACAGATCCAAACTACGTCGCCATCAAATTGTTTTCTAATCGGCGGGTCGTGTGCGGGACGCCTGCGTACTTCGAAGCGCATGGAACGCCGACAACACTAGATGCGTTAGCTGAGCACAACTGTCTTGCGTTTACTTCCCAAGGCGGTCAGCAGCGAGGATGGACCTTTCAGCAAGACGGCAGACCTGTGGCCGTACGCGTCGGCGGGAATCTAGCCTGCAATGATGGGGAGCTACTGTTTGCATGGATGCGCCAAGGAGTCGGAATTGGCTGGCGATCCACGTGGGAAATCCAGAGAGAGCTCATGAGTGGGGAGCTCGTTACGGTACTGAATGACTTCGCCCTTCCCAATTATGACATCCAGGCAGTATATCCGCAGCAGCGTTATTTGCCTGCCAAGGTACGGCACTTTATCGATTTTCTAAAAGCGATTTACCAGCGACCTGGCTATTGGCAATGATTCGCTCTGAAAGGGACGTTTTAGTTAACTTAACGACGAATTCCCCCCGAAGGGTAGCTCCGCCGCTCCAGCACAGCACCTGTACGGAGTGATAAATTTTTGTGATCAGATTCAATCGGCAATAAGAATTTGACGTTATCGATGCCGAGAGCAACGATTGCCACAGCGCGATGAGCACGCTCCATACGATGTCGGAAGGATCCTGAACGAACGTTCTGAGAAACGAAAGGAAGAACGGACATTCAGAGTTGTGTGCATTAAGCCGAGTATCCCTACAACAAAAAAAGTGGCGTATAGCCGACCGTAATACTTGAATCTGTCTATTACGTTAGTTGTACGCATACAATTCGAAGGAGAAAGGAAATGGCAGTTAGTTTAGAGGCTGAAAGCGTGGCGAGTGTCAAGAGTGCGCCGATCAAGCTATCAGGGAGTATGGGTGCGCTCAGTTTAGCCATGACGGTTCTGGCATTTTCGGCGCCTTTGACGACAGTGGCAGGGTATATCCCTGTTTCTCTGATGTTCGGTGGTATCGCATCGCCGTTGCTCTTTATAATCGTCGGTATAATGATGTTGCTGTTCGGTATCGGTTACGTGACTTTGAATAACGCGGTCAAGCGACCGGGTGATTTCTACGCCTTCATCAGCTATGGCTTGGGCAAATCGGCAGGCTTGGGTTCTGGCATCGCCGCAGCCTTGTCCTATTTCATGCTGCTGGCGGGCGTCACTTCCTATTTCGGCGTTTCTTGTGCCGAACTGCAAAAAAGCCTAACCGGTACCGCGTTGCCCTGGTACGTATTTACTTTGGGATGCTGGGCTGCTGTTGGTATTCTTGGTTATTTGCATGTGGAGCTTTCGGCCAAGGTGCTCTTCTGGGTGATGCTGACTGAAATTGTCATTTGCCTCGCGTTCGCTTTTGGTGTGCTCCAGGCAGGCGGCAATGGAGAGCTCGCCGCCGGTGCTCCGTTCACACCGGGAGAGTTGACGAAAGAAGGGGTGAATATTCCCTTCGCAATGTTGTTTGCGGTCTCTTTCTTCATGGGGTTCGAGGCGACGGCACTGTTTCGTGACGAATGCAAAAATCCGGATATCACCATACCTCGTGCTACCTACGGCTCGATCATCTTCATTGGGATTCTTTACACGCTTTGCGCGTATGCGATGATCATGGCGTACGGTCACACTGCGCAGGCTGTGGCGACCGACAGTCCTGCGACTATGTTCCCCAATGCTTTCGGTCTTTTCGTCGATAACCGTGTCCAAGTAATCATCACTATCTTGGTGCTGAGCTCGGCATTTGCTGCGAGTCTGTCGACGCACAACGTTCTCTCGCGCTATCTATTTAATCTGGGAACAGACGGTGCTATCCCACGCTTTTTCAGTAACATCCATACTCGACACTCGTCCCCGTTCGCAGCGTCCATGGCGGTGTCGCTCATGGTGCTGGCCATTCTGATCCCGTTCATCGTGATGAATGTGCGGCCAGAATTTTTGTATGGTCAGCTCTCTGGATTAGGGACCTCCGGGGTCATCATCCTGATGACTATCGTCAACCTGTCCGCTTTGACTTGGTACGTACGTCGTGGCAAGCAAGAGGGCGCAAGTTTTCTCAAAGCATTCCTGGCTCCGGCAATATCCACGATTTTCTTCGTCTCGCTGGTCGGTTTAGTGGCTTACCACTTCCACTTGCTGGTAGGCGGTGAGCCGGGCGAGCGGCGTTGGATGCTGTATTGCCTGATTGGAGTTCTGTTTGCCGGCATGGGGCTAGCTCAGTTTTACAAGTTCAAGCGCCCAGAAGTATTCGCGCGATTGGGGCGTGCTCACCACTCTTAACATTGGGAAGCGTTGAAATGAGAAACGGGGCCTTGGCCCCGTTTCTCATTTCAGCATTCACTGCTTTCAGATGCGCCAGTAATCGGCGGCAACCTTCTGTGCGAGCTGAGCGACGATACGGTTTAGTGGCATATCGGGCCGCTCGATAAAGCTCGCTGTAAATGACATGACCGGCATTTCATGTGGCGTATTGACGATTTCAAGTTTTCCACTTGCGATTTCTTCAGCAACGACGTGCTGAGGAATAGCAGCGATACCAATGCCGTCGAGTGTCATGCGCACGATTGATGACAGGGAGGAGTTGGCGAAAATTTTTGTTCGGTGCAAATTCTCTCGTTCAAACATTTCCTTGAGTTGCCAATAAGGTCGGGTGACTCGGGCATAGGTAATGATCGGGAATTCAGCTAATACTGCCAGGCTGGGGGTGTCGGTACCGATATCTAGCTCTTTAGATTTGATCCAAGTGATCGGGTATTGGCACAGCGGTAGATTTTCCGCATTGCCTATGTTCACAGGGCCCATCAGCAGCGCAACATCGAGGCTAAAGTCTGCCAGGCCCGCCGTCATGTTGGTTGTGCTGTCCACCACTATCTCTAGAGTTATCTCGGGATACTCACGGTTTAAATGCTTGAGCAGATCGGAAAGCCATGCGTGCACGATGGTGTCAGAGGCGCCTAAGCTTACGGTGCCTCGAAGCCCTCCATGACCGGCAACTGCCTCGATCATCTCGTTTTCAAGCGCAAACATCCGTTCCGCATAGGTCAGCAATTCCCGACCCTGGGGCGTAAGAAAACATCCTCGTTTGTCTCGCTCCAGAAGCCGGCATTTCAGATGGCGCTCGAGCTGCGCGATACGCGCTGACACCGCTGGCTGAGAGGTGTGAAGCTTTTCCGCCGCCTTGTGAAATCCTCCTTGTTGAGCGACCGCATAAAACGTCTGAAGGCTTCTCAAGTCGATCATTCAGTGTCTCTCTATCATGGTTCGTCAGCTTGTTGTCTCGCCAGATGGCGTCCTAGACAGGTTACCGCAGCAAACTAAATGGTGAATCTTTTTTCAAGATCTCCCACTCAAGCGGAAAAGTCGAATGATTTGATAAGCGGACGTTATCTCAAGCAATCCGCAATCACAATTGGACCTTATCAGTGCTGCGCGCGACGATGGGTTCACAGGTTTTGGTTCCCGCCGCGTCCATGGGAAGCTGATGTCGAGTGTATGGTGTAGGCCAAAGCTCTATTTGCTACTTACAAAAAATCCGAAAGCAAAGTTCGAATGAGGAGAAGTGGAATGTTCTCGCAACATTTATCACGTGAACGGTTGCTCGAAGCCTATCGGGCCATGCAGACCATCCGCGTTTTCGAAGAGCGCATCATGATTGAGATGGGGACCGGTGATATCCCTGGGAACACGCACTTGTACGCTGGTCAGGAAGCAAGTGCGGTGGGCGTGTGCATGCATTTGTCTGACGAGGACTATATCTCTTCCACCCACCGTGGACACGGCCACTGTATTGCAAAGGGCTGTGACATCGTCGGTATGATGGCTGAAATTTTCGGCAAGGCCACTGGCACTTGTGGTGGTAAAGGCGGTTCGCAACATATTGCCGATCTGCGCAAAGGGATGCTCGGTGCCAACGGCATTGTTGCGGGTGGTGCACCGATCACCTGTGGCGCAGCGCTGACTGCCAAGCTAACGGGGACCAAGCATGTTGCCATAGCATTCGCCGGCGACGGTGCGATGAACGAGGGAGCCATGGCAGAGAGCCTCAACTTGGCAAAAATCTGGATGCTCCCAATGGTGTTCGTCATTGAAGACAATGGTTTTGGCGAAGCGACCGCAAATGAATTCGTGTCGGCCGGTACTTTTACCGGGCGAGCTGCTGGTTACGGTATCCCTGCCACAGAAGTAGATGGCACTGATCTGTTCAAGGTCTATAGCGTCGCCGGTGAGGCGATTGAGCGTGCCCGTAATGGTGGCGGTCCGAGTCTGATTCATGTTCATGTCCCTCGTTATTACGGCCACTACAGTGGTGATCCGGACAGTTACCGCACCCCCGAAGAAAAGAAAGCCATGCGCCTCGAACAAGATTGCCTGACCAAGTTCCGTGCCGCGGTCGAATCGCAGTCCCTACAGGATGCACTGCAAGCCATCGATGAGGAGATCGAGCAAGCAGTGAATGAAGCAGTTTCTGCTGCTCGCGCCGCGCCGCTTCCTCCGCTTTCGGCACTCACCTCTGACGTCTACGTCAAGTACCTGTAAGGAGCTTCGTAATGGCTAAAATTTCTTATCGTCAGGCTCTCAACGATGCCCTTCACTTGGAAATGGCACGCGATCCGAAAGTAATCATGATGGGCGAGGATCTGACCGGTGGTGCCGGTGCCAATGGTGTTAAAGACGCGTGGGGCGGTCCTTTTGGCGTAACGCGCGGGCTATTGGGGGCTTTCGGTCCGGAACGAGTGCGCGATACACCGATCAGCGAAACAGCATTCGTTGGTGCGGCTGCGGGTGCTGCGCTCACCGGCATGCGTCCGATTGCCGAGCTGATGTTTGTAGACTTTGCAGGTGTGTGTCTCGATCAAATCGTCAATCAGATCGCGAAGTTTCGGTACATGTTTGGTGGTCACGCACGTACCCCTCTGGTGATTCGGGCAACGTTTGGGGCGGGCACCCGTTCGGCAGCTCAACATACCCAGGCCTTCTATCCAGTGTTCACGCACTTCCCCGGTTTGAAAGTGGTGATTCCATCGAACCCTTACGATGCCAAAGGGCTTTTGTTGCAGGCGATCCGCGATGATGATCCGGTTATTTTCCTGGAGCACAAAATGCTTTACGACATGGTTGGTGAAGTGCCGGATGGCGCTTACACCGTCCCGTTTGGTGAGGCCCGGGTAGTTCGCGATGGGAATGACGTGCTGTTAATTGCCTTTGGCAGAATGGTTCAAGTCGCTGAAGAAGCTGCTCGCAAACTCGCATCGGAAGGTGTGTCTGCTTGTGTGATTGACCCTCGGACCACCTCGCCGCTAGATGAAGACACTCTGCTGGAGTTCACCGAAGAGATCGGCCGCGTCGTCATCATCGATGAGGCTAATCCGCGCTGTGGCATGGCGGCGGATATCTCGGCCCTGCTTGCCGACAAATGTTTCCACGCCCTGAAGGCGCCTATCAAGATGGTAACGGCTCCTCACTCGCCGGTCCCTTACGCGCCGAACTTGGAAGATGCCTATGTTCCTAATGCCGACGCTGTGATCAAAGCGGTCAAGTCCATCATTTAGAGGTTGGGTCTATGTCTATCGAAGCAATCACCATTCCCAAGTGGGGAATGACCATGACCGAAGGGTTGTTGGCTGAGTGGATGGTAGCGGTCGGTGATCGGATCGAGCGCGGTCAAGAAATTATGGAGGTCGAGTCGACCAAGACTACCAATGCGGTGGAGTCTCCAGTCAGCGGCACATTGCGCAGGATTGTGGTGCCCGAGGGAGATACCGCCCCGGTAGGCGCATTGGTGGCTGTTGTCGCAGACGACAGCGCCACTGATGAAGACATTGATGCTTTCATTGCTCAGTTTGCGAGCTCGATCAAGCAGGATGCTGACGAAGAGTCTGGCGCAGTTGCGGCAAAGAAAATCGATGTCGGCGACGGTACGGTCATCAACGCATTGGTCATCGGGCCCGAAAGCGAAAACACGGTGGTTTTGCTTCACGGTTTTGGTGGTGATCTGTCCACGTGGATGTTCAACCAGGACGCGCTCGCCAAAGATTTTCGCGTATTGGCGTTGGATCTTCCCGGTCATGGCGCATCGACGCCCATTAGCGGGGGGGATGTGCTGGGTTCCTTGACCGACGCGGTCGAGAAAGCGATCGATAGCCTGGCTAAAGGCAAGCTCCATCTAGTAGCACATTCCTTCGGCGGGGCTGTTGCTGCTGCCTTGACTGAGCGCAAGGGCGAAGCTGTCGCGTCGCTTAGCCTTCTAGCGCCTATTGGCCTGAGTACCTCCATTAATAAACTATTCCTTGATGATTTCGTCACCGCTGAGCGACGCCGTCCGCTGAAGGAAGTATTGGAGCGACTGTTCGCCGATCCGTCGAAAATTAGCAATGACATGGTCGAGGCGACCCTCCAGTTCAAGCGACTGGAAGGTGTTCCTGCGGCCCTCGGAGCAATTAAAGACGTAATTGCCAACGAACAAGGGCAAGTGCAATCGATTACGGCGACGTTGAGTAAGTTCAGTGGTCCCGTGCTGCTGATTTGGGGTGAGCGCGACGAGATTGTGCCAATGCCAACGGAATCTGAAGTTCCACAAAACGTCATACTTAATATACTGCCGAGCGTAGGCCATATGCCTCAAATGGAATCGACCGCAGAGGTTAATCGGCTGCTTGTTGAAAATATCGCAAAAGCAAAGTAACGCTTACTTCTGATCTGGCGCCTAGATGTTGGAGACGCCAGAAAAACTTGAATATGTAATTTTCGTATGGGCGGATAAAATGGCCAATCGATTGAAGGGTAAGTGCGTCCTTTTGACGGGGGGAGTTGCCAACATAGGATTGGCGATCCTGGACTCTTTTGTTGCCGAAGGCGCCACTGTAGCGGTGGTTGATATTGACGAAAAACGCGGCATGGAAGTACAAAGCCGTCACCCAAGATCAGTTAGATTTTTCCGGGCGGACCTTTCGCGCGAGAGCGAAATCCGCGAAGTTGTAAATAACGCCGCAGGTTGGCTTGGTGGTATAAATACTTTATGTCTGAATGCCGGCGTTCAGTTATCCGGTAATATTGAAGATTTTGCTATGGAAGCTTGGGATAAAGTATTTGCCATCAACGTGAGGGCTAATTTCGTATTTATTCAAGAATCCTTGCCTTATTTGCGCGAAGCAACAAATTCATCTGTCGTATTGATGTCTTCGTTGGCTGGCAAACGAGGAGGGCCAGGTCTGAGTTGTTATTCTGCATCAAAGGCAGCAATTATTGGGCTTACTAATTCGCTGGCCATTGAGTTGGCTAAAGACGGCGTGCGGGTTAACGCCGTATGCCCAGGATGGATTGATACGCCGTTCAATCAGCCAATCATCGACTTTATGGGCGGTAAGAGCAAACAGGATTCGGTCGTTCAAGCGAACATTCCATTGGGACGTCAAGCGACCCCAAATGAGGTGGCGCCCCTATTTGTATATCTGGCGTCCGACGAATCCTCTTACGTCACCGCACAGGCAATCAATGTGTGTGGCGGCGCTTATAACTGATATGAGGTAGGTGTCATGGCGAAAAAAATTACGCATGAGACAGCACTTCTTGGTTTGACTGCTGGCATACGAAAAGCGAAAGAGCTGAATCAGCGCTCAACGCTCTCGGTGGTCGACGAAGGAGGTCATCTAATCGCCTCGATCCGTGTGGACGATGCTGCATTTGGCACCATTGAAATTGCACAGAACAAAGCCTATACGGCTGCAGCATTTCGACAGCCCACGGCTGCATGGATGGATGTTGTACAGCCGGGAGCTGCGTTGTACGGGCTTGAACGTTCATGCTCTCGTCCGTTTGTGGTGTTCGGCGGTGGATTTCCAGTCTTTGACGGCGACTCAGTCATCGGTGGTGTGGGTGTTTCCGGCGGCCCTGTAGAGGCCGACGAAGCGATTGCAAATGTGATCGTTTCGGCAATCCAAGAAAAATAGATATGCATACCTTGATACTGCCGAGCAGGTGACAGTCGATGGAACCGATTAAAGCGATGCAAACGAAGTCAGCGCAGGAAGTCCGTCAAATGATTCGGGACGGGCAGTTACGTGGCCCAACGAGCGGTTACGCTGACGGCTACATGCAGGCAAACCTAATGATTTTGCCAGCTCAATATGCAGCTGATTTCAAAGGGTTTTGTGACAAGAATCCCAAGAGCTGCCCGCTGGTAGCCATGGGAAGGCCTGGAGACCCTTCTTTACCTTTGGCGGGCGACATCGACATCAGGACTGATGTGGCACGTTATCGTGTATATCGGCAGGGGGTTCATATCGACACGGTGGATAACCTGTTGAGTATCTGGAGAGATGATCTCGTCATCTTCGCGCTCGGCTGCTCCTTCTCATTCGAAAACGCGATTTTGAATGCGGGTATTGAGATCAGGCATATCACGGCCAAGCGCAACGTCCCCATGTACAAGACGAATTTACCAACGGTGCAGAACGGGCCGTTCAAAGGGAACATGGTCGTATCCATGCGAGCCTTTAGCCCAAGCGATTTGGTTCAAGCTATTTTGCTGTCATCGCGTTTCCCACTCGCGCACGGTGCCCCGGTGCACATTGGTAATCCTGAAGAAATCGGTATCAAAGACATCTATCAGCCTGACTTCGGTGACGTTCCGATTATTCAGGAAGGTGACATTCTCGGCTTTTGGGCATGTGGAGTCACCCCGCAAATGGCTATCCAACAGGCTAATGTGGACATCGCCATTACCCACGAGCCTGGTTACATGTTGGTGACCGATTTACCCGCTGATGCTAACGAGTTGTCAGTGGCTTGATATTCAGTTTTGTGCATTCACAGAAACTAAGTTCAAGGAGGCTGAATGTCTGAGCATGTTGTGGATCTGGAGTGGAATGCTGCGGCGCACGCGACCAAGCCGGAAACCTATAGTCGCGACCTGATAGTTCACGTCAGCCCAGAGGTGAAGATTATGGCCTCGGCGGCTGTGGGCTACTTGGGTTCGGCGGAGAAAGCCGATCCCGAGCAACTCTTGGTCAGTGCCCTCGCGAGTTGCCATATGTTGTATTTCCTTGCACTCGCAGAAGGTCAGGGATACGTCGTCAGTACCTATACGGATAACGCAGTGGGCATGGTCGACAAGTGCGATGAAGGTGGTTTTTGGGTATCGGAAATCACCCTCAATCCAAAGGTCCAGTTCAGCTCGGACAAGCAACCTGATGCGCGCGCTCTTGAGCGACTACATCATCGCGTGCACAAAGGATGTTTTATTGCCAACTCGATCAAAACCAAAGTTTCGGTGCGAGTCGGTTAAATCGATAGTGATTAATAAAGTGAAGAGGTGACGTATGAGCAATAAGTTGGTTGTGGTTGCAACGGTTACAGCTCAGCCGGGTAAAGAGGTTGAGCTAAAGGCGGCGCTGCAGACGCTGGTACCAGTCGCCAAGACCGAGAAGGGGTTCGTGCAGTATGACCTGCATGTCTCCAATGAAAATGCAGGTGAGTTTCTGTTCTACGAAATTTGGGATGACGAGGCAGCGTTGCAACTGCATTCGAGCAGCGATTTTTCGAAGGCCTTCGGTGAGAAATATGGCCATTTGATCAAGGCGTCGACCCTGACGAAATACACGCGCGTTTCTTAAGTTGCTGCGAATAGGTGCCCGTGTTTTATGACTAATGTTGAGACATAAACAATATGGTTAGTATCGACCTCAACAGCGACCTTGGTGAGAGCTTCGGCCCATGGCCGATGGGTGATGATTCAGCGATGCTGGATCTGGTATCCAGTGCCAACATCGCCTGCGGATTCCACGCAGGAGACCCAGCAGGCATCTTGTCTGTAATTAGGGAGGCAATGTCTCGCCGTGTCGTCATTGGAGCCCATGTAGGCTACCGTGATCTCGTCGGCTTCGGTCGCCGGGCAATGGAGCCTTCTAGCGCCGAGCTGATTGGGGATGTGATTTACCAGATTGGTGCGCTTCAAGGTTTAGCCAAAGCGGCGGGCACTTCCATCCACTACGTGAAACCCCATGGTGCGCTTTACAACACAATCGCCAACGATGCTCGACAGGCTTCGGATGTAATTGCAGCGATCAAGGCAATCGATCCTGAGCTTACCTTGCTGGCGTTGGCAGGGGCGCCGATTGTTCAACAGGCACGTCAAGCAGGACTTCGAGTGGTCTGCGAGGCATTCGCCGATCGGGCTTACAGCGCCGACGGCTCGTTGGTGAACCGGCGACTCCCAGGTGCCGTAATTCACGATCCGGAAGTGATCGCAAAACGCATGCTGCGACTCGTAAAGGACCGAGTGATTGAGTCAATTGACGGCGTAGAAATTACTATTGAAGCCGACTCGATCTGCATCCACGGAGACAATGCGACTTCTGTTGCGACGGCCCGTGTGTTGAAAGAAGCGTTCATTGCCAATGGCGTTCATATCGCCAGTTTCATTCCTGGAGTGAACGGAGGTGGGCGTGAGTGATTTCCTGCAGTTCCGGCGAGCCGGATGTACAGGAGTGCTGATTGAGTTGCCAGATTTAGACACTACTCTGGCAATGTTCGAGGCTATTGTTGCTGCGGTTTTCGAGGGGATAGAGGAGATAATTCCCGGCGCCCGGACGTTACTTGTTCGTTTCGATCCACTGGTCATAAGCCATGACGACCTGGTCAGGTTGATCAGTGGCGTTGAGTTGGATCGCCGAGCCCAGTCTGTAGGGCAGTTGATCGAAATTCCGGTCATTTATGATGGCGAAGACTTGGAATTTGTAGCGTCTCACCTGGGCTGGACTGTGGAGGAACTGATACGCCGCCACAGCGCCGCCACGTTCACCGTCGCTTTTACTGGATTCGCGCCAGGTTTTGCTTACATGACCTGTGACGACGATCAGTTGGATGTACCGCGTCGGAATAGCCCGCGAGTGCGAATTCCTGCCGGCTCTGTTGCGGTTGCAGGACCATTTTGCGGTGTTTACCCCACAGACAGTCCGGGCGGCTGGCAGTTGCTTGGCACGACTCCCTCTATGATGTGGGATTTGAACCGTGAGCGCGCCGCATTGCTGGCGCCGGGTGATCGGGTTCGCTTTCGCGAGGTCAGGAAAGGAGATTGCATTTCCGCAGAAGCTGCGGCGCAGGCATTTTCTAAACCGCGACCCAAAGGCTCCGTCGGTTTGCAAATTATTTCCACGGATCGTCCGGCCCTCTATCAAGATGCAGGACGACCAGGCTTAGGTAATCAGGGCGTCTCCGAATCAGGCGCCGCCGACCTTGCTGCTCTGCGTACTGCGAATGAGTTACTGGGTAATGTGCTTGACTCAGTCGCGGTCGAAATCACTTATGGCGGGTTCTCCCTGAAGGCAGGCGAGCCTGTAACTTGTGCCGTGACCGGCGCTGATGTACCCATTCGCATTGGGTCTGCACATGGACGCACCGTAGAAGTCTCCCCAGGTGTCGCTTTTGCTCTTGATGCTGGTGACCTTTTGACCCTTGGTGTGCCGCTCTCAGGCGTACGTAGCTACCTGGCAATACGGGGTGGGTTTGACGTGGATAGAGTGTTGGGATCAAGGTCCACCGACACACTGGCTAAATTGGGACCAGCACCAATCAAAGCAGGAGACATCCTGCTGCCTGCCAACGAGACTTGTGTTTCGATCTACCCATATCCTCTAGCTGGTACATCGCTCCCTTGTGGAAGCGACCTTATTACCATTGACGTTGTGATGGGGCCTCGTACTGATTGGTTCACGTCAGAATCCGTTTCGATCTTCTTCAGCCAGCCGTGGACGGCCACTGCCGAATCGAGTCGTGTAGGTATACGCCTGCAGGGGGCGCAAGCGCTGGTTCGTGCCCGGCAAGATGAACTGCCTTCCGAAGGCACCTGTGCTGGCTCAATCCAGGTTCCAGCAAGCGGTCAGCCCGTGTTGTTTCTAACCGATCACCCGCTTACGGGCGGCTATCCGGTAATAGCTGTGGTGGCTTCGCATCACCTGAGTCTGGCTGCGCAGATCCCTATTGGCTGCAAGATTCACTTCAACCCAATAGTGGATTTCCAGGTTATCGCTAAGGAACAAGAATAATGAAAAAATTATTGATCGCTAACCGCGGTGAAATCGCTATCCGTGTCATGCGTGCCGCTCGGGATTATGGTGTCGAGTCGGTGGCCATCTATTCCGACGCTGATGCTGAGTCGTTGCACGTCCAGCTTGCACAAGAGGCCTATGGGCTGGGTCCGGGCAAGCCGGGCGACACCTACCTAAATATTTCCAAGATCATTGACATTGCCAAGCGTGCCGGCGCTGATGCCGTTCATCCAGGCTATGGATTTCTCTCTGAGCGCGCCGAGTTCGCACAGGCCGTAATCGACGCGGGATTGATCTGGGTCGGACCTTCGCCTTCGGTGATTATGTCACTGGGGGACAAGGTCGAAGCCCGACGTATTGCACAAGCCGTCGGTGCTCCACTGGTCAAAGGTACTCCAGGTCCTTTGGCGAATGCCGCAGAAGCCATAGCCTTCGCCAAGGAAGCGGGTTTGCCGTTGGCGATTAAAGCTGCGTTTGGCGGCGGCGGTCGCGGAATGAAGGTTGCTCACAAGCTGGAAGAGGTGGGCGACCTGTTCAATTCCGCGGTGCGTGAGGCCGTAGAAGCATTTGGCCGTGGCGAATGCTATGCCGAACAATTTCTTGAGCGCCCACGACATATCGAAGCGCAAGTCATCGCCGATCAGCACGGCAATACAGTAGTTCTAGGGACACGCGATTGTTCTCTCCAGCGTCGTAATCAGAAGTTGGTAGAGGAAGCGCCTGCGCCATTCATCACTACTGATCAGAGTCATCGAATTCATGAGGCGGCCCGGGCGATCTGTGCGCATGCCGGCTACACCGGCGCAGGCACGGTCGAATTTCTTTTATCGCGGAATGGAACAATCTCATTTCTTGAAGTGAATACTCGGTTGCAGGTCGAACATCCTGTCACCGAAGAGACCACGGGCATAGACATCGTTGTTGAACAGTTGCGCATCGCTGACGGGTTGCCATTGTCGATTACCAAGGCGCCAGAATTAAGGGGCCACGCTTTTGAGTTTCGTATCAATGCTGAAGACCCGGGGAGGGGGTTCTTGCCGACGCCGGGGCGAATCAAACTGTTCCGTGCTCCGTCCGGGCCGGGGGTTCGCGTCGAATCGGGAGTTGAGACGGGCTCCGTTATTCCCGGCCTTTACGACTCAATGATGGCTAAGCTGATCATCACGGGGTCTACGCGCGAGCAAGCAATTGCTCGTGCGCGTCGTGCGCTAAAAGAATTCACCATTGAGGGTGTTGCGTCGGTGCTGCCATTTCATCGGGCGGTATTGGAAGAAGCCTGTTTCAATGGCGATGCTGAATTCGGCGTTTACACCAACTGGATTGAAACCGAATTCAACGGTGTGCCGCCGAGCCCACGAATCGAGGCAGTAAATTCCGACTTGCATCGGTGCTTCATCGAAATAGACGGCAAACGGCACGAGTTGGGTATTCCCTCTTCATTGTTCAGCGGAGTGCCCGTTCCTACTTCATCGGGTACGTCACCCGCTGCGGGCGCTGAGGGTGATGTTACTGCGCCGATTCCTGGCACTTTACAACAGTGGCTGGTTGATGACGGTGCGACTGTAAGAAAGGGTGATGGAGTCGCGCTAATCGAAGCGATGAAAATGGAAACGTTGGTTGTTGCAGCGAGCGATGGCGTCATTACACAGAAGGTTTCGGCGGGAACGATGGTCTCAATAGGTCAGCCTCTGGCGGCCATTTGCTCTTTATTGAGATCGCCATGAATTGCTATGCGGTTTGTTGTTGAAGTTCAGTGAAAACTCTAAATACCCGACTTTGTTAACAGCCAATCCAGGCTGGAGGGAGTGTTGATCGTGAAGAAATACAATGTAGCACTTATCGGCACCGGATTTATGGGTAAGGCGCATTCCATTGCGACTGCTGTAGTTCCGATTTTATTTGGCGCACCTGTAGAGATCGAGCGCAAAATCATCGTAGATATCGATGAGGAACTGGCCCGTGATGCTGCGAAACAATATGGTTTTGCAGAATACACCACCGACTGGCGCGATGTGGTCAATCGTCCTGATATCGATATTGTCGATATTTGTACGCCTAATGATACTCACGCTGAAATCGCTATTGCAGCCGCACTGGCCGGTAAGCACGTCATGTGCGAAAAACCGATGGCCATGACCGTCGCTGATGCCGAAAAAATGCAAGCAGCTGCGCAGAAGACCGGCGTCGTGACCATGGTGTCCTATAACTATCGCCATACTCCTGCCATCCAAATGGCCAAGAAGCTGATTGATGAAGGCCGGATCGGTAAGATCCTCAGCTTCCGCGGGTATTACCTTCAGGATTGGGGCGCCGATCCATCAACTCCGCTGTCGTGGCGTTTTAACAAAGCCAAGGCGGGTTCAGGCACGCTGGGCGATATCGGTACTCATGTGATCGATGCTGCGCGTTTGTTGGTCGGTGAATTCGCTTCTGTAAACTCTATCGTGAAAACCTTTATCGCTGAGCGTCCTCTGCCTGCTGGGCGCTTCTTCGGCCCAGCTGGTCAGGCGTCTTCCGAAAAGGGTCAGGTGGATGTCGATGACGCAGCACTGACCATGATTCACTTCACTAATGGCGTCTACGGCACCATCGAGGTGACCCGAAATGCTTGGGGCCATCACAACCAGCTGGGCTTCGAGATCCATGGTACCAAGGGTTCAATTGCATTCGATTACCAGCGTTTGAATGAACTGCGCGTGGCTTTCGCTGATGATCCGGCTGACACCTTCGGCTTCCGTACTATCTATTCGGGTCCGCATCAGCCGTTTGGCGACAAGCTGTGGCCGGTGGCCGGCATGGGCCAGGGCTACATCGATGTGAAATCCATCGAGTGGTACAACTTTCTCAAAGCCATTGCGGAAAAAGCGCCTGCATCGCCTAACTTCGACGATGGTTTGCAGATTGAACGCATCGCTGAAGCGATCTTGAACTCGGGCGTAAGTGGCAACTGGGAAGAGATCGAACAACCGACTGCATAAAACCGCATTCGAGATGGGTGCGAGCGTTCACACCCATCTCGTGACATCCAACGACGCACGTAGCAAGTTCTTAGGAGATGGACGATGAGCATTGCAGTTGGGTTGGTGGGTGCGGGAGTGATGGGAAGCGAGCACGCGAGGATCCTGCGAGAGGATACTCCAGGGGCGAAGCTCGCGGGCGTCTGTGATGCGGACCCTCAAAAAGCCGATGCTGCAGCTTGCGGTTCGCTGACCTATTCAGATCCCTTGGAAATGATTCGGTCAAATAATATTGATGCGGTATTAATTGCCTCGCCTGATTCGACTCATGCAGAACTGGTTATGGCCTGCCTAGAGGTGGGCAAGCCAGTGTTGTGCGAGAAACCGTTGGCGATGACTGCGCAGCAGGCGTTGGCTATCGTTGAGTTGGAGATGTCCAAAAGCCGGCGCTTAGTGCAAGTTGGCTATATGCGCAGGTTCGATCCCGCCTATCAGATGCTCAAGCACAGCTTCGACAGTGGGGAAATTGGTGAGCCGCTGATCGTCCATAATATTCATCGCAACCCGGTAGCCCCTGAGTGGATGACCGGTTCAATGTCTATTTCCAACGCATTTGTGCACGAGATCGATATTACTCGCTGGCTGCTCAACACCGAACTTTCGACCATAAGAATCACCACGACAAGAAAAGGCGATCCGCTTGTTATTGAAGCGTGTACCAACGGTGGTGTCATCATTACCACTGAAGTCAACATGAACTGCCAGTATGGCTATCACGTTCATGCGGAAATCGTTGGCGAACAGGGTGTTGTTTCTTTGTCGTCCATGCCTTCGAAAGTTATTCATAAGGCGGGACAGAGAGCATTGTCTTATCCGTCCTATTGGGTGCCAAGGTTCCTTGAGGCCTACAAGGAGCAGACGAAGGCGTGGATTAAGACAATTCAGACGGGCAAACCCAATGCCGGCGCAAATGCTTGGGATGGTTATATTACGACAGCCGTAGCCGAACAGATTATCGCTGATAATAACGTATCACCATTAATTCATCTTTCTCTACCGGCGTGCCCTTCATTCTATTCGTGAAAGTGGTTTTGGACGGAATATTGTTATTTCATGCCACCTGCCATTTCTCTCGCAGTTTAGCGGCAGAGCTTCGTTAGGAATCGTGAGGTAAAGATGATTAGATATGCAGTAGTAGGGCTGGGTTGGATTTCTCAAAAAGCATTCCTGCCGGCGTCAACGCTAACCGGTAATTCCGTTGTCACGGCACTTGTTACTGGCGACACCGAGAAAGCGAGAAAAATCGCGGAACAATATGGTATCGACACAGTAGTACCGTATGAGAATTATGACGCACTGCTGTGCAGCGATCTTATCGACGCTGTCTACATTGCCGTACCTAATCCCATGCACGCCTCGTTTGCGATCAGTGCGTTGAGGCATGGCAAACATGTCATGGTGGAAAAGCCGATCGCCACATCACTGGCGGATGCCGAGGCCATGATCAGGTCTGCGCAGCAGACCGGCGCTCTATTGATGACCAGTTACCGTTTGCATCACGACATCGGCACTGTTGAAGCACTTAAGTCGATTCGTTCAGGTGCTATTGGCGACCCTCGTTTTTTTTCCGCGACCTTCAGTTTTCAATCCGTTCCAGATAATCATCGCTTACGCGCGGAGTATTGGGGTGGGCCGCTTCAGGACATTGGTATCTATTGCATCAATGCGGCTCGCCACGTATTTGCTGCCGAGCCAATCGAAGTACTGGCTGTTATCTCCAGAGATGAGAATGACCAGCGTTTCAGAGAAATATACGATTCGATTGCGGTGACGCTACGCTTCCCAGGTAATCGTCTGGGGCAGTTCTATTGCAGTTTTGCTGCGCATCCGCTCGATGTCTATCGAGTTGTAGGCACCCAGGGAACGATAAGCATGGAGCCAGGGTTCCGCTTCGAAGAGCCGATGGCTATGGAGATTGAGAGCTCTGCAGATTCGAAGCGAATCGAATTTGCGCACTACGACCATTTTGCAGGCCAGATCGCCTATTTCTCCCAGTGCATCGTCAGCGGTTCTAGACCGATAGACGATGGAGAAGAGGGGATGGCCGATCTCCGTGTCTTGATTGCCATAGAGCGATCGGTTTCAACAGGTCTGCCTGTGTCTCTGGAGCCACAGGTTTACCGAAATGGCCCTAGCCACGCTTCGGTACGAATGATTGAACCTGCGTCCCTACCTCCGAAAGTGGACGTTCGCTGAAGCACTAGCCACGTTGGGCTTCCCAATTCTTATAACAACAAGGAGTAACTTTCTTGCACATTGGTGTTCCCCTCGAAACCCAGACCGGTGAAACGCGGGTGGCTGCTACCCCGGAAACCATCAAGAAATTGATCGGCCAAGGCCATAAAGTCACCGTCCAAAGCGGCGCCGGTATCAAGGCCAGCGTTATCGACAGTGCCTATGAGGCGGTGGGTGCAACCATTGGCAGCGCCAGTGATGCATTCGGCGCCGAACTGATCCTCAAGGTGGTTGCCCCGAGCGACAGCGAGCTGACGCTGATCAAGAGCGGCACCGTGCTGGTGGGCATGCTCAATCCGTTCAACAACGAAACCATCGCCAAGCTGGCCGAACGTGGCATCACCGCTTTCGCCCTTGAGGCTGCGCCACGTACCTCCCGCGCCCAGAGCCTGGATGTGCTGTCGTCTCAAGCGAACATTGCCGGCTACAAGGCCGTGCTGCTGGCCGCGCATTATTATCCGCGCTTCATGCCAATGCTGATGACCGCTGCGGGCACCGTGAAAGCGGCGCGCGTGCTGATTCTTGGCGCGGGCGTGGCGGGTTTGCAGGCGATTGCCACAGCCAAGCGCCTGGGTGCAGTGATCGAGGCTTCGGATGTTCGTCCTGCGGTGAAGGAACAGATCGAATCCCTCGGCGCCAAATTCGTCGACGTGCCTTACGAGACTGACGAAGAGCGTGAATGCGCTGTCGGTGTCGGTGGCTACGCCCGGCCCATGCCGGCCAGTTGGATGCAACGTCAGGCCCAGGCCGTGCACGAGCGCGCCAAGCAGGCTGACATTGTCATCACCACCGCGTTGATTCCAGGCCGCAAGGCACCGACGCTGCTAAGTGCTGAAACCGTCGCGCAGATGAAACCCGGCTCTGTGGTCATCGACCTCGCAGCGGCCCAGGGTGGCAACTGCCCGCTGACCGTGGCTGATCAAGTGGTTGTCGAGAACGGCGTCACCATCGTCGGCCCGACCAACCTGGCAGGCGAAGTCGCGGCCGACGCCTCGGCGCTGTACGCCCGTAACCTGCTGGACTTCCTGAAGCTGGTCTTCACCAAGGAAGGTCAGTTCGACGTGAACCTGGAAGATGACATCGTCGCCGCGTGCTTGATGTGCCGCGACGGCCAAGTCATCCGCAAAAACGCCTAAGCAGGGATTCAGACAATGGAAGAGCTTATCTCCCCCGGTATCTACAACCTGATCATCTTCGTGCTGGCGATTTATGTCGGTTACCACGTGGTCTGGAACGTAACACCCGCACTGCACACGCCGTTGATGGCGGTGACCAACGCCATTTCGGCCATCGTGATCGTCGGCGCCATGCTCGCCGCCGCGCTGACCGTAACGCCTCTGGGCAAGACCATGGGCACCCTCGCCGTGGCCCTGGCCGCGGTGAACGTGTTCGGTGGCTTCCTGGTAACGCGCCGCATGCTCGAGATGTTCAAGAAAAAAGCCCCGAAAGCCGTAAAAGAAGAGGCGCCCAAGTAATGAGCATGAACCTGGTAACGACGCTCTACCTGATCGCGTCGATCTGCTTCATCCAGGCCCTCAAAGGCCTTTCGCACCCGACCACCTCCCGCCGCGGCAACCTGTTCGGCATGCTCGGCATGGCGCTGGCGGTGCTCACCACTGTGGGCCTCATCTATAAGCTCGGTGCCGAGCTAGCCACCGCCGGCATCGGCTACGTCATTGTCGGCCTGCTGATCGGCG
>NZ_JAUTYU010000034.1:0-9546 GCF_052112105.1 Pseudomonas sp. BP11-1-1
AGGTGGGGGATGAGGTGGTGTGGAAGCGGCCAGCGGGGGATGTGGCGATCGAGGTGGTGGCGATTGAATTGGAGTAAAACCCGAGGCGTTCGTGGCGAGGGAGCTTGCTCCCGCTGGGTGGCACAGCCGCCCTCGCTTTTTTGCGGTTGCTGCGCAACCGAGCGGGAGCAAGCTCCCTCGCCACGGTCTTCGCTTCGATAAGCTGTTCCATGAAAAACGGAGCCCCGAAGGCTCCGTTGTTCATGCAACCGACCCAATCAGGCCAGTTTCTTGTGCCGTACGCGATGCGGCTGGGCAGCGGCTTCGCCGAGGCGCTTCTTGCGATCGGCTTCGTACTCGGTGTAGTTGCCTTCGAAGAACACCGCTTGCGAGTCGTCTTCGTACGCCAGGATGTGGGTTGCCACACGGTCAAGGAACCACCGATCGTGGGAGATCACAATGGCGGCGCCAGGGAAGTCCAGCAAGGCTTCTTCCAGGGAGCGCAGGGTTTCGACGTCGAGGTCGTTGGACGGTTCGTCGAGCAGCAGGACGTTGCCGCCCTCCTTCAGCGTCAACGCCAGGTGCAAGCGACCACGCTCACCACCGGAGAGGTCCTTGACGAACTTCTGCTGGTCGCCACCCTTGAAGTTGAAGCGACCGACATAAGTGCGCGACGGGATTTCATAGTTGCCGATGCGGATCTGGTCGGAACCGTCGGAGATCTGCTGGAACACGGTCTTGCTGCCGTCCAGGTCCTCACGGCTCTGGTCGACGCAGGCCAGTTGCACGGTTTCACCGATCTCGATGCTGCCCGAATCCGGGGTTTCCTTGCCCATCAGCATGCGGAACAGCGTGGATTTACCTGCGCCGTTACCACCGATCACACCGACGATGGCGCCTTTGGGCATGGAGAACGACAGGTTGTCGATCAACACGCGATCGCCGTAGCCCTTGGTGACGTTCTTGAACTCGATGACCTTGTCACCCAGGCGCGGACCGGCCGGGATGTAGATCTCGTTGGTTTCACTGCGCTTCTGGAATTCCTGGGACTGCATTTCCTCGAAGCGCTGCAGGCGAGCCTTGGATTTGGACTGGCGGGCCTTGGCGCCTTTGCGCACCCACTCCAGTTCTTCCTTCATGGCTTTTTCATGGGCCGATTGCTGCTTGGATTCCTGGGCCAGACGATCGGACTTGGCTTCCAGCCAGCCCGAATAGTTGCCCTCGTATGGAATGCCCGCGCCGCGGTCGAGTTCCAGGATCCAGCCGGCGACGTTGTCCAGGAAGTACCGGTCGTGCGTGATCGCAACCACGGTGCCCGGGAAGTCGTGCAGGAAGTGTTCGAGCCAGGCAACGGAATCGGCGTCCAGGTGGTTGGTCGGTTCGTCGAGCAGCAGCATGTCCGGGGCCGACAGCAGCAGGCGGCACAGGGCCACGCGGCGCTTCTCGCCACCGGAGAGGTGTTCGACCTTCGCGTCCCAGGCTGGCAGGCGCAGCGCATCGGCGGCGACTTCCAGCTGGCGGTCCAGGTTGTGGCCGTCGCTGGCCTGCAGGATCGCTTCGAGCTTGGCCTGCTCCGCGGCCAGCTTGTCGAAGTCGGCATCCGGGTCGGCGTAGGCGGCATAGACCTCGTCCAGGCGCGCCTGGGCGTCCTTGATGACGCTGACCGCTTCCTCGACCACTTCACGGACGGTCTTGGTCGGATCCAGCTGAGGCTCTTGCGGCAGGTAGCCGATGTTCAGGTCTGGCATCGGACGGGCTTCGCCGTCGAATTCGTTATCGACGCCGGCCATGATCTTCAACAGGGTGGATTTACCCGAGCCGTTGAGACCCAGTACGCCGATCTTGGCGCCGGGGAAAAAAGACAAGGAGATGTTTTTCAGGATTTCCCGCTTCGGCGGAACAACTTTGCTCAGCCGATGCATGGTGAAGACGTATTGAGCCATGGTGAACCTAGCGTCAGTGACAGGTGAAAAGAACGAGCCAGGCCATGCGCGGCACCGGCACTTGATGCTATCAATGCCAGCGGGCGGATGGCGCCTGGGAAGCTGGAGCTGGGACGTTCTTGTTTGACCGGCAAAGCTACCTCAACCGTCGGTCCAGGTCCAGCCGCCAAGGGCTGGCACTTTGCCACAAGTCAAGGCATGCTAGCCGCCCTTCGGGCGTCCGGCTTATAGTGCCCGTCGCGCCAGTCCAGCAAACCGCAGGATTACAGCTTGTCCAATGTCACGCCGCCTCCGTCCCCACGCGCACCGACAGCTGTGCCCGGCCTGCCCCTGCGCGGAACATTGAAGGGCGCGCTGGCCTCGCTGGTCCTGTTATTGCTGGGCCTGCTCTTCTGGCAGTTGCTTGATCAGTTGCGTGAAACCCAGCAGCAACAACGTCAATACACCATCGACTACACCGCTGACCTGGCCGCGCAAGTCAGCCTGAACATGGCCTTGAACGCGCAAATCGCCCTTAACCTGCTACCGATCGTCGAACAACCGCAAACTGCCGACGAACAGCAGGCCCTGCTGCGCAAGCTTCAGCAATCATTGCCCCAATTGCGCAGCCTGGCGTTGCTGAGCCCATCGGGCAGGGTGCTCAGTGACAGCGATGCCGACAGCCAGGACGCCGACTACCTGGCCGAGCTGGTACGACGTAGCCGTGCCCAGGCGCACTACTTCAGCAATGCCGAAGATGGCTCCGTGGTGCACCTGTTGCTGCACCAGGCCAGCGGCAGCAGTCGTGGTTACTGGGCGCTGCGCCTGACGCCGAGCTTCTTCTCGACGTTGACCAAACAGGCCGACACGGGCCTGCGACCGTTGTGGCTGGTGGAGAACCGTCTCAACCAGCAAATCATCAGCCGCGACGAAAGCCGGCCCTCGACCACCCCGACCCAACTGACCTCCCAAGACCTGAGCGACACCGTGCTGACCGTGCCCCTGAGCAGCAGCGACTGGCAACTGCGCGGGTTGTTCGATCGGCGCCAGGTGCTTGAACAACTGCTCCCGGCCTTCATCGGCAAATGCCTGCTGGGCCTGGCGTTCTCGATGCTCCCGGTGATCGCCCTGCTGAACATGCGACGACGCCAGCGGCAATTGCACGAAGGCCGCCGTCGCTACCAGGACATTTTCGAGGGCACCGGCGTGGCCCTCTGCGTGCTCGACCTGTCCGGCCTGAAGGCATTCTTCACCCGGACCGGCCTGCAGGACGGCGAACAGTTGCGCGCCTGGCTGCAGGACCCGCAGCACCTCGGACAGTTGCAGCAGCAGGTGCACGTCACCGAAGTCAACCAGATGGCCTTGAAGCTGCTCAATGTCGATTCCTGCGAACAAGCCTGGCAACTGCTGGTCGGCAACGGCCCGAGGGACAACAATCCCATCGGTTCGAAACTGCTCGAAGCACTGCTCGACGAGCACAAGCAGCTGGAACTGGAAATCAAGTTGCAGGACGCCCATGGTCGAGACCAGCATTTATGGCTGGTCCTGCGCTTGCCGGAAACACAGCGCGACTATAACGCCGTCATCCTGAGCATCAACGACATCACCAGCCGCAAGCTGGTCGAACTCTCGCTGCTCGAACGCGAAGGTTTCTGGTCCGATGTGGTACGCACCGTTCCGGATCATCTTTATGTACAGGACGTCATCAGCCAGCGGATGATCTTCAGCAACCACCACCTGGGGCAGACGCTCGGCTACGACCGCACCGAGTTGCACCAGATGGGCGAGTACTTCTGGGAAATCCTGCTGCACAGCGACGACGCCGACCAGTACCACTTTCTGCGCCAGCAACAGCGACGCGGCGGCTATACGCAACTGTTGCAATGCCAATTGCGCTTCCGCCATCGCAACGGCAAATGGCGACGCTTCGAGGTTCGTGAGCAAGCCCTGGCCCGGGACCGCTACGACCAGGTGACACGCATCATCGGTGTGGCAAAAGACATCACCGAGCAGATCGAGGCCAGCGAATCCCTGCGCGACAGCGAGCAACGCTACCGGATGCTCGCCGAAAGCATCAGCGACGTGATTTTCTCCACCGACAGCAAGCTCTCGCTCAACTATGTCAGCCCGTCGGTCCAGGCGGTGCTGGGCTACACCTCCGATTGGATTTTCCAGAACGGCTGGCAATCGACCATCGCCAATCCGCAGCAACTGACGGGCATCTACAGCCTGATGGACCGGGTCAGCAAGGCCCTCGACAAGCCCGACCAACTGGCCGAACTGCGCAACCAGATGCAGACCCAACTGTTTTTGTTCGACTGCCTGCGCGCCGATGGGCGCAAGATTCCAATCGAACTGCGGCTGGTGCTGGTGTGGGACGACCATGGCGCGTTCGAAGGCGTGCTCGGCGTCGGCCGCGACATCAGCCAACAGCGTCGAGCCGAAAAAGACCTGCGCATGGCCGCCACCGTATTCGAACATTCGACCTCGGCGATCCTGATCACCGACCCTGCCGGCTATATCGTCCAGGCCAACGAGGCTTTCAGCCGCGTCAGCGGTTATGCCGTCTCGCAGGTCCTGGACCAGTTGCCCAACATGCTGACCGTGGACGAGCAGCAGGAAGCCCATTTGCGCTATGTGCTCAAGCAATTGCAACAGCACAGCACGTGGGAAGGCGAAGTCTGGCTCAAGCGCCGCAATGGCGAACATTATCCGGCCTGGGTCGGCATCACGGCGGTGCTGGACGACGAAGGCGACCTGGCCAGTTACGTGTGCTTCTTCAGCGACATCAGCGAGCGCAAGGCCAGCGAGCAGCGCATTCATCGCCTGGCCTATTATGACGCCCTGACCCACCTGCCCAACCGCACGCTGTTCCAGGATCGCCTGCACACCGCGCTGCAATCGGCGGAGCGGCAGAAGACCTGGGTCGTGCTGATGTTCCTCGACCTGGACCGCTTCAAGCCGATCAACGACTCCCTCGGCCACGCCGCCGGCGACCGCATGCTCAAGGAAATGGCCACGCGCCTGCTCGGCTGCGTGGCCGACGACGACACCGTGGCGCGCATGGGCGGCGACGAGTTCACGCTGCTGCTGCAACCGCGCGCCAGCCGCGAAATGGCCTTGAACCGGGCCATCACCGTGGCCGAGCAGATCCTCGCCAGCCTAGTCCGGCCATTCGTGCTGGAAGGCCGGGAATTCTTCGTCACCGCCAGTATCGGCATCGCCCTGAGTCCCCAGGACGGCAACGAACTGAGCCAGTTGATGAAGAACGCCGACACGGCCATGTACCACGCCAAGGAACGCGGCAAGAACAACTTCCAGTTCTACCAGGCCGACATGAACGCCAGCGCCCTGGAGCGCCTGGAATTGGAAAGCGACCTGCGCCATGCCCTGGAGCAGAACGAGTTCGTGCTGTATTACCAACCGCAGTTCAGCGGCGATGGCAAACGCCTGACCGGTACCGAGGCCCTGCTGCGCTGGCGCCATCCGCGACGCGGGCTGGTGCCGCCGGGGGACTTCATTCCCGTACTCGAGGAACTCGGGCTGGTGGTGGACGTCGGCGACTGGGTCATCACCGAAGCCTGTCGGCAACTCAGGACCTGGCACCAGGCCAAGGTCCGGGTGCCGAAAGTCTCGGTCAACATTTCCGCCCGGCAGTTCTCCGACGGCCAGTTGGGCACGCGCATCGCCACTATCCTGCGCAACACCGGCCTGCCGCCGGCCTGCCTGGAGCTGGAACTCACGGAAAGTATCCTGATGCGCGAAGTCAGCGAGGCAATGCAGATCCTTGCCGGGCTGAAAAACCTCGGCCTTAGCATCGCCGTCGATGATTTCGGCACCGGTTATTCGTCGCTCAACTACCTCAAGCAATTCCCCATCGACGTGCTGAAGATCGACCGCACCTTCGTCGACGGCCTGCCGTCCGGCGAGCAGGACGCACAGATCGCCCGGGCAATCATCGCCATGGCCCACAGCCTCAACCTCGCGGTGATCGCCGAGGGCGTCGAAACCCACGAGCAACTGGACTTCCTGCGCGAGCACGGCTGCGACGAGGTCCAGGGCTACCTGTTCGGCCGCCCGATGCCGGCGAATCGGTTCGAAGCGCAGTTCAGCAATGATGCGTTGTTCATGATTGATTGAGGCAGCTGCGAGCTTCAAGCGGCAAGCTTCAAGCTAACGCGAATCTGCTTCTGCTTGTAGCTCGTCGCTTGCAGCTTGAAGCTGAATTCCTTTCATATGCCTTCCAAAACCGGTTGAGGTAGAATGCCCCCCTTTTCTGCCCCGATCCTTGAGGACCGCCATGTTCAGCCGTGATTTGACTATTGCCAAGTACGACGCCGATCTCTTTGCCGCCATGGAGCAAGAAGCTCAGCGCCAGGAAGAGCACATTGAGCTGATCGCTTCGGAAAACTACACCAGCCCCGCGGTGATGGAAGCTCAAGGCTCGGTACTGACCAACAAGTACGCCGAAGGCTACCCAGGCAAGCGCTACTACGGTGGTTGCGAGTATGTCGATGTGGTCGAGCAACTGGCCATTGACCGCGCCAAGGAGCTGTTCGGCGCCGACTACGCCAACGTCCAGCCACACGCTGGTTCCCAAGCCAACGCCGCCGTGTACCTGGCGCTGCTGTCGGCCGGCGACACCATCCTGGGCATGAGCCTGGCCCACGGCGGTCACCTGACCCACGGCGCCAGCGTTTCCTCCTCCGGCAAGCTGTACAACGCCGTCCAGTACGGTATCGACGGCAATGGCCTGATCGACTACGACGAAGTCGAGCGCCTGGCCCTCGAGCACAAGCCGAAAATGATCGTGGCCGGTTTCTCCGCCTACTCCCAGGTCCTCGACTTCCCGCGCTTCCGCGAAATCGCCGACAAGGTCGGTGCCTACCTGTTCGTCGACATGGCCCACGTTGCCGGCCTCGTCGCCGCTGGCGTGTACCCGAACCCGGTGCCGTTCGCCGACGTGGTGACCACCACCACCCACAAGACCCTGCGCGGTCCACGTGGCGGCCTGATCCTGGCTCGCGCCAACGCCGACATCGAGAAGAAGCTGAACTCCGCTGTCTTCCCGGGCGCCCAGGGTGGCCCGCTGGAGCACGTGATCGCCGCCAAGGCGATCTGCTTCAAGGAAGCCCTGCAACCTGAGTTCAAGGCGTACCAGCAGCAAGTCGTCAAGAACGCCAAGGCCATGGCCGGCGTGTTCATCGAGCGCGGCTTCGACGTAGTGTCCGGCGGCACCGAGAACCACCTGTTCCTGCTGTCGCTGATCAAGCAGGAAATCTCCGGCAAAGACGCTGACGCAGCGCTGGGCAAAGCGTTCATCACCGTCAACAAGAACTCGGTACCCAACGATCCACGTTCCCCGTTCGTCACCTCGGGCCTGCGTTTCGGCACCCCGGCCGTGACCACTCGTGGCTTCAAGGAAGCCGAGTGCAAGGAACTGGCCGGCTGGATCTGCGACATCCTGGCGGACCTGAACAACGAGGCGGTGATCGACGCCGTGCGTGAGAAGGTCAAGGCCATCTGCAAGAAGCTGCCTGTATACGGCGCTTGATCCGCCGGCTACACGGCTGCCTGAAAGGCCCACATCGAAAGATGTGGGCCTTTTTTATTGATCATTTCAAGGGGCCAGGGAGAACCGTCTAAATTATCCAATCTCCAGCCAAGCATTAACTTTCGTAATAATTAAATTTCCCGTTCCAGTCATAAAAAAAATATAACGCTAACGCACTGAATAAAAAATTTCAAAGGACGCTTTAAAACATGGAAAGTAGACTTTCATTCGACGCCGAACTTAGAGTCATGAATGAGCGGGTAAACCTGCTTGAGGCACTGCACGGCAAGCCGGCACTCGCCACCTTGACCGCATTCAGCGGAGGCTTTTTTACCGGCAAGCCCCAAACCCGTGACCATTCGAGCTTTTTTGGCATCGCCCCTAAACAACCAGGCCCGGACCGGAAGGCGCTAAAGCTACGCTTTCAATACACCGAAGCCGGGTACGTGCTGTCTGTTAAAAACACAGGTGAGCATTACAAAAAATTCGTCAGCAAAGTCTGGATTAACGTTTTTGGCGTGACTCATTCGAACCCCAAGCGCCCCGCCTTGTTTAGCCTTATTGACCAGAACAACAACACGCTCACTCGGGACAATATTAAAATGACCCACACCCCCGTCACGCTGATGACCCCAAATAATAAATACGTGGGTAGATTAATAGCGCGAGGCTCGCCTTACACCTATCTGGGCGAAACAAAAGAGAATGCAAAGATAACTTTCATCCTGAGCGTTCTAACGCCTCCCCCATCCTGAATACCGGGCCGGTCCCCGGGCCATCCGGAGCGAACGCTTCGGATGGCCCGGAACCCGCGTCCGTCAGTGGAGCGCAGCGTTGAAACCGGCACGGATCTGCTCTTCAGGCAATTCATCGGCGATGAACACAATCACGCTCTCGCGAGCTTCGCCTGGAGCCCATTCGGTATCCCAATCGAAACCGTACAACTTGAGCACTCCTTGAAACACCAGCCGACGGGGTTCGCCCGCGATGTTCAGCACCCCCTTGTAGCGCAGCAACTGCTTGCCATGCGCTTCCAGCAGCTGGTTCATGAACTCGCTGAGTTTATCGATATCCAGTGACTGATCGGTGCGCAGTACGAGACTGCTGATGCGATCGCCCGTGGTGGCCTTGCCAACCGGACGAAGACTGAACCCGGCGCCAAGGTCAGCGTTGAGATTGAACCCCCGGATATCGAGCAGTTCGGCCAGATCGATCCGGCCATGTTCGACCACGCGGACAGGCGCCCGCCGATTGATCCGGTTCAGCCGCTCACTCAACGCGTTGACATGGGCTGTGTCCACCAGATCGGTCTTGCTCAAGAGCAACCGATCGGCGAATCCGACCTGGGCCTGGGCGATGGTTTGGGTCAGGTGGACATCAGCGTGGGCGGCATCCACCAAGGTCAGGATGCCGTCGAGGATGTAGCGCTCGCGCAGGTCTTCGTCGATGAAAAATGTCTGGGCCACCGGGGCCGGATCGGCCAGGCCGGTGCATTCGATCACCAAACGATCGAAGTGGATCTCGCCGCTGTCCAGCCGTTCGAGCAACAGGTAAAGGGCTTTGGTCAGGTCGGTGTGAATGGTGCAGCACACGCAGCCGTTGGCCAGCGTCATGACTTGCACCGGCTCGTCACCCAGCAGTTGGGTGTCGATGCCGGCATCGCTGAATTCATTCTCGATCACTGCGATTTTCAAGCCGTGCTCGGCCTTGAGCAGATGACGCAGCAATGTGGTCTTGCCCGCACCGAGGAAGCCGCTGAGGATCGTGACCGGGATGGGAGAGGACAAACTGGATCTCCTTTGATACCTGAAAAGAAAGCTGATCCTGTGGGAGCGAGCCTGCTTGTGAAAGCGGTGGATCAGTCAAATCATCGCTAACTGACCCACCGCTTTCGCAAGCAAGCTCGCTCCCACAGGGGAATCGGTGTGCACGCAAATCTCGAAACCACCCAAAAACAACTGTGAGAGCGGGCTTGCTCGCGATGGCGTCAGGTCAGCCGAATCATCGTTGACTGACACTCCGCTTTCGCGAGCAAGCTCGCTCCCACAGGGGAACGGTGGTGTACACAAATCTTGAGACCAGCCCAAAACA
>NZ_JAUTYU010000035.1:0-4392 GCF_052112105.1 Pseudomonas sp. BP11-1-1
GTTCGCTGCTGTCAACACCTCTTTTTCACCGCTTTCGACCGAGAGGATCGAATCGCCAATAGAGCCAAACAACACCGCTCTATCAACTCCTTCAACGCTTCGATGAACTGAAGCGCCTGACCTATCGAAACCTACTTAACTCATTGAAACTCAAGAAGTTTTCCGTTTCGACTGCGCCGGAAGTGGGGCGAATTATAGACACCTGGAATCTGCCGTCAACCCTTTATTTCGCTTTTCTATCAATAAGTTGCGCAGCACTGGCAAACCCGTCACTTTCGCGCCTTGAATCCCTCTTCTATATAGAGGGAAGACTCAAAGGACCCCTGCTTCCCTGAGCGCTGTCACCGTAGCTTCATCCAGCCCCAACACCCTCTGCAACACCTCAAGCGTATGTTCCCCTAATAAAGGGGGCGCATTGCGATACTCCACAGGCGTATCGGACAGCCTGATCGGGCTGGCCACTTGCGGCACTTTACCGGCTAGCAGGTGTGGCAATTCCATCGCCAACCCACGCGCCTGAACCTGAGGGTCGGCAAACACCTGGGCAAGGTCATTGATTGGCCCACACGGCACGCCCGCCTGCTCCAACTGAGCTACCCACTCGGCAGTGGTCTTGAACACCGTCGCCTGGCGAATCAATGGAATCAACACCGCTCGATTCGCCACCCGCAGCTTGTTGGTAGCAAAGCGCGGGTCATACGCCCACTGAGGTTGACCGGCAACCTCAGCGAACTTTCGGAACTGTCCGTCATTACCCACGGTAAGGATGAAATCACCATCAGCCGTAGGAAAATCCTGGTAAGGCACGATGTTCGGGTGAGCATTGCCCAACCGCTTCGGCGCATTTCCCGTGGTCAGGTAATTCATAGCCTGGTTAGCCAGACAAGCCACTTGAACATCCAGCAAGGCCATGTCGATGTGCTGTCCGCCGCCGGCATGATCGCGGTGAGCCAGAGCCGCGAGAATGGCAGCGGTTGAATACAGACCCGTGAGGATATCCGTCAGCGCGACCCCAACCTTCACCGGCCCCGCGCCCTCATCCCCCTCTGGCCGACCGGTCAGGCTCATCAAGCCCCCCAGCCCCTGAATCATGAAGTCATACCCGGCGCGCTTGGCATAGGGCCCGGTCTGTCCAAAACCAGTGATTGAGCAGTAGATCAATTGTGGATTGATCACCTTTAGCGATTCATAGTCCAGGCCATACGCAGCCAGACCACCCACCTTGAAGTTCTCGATCAGAATGTCGGACTTGGCTGCCAGCTCTCGCACCAGCCGCTGACCCTCTGGACGTGTGAAATCAATAGTCACCGACTGCTTGTTGCGATTGGCCGACAAATAATAAGCGGCTTCGGTCGTGTTCTCGCCTCGGGCATCCTTCAGGAAGGGCGGCCCCCAGGCGCGCGTATCGTCACCATTGCCAGGCCGCTCGACCTTGATGACGTCAGCCCCCAGGTCCGCCAGGATCTGTCCAGCCCATGGCCCGGCCAGGACCCTCGATAAATCCAATACCCGCAGATGCGAAAGCGCGCCCATGACCGTTCTCCTATTAATAGAACGCCTGGATACCGGTTTGCGCACGCCCGAGGATCAGCGCATGCACGTCGTGCGTGCCTTCGTAAGTGTTCACGACTTCCAGATTCACCAGATGACGAGCAATGCCGAACTCATCGGAGATACCATTACCGCCCAACATGTCCCGCGCCATACGCGCAATATCCAACGACTTGCCACAGGAGTTGCGCTTCATGATCGAAGTGATCTCTACCGCCGCGGTGCCTTCATCTTTCATGCGACCCAGGCGCAGGCACCCCTGCAAGGCAAGCGTGATTTCAGTTTGCATATCCGCCAGTTTTTTCTGGATCAACTGATTCGCAGCGAGCGGCCGACCGAACTGTTGGCGGTCCAGTGTGTATTGGCGAGCGGTATGCCAGCAGAACTCAGCGGCTCCCAAAGCGCCCCAAGAGATGCCGTAGCGGGCCGAGTTCAGGCAGGTAAACGGACCCTTCAGGCCACGGACATCAGGAAAAATGTTTTCTTCTGGAACGAATACATTGTCCATGACGATTTCGCCGGTGATCGAGGCGCGCAGCCCGACCTTGCCATGAATAGCCGGCGCGCTCAGGCCCTTCCAGCCTTTCTCAAGAACGAAACCGCGAATATCACCAGCGTCGTCTTTGCCCCAGACCACGAATACATCAGCGATAGGACTGTTGGTGATCCACATTTTGCTGCCCGTCAGGCTGTAGCCACCTTCCACTTTGCGTGCACGAGTGATCATCGCACCTGGGTCCGAACCATGGTTTGGCTCGGTCAGACCAAAGCAGCCGATCCATTCACCCGATGCCAGCTTCGGCAAATACTTCTGCTTTTGCGCCTCGGTCCCGAATTCATTGATCGGCACCATGACCAGCGAGGACTGCACGCTCATCATCGAGCGATAGCCGGAATCGACGCGCTCCACTTCGCGAGCGATCAGACCGTAGCTCACATAGTTCAGCCCACTGCCGCCGTATTGCTCGGGAATGGTTGCTCCCAGAAGGCCTACCTCCCCCATCTCACGGAAAATCGCCGGGTCGGTCTTCTCATGACGGAACGCTTCCAATACGCGCGGCGCGAGCTTCTGCTGGGCGAACTGCTCGGCAGTGTCGCGAATCATGCGCTCTTCTTCGGTGAGCTGTTGATCCAGCAACAGTGGATCGATCCAGTTGAAGCTCGCTTTGCCGGCCATGAAAAAGTCCTCGCCAATGAATTTGAAAATCGTGGATTGAATCCTAGGCGCGGTTTCCTACAAGGGCAAACGAGGATTACGCACTCTGTTGTGCTAATTTCTCACTCCGTAAACGCCAAAAACCGCGTTTATTCGCCTATTGAGTGAGGCTTACGTACATGCGTCGTAAAATCCCCAGCACCGTCGCCTTGGTCAGTTTCGAATCTGCCGCGCGCCATGAAAGCTTCACTAAGGCAGCGCAAGAACTATCCCTTACCCAAGGCGCTATCTGCCGACAGATCGCTAGCCTGGAAGACTTTCTCAATGTGGAGCTTTTCAGGCGGTCGCGCCGCGGCGTCAAGCTGACCGAAGCAGGTCTCTCCTATAGCCGTCGCGTTGCCACGCAACTGGACGCCGTCGAGCGCGACACGCTTTCGGTCATGGGCCACACCGGTGCGAACGTCATCGAATTGGCCGTTGTGCCAACGTTTGGTACCCAATGGTTGCTGCCACGCCTCAAGGACTTCCAACAGCAGCACCCGGAAGTCACCGTCAACCTGACCAACCGCACGCGACCCTTTTTATTTGCCGACACGGAGTTTGACGCCGCTATCTATTTTGGCGATGCGGACTGGTCCGGCACCGAGTCCCACAAGCTGATGGGGGAAAATCCGATGCCGGTATGCAGCCCCACCTTACTGGCCGGGAGGAAAAATCTGACACCCGAGGCCGTTGCCGAACTGCCCCTGCTCCAGCAGACCACGCGCCCGTATGCGTGGCGCCAATGGTTCAACGCCCAGAACCTGAACATTGCGCGAGACCTGACAGGTCCGCGTTATGAACTATTCTCCATGCTCGCCCAGGCAGCCATGCACGACATGGGCATTGCGCTGATTCCACCCTTCCTGATTCAGCGGGAGTTGGCCGAAAAACGGCTGGTCGTGGCCAATCGTAATGGGCTGTCGAGCATCAAGGCCTACTACCTGATGATTCCGGAGCGAAAGGTCGAATCCGCCTCTCTTCGAGCTTTTCGTGATTGGCTCGTGAAACAGGCAAACAACTATCTCATTGATTAATAATGAGAATTTTAAATCGAATTTAGGTAGTAAACTAACAGAGAACGCTACAGATATAAGTTTATGTCGCATTCAGTCAATCTGTTACAGGGAGCGTGCAGTAGGCTCCAAAGCGTGGAAATACATGGCTTTGAGCCATATCGCACAGCGCATCAGGGCTTATTCATCTGGCCGATGGGAAAAATTGCAAAATTGAACCGGAATCCTTGGAAAGCACGGCCTGCAAGGGGTTAAGCCCGATAATTGCGACATTCGGTCACAGGGTGACTTGTAGTTAATTTTCCGTCACCCGTCATAATCCCTTGAAGGGCTGAATTTTCGCCTGCAAAATGCCGCGCCCCGCCTGGTTTGGCGGGATCGTGCTGATCGGCCGCCCCAGCCGCGCCATCCGAAGTGCCTGGGTTTACTCAATAAGATCACGCAGGAGATTTGACGTGCACATTGGTGTTCCCCTCGAAACCCAACCGGGTGAAACACGGGTTGCTGCTACCCCGGAAACCATCAAGAAATTGATCGGCCAAGGCCATAAAGTCACCGTCCAAAGCGGCGCCGGTATCAAGGCCAGCGTTATCGACAGTGCCTATGAGGCGGTGGGTGCAACCATTGGCA
>NZ_JAUTYU010000036.1:0-3012 GCF_052112105.1 Pseudomonas sp. BP11-1-1
GCATTGCTGGGCTGGCCTTTCACTGAGTTGATGACCGGTTTCAGAGCCGCCACCACGGTAAAGGTACGCGCATCCGACACCGGTTCGGCACCGTACTTGGCCTTGGCGGTAAAGCTGCGCCCCCCCGTCGCTACGGCGATGGCCGTGGTGGTCCAGGTGCCGCCGGTTGCAACGAAGGTACCCTTGGAGACCGTGCCCTCGAAGATCTCCACACTCATGCCCGCAGTGGCCGTGCCGCTGAGGATCACCGAGGTTTCGACGGTGTTGCCACCGTTGGGGATTTCGGCATTGCTGGGCTGGCCTTTCACTGAGTTGATGACCGGTTTCAGAGCCGCCACCACGGTAAAGGTACGCGCATCCGACACCGGTTCGGCACCGTACTTGGCCTTGGCGGTAAAGCTGCGCCCCCCCGCCGCCACGGCGATGGCCGTGGTGGTCCAGGTGCCGCCGGTTGCAACGAAGGTACCCTTGGAGACCGTGCCCTCGAAGATCTCCACGCTCATGCCCGCAGTGGCTGTGCCGCTGAGGATCACCGAGGTTTCGACGGTATCGGTACCGTGGGGGATTTCATTTCCCTTGCTGTCTTTGACCAAAGTGATGGTCGGGGTCAAGGCGACCGTCACGGTAAAGGCGCGAGCGGGCGATTCCTCTTCTCTTCCATATTTGGCCTTGGCAGTAAAACTGTGGTCACCGGTTGCCACGCTAATGGCGCCAGTGGTCCAGATACCGTCGGTGGCACTGAAGGTCCCCTTGGAGGCGGCTTTGTCGAATATCTCGACGCTGAGGTTGGCGGTCGCGGTGCCGGTGAGGATGACCGAGGTTTCTACGGTGATACCATCGTCCTCAATTTCATTGTCTTTGCTGTCCTTGACCGATGTAATGAATGGAGGCTCCATTACACCGACCAGCAACTCCAGCGTTTCGGAATAACTGTACTGGTCGCTGGCCTTGTGCTTAAGCGAGTACCGAATATTGACGATACTGTTGATATTGGCTTCGACCAGCTTCCGACTGATCCTGAAGTCCACCGGGTTGCCTGCGCTCAGGGTGGTGATAGGCACCCAGTCACTGGAGGTTCCTTCCCCCGGGTTGCCGAGCCAATAGTAGGTCAATATATCGCCGGGCTCAGTGCCCAGGTAGCTGACGTGCAAGGTTACGGGGCCGGTGACCAATTCGTAATCCAGGACATCGTCGGGGGCTTCGAGCACCTTGGGTTTGGGTAAGTTGGCCCGTATGGCCTGGACCTTGACCAGCAGGTGATCGGACTCCTTCACGCCGTAAAGCATCACATCGTCCCGGGAAACTCGATAAAACAGATCAAGACTACCGTTGTTCAGCGCAACGATATGTTCGCCGTCTACCGGTATATCGATGACTCGACCGACCTCGCCTGCCGTTACGAGATGCCCGTCTTCATGAATGTAAAAGCCGCCACTAGCCGTGGTACCTAGCCAGACCATATCGATCAGATCGCCAATGTCCATGCCCGGGTACGCTGGTATCTGCACGGTAGCCCACGCGTGGTGGGGTTCCAAGGTATCGCCGATCAGCTCGACGATCATTGGCGCGGGCAACAAAACAGGGTCACCGATGACACTGGCAAAGGCATGCTTGGACGACAGAGGTGGGTCGCCATTGGCCTTGTCCAGCTTGTACCAGACATCGCCGGAACCTAGGGCTATGGCGCGGATCTCCGCGTTGGGAATCTTGAACTCGACGATACTGGGTAGATTGTCGATCTTCATTTGTTGTGTATTGACCAAGGGACTGCCCGAATAAGGCGTCCCGGTCCAGGTCATCGTCAGCGTGTCATTCAGTGCGAAGTCGCGGCTCGAGACGAAGATCTGTATCGTTACATCCTCTTTCTCCAGAAGGTCCAGGTCGATATCGCCCTGGCTGTCGGTCTCCTTGATGATCGGCGGATCCAGGCGCGAGGCGCCCGCCTCAACCGGGACGCGGATTATTCGCGAATATCGGCTGGAGAAGTTCTGGACTTCGTCGAAGACTTCGTAATGCACCAGTAGGGCATCACTGTCGCCCCCGCCTAGAATCGTGTCCTGATCAATCAGCAGAGTCACGGGATCGGTGCCGATGGCTTCGGTCTCGGTTATTTCTCGACGGACAAAGATACTGCCCCATTTCAGTTGAATCGTGTCGCGAGCGCTGCGATTCGGATACCACTCGATCTGCAATGGCACGCCCTGGGCAGCCCATTCCGCATCAACGAGGTCGAGGTCCGGCGGCAGCACGGGTTTTTTCAGTTCCGAGTGCCCTTCAGGGTTGTTCGGTTCACGGTCGGTCCCGCCCGGCAGGTCGATCTTGACTCGCAAGCGTCGGGCGGTTGAGTCGTCGGAAACGTTCGAGCCGACGCGGCTCAGGCGATAGAACACCCGTTCGGCCCAGTCAGGGATAATGGGGGCAACCGACAGGAACAGGCCTTTAGGTTCATTGACCTCCTCGGCTAGAACGTGCCACTCCGCGACCTGGGTGGCTTCCCAGTACACCTCGATTTTGTCGCCTTCGTGCATATCTCCATAGGGATCGATTATGCACATCAGGCCCAAAGGGTGGTGCTCGAGCATTTTCTGATTGATACCACCATCGCCTCCTACGACCGGGCTGACCATGCCCACCGGAAACAGCGGACGCAAGGTCGATGTGAGGTTTCCAAGTTCGAGGGGCGGGAGCAGAAAGGGTCTGAAGGCGTTCATAGTCATGTCCTTGCCAGGCCAGTGGCTTGGGTGCGGGGGCTGAAATGCCCTTGCCCCGCGCTTCGAGTCAACTGCGTTAGGATTCGGGTCGATGGAGATCATTTGATCTCTTGGAAGGAGGACTTGGCTACTGTCAGAAATTACAGGTCAAGGCACAAAGCACCTACCATTGGTCGGCTAGCCCGTTCAACCTGTCATCTCTGACAGTAGCCAGTCTTCCCTTCACGGCGCCCAATAAACTCCACCATCAACCCCGACAGGATTACCTGCCATGCGCCGTTCCAGCCCTCCCTCCGTCCCC
>NZ_JAUTYU010000037.1:0-2793 GCF_052112105.1 Pseudomonas sp. BP11-1-1
GCGAACCAGGGGAACTGAAACATCTAAGTACCCTGAGGAAAAGAAATCAACCGAGATTCCCTTAGTAGTGGCGAGCGAACGGGGACTAGCCCTTAAGCTTCTTTGATTTTAGCGGAACGCTCTGGAAAGTGCGGCCATAGTGGGTGATAGCCCTGTACGCGAAAGGATCTTAGAAGTGAAATCGAGTAGGACGGAGCACGAGAAACTTTGTCTGAATATGGGGGGACCATCCTCCAAGGCTAAATACTACTGACTGACCGATAGTGAACTAGTACCGTGAGGGAAAGGCGAAAAGAACCCCGGAGAGGGGAGTGAAATAGATCCTGAAACCGTATGCGTACAAGCAGTGGGAGCCCACTTTGTTGGGTGACTGCGTACCTTTTGTATAATGGGTCAGCGACTTATTTTCAGTGGCGAGCTTAACCGAATAGGGGAGGCGTAGCGAAAGCGAGTCTTAATAGGGCGTCTAGTCGCTGGGAATAGACCCGAAACCGGGCGATCTATCCATGGGCAGGTTGAAGGTTAGGTAACACTGACTGGAGGACCGAACCGACTACCGTTGAAAAGTTAGCGGATGACCTGTGGATCGGAGTGAAAGGCTAATCAAGCTCGGAGATAGCTGGTTCTCCTCGAAAGCTATTTAGGTAGCGCCTCATGTATCACTGTAGGGGGTAGAGCACTGTTTCGGCTAGGGGGTCATCCCGACTTACCAAACCGATGCAAACTCCGAATACCTACAAGTGCCGAGCATGGGAGACACACGGCGGGTGCTAACGTCCGTCGTGAAAAGGGAAACAACCCAGACCGTCAGCTAAGGTCCCAAAGTTATGGTTAAGTGGGAAACGATGTGGGAAGGCTTAGACAGCTAGGAGGTTGGCTTAGAAGCAGCCACCCTTTAAAGAAAGCGTAATAGCTCACTAGTCGAGTCGGCCTGCGCGGAAGATGTAACGGGGCTCAAACCATACACCGAAGCTACGGGTATCACGTAAGTGATGCGGTAGAGGAGCGTTCTGTAAGCCTGTGAAGGTGAGTTGAGAAGCTTGCTGGAGGTATCAGAAGTGCGAATGCTGACATGAGTAACGACAATGGGTGTGAAAAACACCCACGCCGAAAGACCAAGGTTTCCTGCGCAACGTTAATCGACGCAGGGTTAGTCGGTCCCTAAGGCGAGGCTGAAAAGCGTAGTCGATGGAAAACAGGTTAATATTCCTGTACTTCTGGTTATTGCGATGGAGGGACGGAGAAGGCTAGGCCAGCTTGGCGTTGGTTGTCCAAGTTTAAGGTGGTAGGCTGAAATCTTAGGTAAATCCGGGGTTTCAAGGCCGAGAGCTGATGACGAGTTACCCTTTGGGTGACGAAGTGGTTGATGCCATGCTTCCAAGAAAAGCTTCTAAGCTTCAGGTAACCAGGAACCGTACCCCAAACCGACACAGGTGGTTGGGTAGAGAATACCAAGGCGCTTGAGAGAACTCGGGTGAAGGAACTAGGCAAAATGGCACCGTAACTTCGGGAGAAGGTGCGCCGGTGAGGGTGAAGCACTTGCTGCGTAAGCCCACGCCGGTCGAAGATACCAGGCCGCTGCGACTGTTTATTAAAAACACAGCACTCTGCAAACACGAAAGTGGACGTATAGGGTGTGACGCCTGCCCGGTGCCGGAAGGTTAATTGATGGGGTTAGCTAACGCGAAGCTCTTGATCGAAGCCCCGGTAAACGGCGGCCGTAACTATAACGGTCCTAAGGTAGCGAAATTCCTTGTCGGGTAAGTTCCGACCTGCACGAATGGCGTAACGATGGCGGCGCTGTCTCCACCCGAGACTCAGTGAAATTGAAATCGCTGTGAAGATGCAGTGTATCCGCGGCTAGACGGAAAGACCCCGTGAACCTTTACTATAGCTTTGCACTGGACTTTGAATTTGCTTGTGTAGGATAGGTGGGAGGCTTTGAAGCGTGGACGCCAGTCTGCGTGGAGCCATCCTTGAAATACCACCCTGGCAACTTTGAGGTTCTAACTCAGGTCCGTTATCCGGATCGAGGACAGTGTATGGTGGGTAGTTTGACTGGGGCGGTCTCCTCCTAAAGAGTAACGGAGGAGTACGAAGGTGCGCTCAGACCGGTCGGAAATCGGTCGTAGAGTATAAAGGCAAAAGCGCGCTTGACTGCGAGACAGACACGTCGAGCAGGTACGAAAGTAGGTCTTAGTGATCCGGTGGTTCTGTATGGAAGGGCCATCGCTCAACGGATAAAAGGTACTCCGGGGATAACAGGCTGATACCGCCCAAGAGTTCATATCGACGGCGGTGTTTGGCACCTCGATGTCGGCTCATCACATCCTGGGGCTGAAGCCGGTCCCAAGGGTATGGCTGTTCGCCATTTAAAGTGGTACGCGAGCTGGGTTTAGAACGTCGTGAGACAGTTCGGTCCCTATCTGCCGTGGACGTTTGAGATTTGAGAGGGGCTGCTCCTAGTACGAGAGGACCGGAGTGGACGAACCTCTGGTGTTCCGGTTGTCACGCCAGTGGCATTGCCGGGTAGCTATGTTCGGAAAAGATAACCGCTGAAAGCATCTAAGCGGGAAACTTGCCTCAAGATGAGATCTCACTGGGACCTTGAGTCCCCTGAAGGGCCGTCGAAGACTACGACGTTGATAGGCAGGGTGTGTAAGCGCTGTGAGGCGTTGAGCTAACCTGTACTAATTGCCCGTGAGGCTTGACCATATAACACCCAAGCAATCTGTAGACTCGAAAGAGGCCAGATTGCGGTGTGTGAAGACGAGATGAACCGAAAGTTCGAAA
>NZ_JAUTYU010000039.1:0-1417 GCF_052112105.1 Pseudomonas sp. BP11-1-1
CCGTGGCCTGGCCACTGGCGTTGGTCGTGCTCGATGCTGCAGACAAGCTGCCCAGCGACGTCGACCAGGTCACCGCAACGCCGGCGCCCAGGGTGTTGCCGTTGGCATCCTTGACCGTGGCCACCAGAGTACTGGTCGCCGTGCCGTTGGCCACGATGCTGGTCGGAGTCGCTACCAGCGAGGTTACGTCAGCAGTAGCGCTGTTTGGCGTCATAGCCACAGCCGCTGTTGCGGATCCCGCCAGGCTATTGGCAGTTACGGTTGCAGTCCCAGCAATTGTTGAGGACGTCAGTACGGCGCTCGCCTTGCCATTGGCATCGGTGCTGCTCGATGCGGCGGACAGGGTGCCGATGCTGGTCGACCAGGTCACTGGGGCGTTGGCCACCGGATTGCCGTTCGCGTCTTCAACCGTGGCCACCAGGGAGCTGGTCGCCGTGCCGTTGGCCACGATTGTGGCCGGGGTCGCAGTCAGGTCCACCACCTTGGCGGTGGAGACGTCCGGCGTCAGCGCCACGTTGACCGACGAAGCACCGGCCGAGGCCTGGGCTTTCACGGTCGCCGTGCCGGCGGCGGTACCCTTGAGCGTCACGCTAGCCTTGCCGTTGGCATCGGTGCTGCTCGACACGGCCGACAGGGTGCCGGTGCTGGTCGACCAAGTCACCGGGGTGTTGGCCACCGGATTGCCGTTGGCATCTTCAACTGTGGCCACCAGAGTACTGGTCGCCGTACCGTTGGCCACGATAGTGGTTGGGGTCGCAGTCAGGTCCACCACCTTGGCGGTGGAGCCGTCCGACGTCAGGATCACCGCTGCCGTTGCAGATCCAGCCACCGCCGAAGCTGTCACCGTCGCCGAACCGGCCACCGTGCCTTTCAGCGTCACCGAGGCCTGGCCACTGGCATTGGTCGTGCTCGATGCTGCAGACAAGCTGCCCAACGATGTCGACCAGGTCACCGCAACGCCGGCGCCCAGGGTGTTGCCATTGGCATCCTTGACCGTGGCCACCAGGGTACTGCTCGCCGCGCCATTGGCCACGATGGTGGCCGGGGTCGCCGTCAGGTCCACGACCTTAGCGGTGGAGCCGTCCGGAGTCAGCGCCACGTTGACCGACGAAGCACCGGCCGAGGCCTGGGCTTTCACGGCCGCGGTGCCGGCAACGGTGCCCTTGAGGGTCACACTGGCTTTGCCATTGGCATCGGTGCTGCTCGATGCGGCCGACAGGGTGCCGATGTTGGTCGACCAGGTCACAGGGGCGTTGGCCACCGGGTTACCGTTGGCATCTTCAACCGTGGCCACCAGGTTACTGGTCGCCGTGCCGTTGGCTACGATGCTGGCCGGGGTCGCGGTCAGGTCCATGACCTTGGCGGTGGAGCCGTCCGGAGTCAGCTCAACATCAGCCGACGAAGCACCGGCCGAGGC
>NZ_JAUTYU010000040.1:0-1224 GCF_052112105.1 Pseudomonas sp. BP11-1-1
GCAGGTAATCCTGTCGGGGTTGATGGTGGAGTTTATTGGGCGCCGTGAAGGGAAGACTGGCTACTGTCAGAGATGACAGGTTGAACGGGCTAGCCGACCAATGGTAGGTGCTTTGTGCCTTGACCTGCGGCGAGGGAATAATTTCCCTCACCTACGGCAAGCCAAAGCAATCAGGACTCAAACGGGGCCCACGGGACGCAACTTCGAAAATAAATGCGTTCCCTTTTTCCCCCTTTTCCCCCTAGAAAAAGTTGAAATCAGAGGTTCGCCGACATCCGTTTGTTACGCGACTCAATGTCCGCCCCCGTCATTCAGGAAAGCCTGATGGCTCTGATGGCTCTGATGGCTCTGAAAACAACAATGTGCCTTGGTTATACGGCACCCGACAGTAGGCTCCGAGATACTCTTGAATCGTCCCGGTAGATGATGTGCCTTGGTAGATATTGGCGAAACATGGCCACAGGGTGTTGCCGCTATCATAGTGGCCGGTCCAATTGTTGTAATTCAAGCCCACAGGCACATAGTAGTACGTTCTGAGCGCTTGCATGGTGCCTCCGTCCGGGTATGGGGCCAGATTAAATGAATTTTGCGCACCCTGGGCGTTTGCCCAGCTTTGCGCACTCCCCCCTTGAAGGGTCCCTATCGACCTCATGGTCCACGCATTCGATCGTATAACCAGATATGACGCTACCTGCCCATAGGCGTCGGTTATCGTGATGGTCGCTTGTCCATTCCTGCTACCAAGAACGGTGCCTCTGCTATCTACGCTAGCGACTGCATTGTTCGATGAGGCGTACGTATAGGGACTGTTACCCTGTGTGGGGCTGCGAACAACGGTGGTACCCGCCGGCATCGGAGTGCCGTTTCGCGTGGCACCGGTGTAGAGGAAAAATCCATTGAGCTGAACAGTGCTGGTATCTACTACCAAGCGATGTATCACTCTGAGGTCGCGGGAGGTTGAAGTCGGATTGTCGCCATAGACGCCCTTGGCGGTGAAGCTGTGCGAACCGAGCGCCACGACGATGGCCGTGGTGGTCCAGGTGCCGCCGGTTGCAACGAAGGTACCCTTGGAGACCGTGCCCTCGAAGATCTCCACGCTCATGCCCGCAGTGGCCGTGCCGCTGAGGATCACCGAGGTTTCGACGGTGTTGCCACCGTTGGGGATTTCGGCATTGCTGGGCTGGCCTTTCACTGAGTTGATGACCGGTTTCAGAGCCGCCACCA
>NZ_JAUTYU010000041.1:0-1211 GCF_052112105.1 Pseudomonas sp. BP11-1-1
GGCAACCTGTTCGGCATGCTCGGCATGGCGCTGGCGGTGCTCACCACTGTGGGCCTCATCTATAAGCTCGGTGCCGAGCTAGCCACCGCCGGCATCGGCTACGTCATTGTCGGCCTGCTGATCGGCGGCACCGCCGGCTCGATCATGGCCAAGCGCGTAGAGATGACCAAGATGCCGGAGCTGGTCGCCTTCATGCACAGCATGATCGGCCTGGCTGCCGTCTTCATTGCTATCGCTGCTGTTGTCGAGCCGCAATCCCTGGGCATCGTCAAACAACTCGGCGACTCGATTCCGGCCGGCAACCGCCTGGAGCTGTTCCTCGGCGCCGCCATTGGTGCAATTACCTTCTCCGGTTCGGTGATCGCCTTTGGCAAGCTCTCGGGCAAATACAAGTTCCGCCTGTTCCAGGGCGCACCGGTACAGTTTGGCGGCCAACACAAGCTCAACCTGATCCTGGGCCTGGCAACGCTGGGCCTGGGCCTGACCTTCATGTTCACCGGCAACCTCGGCGCGTTCGCCTTGATGCTGGCCCTGGCGTTTGTCCTGGGTGTGCTGATCATCATCCCGATCGGCGGTGCGGACATGCCGGTGGTGGTGTCGATGCTCAACAGCTACTCCGGCTGGGCCGCGGCGGGTATCGGCTTCTCGCTGAACAACTCGATGCTGATCATTGCCGGTTCGTTGGTGGGTTCGAGCGGCGCGATCCTCTCGTACATCATGTGCAAGGCGATGAACCGCTCGTTCTTCAACGTGTTGCTCGGTGGCTTCGGCAACACCGCCGATGCGGCTGGCCCGGCAGGCTCGAAGGAAGCCCGCCCGGTGAAATCCGGTTCGGCTGACGATGCGACCTTCCTGCTGACCAACGCCGACACGGTGATCATCGTGCCGGGCTACGGGCTGGCGGTAGCGCGGGCGCAGCACGCGTTGAAAGAGTTGACCGAGAAGCTGACCCACCACGGCGTGACCGTGAAATACGCGATCCACCCGGTGGCCGGTCGCATGCCCGGGCACATGAACGTCCTGCTGGCCGAGGCCGAAGTGCCTTACGACCAGGTGTTCGAGATGGAAGACATCAACTCCGAGTTCGGCCAGGCCGACGTGGTACTCGTCCTGGGCGCCAACGACGTGGTCAACCCGGCGGCGAAGAACGATCCGAAGTCGCCGATTGCCGGCATGCCGATCCTCGAAGCCTTCAAGGCCAAGACCATCAT
>NZ_JAUTYU010000042.1:0-907 GCF_052112105.1 Pseudomonas sp. BP11-1-1
TTGCGCCCGCAGCGATGGTGATGGTCTTGCCGCTGTCCAACGTAACGGTCACAGGACCGTTCTGCGCGGTGACGGGTTTTCCGTCAGCACCGGTCAGAGTGGCGGTGTAAGTGATCGTGCCGTTTTCATTCACGGTTGGCGTAGCGGTCAGCGTCACCGTGGTGGTGTCGTTGACGTCGCTAACCACGGTGCTCACAGGCGCGGTGTTCGGTGCGATGGCTTCGAGATTACCCCCCGATGCATCTTTAATCGATTCGGTGACGGTCGTTGGGCCTTGGTACACGTCGTTGCCGACAGGCACATTGAGCTCGCCCGAGCTTGCACCCGCAGCGATGGTGATGGTTTTGCCGCTGTCCAGGGTCACGGTCACAGGACCGTTCTGCGCGGTGACGGGTTTTCCGTCAGCACCGGTCAGGGTGGCGGTGTAAGTGATCGTGCCGTTTTCATTCACGGTCGGCGTAGCGGTCAATGTCACCGTGGTGGTGTCGTCGACATCGCTGACGACGGTGCTGACTGGAGCGGTGTTTGGCGCGATGGCTTCGAGATTACCGCCGGATGCATCTTTGATCGACTCGGTGACAGTCGTTGGGCCCTGGTACACGTCGTTGCCGACAGGCACATCGAGCGCACCTGAGCTTGCACCGGCAGCGATGGTGATGGTCTTGCCGCTGTCCAGGGTGACGGTCACCGGACCGTTCTGAGCAGTGACAGGTTTGCCGTCGGCGCCGGTCAGCGTGGCGGTGTAGGTGATGGTGCCGTTTTCGTTCACGGTCGGCGTGGCGGTCAATGTCACCGTGGTGGTGTCATCGACATCGCTAACGATGGTGCTGACCGGAACGGTGTTAGGAGCAATGGCTTCCAAGTTACCGCCCGATGCCGAGGCAATCGATTCGGTGACGGTGGTTGG
>NZ_JAUTYU010000043.1:0-896 GCF_052112105.1 Pseudomonas sp. BP11-1-1
TTCCAGAGCGTTCCGCTAAAATCAAAGAAGCTTAAGGGCTAGTCCCCGTTCGCTCGCCACTACTAAGGGAATCTCGGTTGATTTCTTTTCCTCAGGGTACTTAGATGTTTCAGTTCCCCTGGTTCGCTTCTTGCACCTATGTATTCAGTACAAGATAACCATCTTATGATGGCTGGGTTCCCCCATTCAGACATCTCCGGATCAAAGTCTGTTTGCCGACTCCCCGAAGCTTTTCGCAGGCTACCACGTCTTTCATCGCCTCTGACTGCCAAGGCATCCACCGTATGCGCTTCTTCACTTGACCATATAACCCCAAGCAATCTGGTTATACTGTGAAGACGACATTCGCCGAAAATTCGAATTTCTCAATTAAGAGAACTCACAAATTTTACCTTAGCCTGATCCGTTACCAGTGAAAGTAACGTTCAGTCTATCTTTCTATCACATACCCAAATTTTTAAAGAACGATCTAATCAAAAGACTAGAAATCAACATTCACCATCACCTTGATGGAATGCTCATTTCTAAGCTTTCAGAAGCAGTTTATGGTGGAGCCAAGCGGGATCGAACCGCTGACCTCCTGCGTGCAAGGCAGGCGCTCTCCCAGCTGAGCTATGGCCCCATTACAAAATTGGTGGGTCTGGGCAGATTCGAACTGCCGACCTCACCCTTATCAGGGGTGCGCTCTAACCAACTGAGCTACAGACCCAATTTCGAGCTTGTAACTGTTAGCTGTGAGCTATCAGCTTGGAGCTTAAAGCTGCTTCTATCGTCTTCTTCAATGAATCAAGCAATTCGTGTGGGAGCTCATGAAGCAGCTGCGGTCGTCGATTAAGGAGGTGATCCAGCCGCAGGTTCCCCTACGGCTACCTTGTTACGACTTCACCCCAGTCATG
>NZ_JAUTYU010000044.1:0-726 GCF_052112105.1 Pseudomonas sp. BP11-1-1
ACGAGCCGAGCAGGTCCTGGAGCATGAAGCGCCCGGCACGGGTGCCGGCGTCCACCGCGGTGAGGATGAACAGCGCTTCGAACAGGATCGCGAAGTGGTACCAGAACGCCATGGTGTTTTCACCCGGCAGCACCGAGTGCAGGATCTGCGCGATCCCGACCGCCAGGGTCGGCGCACCGCCGGCACGGGCCAGCACGGTGGTTTCGCCGATGTCCTTGGCCACCGCTTGCAGCGCGTCGGGGGTGATTGCGAAACCCCAACTGCTGACGGTCTGGGCCACGGCCACCACGTCACCGCCGACGATCGCCGCCGGGCTGTTCATGGCGAAGTACACGCCCGGTTCGATCACCGAGGCAGCCACCATCGCCATGATGGCCACGAAGGATTCCATCAGCATGCCGCCGTAACCGATGTAGCGGGCGTTGGTTTCGTTATCCAGCAGCTTGGGCGTGGTGCCCGAGGAGATCAGCGCGTGGAAGCCCGAGACCGCGCCGCAGGCGATGGTGATGAACAGGAACGGGAACAGACCGCCCTTCCACACCGGCCCGGTGCCGTCGGTGAACTGGGTCAGCGCCGGCATTTTCAGCTCGGGCATGGTCACCAGGATGCCGATCGCCAGGGCGACGATGGTGCCGATCTTCAGGAAGGTCGACAGGTAGTCCCGTGGCGCGAGGATCAGCCACACCGGCAGCACCGCCGCGACAAAACCGTAGCCGATCAGCATCC
>NZ_JAUTYU010000045.1:0-703 GCF_052112105.1 Pseudomonas sp. BP11-1-1
CTCGTCGCTGGCGCACAGGCCCAGCTCGGCGGCGCGGCGATAGCTGTCCGGGGTCATGATTGCTCCGGCGTTGTCCTCGGAACCGTCGATGCCATCGGTGTCGCCGGCCAGCGCGTGGATGCCGGGATGGCCCTTGAGGCTGTCGGTCAGGCTCAGCAGGAATTCGGCGTTGCGTCCGCCACGGCCATTGCCGCGCACGGTGACAGTGGTTTCGCCGCCAGACAGGATCACGCACGGCGCCGCCAAGGGTTGGCCATGCAGGGCGATTTGCCGGGCGATGCCGGCGTGGACCTTCGCCACTTCCCGGGATTCGCCTTCCAGGTCACCGAGGATCAACGGGCTGAAACCGGCCTGGCGTGCTTTCACGGCTGCGGCTTCCAGGGATTGCTGGGGGCGGGCGATCAGTTGGAAATGACTGCGGGCCAGGCTCGGGTCGCCGGGCTTGATGGTTTCCGATTCCGGGCTTTGCAGCCAGGTGCGCACCGTGGCCGGGATCTCAATGTCATAGCGCTTGAGAATCGCCAGGGCCTCGGCTGAGGTGCTGGGGTCGGCCACGGTGGGGCCGGACGCGATGACTGTGGCCAGGTCGCCGGGCACGTCGGAAATCGCATAGGTGTAGACCGTCGCCGGCCAGCAGGCTTTGCCCAGGCGTCCGCCCTTGATCGCCGAGAGGTGCTTGCGCACGCAATTCATCTCGCCGATG
>NZ_JAUTYU010000046.1:0-694 GCF_052112105.1 Pseudomonas sp. BP11-1-1
TGTAGGCGAAGGTTTCGGTGCCGTTGCCGCCGCCGTGCAGGCCTTTGAAATCGGCGTCGGAGGTATTGAGCGTGTAGGTGTAGGAACCGTCGGCGTTGAGCACCAGCGTGCCGTAGGTACCGGTGAACGTGCCGGGGGTGATCGGGCCGGACGCCACGTGATCGGCGCCTTGGGTGTCGTTGGTCAGCACGCTGCCGGTCAGGGTCAGGTTGCTTTCCGAGGCGGTGCCGGCGTTGCTGTCGTCCACGGCCTTGGGCAGATCATCGACGATGTTCACGTCCAGATTGCCCGTGGCGGTGGTGCCGTTATCGTCGGTGACCACCACGGTGAATTGCTCGCCCAGGCTGTTGGCGCCGTTCGCGTTCGGGTGGGCTTCGTTGTCGAGCAAGGTGTAGCTGTAGCTGACCACGCCGGTGGCGGCGTTGAAGCCGGTCACGGTCAAAGTGTTGCCCAGCGCGGTGGTGATCGATTGCGGGAAGCCGGCGGCCACGCCACCGCTGACCACGGTGATGCCGCCGACGCTGAGGGTCTGCACGCCGTCCAGCGCGGTCACGGTGAAGGTGCCGCTTTGGGTCAGTGCCGGAGCGTCCGGGCTGCTGCCGTCGCTGAGGTTTTTCTCCTGCAGCGTCAGCTCGCCGCCTTCCGTGTCGAGGCCGTTGATGATCACTGGATCGTCGTTGTTGTGGACTTGCAG
>NZ_JAUTYU010000047.1:0-600 GCF_052112105.1 Pseudomonas sp. BP11-1-1
GGTACCACTTCGCGATCCTGTTCGAAGCGCTGTTCATCCTCACCGCGGTGGACGCCGGCACCCGTGCCGGGCGCTTCATGCTCCAGGACCTGCTCGGCTCGTTCGTGCCTTCGCTCAAGCGCACCGAGTCCTGGACCGCCAACCTGATCGCCACCGCCGGCTGCGTCGCGCTGTGGGGCTACTTGCTGTACCAGGGCGTGATCGACCCGCTGGGCGGCATCAACACCTTGTGGCCGCTGTTCGGTATCTCCAACCAGATGCTGGCCGGTATCGCGCTGATGCTCGCCACCGTGGTGCTGATCAAGATGAAGCGCCAGCGCTACGTCTGGGTCACGCTGCTGCCGGCGAGCTGGCTGCTGATCTGCACCACCACCGCGGGCCTGATCAAGCTGTTCGACGCCAACCCGGCGATCGGCTTCCTGGCCCTGGCGCGCAAATACAACGATGCCCTGGCCGCCGGCCAGATCCTGGCCCCGGCCAAGAGCATCGAGCAGATGCAGCACGTGGTGTTCAACGCCTACACCAACGCAACGCTGACGGTGTTGTTCCTGTTCGTGGTCTTCAGCATCCTGTTCTACGCGCTCAAGGTCGGCATCGCCG
>NZ_JAUTYU010000048.1:0-571 GCF_052112105.1 Pseudomonas sp. BP11-1-1
CGATGGTGCTGACAGGCGCGGTGTTCGGCGCGATGGCTTCGAGGTTGCCGCCCGATGCCGAGGCAATCGACTCGGTCACAGTGGTTGGGCCTTGGTACACGTCGTTGCCGACAGGCACATCGAGCGCGCCCGAACTTGCACCGGCAGCGATGGTGATGGTCTTGCCGCTTTCCAAAGTCACAGTCACTGGACCGTTCTGCGCAGTGACGGGTTTGCCGTCGGTGCCGGTCAGGGTGGCGGTGTAGGTGATGGTGCCGTTTTCGTTCACGGTCGGTGTGGCGGTCAATGTCACCGTGGTGGTGTCGTTGACGTCGCTGACGATGGTGCTAACTGGAGCAGTGTTTGGAGCAATGGCTTCGAGATTACCGCCGGATGCATCTTTGATCGATTCGGTGACAGTCGTTGGACCTTGGTACACGTCGTTGCCGACAGGCACATCGAGCGCACCCGAGCTTGCGCCCGCAGCGATGGTGATGGTCTTGCCGCTGTCCAACGTAACGGTCACAGGACCGTTCTGCGCGGTGACGGGTTTTCCGTCAGCACCGGTCAGAGTGGCGGTGTAAGTGATCGT
>NZ_JAUTYU010000049.1:0-570 GCF_052112105.1 Pseudomonas sp. BP11-1-1
CATGACTGGGGTGAAGTCGTAACAAGGTAGCCGTAGGGGAACCTGCGGCTGGATCACCTCCTTAATCGACGACCGCAGCTGCTTCATGAGCTCCCACACGAATTGCTTGATTCATTGAAGAAGACGAAAGAAGCAGCCCGAAATTGGGTCTGTAGCTCAGTTGGTTAGAGCGCACCCCTGATAAGGGTGAGGTCGGCAGTTCGAATCTGCCCAGACCCACCAATTTTGTGTGGGAAACGCCTGTAGAAATACGGGGCCATAGCTCAGCTGGGAGAGCGCCTGCCTTGCACGCAGGAGGTCAGCGGTTCGATCCCGCTTGGCTCCACCACTACTGCTTCGATTGTATAAAGCTTAGAAATGAGCATTCCATCGGTTCGATGGTGAATGTTGATTTCTAGTCTTTGACTAGTTCGTTCTTTAAAAATTTGGGTATGTGATAGAAGGATAGACTGAACGTTACTTTCACTGGTAACGGATCAGGCTAAGGTAAAATTTGTGAGTTCTCTTAGTTGAGAAATTCGAATTTTCGGCGAATGTCGTCTTCACAGTATAACCAGATTGCTTGGGGTT
>NZ_JAUTYU010000050.1:0-471 GCF_052112105.1 Pseudomonas sp. BP11-1-1
CCACCAGGTTACTGGTCGCCGTGCCGTTGGCTACGATGCTGGCCGGGGTCGCGGTCAGGTCCATGACCTTGGCGGTGGAGCCGTCCGGAGTCAGCTCAACATCAGCCGACGAAGCACCGGCCGAGGCCTGGGCTTTCACGGTCGCAGTGCCGGCAACGGTGCCCTTGAGGGTCACACTGGCTTTGCCATTGGCATCGGTGCTGCTCGATGCGGCCGACAGGGTGCCGGTGCTGGTCGACCAGCTCACCGCTGCATTGGCCACCGGGTTTCCGTTGGCATCTTCAACCGTGGCCACCAGGTTACTGGTCGCCGTGCCGTTGGCTACGATGGTGGCCGGGGTCGCGGTCAGGTCCACGACCTTAGCGGTGGAGCCGTCCGGAGTCAGCGCCACGTTGACCGACGAAGCACCGGCCGAGGCCTGGGCTTTCACGGCCGCGGTGCCGGCAACGGTGCCCTTGAGGGTCACACTGG
>NZ_JAUTYU010000051.1:0-461 GCF_052112105.1 Pseudomonas sp. BP11-1-1
TAACACCCGCACTGCACACGCCGTTGATGGCGGTGACCAACGCCATTTCGGCCATCGTGATCGTCGGCGCCATGCTCGCCGCCGCGCTGACCGTAACGCCTCTGGGCAAGACCATGGGCACCCTCGCAGTGGCCTTGGCCGCAGTGAACGTGTTTGGTGGCTTCCTGGTAACGCGCCGCATGCTTGAGATGTTCAAGAAAAAAGCCCCGAAAGCCGTAAAAGAAGAGGCGCCCAAGTAATGAGCATGAACCTGGTAACGACGCTCTACCTGATCGCGTCGATCTGCTTCATCCAGGCCCTCAAGGGCCTGTCGCACCCCACCACCTCCCGCCGTGGCAACCTGTTCGGCATGCTCGGCATGGCGCTGGCGGTGCTCACCACTGTGGGCCTCATCTATAAGCTCGGTGCCGAGCTAGCCACCGCCGGCATCGGCTACGTCATTGTCGGCCTGCTGATCGGCG
>NZ_JAUTYU010000052.1:0-451 GCF_052112105.1 Pseudomonas sp. BP11-1-1
GACGTCGACCAGGTCACCGCAACGCCGGCGCCCAGGGTGTTGCCGTTGGCATCCTTGACCGTGGCCACCAGAGTACTGGTCGCCGTGCCGTTGGCCACGATGCTGGTCGGAGTCGCTACCAGCGAGGCCACATCAGCCGTTGCACTGTTCGGCGTCAGGGTCACCGCTGCCGTTGCAGATCCGGCCACCGCCGAAGCCGTCACCGTCGCCGAACCGGCCACCGTGCCTTTCAGCGTCACCGAGGCCTGGCCACTGGCATTGGTCGTGCTCGATGCTGCAGACAAGCTGCCCAACGATGTCGACCAGGTCACCGTAACGCCGGCACCCAGGGTGTTGCCGTTGGCATCCTTGACCGTGGCCACCAGAGTACTGGTCGCCGTGCCGTTGGCCACGATGCTGGTCGGAGTCGCTACCAGCGAGGTTACGTCAGCAGTAGCGCTGTTTGGCGTCA
>NZ_JAUTYU010000053.1:0-425 GCF_052112105.1 Pseudomonas sp. BP11-1-1
CCAGCACGAAGATGATCAGGTTGTAGATACCGGGGGAGATAAGCTCTTCCATTGTCTGAATCCCTGCTTAGGCGTTTTTGCGGATGACTTGGCCGTCGCGGCACATCAAGCACGCGGCGACGATGTCGTCTTCCAGGTTCACGTCGAACTGACCTTCCTTGGTGAAGACCAGCTTCAGGAAGTCCAGCAGGTTACGGGCGTACAGCGCCGAAGCATCGGCCGCGACTTCGCCTGCCAGGTTGGTCGGGCCAACGATGGTGACGCCGTTCTCGACAACCACTTGATCAGCCACGGTCAACGGGCAGTTGCCACCCTGGGCCGCTGCGAGGTCGATGACCACAGAGCCGGGTTTCATCTGCGCGACGGTTTCAGCACTTAGCAGCGTCGGTGCCTTGCGGCCTGGAATCAACGCGGTGGTGATGACA
>NZ_JAUTYU010000054.1:0-416 GCF_052112105.1 Pseudomonas sp. BP11-1-1
CTCGGCAGGGGAGGAAACCGCAAAGGTCGAATTCAGTGCGAACAGTGCGACCGCCAAGGTCGTGGACCTGACCGCGACCCCGGCCAGCATCGTAGCCAACGGCACGGCGACCAGTAACCTGGTGGCCTCGGTTGAAGATGCCAATGGCAACCCGGTGGCCAATGCAACGGTGACCTGGTCGACCAGCACCGGCATCCTGTCGACCGCATCGAGCAGCACCGATGCCAATGGCAAAGCCAGCGTGACCCTCAAAGGCACCGTTGCCGGCACTGCGATCGTGAAAGCCCAAGCCTCGGCCGGTGCTTCGTCGGCTGATGTTGAGCTGACTCCGGACGGCTCCACCGCCAAGGTCATGGACCTGACCGCGACCCCGGCCAGCATCGTAGCCAACGGCACGGCGACCAGTAACCTGGTGG
>NZ_JAUTYU010000055.1:0-399 GCF_052112105.1 Pseudomonas sp. BP11-1-1
CGGTCGCTGGGCAGGTATTGTTCGAGGACGTGCTGCGGATGCGCCGCGTCGATGGCTGTGGCAAACAGCTCGCGCAGCAGTTGTTGCGGATCGACCGACATGGCGGGCTCCCGATTTTTATTATTGGAATTGACGCAGACCCTGTGGGAGCGAGCTTGCTCGCGATAGCGGTTTTACATTCAACAATGATGTTGGCTGGGCTACTGCTATCGCGAGCAAGCTCGCTCCCACAGGTAAAGGGCAGGGCTTATTTATCGCGAATGGAGAAATTCGCCATGTGCTCCAACCCCTTGATCAACGCCGAGTGATCCCAGTTGCTGCCACCGATGGCCGCGCACGTGCTGAACACTTGCTGGGCGTTGGCGGTGTTGGGCAGGTTGATGTTCAGTTCCTTGGCGC
>NZ_JAUTYU010000056.1:0-303 GCF_052112105.1 Pseudomonas sp. BP11-1-1
CCCTGAACATCCAGGCGGTGGCCGAAGCGCTGCTGTTCGCCGCAAAAAATGGCGCTGACCCGGCGAAGGTTCGTGAAGCACTGATGGGTGGTTTCGCTTCGTCGAAGATTCTCGAAGTCCACGGCGAACGCATGATCAAGGGCACCTTCGACCCCGGCTTCCGCATCAGCCTGCACCAGAAGGACCTGAACCTGGCCCTGCAAGGCGCCAAGGAACTGAACATCAACCTGCCCAACACCGCCAACGCCCAGCAAGTGTTCAGCACGTGCGCGGCCATCGGTGGCAGCAACTGGGATCACTCGG
>NZ_JAUTYU010000057.1:0-293 GCF_052112105.1 Pseudomonas sp. BP11-1-1
CTTCACGAACCTTCGCCGGGTCAGCGCCATTTTTTGCGGCGAACAGCAGCGCTTCGGCCACCGCCTGGATGTTCAGGGCAACGATGATTTGATTCGCGACTTTCGCGGTCTGGCCATCGCCGTTGCCACCGACCAGGGTGATGTTCTTGCCCATGGCCTGGAACAACGGCAAGGCGCGCTCGAAGGCGGCACTGTCGCCACCGACCATGATGCTCAGCGTCGCGGCCTTGGCACCGACTTCACCGCCGGACACCGGGGCGTCGAGGTACTGGGCGCCTTTTTCGTTGATTTTC
>NZ_JAUTYU010000058.1:0-290 GCF_052112105.1 Pseudomonas sp. BP11-1-1
TAACCTGTACTAATTGCCCGTGAGGCTTGACCATATAACACCCAAGCAATCTGTAGACTCGAAAGAGGCCAGATTGCGGTGTGTGAAGACGAGATGAACCGAAAGTTCGAAATTCACCAAGCACCGACAGCTGTCACATACCCAATTTGCTGAAGCGAGGCTTTGAGGCCACGACTCAGTACCCGAATTTCTTGACGACCATAGAGCATTGGAACCACCTGATCCCATCCCGAACTCAGCAGTGAAACGATGCATCGCCGATGGTAGTGTGGGGTTTCCCCATGTGAGAG
>NZ_JAUTYU010000059.1:0-288 GCF_052112105.1 Pseudomonas sp. BP11-1-1
TGGCGCTGATCGTGGTCAAGGCCCTGGCCGAGAGCCCGTGGGGCATTTTCACGGTCATGGCGACCATCCCGATCGCGATGTTCATGGGCGTCTACATGCGCTACATCCGCCCGGGCCGCATCGGTGAGATCTCGGTCATCGGCGTGCTGTTGCTGCTGGGCTCGATCTGGCTGGGCGGGCAAATCGCCGCCGACCCGGTCTGGGCCAAGGCCTTCACCTTCACCGGGATCCAGATCACCTGGATGCTGATCGGCTACGGTTTTGTCGCGGCGGTGCTGCCGGTGTGGC
>NZ_JAUTYU010000060.1:0-269 GCF_052112105.1 Pseudomonas sp. BP11-1-1
TGGTCGTCGTGCCGTTGGCCACAATGCTGGTCGGAGTCGCTACCAGCGAGGTCACGTCGGCCGTCGCACTGTTCGGCGTCAGGGTCACTGCTGCAGTTGCAGATCCAGCCACGGCCGAAGCCGTCACTGTCGCCGAACCGGACACCGTCCCTTTCAGCGTCACCGTGGCCTGGCCACTGGCGTTGGTCGTGCTCGATGCTGCAGACAAGCTGCCCAGCGACGTCGACCAGGTCACCGCAACGCCGGCGCCCAGGGTGTTGCCGTTGGCA
>NZ_JAUTYU010000061.1:0-262 GCF_052112105.1 Pseudomonas sp. BP11-1-1
GGCGTCCACCATTTCCAGGCTCAAACACAAAGCCAATGTGGGAGCGAGCTTGCTCGCGAAGGCGTCGGCACATTCAAAACATGTGCAAACTGACCCACCGCTTTCGCGAGCAAGCTCGCTCCCACACGGATTTGCGGCGTCCACCATTTCCAGGCTCAAACACAAAGCCAATGTGGGAGCGAGCTTGCTCGCGAAGGCGTCGGCACATTCAAAACATGTGCAAACTGACCCACCGCTTTCGCGAGCAAGCTCGCTCCCACAC
>NZ_JAUTYU010000062.1:0-255 GCF_052112105.1 Pseudomonas sp. BP11-1-1
TGAAAGACGTGGTAGCCTGCGAAAAGCTTCGGGGAGTCGGCAAACAGACTTTGATCCGGAGATGTCTGAATGGGGGAACCCAGCCATCATAAGATGGTTATCTTGTACTGAATACATAGGTGCAAGAGGCGAACCAGGGGAACTGAAACATCTAAGTACCCTGAGGAAAAGAAATCAACCGAGATTCCCTTAGTAGTGGCGAGCGAACGGGGACTAGCCCTTAAGCTTCTTTGATTTTAGCGGAACGCTCTGGAA
>NZ_JAUTYU010000063.1:0-255 GCF_052112105.1 Pseudomonas sp. BP11-1-1
TCATCGTCATGGTCCCGGACACTCCGCAGGTCGAAGACGTGCTGTTCCGCGCCGACGGTGTCGCAGCTGGCGTGGGCAAGGGCAAAGTGGTGATCGACATGAGTTCGATCTCGCCGACCGCCACCAAGACCTTCGCGGCGAAAATCAACGAAAAAGGCGCCCAGTACCTCGACGCCCCGGTGTCCGGCGGTGAAGTCGGTGCCAAGGCCGCGACGCTGAGCATCATGGTCGGTGGCGACAGTGCCGCCTTCGAGC
>NZ_JAUTYU010000064.1:0-255 GCF_052112105.1 Pseudomonas sp. BP11-1-1
CGCCAGTGATGCATTCGGCGCCGAACTGATCCTCAAGGTGGTTGCCCCGAGCGACAGCGAGCTGACGCTGATCAAGAGCGGCACCGTGCTGGTGGGCATGCTCAATCCGTTCAACAACGAAACCATCTCCAAGCTGGCCGAACGTGGCATCACCGCTTTCGCCCTTGAGGCTGCGCCACGTACCTCCCGCGCCCAGAGCCTGGATGTGCTGTCGTCTCAAGCGAACATTGCCGGCTACAAGGCCGTGCTGCTGGC
>NZ_JAUTYU010000065.1:0-255 GCF_052112105.1 Pseudomonas sp. BP11-1-1
TCACTGCACCCAGGCGCTTGGCTGTGGCAATCGCCTGCAAACCCGCCACGCCCGCGCCAAGAATCAGCACGCGCGCCGCTTTCACGGTGCCCGCAGCGGTCATCAGCATTGGCATGAAGCGCGGATAGTAATGCGCGGCCAGCAGCACGGCCTTGTAGCCGGCAATGTTCGCTTGAGACGACAGCACATCCAGGCTCTGGGCGCGGGAGGTACGTGGCGCAGCCTCAAGGGCGAAAGCGGTGATGCCACGTTCGG
>NZ_JAUTYU010000066.1:0-255 GCF_052112105.1 Pseudomonas sp. BP11-1-1
GCTTGATGTGCCGCGACGGCCAAGTCATCCGCAAAAACGCCTAAGCAGGGATTCAGACAATGGAAGAGCTTATCTCCCCCGGTATCTACAACCTGATCATCTTCGTGCTGGCGATTTATGTCGGTTATCACGTGGTCTGGAACGTAACACCCGCACTGCACACGCCGTTGATGGCGGTGACCAACGCCATTTCGGCCATCGTGATCGTCGGCGCCATGCTCGCCGCCGCGCTGACCGTAACGCCTCTGGGCAAGA
>NZ_JAUTYU010000067.1:0-255 GCF_052112105.1 Pseudomonas sp. BP11-1-1
AATGAAGACGACCGGGTGATTTTCCTGCTGTCCGGCGGGGGCTCGGCGTTGCTGGCCTTGCCGGCGGCCGGCATTACCCTGGCCGACAAACAATCGATCAACAAAGCCTTGCTCAAATCCGGCGCGATCATCGGCGAGATGAATTGCGTGCGCAAGCACCTCTCGGCGATCAAGGGCGGACGCCTGGGCAAAGCCTGCTGGCCGGCGACGGTCTACACCTATGCGATTTCCGACGTGCCCGGCGACCTGGCCACA
>NZ_JAUTYU010000068.1:0-255 GCF_052112105.1 Pseudomonas sp. BP11-1-1
TGGTCCTGTTCCTCTCCACCCGGCGCAACGGGCGCTCCCTGGGCGACATGGTGCGCGAGGAAATGGGCCGCATTCCCGGCACCATCGCGCTGTTCGGCTGCTTCCTGATCATGATCATCATCCTCGCAGTGCTGGCGCTGATCGTGGTCAAGGCCCTGGCCGAGAGCCCGTGGGGCATTTTCACGGTCATGGCGACCATCCCGATCGCGATGTTCATGGGCGTCTACATGCGCTACATCCGCCCGGGCCGCATCG
>NZ_JAUTYU010000069.1:0-249 GCF_052112105.1 Pseudomonas sp. BP11-1-1
CCGTCACCGCGCAGAACGGTCCTGTGACCGTTACGTTGGACAGCGGCAAGACCATCACCATCGCTGCGGGCGCAAGCTCGGGTGCGCTCGATGTGCCTGTCGGCAACGACGTGTACCAAGGTCCAACCACCGTCACCGAATCGATTGCCTCGGCATCGGGCGGTAACTTGGAAGCCATTGCTCCTAACACCGTTCCGGTCAGCACCATCGTTAGCGATGTCGATGACACCACCACGGTGACATTGACCG
>NZ_JAUTYU010000070.1:0-204 GCF_052112105.1 Pseudomonas sp. BP11-1-1
CTACGACGCTGGTGGGTGTCGCCACCAATGCCGTTACCGCTGCCGTGGCGCTGTCGGGCGTCAGGGTCACCGTTGCCGTTGCAGATCCAGCCACGGCCGAAGCCGTCACCGTCGCCGAACCGGCCACCGTCCCTTTCAGCGTCACCGTGGCCTGGCCACTGGCGTTGGTCGTGCTCGATGCTGCAGACAAGCTGCCCAGCGACG